>NZ_CP073766.1:2400000-3076666 GCF_018255755.1 Chitinophaga sp. HK235 | reverse complement strand
GTAACGTTGCCGTACATACGCAGATGGTGCTGGAAGCATTGCAGCAGTTGCCCGCATACCAGGAGCTGCCGCTACAGCAGCAGGAGATCCTGTGGGCCGCGGCATTGCTGCATGACGTGGAAAAATATTCCACCACTGTATGTGCACCGGATGGCAGTATCACTTCTGCCGGCCATGCACGGAAAGGGGAGATGCGTGCCCGGCAGATCCTGTATCGGGAGGTGTCTACACCTTTTCCTATCCGTGAGGAGATCGCGAAACTGGTACGCTACCATGGGCTGCCGCTCTGGGTCTTTGATAAAAAAGATCCGCAGAAAGCGGTGATCACGGCCAGTCTGGAAGTCAACACGCGTCTGCTGGCACTGCTGGCCCGGGCCGATGCATTGGGCCGCATCTGTGAGGATCAGGCTGACCTGTTGTACCGGCTGGACTGCTTCGAGGAGCTGTGCCGGGAAAATGAATGCTGGGGCGTGCCCCGGGCATTTGAGAATGCTGCTGCACGGATGTACTACCTGATGAAGGAAGAAACATCACCGGACTATGTGCCTTATCAGCAGCCCAATACACAGGTGATCATGATGAGTGGCTTGCCCGGCGCAGGAAAGGATACCTGGGTGCAAAGGAATTACCGGCAATGGCCGGTCATCTCCCTGGATGATATCCGCAGGACTATGAAAATAAGTCCCACCGACAAAAGCGGCAATGGTACTGTGATTCAGGCGGCTAAAGAACAGGCCAGGGAGTACCTCCGTAAAGGTCGTTCCTTTGTTTGGAATGCTACCAACATCACCCGGCAGATGCGTGAACAGCTGATAAGTCTGTTCACTGCCTATGATGCGGCGGTGACCATCGTATACGTGGAAGTGCCGGCTGCGCGGTTGTTGCAGCAAAACACGCAGCGGGAACATATCGTGCCCTCCGCCGCCATGGAAAGGCTTATCAGCAAGCTGGAAGTGCCCACGCTTACAGAAGCCCATGAGGTGATATATCAGGTGCCTTAAAAAAAAGTATGGGTAAAAAATAATGGAATGATGAGACTCCTTTTCTTTGGAGTAGTTTGAATGCTATAAAAACAGAACACAAGGGGCGAAGATCAAACCAATTGATCTTCGCCCCTTGTATTTTGAAATGCTTTTAAAAACGCCTGGTTTACAGGAACTAAAAATCGTTGCGCCACATCATGCTTTCCACTGGTTTGATGGTGCGGCTGTTGTATTTGGCATTGCCTTTTTTGTTATACATCGTTTCCACTTCGCCTTCCACTACAAAATAAATCAGCTGGCCGATGGGCATACCGGCGTAGATCCTTACGGGCTGTGCGCAGGAGATTTCCAGGGTCCAGGTGTTGCAGAAGCCTACATCGCCTTTGCCAGCGGTAGCGTGAATGTCTATACCGAGGCGGCCCGTGCTGGACTTGCCTTCCAGGAAAGGCACATGCGCATGGGTTTCGGTGTATTCCTCGGTTACGCCCAGGTAAAGGGTACCGGGTTGCAGCACATAACCTTCTTCCGGTATTTCGAAATGCTCGATTTCATTGTGTTTGCGTGCGTCCAGAATACGATCTTTGTAGGTGGCGAGATATTTGCCAAGGTGCACGTCATAAGAGTTGGTACCAAGATACTTCCGGTCAAAAGGCGAAATAATAATAGTGCCTTTTTCAATTTCTTCCAATATCCGTTTGTCTGACAGGATCATGTTAGGTGTTTTAGTAGTAGCATAAAAGCTTCGGGCATTTTATAAAGGTGCGTTAAAAGCGAAACCTTTTCTTTTATTTATGCTTTTTTGCTTTAATTTGGCAAGATATGCCATTAATACGTACCATACAAATTGATCCGGAAACCAGATTGGGCGTGTGGAGCATCGAAGAGCAGGAAAGTTTCTTCCGGGAGCGGGTTAACATCAGCCCCGAGATCCATCATCCACACAAAAGATTACAGCATTTTGCAGGCAGATATCTGCTGGTAACGCTTTTCCCTGAATTCCCCATCGAAAAGATTCAGATATCAGGATCCCGTAAGCCAGTACTGACCTGCGATAGCTACCATTTCTCCATCTCCCACTGCGGAGATCATGTAGCAGCCATCGTGAGTACCAAAGCCGCTGTAGGGATAGATATAGAAGAAGTGAAAGATAAGATAGAAAAGGTGTCGCATAAGTTCCTGTCACCCGACGAACGGGATTTTATTGATCCTACACATGCATTACCCCATAAAACCATCTGCTGGAGCGCTAAGGAAGCAATGTTTAAATGGTACGGGCTGGGAAGCGTTGATTTTAGAGAGAACCTGGTGCTGCAACCCTTTGTCTATCAGCCGATGGGCTTTATCAGCGCTAATTTTGTGAAGCCGGATTCAAATACCCGGTTATATTTGCAATATATAATAGAGAATGGTCTGTGCCTGGCATGGACACATCCGGCGTGAGGAAAGGAATTTTACTAACTGTTGCGTTATTTTGACTTATGAAAATATTCTTGCTCGGCTTCATGGGAGCCGGAAAATCCTATTGGGGCAAACAGCTGGCCGATCACTGGCAGTTGCCCTACTATGATCTGGATGAAGTGATCGTAGAGGCGGAAGAAATGGCTATCAGCGACATCTTCGCCACCAAAGGCGAAGATTATTTCCGGGAAAAGGAGAGCTTGTTGCTGCGTGAACTGTCCCGGCAGGACAATTTTCTGATCTCCTGCGGCGGCGGCACGCCCTGCTTTCAGGACAACATGGACTTCATGAACGAACACGGCATCACCATCTGGATCAACCCTTCCCTCGAAGCAATGGTGGAAAGGCTGCAACGCAAAAAACACAAACGGCCGCTGATCCAGGACCTCGATGATGAAGACCTGCTCGACTTTGTGGAAAAAAAGATGGCCGAACGCAGACCTTTTTATGAACAGTCCAGGCATATAATTTCATCCGATAATATTTCATTGGATACCTTTACAAAAAATATTGAACATGCATAAGAGTTTTTTAGTATGGGCAGCTGCTTTGGGTGCACTGGCAGTGATTTTAGGCGCTTTTGGCGCACATAAACTGAAAGAGCTGGTACCCCCCGAAACAGTATCTACTTTCCAGACAGGCGTTACTTACCAGTTCTATCATGTATTTGCATTATTAGTTACCGGCATTCTCTTTGCTCATGTTCCGGGCGCTCAATTGGAATGGGCCGGCAGATGTTTTATCATCGGCATCTTCCTGTTCTCCGGTTCCCTCTATGCGCTCACCATGCTCAAAGCCACTGGTAGTGTAGGGTTGAGAGGTATCGGTATTATCACACCCATCGGAGGGCTGGTGTTCATCGCAGGCTGGATTAGTCTGCTCATGGGAGTTTTGAAAATTAAAGCGTAAAGCAGATCATATATGCATAAAGGACTTTGGTTGCTGTGGTTGAGTATCAGCTTATGTACAGTAGCATGGGCGCAACAGTCAAAAGATATTACCGGTAAATGGTACGGGGTAACCAAATCCTACTACGGCGACAAACAACGCCTGACTGTGGTGCTGGAAAAAGAAAGAGATGGTTATAAGGGAGAATTGCGTAATCCCGATTACAACGATGAAGCCATCACCCTGGACCATGTTATTTACCGTCAGGATACGCTGCTGCTGCGCGTAGATACTATCAAGTTTGCCTACACTGGTGTATGGAATGAAGCCAGCAAACAGTTTCAGGGGATATTCACCTGGAACGGCCAGCAGGGCGAGTTTAACCTGTCACGCAGGGAAATCAGACAGAGCGATGTGTACAAACGGCCACAGGAGCCAAAGCCGCCATATCCTTATCATACTGATGAGGTAAAGTTCACTAACGAGCATGACCATGTCTCCCTGGCCGGAACCTTTACCCGTCCGGCAGAGTGGGGGAGATACCCGGTGGTAGTGCTGCTGAACGGCTCCGGCCCTCAGGACCGCAATGATGAAATGGCCGGCCATAAAACCTTCCTGGTACTGGCCGACTTTCTGGCCCGCAACGGCATCGCCAGCCTGCGCTTCGATGACCGCGGGGTAGGCGCCTCCGGAGGCGTGTACGAAAAATCAAACATCTATGATTTTGCGGGAGATGCCAACGCCGCCATCGCCTATCTCAAAACAAGAAAAGACGTAGATCCGTATACGGTAGGTCTGCTTGGACATAGCGAAGGCGCCATCGTCGCACAAATTGCCGCAGCTAACAATAAATCGATAGCTTTTGTAGTTTCAATGGCAGGCCCGGGTATTACCGGCAGACAACTGGTAGACCAGAAAGTAATCATGGACGGCAGAATGGCCGGAGAATCCGATGCCGAAATAAAAGCCCGTGTGGAAAGTCTTAAACCATACTGGGATGCTCTGGCCAGCGATACCAACTATGTAGTGGCCGCTACGAGAGCAAAGTCGGCACTCCGCGATATCTACCGCGCTTCGCCGGAAGAAGTCAAAAAACAGGTGTCGGAAGAAACATTCGTGAATGATATACATTTTGATCGGGAACTGTCATCAATATTATTATACAAGCCACTGGATTACCTGAAACAGATCAAATGCCCGTTTATGGCCATCAACGGTACAAGAGACATGCAGGTAGAAGCCACCACCAATCTGAATGCCATAGAACGCGCGCTGCGTGAAAATGGGAATATGCTGGTCACCATCCGGAAATTCGACGGATTAAATCATTTGTTCCAGCGCTGTAAAACATGCACCGTAGGAGAATATGGTGACCTGGAACAGACCATTGATCCCCTGGTACCGGAATTTATCGCGCACTGGATACTGCAGCTGCCACCCCGGGCCAGGTAATCCCAATTTTGAAGCTAGATTATGTCCAAGAATAAACTGAAAACCGAAAAACCGGAAAGCAAAAAGCCAAAGGCACCCGCCCCCAATCCTGATGTGCTGAAGAAAGACAAGGAGCCTGAGGTGAAAGTAAAAGAACTCGTTAAGGACGAACGCACCCATAAAGTAATGGGCGTGTTCTTTCTGCTGCTGTCTGTCTATTGCTTCATTGCCTTCACCTCGTATCTCTTCACCTGGGAAGATGACCAGGACAAAGTATTCCGCTATTCCACCAAAGAACTCCTCATCGGAGATGTGAAGGTGGATAACCTGCTGGGCCGCCTGGGAGCCTACGTGTCACACAACTTCTTTTACAATGGGGTAGGCATTGCTGCCTATCTGTTCTGTTATTTCTTTTTTATCATAGGTGTCAATTTTATTGTAGGCCGCCGCGTTTTCCGCGTCTGGCGCAATGTCAAATACATCATCTTTGGCCTTCTGTTTATCAGTATGTCCATGGCTTTTGTGGCCAACGGAGCCGATTTCCCCTGGGGCGGAGCCCTGGGCAATGCCCTCGACAAATGGACTTCCGGATTTGTTGGTAAAACAGGTACTGCATTACTCTTGCTGGTAGCCGGTTTCTCCTGGCTCATCTGGAAATTTAACTTCAACTTTAAATGGCCGGAGAAAAAGGTAAAACCGCCTAAACCCGTACCGGTGGCTCCTGTAGTGGCAAACACTCCAGTGCCCGTTACGCCCGCCACCAACATGCAGGCAACAGCTCCGGTACCAGAACCCGCCAGAGGCAACAGCCTGAAAGGCAATGTACCACTGGCTCCGCAACTGCAGGAGGAAGAAGAAGAACTTGAAGAGATTCCTATGCAGCTGATTGAGAAGGAGGAAGAACCGGTGATGCCTGCCCATGTACCCTACATGCCGCCGGTAGCACCAACACCGCCACCACAGCCACCGGTGGCTAAGATGCCTGCACCTCCGGAACCGGAAATGATAGAAGAGGAAGAGGAGGAAGAAGACCCGGGCCCGCTCCTGTATGTGGAGGAAGTGCCGGAAGAATCACCTGCACCACCTAAGAAGAGAAATCAGCCAGAGGAAGTGGCATTTGAGATAAAGCAAACATTTAAGGATGAAGAGGACGATACAGAAGAGCTGGCAACGGTGCGCCCCACTGTGCCCGTAGATCCTTATGATCCTTCCCTGGATCTGCGCGACTACCGCTATCCCGGCCTCGATCTGCTCGAAAATCACAACGCCGATAAAATCATTGTACAGGATACCGGCGAGCTGGAGAAAAACAAAAACCAGATCATCGACACCCTCAAAAACTATGATATCTCTATCCAGAAAATCAGCGCCACGGTAGGTCCTACCGTTACGTTGTACGAGATCGTACCAGCCGCCGGCGTACGTATCTCCCGTATCAAAAACCTGGAAGATGATATCGCATTGAGCCTGTCGGCCCTGGGTATCCGTATCATTGCGCCCATTCCGGGTAAAGGTACCATCGGTATTGAAGTGCCCAATGTGAAAAAGAGCATTGTGTCCCTCAAAAACCTGCTGGCATCTGAGAAATTCCAGTCCAGCACCATGGACCTGCCCATCGCTCTGGGTAAGAAAATCGACAACGAAAACTTTATTGCTGACCTGGCTAAAATGCCTCACCTGCTGATGGCGGGTGCTACCGGTCAGGGTAAATCAGTAGGTATCAATACCTTGCTGGTATCACTACTGTATAAAAAACATCCTTCCCAGCTGAAGTTTGTGCTGGTAGACCCTAAAAAGGTAGAGCTGTCGCTGTACAAGCTGATAGAAAAGCACTTTCTGGCCAAACTGCCCGGAGAAGATGATGCCATTATCACCGACACCAAAAAGGTGATCCATACACTCAATGCATTGTGTATTGAGATGGACCTGCGTTACGACCTGCTGAAGGAAGCCGGTACCCGTAACATCCGGGAGTACAATGCCAAGTTCACCCAGCGCAGGCTCAATCCGCAGAAGGGACATCGTTATCTGCCCTTCATCGTACTGGTGGTCGATGAGTTTGCCGACCTGATCATGACGGCCGGCAAGGAAGTGGAAATGCCGATTGCCCGTCTGGCCCAGCTGGCGCGTGCGGTAGGTATCCACCTGATCATCGCTACGCAGCGCCCGTCTGTAAACATCATTACGGGTACTATTAAAGCCAACTTCCCGGCTCGTGTAGCCTTTAAAGTGTCTTCCAAAATAGACTCCCGCACCATCCTGGATATAGGCGGCGCCGAGCAGCTGATAGGCCAGGGGGACATGCTGGTGTCTTTCAATGGGGAACTGGTCCGTCTTCAGTGCGCCTTTGTGGATACGCCGGAGGTGGAAAATGTAGCCGAATTTATCGGTCATCAGAAAGGTTACCCCGATGCTTTCCTGCTGCCGGAATATGTAGACGACAAAGACAGCGAGGGTAAGGAGCTGAGCCTTGCAGACAGAGATCCGCTGTTTGAAGAAGCTGCACAGGTGATCGTTCAAACCCAGCAGGGATCTACTTCTTTGCTGCAACGGAGAATGAAGCTGGGATATAACAGGGCCGGCCGTTTGATGGACCAGCTGGAGGCTGCCGGTATTGTAGGGCCCAATATGGGTTCCAAAGCCAGGGATGTACTGGTGAAGACCGACTCCGAGCTACAGGAAATCCTTAACGATTTGTTATAATGTATTAATTTTTTTGGAGATGTGTTACGCATTTGATAAAATAACGCGAATTTTGCACTCCATTAAGGACCAACATTACAACCGGCATGGCATTTGACATGGCAGGTTTAGAAAATCAAAAAAATCTACAATGAAGAAATTTGTATTGACAGGATTATTGTTAAGTGGTATCGTTTTCAGCGGCATGGCCCAGTCTAAGGTTGCCAACGATCCGAAAGCCAAAACAGTCCTGGATGGCGTAAGCAATAAATTCAAATCTTTAAAAAGCGTAGTTGCGAATTTCGTCCTCAGAGTGGAAGGAGCCAAGAATGGTGTAAACGATTCCAAAAAGGGTACCGTTTACCTGAAAGGAGCTAAATATAAAGTTACCCTGCCCGGCCAGGAAATCATCAGCGATAACAAAACCTCCTGGACATATGCCAAGGATGTGAATGAAGTGACTATCAACAATGTAGACCAGAGCAGCGGCGCTATGACTCCCGCTAAGCTCTTCACCAACTTCTACGATAAAGATTATCTGTACCGCCTGGATGGAGAAACCAATGAAAAAGGCAAGGTGCTGCAAAATATAGAGCTGACACCTACAGATAAGTCCAAGAATATTTTTAAGGTAATCGTTTCCGTAGACAAAAAGAACCAGAGCATCGCCAAGATGAAGGTGTTCGAGAAAAACGGTAACCACTACACTTACGAAATCACCAGCTTTACACCTAATGCCAATGTAACGGATGCAACCTTTACATTTGATGCTAAAAAGTATCCTGGCGTAGAAGTAGTGGATCTGAGATAAAATGGTGAATCGCCGATCATAAATTGTGAATATGGGCGAAGTTGTAATCGAAGAACGGGTAAGTCCCTTCTCCGCTTACATCTTCGCCCAAATTCGTAATTCGCAATTCCCAATTATTGTTTTACCTTTGGCAAGTTTCAATTAAAATTAAACAATATGGCATACGACGTAATCGTAATTGGTAGTGGCCCTGGTGGATATGTGGCTGCTATCCGTGCTTCGCAGCTGGGATTTAAAACCGCGGTAGTGGAAAGAGAGAGCCTGGGTGGTATCTGTTTAAACTGGGGCTGTATTCCAACCAAAGCGTTATTAAAAACAGCACAGGTTTTCGAATATACGCAGCATTCAAAAGACTACGGTATCACCATCGGAGATGCGAAAGTTGATTTTGAAGCTGTTATCAAGCGCAGTCGTGGTGTTGCTGATAAAATGAGCAGGGGCGTTCAGTTCCTGATGAAGAAAAATAAAATCGACGTCCTCATGGGCGACGGTAAAGTGAAAGCGAAAGGACAGGTGGAAGTTACTGACAAAGACGGTAAAGCTACTGTACACGAAGCTAAACACATCATCCTGGCTACCGGTGCACGTGCCCGTGAGCTGCCTAACCTGAAGATCGATGGTAAAAATGTGATCGGCTACCGTCAGGCGATGGTACTGCCTCAGCAGCCTAAATCCATGATCGTGGTTGGTTCCGGCGCTATCGGCGTTGAGTTCGCTTACTTCTATGCTACCCTTGGTACCAAAGTAACCATCGTTGAGTTCTTGCCACGTATCGTTCCGGTGGAAGATGAAGACATCTCCAAAGAACTGGAAAAAATATACAAGAAAAAAGGTATCGAAATCATGACCAACGCTTCTGTAGAAGCGGTAGAAGCTGCTGGTAACGGTGTGAAAGCAAAAGTGAAAACACAGACCGGTGAAATCACCCTGGAAGCAGACGTGGTACTGAGCGCTGTAGGTATCGCTGCCAACATCGAAAACATCGGCCTCGAAGCAATGGGTATCAAAACCGACAAAGGCCGCGTAGTAGTAGATAAATACTACCAGACCAATGTTCCTGGTATCTATGCTATCGGTGACATGGTTCCTGGTCAGGCGCTGGCACACGTAGCCTCCAAAGAAGGTATCGTTTGCGTGGAAGCTATCGCTTACAACGAGAAAAAATACGCTCACAAACCTGAAACCATCGACTACATGAACATTCCGGGATGTACTTACTGCGCTCCTGAAATCGCTTCTGTAGGTTACACTGAAAAAGCTGCTAAAGAAGCAGGCTACGAAGTGAAAGTGGGTAAATTCCCATTCTCTGCTTCCGGTAAAGCTTCTGCTGCAGGCGCTACTGAAGGTTTCGTAAAAGTAATCTTCGACGCTAAATACGGCGAATGGTTAGGTACCCACATGATCGGTGCCAACGTAACTGAAATCATCGCGGAAACAGTAGTAGCACGCAAACTGGAAACTACTTACCAGGAAGTGCTGGATTCCATCCACCCACATCCTACTATGAGCGAATCTGTAAAAGATGCGATCGAAGTAGCTTACGGCGAAGCAATCCACCTGTAATAAACTTATATTACTATACAAAGGGCCGACCATCATCTGGTCGGCCCTTTTTTATGTGGTAGCTTATTGTTTGACGATCTTCCCCGAATAAATGCGCTGATTGCCCAGGAAAATGCTGCAATGATAGACACCCGGAGGCAGTTGGTCCATACTAATAGTTTCCTGCATACCATTGAGTATTCTCCGCATGACGGTCCGTCCGCTCATATCAATCAGCACCAGCTGCTTGTTGCGTTGTTGGGCATCCAGTATATACAACTGGCTGATAACCGGGTTGGGAAACACCAGTATATCATGCTGCAATAGGATGTTCACCGCTGCCACATCCGAATAGAATATCCTGCCATCAACAGTTTCCAGGGCCGCCCGATATTGTACTATACCTTCATAAGGATGGCTGTCCATAAAATTATAATTGGTGGCGTTACTCACAAGCTGTGTACCCAGCCGCGTCCAGCCGGTCAGCGAATACCTTTCCCAGTAAATATTTTTTAACAGATAGGTGGAGCCCAGGGATAAAGACAACCATACCTGGTTATCAATCGTTTTGTCGGCCAGTAATGTTTGTACATAACAACCCACTCCCTGTCGGGTATAATCCACGGCATAGCTCCGCGCACCTTCCCAGCCTGCCGGTGCAACAGGACTCACCGCATAATACACCGAGGAAACGGTTCGTTTCGGAATAAAAATAAAGCTGTCTTTCACCAGCTGATAAGGTTTCATGGTACCCTGATTGTAGATATACACCTGATATCCGGTGGCGGAAGGCAGGGTATTCCAGTACAACTGGGCAGTATCGCTGCAGTTAAAGCCGGTGCTCAGCGTGAGCTGTGGCGAAATATAACAGGGAGGACTTACAAATGAAGTATCCGTTAACGTTAGTTTGAGTAACACCTGGCTGAAGAGTTGTGGTACCACCCAGTTCCAGGGCTGTTGTAGCGGCACCTGCGGTGCGATGGTATTCCAGGTGGCGCCGTTGTCAGTACTGAAGGAGAGGGCACCGTTACCACTATACGTTGTTTCCCATTGCAGGGGTGTTTGTTGCCCTGCGGGCAGAATAGCGCCGGCCACGGGGTTCTGCCAGGCGAAAGAAGGCTGTGTCTCGAAGCTGTATACGATATAGAAGGATTGATTGATAGTAGCCAGTTTGCGTTTAGTGATGCTGATATGCAGATTACCGGCCGCCGGCTGGTCGATGCTGATCTGTTCAGTGTTATTGAGGCTGTCGATACCTCGCTGGGCAGGCTTTTTCAGACTGTCAAGGGAAGGAAAGGTATTGAGTACCCAGGGAAGCCAGCTTTTGTTATCTGCGGTAACAACTTGCATGTCCAGATCGTTGATGAGTGCCTTCGGTGCGTCGGGGGCGGCGGGGAGATCATTCCAGTAGAGGGTGATCTTTACCTGCTGCAGACCGGGAGGAACTTGTATGTCGAAAGTAGCATCGCTGTTGGTGGTGACCATTCCTTGCCGGTAATGTCCGGCAGTGAGGGTAGCCAGCGCGCCTGCTGCATGGAGACTGCCATATCCATGTGTATAGGCGGGCCGTATACCTGCGGGTAATACGGCACTGTTGATCATCAGGGCTTTGATGAGGGCAGATGAGGGGGCTACCCCATGCTGCTGACGGTAGGCATCCTGCAACAGGGTAACGATGCCGCTGGTAAGAGCTGCGGCACCGGAAGTTCCGTCCTGGCCATAGGCCACTACCTCCGGTTTGATACGTCCGTCGTAGGCCGGCCCTCTGGAAGACAATGCGCTTACCTGGAAGTTGGCGTCTGTGCCACCTACCACGATCACATTTTTGGCGTGTTTGTAGTTGCCCGTGAGATTAGCATAAGCGGGAAGTCCCTGGTAGCGGCCATCTCTGGCTGCAGAGGCACCGGCATTGCCGGCGGAAAATACATGTACCAATGTATCAGCTTCCAGTATATGCTGATCATAGGCTGCAGCCTCCGCCCCATAACGGTTACTGGTATCCGAGCCATACGAATGGTTCTGCACCGTGATCCCGAATTGCCGGTAATAGGTATTGTCGTCGGGGTAAAGCATACCGAAGCCAACAGAGCTTAGTCTGGCAGCGGGTGCCACGCCCAGCGCGTTGATACCGCTGTTGCCCGCACCGGCAATCAGTGTGGACATAATGGTGGCATGCGGACTGTTAATATCGGAGCTGCCGGCAGACAGTACATATCTCCCCACAAGGTCAATATCAGTAGTATCAAATAAATCTTCTTTAACGGAAACGGTTATACTTTTTCCGCGTACCTGCGGAAACTGTTGCTGCGCTACGTTAATACGGTTTATATAAGGGTTGATGGTATTGATGATGATTTCAGGAGCCGGTTGTCGTATGATATCCGCCGCAATAATATCGGTGCGACCGATTAGCGCCGGCCAGTCCTTTTTGCTCACCTTTACGACCGCCACCCGGTAGGTAGCAATGATACGGACTACTGTTGTGAGGGGGGAGGTAAAATGTTCGCCAGTGTAAGACAACTGTACCGTAATACTGTCTGTGGCCCGCAATGATTCCAGCTTTGCCAGCAGTGCATCGGTAGCTTTCCGGTTAGGCCCTGCGATATAGCTGTACTGCACCTTTTTAAGCAGGGCGCTGTCCGACGGAAGTGTCTGTACAATATAATGCTGGCTGGATAAAGCTTTGATAACGCCACAGCGTGCCAGGGTTTTTTCGTCAGGGACCTTGATAAATTTTACCAGCAGTGGGACCTTTGTTGGGAGTGCTGTCAAGGTATCAAGGGCATATCGTTGTAGTATCGTTGTTTCCGCCACTCTTAGCTGGGCGGCGGCGGGTTGATGGCGGGATAGCAGTAGTGCCAGTATTGGCAAGACTTTGGTAATGATCTTTTTCATGCAGGTTAGCGGCGACAGATGATTACGATGTTAATTAAAGCTACTGCAATAAATCTATCAACACAATTTTTTATGCACAACACACAAAAAATTTTTTTTAAGTTAAAACGAAAGTTGTAATATTGGTAGCACGATAAATTAACTGAAAACGAGCAACGAAATCTAAGAAAACCATACGAGAGGCCAATTACCATTGGTTAACTGAAGAGCAAGTCTGAGTCGCCGGGTCCGCCGGAATTACTGAATCATAGTCAATCATTAAAATTTGCATGCCGGTATTGTTAACACGTACCTCAGCTGTAATATGTCTGCTAAAAGAAGAGCACTGAAAGCCCGCTTTTTCCTGGATATGTAACGCCATGCAACTTGTTGTTTGTCGGTAGCATTGCCCTGTTGTCAGTTGCATTGCGTCTACAGATGAGCACTGTAGTCATCATTATGAAAGTATCTTGAACGTTGGCTGTTACGTAACAACCAGCCAGGGAATATTTTTTTCTTTTTATACCAAAATCCGAACTGATGAAAAAACAAATCCTCGCCGTAATTACCTGTCTGGCCGCAGGTGTAATGATTTCTTCCTGTAACAAAAACAACACACAACAGGAATCTCAGCCCAACCCCGTTTCTGATCAGGTGCTGGCTCAGATCAAAGCCAATGGCTTTAGCACCGACAACGTTCGTAAAACAGAAGATGGTTATCTGGTAGAAGGTGACATCTTGCTCACTGCTGAACAGTTGAATGAAAAAGTTAGTACTCCTACACTTCGCATCGCCAACAGTGAACAGTACCGCACCAACCAACTGGTGACCGCACTGCCCCGCGTGATCACCGTGAAAGTGACCAAACTGGGAACTGCTTTCATTGCTGGTGCCGACACTGCTATTGCCCGTTACAACAGGCTGGGCCTGCGCATGACTTTCCAACGCATTACCAGCGGTACTGCTGACATCACCATTCAGGGCTTTAACCAGGGCCCCAGCGGTGGTTACATTACACTGGGCTCTTCCGGCTTCCCTACCAGCACCGGAAATCCTTATGGCACCGTTAAAATGAATACTAACGCTGCTGCCTATGGTTCCAACCCCAACGTGCTGTATGTGGGTTCTGTAATCCAGCATGAAATTGGTCACTGTATCGGTATGCGTCATACTGATTACATGGACCGTTCTTACAGCTGCGGCGGTTCTGCTGTAAACGAAGGTAGTTCAACTGTAGGCGCTGTACAGATTCCCGGCACACCTTCCGGCCCGGACGCCAATTCCTGGATGCTGGCCTGCTCCAACGGTGGCAACCGTACATTTAATGCCAATGATATCATTGCCTTAAATTATCTGTACCACTAAGGTTTTCTCGATATATGAGCAAAGAGAGCATTGCGCGCAAAAAACTTTTTTTTGCTGCGCTTTGCTCTTTTGCTTTCGCTGCTTGCCTGTATTTGCCAACTTTACTGCACTGTGTTATTTATTCGCACATCTTGCCCACAGTCTAAATATAAAGGTCCAGTTTCACCGTGTATATTCCGTTGTCTGCTGCTGTATGCAACAGATGCCGCTGCGGATACAGCTGCTGCAACCGTTCCCGTGTATGACTGATATCTTCGGCTGTTTCGTTGGATGATACCTCCTGCGAAAAAAGTTTGTTACTGCAATAAAAATGGATGCCCTGGTCTGTAGTCTGAAGCTGTATCACAATATCAGAAGGCTCCTGACTGCTGACACCATTCCGGAAAGCATTTTCCAGAAAAGGCAACAACAGCATCGGAGCAATACATTTAAACCCCGGATTACCGGAAACGGAAAGCTTCACCCGCGTACGGGCGGTAAGCCTCAGCTGCTGCAGGTCTATATAATCGTGTATGCACTCTATTTCCCGCTGCAGTAACACAAAGTCACGATGCGTGTCTGTAGTGGCATACCGCATCATATTAGACAGCTTCAGGATGCTGGGTGCGGTATATTCATGCTGTAATATGGCCAGTGAATAAATGTTGTTGAGTGTATTAAACAGAAAGTGCGGATGTAGCTGTGATTTGAGAAATGACAGCTCTGCCGCCGCTTTCCCGGCTTTGAGATGTAAGGCATGCTCAGATGACCGCCATCGCCGGCAGGTGAGTTCGATGGCAAGGCTCAACACAACAGACAACAGCACCGCCAGCACCTGGTTATACCAGGCCTGCCCCCTGATAAAGAGCAGCGGAAAGCTCATACATATAGCCCAGCCGGTTATATGCAACATTATGATCATCACTTTGGACCGGAGCATGCTCAACAGATATTCTGAAATTGACATGAATTTGCGTCAAATCCATTGTATGGCCTACCAGATCTCTGTCAATAGCAGCTTTATATCGATGAATGATCAGAAACACAGGTTTATCTTTTCTGCCCTCCCTGAATTGTAGTAAATTGCCGGTTTTATAAAAAGAATATCAGATATGTTGCAACGAATCGTGAAGCCGCTTGTGATGGCAGCACTCCTGCTGCTTTCCCAGCTGACTTATGCCACTGAAGGAATGTGGTTGCCTCAACTGCTGTCCGGCCTTAATGAGAAAGAGATGAAGGGAATGGGGATGAAAATCAATGCCTCGGATATCTACAACATCAACAAGGGAAGCCTCAAAGACGCTATCGTTAGCTTTGGTGGCTTCTGTACCGCAGAAGTAATCTCTTCCCAGGGATTGCTGCTCACTAACCACCACTGCGGCTATGATGCTATCCAAAAGCATTCTTCCCTCCAGAATAATTTCCTGGAAAATGGTTTCTGGGCCAAAACAGCCACTGAGGAACTGCCTAACCCTGGTCTTTTTGTCTCTTTTATCGTCCGGATCGATGATATTACCAAAGCCGCTCTGCAGGACGTAAAACCCGGCATGAGTGAGCGGGAGCGTCAGTCGGCCATCGATAAACGTATCAACGAAATCAGACAGAATACCAAAAAGGAATCCTGGCAGGAAACAATGGTGAAACCCTTCTTTGAAGGCAACCAGTATTTCCTCTTTGTCACCGAAACCTATCGCGATGTACGCCTGGTGGGTGCTCCCCCTTCTTCCATCGGTAAGTTCGGCTCTGATACCGACAACTGGGTATGGCCCCGTCATACCGGCGATTTCTCCATGTTCCGCGTGTATGCCGGCAAAGATGGCCGTCCTGCTCCTTATTCTCAGGACAACGTGCCACTGACACCCAAACACTTCCTGCCTATCTCCATGAAAGGTGTAAAACCCAACGATTTTACCATGGTACTGGGCTTCCCTGGCCGCACTTCTGAATACCTGCCTTCTGAAGCCGTAAAACAGACCGTACAGGTGCTGGATGCTGCCAAAGTGGAAATGCGTGATGCCGCCCTTAAAATCATGGACGGCTATATGCGTAAAGACGAACAGATCAAAATTCAATACGCAGCCAAATACGCTTCTACCGCCAATGCCTGGAAAAAATGGCAGGGGGAGATGCTGGGCATCAAACAAAGCAATGGCATCAGCAAAAAACAACAGTACGAAGCTACCTACCGCCAGCTGCTTAATAGCAATGCTACACTCAAACAACAATATGCCGGTGTACTGGACACCCTCAATGCACTGTACCGCCAGATACAGCCTTACGCCCAGACACGTGATTATTACAGCGAACTGGTAAAAAATGCAGAGATCTTCACAGCAGCTGACCGCCTGATAGACTTCCTCGCCGATGTACGCGAAAAAGGAGAGGGGCAATATGAATCACTGCGTCAGCAGTTCCTGGAGTCTATGCAGTCATTTTATAAGAACTACAATGCCAAGGTAGACCACGATGTATGTGCCAGCCTGCTGGAACTGTATGGCAAAGGCGTTCCCAAACAATACGCTGGCGCAGAATATGCTCAGCTCTCCGCTGAAAGCAACAACGACGGCCGCGCCCTGGCTGATAAAATATTTAACCTGTCTGGTCTTACCTCCCTGGATAAACTCAAGGCTTTTGTGCAGCAACCATATAATGCTGTTGTGGCGCAGATGTGGAAAGATCCGGCCACCCGTATGGCCATGGCATTACGCAAAGGTTTTGTAGACAATGTCAGCAGACCTCTCAGCGATCTGCAGAGCAACATCAACCGCCTTCAGCGTACTTACATGCAATCGCAGATGGACGTAATGGGCAGTAAAAAACGTTTCTATCCGGATGCGAACAGCACGCTGCGTGTTACCTACGGTAAAGTAGACGGCTACAGCCCCCGCGATGCCATCCACTATGATTTTTATACTTACCTCGATGGTGTAATGGAAAAATACGTGCCCGGCGATTATGAATTTGATGTGCCGGCCAAACTCAGAGACCTGTACAAAAACAAGGACTATGGCCGTTATGGCGTTAATGGTAGAATGCCGGTATGTTTTATTGCCAGCAACCATACCACCGGCGGTAACTCCGGTAGCCCGGCCCTCGATGCCAATGGTCATCTGATCGGCCTCAACTTCGACCGTACCTGGGAAGGCACCATGAGCGACATCAACTACGACCCGTCTATCTGCCGTAATATCATGGTGGATATCCGCTACGTGCTGTTTATTGTAGACAAATTTGCCGGTTGCACCAGACTGGTAGATGAAATGAAACTAGTACCGTGATTAATGTGATGTAACTGATGCTCCTGATAAATGGAGATAAAAGCGAAGGGCCCATGAACTTTGATTCATGGGCCCTTCGCTTTATTCGTTCTAATCACTAAATAAAACCTTCGCTTATCAGGAGCATCAGCATCATCAGCATTAATCAACGTTACATTCGTATACTATCGAACTACATCTATCCACATTTTTCAGTCCCTTCCGGTAAGACCTGAAACCGTGGAAGAAGCCGGCAAAGAGGCGGCTTTTACCGGTTTTATATTTTTCACTAAGCAGACTCACATAAAAACCGTCAAATACCATCGGGTGTTTTTTGATCAGTTTGATGTTGTGCTGGGCTAGCAGCTGTGCCATGGAATCGGGTGAGAAATGGTACAGATGGCGGGGCACATCATAGGCAGCCCAGTATTCACCATAATGTGATGCGTCTGAGGAGGTGTAGTTGGGAACAGCTATCAGCAGGGCTCCTCCGGGTTTCAGCAGCTGACGGATACGATCCAGGTAACGGTGCAGCTCATGAACATGTTCGAGCACATGCCACATGGTGATGGCATCGTATTGTTTCTCCGGCAGTGTGAAAAGCTGATCGATGGGAAGCGGCTTGATGTTGTAGAGTGTCTGTGCATTACGGCGGGCATTTTCATCCGGTTCGAGGCCGGTAATGGTCCAGCCGCCTGTCTGCATATAATGAAGGAAAGCGCCGGTACCACAGCCAATGTCCAGCAGGTTGCCCTGTTTGATGCGGGCTGCAGAACGTACCCAGTTTTGCTTGGAACGCAGCGTGATTTTACGGACACTGTGATAGAGGCGATTGATCAGTCCTTGTTTGGTTTCAGAATGGGAGATGTATTCTTCAGATTGATAATACCGGCCTATGTTGGCGTTGTCCGGCACATGCTGAGTAAAACGGCCGCCACAGCCTCCGCAATGAAATATGGGAAATGTTTCTTTAGATACAGTATAGTCTTTAGCGGAGAGTGCTTCGTGTATTTGTGAGGAACCACAAAGCGGACAGCTATTGTAATAGATCAAGTTCAAATTTTTTTAGACTCAAAAATATATAATTCAATGACGAATTGTCAATCAGGAATTATGAATTAAGAGATAAATTATTCATCCGTAACCCGTAATTAACAATTCGTCATTGTTTAAGCATTGTATTCACCCCAAACATGACGGAGGGCATCTGCTATTTCACCCAGTGTGCAATAGTTTTCCACTGCATCGATGACCAGCGGCATCAGGTTTTCGGTGGTCTGTGCTGCCGCGCTGATGCGCTGCAGGCATTGTTCTGCGACCTGGTTATCGCGGCGTGCACGCAGGGCTTTCAGCCGGTCAGACTGCATCTGGCGTATGCTGTCATCAATCCGGAATACTTCCGGCGGTTGATTGTTTTCCACAACAAACTTGTTGACACCAACAATGATTTTTTCATTGTTTTCCACTTCCTGCTGATATTTATAGGCGCTTCGCGCGATTTCATCCTGTATGAAACCTTGTTCTATCGCGCTGACAGCGCCACCCATCGCATCTATTTTGTGGATCAGCTCCCAGGCTTTGTTTTCTACTTCATTGGTCAGTGCTTCTACATAGTAAGAGCCTGCCAGTGGGTCTACAGTGTCGGCCACACCACTTTCATAACCGATGATCTGCTGAGTACGCAGGGCGATACGGGCAGCCTCCTCTGTAGGGAGAGAGAGGGCTTCATCGAATCCGTTGGTATGGAGTGACTGGGTACCGCCCATAGTAGCTGCCAGTGTTTGAACCGCCACACGTACAATATTGTTATGTGGCTGTTGGGCTGTCAGGGTACTGCCACCTGTCTGTGTGTGAAAACGCAGCATCTGTGCTTTCGGGTCGGTAGCGCCCAGTTCCCGGGTGATGTTGGCCCACATACGGCGGGCAGCACGGAACTTGGCCACTTCTTCAAAGAGGTGGTTGTGTGCGTTGAAAAAGAAAGAAAGACGTTTGGCAAATACATTGATATCAAGTCCTTTTTCCAGCGCTGCTTTCAGATAGGCTTTACCGTTAGAAAGTGTGAAAGCCAGTTCCTGTACGGCATTGGCACCTGCCTCACGGATATGATATCCTGAAATGGAAATAGTGTTCCACTTAGGTACTTCCCGGCTGCAAAAGTCGAAGATATCGGTGATGATGCGCATGGAAGGTTTGGGAGGATAGATGAAAGTGCCTCTGGCCGCGTATTCTTTCAGGATATCGTTTTGTATGGTACCCGAGATCTTTTTCAGGTCAGCACCCTGTTTTTTGGCAAGGGCGATATAGAATGCCAGCAGTATAAAACCAGTGGCATTAATGGTCATGGAAGTAGAGATCTGTTCCAGGGAAATACCTTTGAAAAGAATTTCCATATCATCCAGCGAATCGATAGCTACACCTACTTTGCCAACTTCTCCTTCAGACATGGCATGGTCTGAATCATAGCCTATCTGGGTGGGGAGGTCAAAAGCCACGCTGAGGCCCATCACGCCCTGGCTCAGGAGATAGTGGTATCTTTTGTTGGACTCTTCCGCCGTGCTGAAACCGGCATATTGCCGCATGGTCCATAGTTTGTCCCTGTACATCGTGGCATGAATACCGCGGGTAAAGGGGAAGACGCCAGGCAGCTCATCCATCGCCACAGGCTGCGTATACAGCGGTGCGATCCTGATGCCGGAGTCGGTTTGAATGATCTTTTCCATGGTTATTGAACTAGCGTTGCAATGTTACATAAATATTATGGTACTTCGCCGTCGGGAAAAATATTGATAATTTGCAGTAAAGTTTGGCCCTGTTATGATCATCTGGTCTTTATTATGTATTACTTTGGCGCTGGCCTTGTTTAGCTTGTATCTGCTTTATCGCGCAGGTCATCGCCCGCTGGCCCGCTCCTATACTATCCTTTTGCTGGGCCTGTCGCTGGGAATTTTCCTTTACCTCTATGGTACCTGGATATACCTGTCTGTCTATACCAAATATGTTTTTGGTGTGTTACTGATGGTGATGCTGATCATGCTGCCTTTCGGCAGAAAAAAAGATACCAGTCCTCTACTGCCCGTATGGAAGAGAAACGCTAACCTCCTGTTGTCAGGATTATTACTGATGATAACAGCGCTTTATTTCACCGGTACTACTGGCACACCGCATACGGTCAATCTGGCTTTCCCGCTTAAATCAGGACGGTATTTTGTGCTGCAGGGCGGAAAAGGACTCCCCACCAATGTCTTCCATTTCAGCCTGCGTGGCGCAATATATGCGATGGATATCGTAAAGATTGATGACCGTGGTACCCGCGGGGCCGGTGTCTTTTCCCGCAAACTCAGTGATTACTGGATTTTCAACGATACCGTATATGCTCCCTGTGATGGCATCGTCAGGAGAGCCTATGGTGATAACCCCGACAATATCCCGCCCGCAATGGACAGGGGACCTAAAAACACCAACCAGGTATTGCTGGAAGGAGCCGACTGTTATTTTTTTGCCGGACATCTCAAACGCAACAGCGTGGTAGTGCATGAAGGACAGCATGTAAAACAGGGACAGGCACTGGGCTGTGTGGGCAATTCCGGCTTCAGTACCGAACCACATCTGCATATACAGGCGCACGAAAAAAAAGCAGGCGTGCCCTGGTATCAGGCCCCGCCTTTATACATGTTGTTTAATGGAAAAGGATACCTGCTGAACGAAGTGATCAGCGTAAAATAATTATCTCATCAGTTTCTTGGCTTCTGAATTGATGATCTGGGCAGTCAGCTCTGCTGGAGATTCGCCGGCCTGCATAAACACTTCCAGCAGCTGGCGGTTGAGCTCCAGCGCGGGTGCATCGGGTGGCAACTGAATCGCTACCTGATTGATAACGGAGATGGTTTGTTCTTTCAGCGTTTTTACAGCTTCCCAGGTCATGGTTGATACATAGATCTGCTGGGTGATATTGTGTTCATATTCCGTTTTGATGCTCTGTACCATGGATATCTGCATGTCCACGGCGCTGATGCCTGGCTGATAGATGCGTCCTATCAGGCTTTGTGGCGTGATACGGTCTACATACAGCGCAAGTCTTTCATAGGCCTGTAATTGAAGTGGTAACACGGCCTGGTTCACAGGAGAAGGTTTGTCTTCTGCAGGTGCTTCCTTTTTTTTCTTGAACAAATCACGGACGGTCATGTATACAACGGCGCAGGCGCCGATGGCAAGTGCCAGATACAACAGCTGTTGGGAATTCATCTTATCGGAACGTTTTGAAGCGCAAATGTATATAAAATAAATTTGTTATGATTACGAATTACGAATTGAAGTGGCAATGATTCACTCAATCCGTAATTCGTAATCCGTAATTATTTCAATTTGCCCAACCATTCTTTTATCCTGGCAGCGCCTTTCTCCAGGTTAGCCATGGTGGTGGCATAGGAGAGGCGAATGCAGTCCGGCTGCTGGAAAGCGGAACCAGTCACCACAGACACATTTGCTTTGTGCAGGAGGTACATGCAGAGGTCATCTGCATTTTTGATATGGGTATCTTCATAAGATTTATTGAAGAAGGCACTGATATCAGGGAACATGTAGAAGGCTCCTTCGGGGTCATTCACTTTCATGCCCGGGATATTTTTCAGTGCTTCATGTATGAAGGCGCGTCGTTTTTTGAATTCAGCTACCATGGCTTCTGCGGTGCTCAGGTCACCGGTAAGGGCGGTGATGGCGGCACGCTGTGTAATAGAGCAGGTGGCGGAAGTAAACTGGGCCTGTATTTTATCACAGGCTTTGGCTATTTCCAGGGGAGCAGCCAGATAGCCAAGACGCCAGCCGGTCATGGCAAAACCTTTACTGAGGCCATTGATGACGATAGTACGGTTTTTCAGGTCGCCGAACTGTGCAATACTTTCATGTTTGCCAACGTAGTTGATATATTCATAAATCTCATCGGAGATGATAAAGATCTGCGGATGTCTGGCAAATACGGCTGCCAGTCCTTCCAGTTCTTCTTTTGAATATACAGAACCGGTAGGGTTGCAGGGGGAGGAGAACATAAACAGCCTGGATTTAGGCGTGATGGCCGCTTCCAGTTGTTCCGGCGTGATTTTGTAATTGTTCTCAATACTGCAGGGCACAAATACAACCACACCCTGGCACAGGGCTACCTGCTCGGAATAGGTCACCCAGTAAGGCGTTGGGATAATTACCTCATCACCGGGATTCACAATGCTCAGTACAGCGTTGGCCAGGCTTTGTTTGGCACCGGTGGTAACAACAATCTGCTCCGGCGTATAGTCAAGCCCGTTATCACGTTTCAGTTTGTGCACCACGGCTTGTCGTACTTCGGCATAACCGGCTACAGGTGTATAGTGCGTAAACCCTTCATCAATGGCCTTTTTGGCGGCTTCCCGGATATGTTCCGGTGTGTCAAAATCAGGTTCTCCAATACTCAGGTCTACGATATCTATCCCCTGTGCTTTCAGCTCTCGGCCTAATTTGGCCATTTTAATTGTTTGCGGCTCGGAAATCCGTGACAGCCTTTCTGCTAATTGATTCATATCTAATCATTGGATTGACCGCAACAAACCTACATAAAAAAACTAGAAAAGCAGTAACAGTGTTCCCGTAAAGTCATGGAGGAGTGCGGGGGACAGGAAAATGGCCAGGGATCAAACAAAGGAGCGAAGACCACCCGGGTCTTCGCTCCTTTGCCTTTCTGTTTTATGGTATGAAAATGTTAGTAGCTGGAAGTATGTGACAGATAATACAGCTGCAGTTTGTTGTCACCGGTGCTGTCTTTGGCGCCGGCCAGGTAAATGGTATAAGCATATCCGGCCTGGAAAGGTACTTGTGTAGCGCCGGCATCCTGGCGGGAAGTACCTTTTACCAACGGAGTGGTTTCTCCGGGCAGGGTAACATAATATTCCACCATACCACTATACGGATCATCAGCATTCCAGGGGGCGCTTGGCGCGAATGCCTGATTGCTGGCAACCTTTTTCTTGTTGATGTACAGGTCTACCGGACCTACATTGGGACTGAGGTTAAGGAAGCGGAAGTTCACCTTGCTGTTGGACAGGCCGGCGAAACTTTCCTCCTGGTACCTGGCCACAAAGTTTTTAGCGGCATCGTTATAGGTGATGATGGTGTAGAACTTGGTGGAGTCAAATTGCTGAGTTACAGAGTCCAGTCCGATACCGTTGGTTCTCCGGAAGGAGAAGGTGTGTACACCGGGCTGATCCTGGAATGGAGCGGAACTGCCGGTTTTGTAAGGACCTGTATTCATCTTGCCGTTGTTGTTGAAGATGTCCAGGCTGGAGGGAAGGTAAGCGCCGTTAATGATAGCAGCGGTGTAATTCATCCGTGGAGGAGTGACATCGTTCTGTTTCAGGCAGGATGAAAATCCGATTACTCCTCCTAGCAGGGCAGCTACCGCCCATATGCGATTTTTTTTGATCAGCATTAGCTCTCAGTTTTTTAGTATGTTTTTTATAAAATTTGTGTTCCACTATGTTTCCTGAAGCGGCTCAGGTCTGGTTGATTCATTTTTTTTCGTTGTAATTCTTCTTCATATATCAGTTCACCGATGGCCTTCAGAAAAGGTTTACCTGTTTCTTCAAATGATTGCTGGTCATCTCCCAGAATCCCGTTTTTGTTCACCAGAAGGCTAACAGAGAGCAGGAACTCCACATGATTGGCATAGTCCGCTATATACGCCGTATCTGTCAAAAAACCGTAGGCCCATCCCGGTTTGTTGAAAATTCTGATATGGTCGGGTATATGTGCTGTACGTTGTCCGCCAAAAAGCAGAAATTTCACATATGCCGGATGATACTGCCCCGGGTCATACACCGGATCTGTTGATTCTCCAGGGTATTGGGACATACAACGATACAAAAAACTGTAATCATTATCCGTTAAACGGAGCTTGAGAGGATTTGTTACAGTTTCCGGAAAAAATAACTGCTGCATCATGCAGTGAAGCTCGGCCAGCGGTAATCTGTTGCGGTGGGAGAAGTCCATAGGGCTTTTTTCCACTTTCCCTTGATGGTTGATATGCTGTTCACCGGCGAGGTCGTGACGCGGAGTAAAGCGGAGACTGCTTACCATATCGGGCTGATCGTACAGCAACTTCTTCTCAGTCTGGAAATAGACACCGTTGGTATGCATATTGGCCGCTATGTGAAGGGGGAGACCTACCCGGTGCCGTATCTCTGTGCCGGTATATCCCAGCTCCCACAGACGCCTGTTAAAGGGCTCCTGACCTATAAATTCATACAGCCTGTTAAAGGCGTCGTTGTCGCTGACCAAAAAAATTTTTTTGATATAATGAGATATCGATGGTAGCTTGCCTGCTGCAGAATAGTCGTGCAGCACTCCGGGATTAATCCCTGGCAACGGCCGGGTGAACATGGCCGTATGACGGTCCAGCCCCGGGATACGGAGATCGTTCAGCTTTTCCAGTGCCAGCAGTGCCGCAGGGAGCTTGACCGTAGATGCCGGATAACAATAACATGGCTGGCCTATACCATAGTGGAAATCAGTAAAATGCGGCCTTTGCAGCTCATCCCGGTCTATACGGGTGTAAAGAATCTGCAGCCGGTGACCGGTAGCATCCCTGAATACCTTGGCCACAGGGCCTTTCTGACTTTTCAGCAAAGCCAAAAGGAAATTATCTCTTGTCGGATAATGTTGGGTTTGCATATATTTGTCGGTATTACTGAGTGTAAAGCAAAGATATATTCTTAAAAACAGTAAAAAACCAGGATCGCAGATTTAGAAAAAAAGGGTGTCACCAAGCCCGTAAAGTCAATCACATATTGATTTTGCGCCTCTTTTAACAAGGGCTTTAATATATCAATTTAAATTCTATCTTTGCAACTCTTAAAAATTTTTTATTATAAACCCGAAACAAACAACATGCAACTAAAAGGACTGGTAAGATTTTTTGCCATCGCACTGATCCTTATCTCTTTGTATCAACTGTCCTTCACGTTTTTGGTGCGGAACTATGAGAAGAAGATCGAGCAGAAGGCTGAGACCGATGTCTCCAAACAATTCCCTACCCCTGAGCAGAAATACCCTGCAAGTAAAGAACTGCAGGCGTTTTACTCAGACACGCTGAAAGGATTCATTAAACAAAGAAGACAAGAGATCGTGGACAGCACCAGCAATAAACAGATTGCCGGGTTTCCATGGTACGTTACCTACAACAAGGCCAAAGAAAAAGAGTTGAATCTCGGCCTCGACCTCGTAGGTGGTATGAACGTAGTGCTGGAAGTGAGTGTGGAAGATGTGATCCGCGCCCTTTCCGGACAGTCCAAGGATCCCGCTTTTAACAAAGCGCTGGACCTGGCTGAAGAACGCAAAAAGACTAACCAGGCTGATTTTGTTACTTTGTTCGGGCAAACTTACGCTGAAGTGGCTCCTCAGGGCCGTCTGGCAACTATCTTCGCTAACGCCTACCAGAAAGATATCAACTTTAATTCCTCCAACCAGCAGGTGCTGGACATGATTCGTAAAGAATCCCGTGCTGCCATCAAAAACACCTACATCGTACTGCAAAAACGTATCGACAAATTCGGTGTGGCCCAGCCCAATATCAGCCTGGACGAGAATAAAGGTCTGATCTCCGTGGAACTGGCCGGCGTTGACAATGCAGAACGCGTACGCAAATACCTGCAGGCTACCGCCAACCTGGAATTCAGGGAAGTTTACAAAAACAGCCCAGACTTCTTCCAGAATGTGCTGAATCCAATGAACGAAGCCATCAGGAACGCACACGGTGGCGCTGCTGCAAAACCAGCTACTCCTGACACTACTAATGCCACTGCCGCTGCCAACCCTGCTGATACCACCAAGGAAGGTAAACTGAGCGACTACCTGGCTAAAAAAGATACCGGCAAAACCGTAAAAGACAGCAGTAAAGCAAACAAAGAAGAACTCCTCAATGAACAACGCAAACAAAATCCGCTGTTCACTGTACTGTTCCCAATGATCGACCCGCAGTCCGGAACGCTGATCCCCAGCCCTTCCATCGGTCGTATCCTGCCTAAAGATACTGCCACCTTCCGTCAGTACCTGCAAATGCCTGCTGTTCAGGCCATCCTGCCTAAAGATGCGGTATTCGCTTTCGGTCCTGAAAACAAGGAAGACAAATACGGCCCGCTGTCTGTATACGTGCTGAAGGTAAACCCTGCGAACCCTGCTCCCCGTGTAGGTGGCGAAAGGATCGTAGACGCACGCCAGGACATGGACCAGAACAACCAGCCGGAAATCAGCATGACCATGGACAACATCGGTGCCCATGAGTGGAAAAAACTGACCGGTGAACTGGCTCCTTCCAACCCGAAAGATCCTTCTACACTGAACTTCGTAGCTGTAGTACTCGATAATATCGTTTACTCTGCTCCGTCTATCCAGGGTGAAATCGCCGGTGGCCGTTCTTCTATCAGTGGTAGCTTTACCATCGAAGAAGCGAATGACCTGGCCAATATCCTGAAATCCGGTAAAATGCCTGCCCCTGCACGCATCGTACAGGAACAGATCGTAGGACCTACCCTCGGTGCTGAATCTATCGCCGCTGGTGGTAAATCTTTCATGATCTCCTTCGTGATCATCTTCGTACTCATGCTGGTGTACTACAACAGCGCCGGCTGGGTAGCTAATATCGCTCTGGTCCTCAACCTGCTGTTTACCTTCGGTATCCTGGCATCCCTGGGTGCTACCCTCACCATGGCTGGTATCGCAGGTCTGGTACTGACCATCGGTATGGCTGTGGACACCAACGTAATCATCTTCGAAAGGATCAAGGACGAACTCACGCATGGCAAGTCTTACCCTGACGCGATCTCCCTCGGTTACAAACGCTCTTATGCTCCTGTACTCGACGGTCACGTTACTTCCCTGCTCACTGCATTTATCCTGTTCTACTTCGGTTTAGGTCCTGTACTCGGCTTCGCCACCACCCAGATCATCGGCTTGCTCCTGTCCCTGTTCTGCGGTATCCTAGTATCCCGTATGGTAACCGACTGGTGGACCAACAAAAAGAGACACTTCGAATACTTTACGCCTATTTCCCGCAAAGTATTTAAACACGCTGCCTTCGACTTCGTTGGTAAACGTAAATATGCTTACATCATCTCCGCTGTCGTAATGGTTGCGGGTGTGTCTTCCTTCTTCCATGGTTTCGACCACGGTATCGACTTCTCCGGTGGTCGCAGCTTCACTGTTCGCTTCGAAAAACCGATGAACAGACAGGAAGTAGCTGACGTGCTGAAGAAAGAATTTGAAAGCGAAGTATTTGTAAAAACTATTGGTAACACCAACCAGCTGAACATCACTACTGCTTATAAAATTGAGCAGCAGAGTCTGGCGGTTGATCAGGAAGTTATCACCAAACTGTACCACGGTCTGAAGCCTTACTACGAAGCTTCCGTTACACAGGATGTGTTCAACACCCGCTACGTAATTGGTTCCCAGACAGTGTCGCCTACCATCTCCGATGACCTGCGCGCCGGAGCGGTAAAAGCTACCGTACTGTCTATCCTGGTGATCTTCGTGTATATCCTGATCCGTTTCAGCAAATGGCAGTACTCTATCGGTACTATCTTCTCCCTGCTGCACGACGTATTGCTCACCCTGGCTGTGTTCTCCTGGTTTAAGGACATCGTTCCTTTCACCCTGGAAATCGACCAGCACTTTATCGCTGCAATCCTGACCGTGATCGGTTTCTCCATGAACGATACCGTGATCGTATTCGACAGGATCCGTGAATACTTCAGAACCGGTGCTCATGGTAAAGACAGGGATACTGTGATCAACAAAGCGATCAACGATACCCTGAGCCGTACCATCATGACGTCTCTGACTGTGTTCCTGACCATCCTGGTGTTGTTCATCTTTGGTGGTGAAGTAACCCGCGGTTTCGCCTTCGCTATGCTGATAGGTGTACTCACCGGTACTTACTCTTCTATCTTCGTAGCTGCACCAGTACTGGTAGACTTCGACAAGAAAAACCAGCTGTCCAACGAAGGCGATGCTATCGCTGTTACTACTAAAAAAGCAACACCTGCTGAAAAATAAGTAAGGGATAGCTGAAGAATATGTTTGATAGGGGCTGACCACTGGTCAGCCCCTTTTTTATGCGGTTAAATGTAACAGTAATGCCGGGAGGAGGGGAATGGTAAAGGAGTGTGGGGAGAATTAAAGTGATTTGTTGAATACAAATCCGCTGGCGCCGGTATTGTCCTGGTAATCCACTTCCATGCCTACGAGGTACATGCCATGGGCTTTTTTGATGATCACAGGAATACCATCGATATCGAAGAGGTCGTCATCTTCATGGCGGGCATCAAATCCCAGCATGAACGACATGCCGGAACATCCCCCGCCTTTTATGCCGATGCGCAGATAGGGCGCTTCCACATCCCCCTGTAGCAGTTTTTTCAGTACAGCGGCAGCATTGTTGGTCAGTTGTACGGGGGCAGTAAATCCAGTGGCCATAATCCTTTATTTTCCGCAAAGGTAGGGAAATGACGCAGGATCGGGGAGGAGTGGTATCCGGAAGGTAACCTCAGACAGTGGTAGCTGCCAGTTGAAGCAGGGTTTCGTGAAGGGCCAGTACCTGTGGGATGACCAGCTGTTGTTCGTCGTTATGGATAACGTAGTCGCACAAACGCATTTTGATCCTTTCGTCGATTTGTTTATGCATCCGTGCCAGTACTTCATCCCGGGTAACCTTATCGCGTTTGATGACACGGAGTATGCGCAGGGGCTGAGGGGCGTATACGCCGATGATTTTGTCGAGGTGATGGAAAGACTCGGTTTCAAAGAGGAGGGCGGCTTCCTTGAGTACGTAAGGGGTGGTTTGCTGGCTGGCCCAGATATTGGAATCCCGGATAGTGGCGGGGTGTACCAGGGAGTTGAGCAGGGCGAGTTTGTTTTTGTCGTTGAAAACGATGTTGCCCAGGTATTTGCGGTTAAGGGCACCGTTATCGTCATATACTTCCTTGCCGAAGTGCGTGCGCACGGCTTCTGCCAGCTCCTGGTCCCTTACCAGGATGTCTTTGGCACGGTCATCTGCATAATACACAGGGACGCCGAGTAATTCAAATATTCTGCTGACGGTGCTTTTACCGGAACCGATACCACCGGTGATTCCTACCTTTAACATAAATCCGGGTACTTGATTCAACAATTAAAACCTAAGTATATAAAAAATCCCGGACGTAATGGCCGGGATCTTTTATATACAGTGTGGTCTGTATTATTTGGTTTCGTTCGGTTTCTGCTGAGCGGAAGTGTATTCCATGCTGATAGCAGAACGTTCGATGGTGAAGTTGGTGCCTGGGGCTACTTCAATCAGAATGGTATTGTTATCGTTTATTTTTTTCACTTTACCATGAATACCGGCGATCGTAACAATTTTGTCGCCCTCTTTGAGGTTGTCTATGAATTGTTTCTGGAGTTTGGCTTTTTTGGTTTGAGGACGGATCATAAAGAGCCACATAACCAGGATCATACCGCCAAAAAACAGGATAGAAACCATTGGGCTACCGCCTTGTGCACCACCTTGTGCCGGTCCCATCAGTAAAATGTTCGTGATGTTCATCTATAAATTGATTTAAGAGTTTGCCTAGTTCAGCGCTTATTTAGTTATGATATTACACTGGATCTTAGGGCCTACCTGATAACCACCTTCCCGGTTGGTTTTGATGGATATTTCTTTTTCGGTATAGCCGGATTTCCCATGACTGTCGAATATTACCTTCATAAAACCTGATTCTCCCGGTTTGATTGGTTGTTTGGGCCATTCCGGTACGGTACAGCCGCAACTGGAGATTGCATCCTCGATAATCAGGTCCCGGGTGCCGGTGTTTTTAAACTTAAAGGAATATTCCACTTTTTCACCCTGGGTAATGTCCCCAAAGTTATGCACCTTTTCTTCAAAAGTAAGATCTGTAGCTTTACCCGCATCAGCTGGGTTGCTGATGGCGGATGATTGACCAGCAGCATTGCTGCTTTTTGCCGGTTGGTTATTGTTGCAGGCAGCCAATAAAAGGGTGCCACAGGTAAGGAAAAAGAGCAGTGTTTTCATAAAAATGTTGTTTTGCTTAAAAATACTGCTTTCCACTTACTTTTTTGGACGGTCCTGTTTTTGTACCAGCTCTTCTTTTTCCAGGTCTTTCAGGATATTGTCGAGGATACCGTTGATAAACTGTCCGCTTTGAGGAGTGCTGTAAGCCTTGGCGAGGTCAATGTATTCATTGATGGTCACCTTGGTAGGGATAGTGGGGAAGTAGAGGAATTCACAAACCCCCATTTCCATCAGCAGCATGTCTACGGCGGCGATACGTTCCGGATCCCAGTTCTGCAGCTTTGGTTTGATCAGCTCCAGGCAGTATTCCTTTTTGTCGATCACGGTCAGCAGCAGTTCTCTCGCGTAGTCCAGTTTTTCCTTGCTGATCAGCTGGAGGAAGTTGAACAGATGCGGTTTGTTGAAATAGTTGCCGATCAGGATGGTCATCATTTCTTCATCATCGCTCCAGTGAAGGAAAGTATCTTCCATGTGCTGGATGAACAGCTCGTTTTTGGCCAGTATTTCCTTATAGATATATTCCAGCATTTCCTTTTCACCAGCTTTGGTGCGGTTTTCGTCCGCAATGTAGGCTTTGTAGGTGTCTGAAGCTACCAGTATATTATAAAGTTTTCTGATCAGGTCATTATCGGTCAACGGACGGATTTTCCATTGTTCCAGGTTTACCTGAAAACCTCTGTCATTTTTAATCTGATAAATGAATTCGTTTCCTGCAATCTTGGTGTTCACCTGCAGGTCCTCGGCAGAGGGTAAGTGTTTGGAAGCACGGGTCTGTGCATCGGTTTCCGCATATTGTCCTACCTGCACTACTGTATAAAGCAGATACGTAAAGATCTGACACGTCTGGTCCAGCTTTTCGTTCAGAAGTCTGGTGGCCGTGCCCGGCTTGATGTTACTTTGCTCCATCGTTTCCAGGGCGTAAAGTGTTTGCATCACTTTTACCCGGATATTTCTTCTACTGATCATCGTATAAAAAAGAACTGGTATAAGGGCGCAAAACTAGACAAAAAATCTGACATTTGATGAAGGGTTATTGGGTTGATATTTCACAATTGGTTTTGAGAGAATTACCAAAGCGATGAAGACCGCCTGTCATAATTAGATAATGAAATTTTCAAATATTTAAATGAACTGTCATTTTTTCCTGTTGCTTGTCATGATTTGTCAGTAATAAAAGCCTGCAGTACATTCGCAATCTGCCAAATTTGACGATAAACGCCTATTGGCATAATTCTCGTGGGCGAACAGCATTCTAAAATCAACTACTTTCTTTAAATAAAAACTACTATGGCTAAGAAATTAAGTATTAAACCTTTAGCTGACAGGGTAATTGTTAAACCTGCAGCCGCAGAAGAGAAAACCGCAGGTGGTATCATTATCCCGGATACTGCAAAAGAAAAACCTGTAAGAGGCACCGTGGTGGCCGCCGGTCCTGGTAAAAAAGATGAGCCGATCACTGTTAAAGTAGGTGATACTGTACTGTATGGTAAATACTCCGGACAGGAACTGCCTATCGACGGCGAAGACTTCCTGATCATGAGAGAGTCTGATATCCTGGCAATCGTTTAATTACAGTAGGTTGTTATCGTAAACAAAATTTTTAAAATACGCTAAGAATTATGGCAAAACAATTATTCTTCAATATAGATGCCCGCAACAGAATGAAAAAGGGTGTGGATACCCTGGCTGACGCGGTAAAAGTAACCCTCGGACCTAAAGGCCGTAACGTTGTTATCGAGAAAAAATTCGGTGCTCCTGGTGTCACTAAAGATGGTGTAACCGTTGCTAAAGAAATCGAACTGGAAGATCCTATCGAAAACATGGGCGCCCAGATGGTAAAAGAAGTAGCTTCCAAAACTGCTGACCTGGCAGGTGACGGTACTACTACTGCTACCGTTCTGGCTCAGGCTATCATTGGCGAAGGTCTGAAAAACGTAGCTGCAGGTGCAAACCCAATGGACCTGAAACGCGGTATCGATAAAGCGGTTAAAGCCGTTATCGAAAACCTGAAAAAACAATCTGAAAAAGTTGGTAACGACAACAAAAAAATCGAACAGGTTGCTTCCATCTCTGCCAACAATGACTCCGAAATCGGTAAACTGATTGCTGAAGCAATGAAAAAAGTTACCAAAGACGGCGTTATCACTGTAGAAGAAGCTAAAGGTACCGACACTACTGTTGAAGTAGTAGAAGGTATGCAGTTCGACCGCGGTTACCTGTCTCCATACTTCATCACCAATAGCGAAAAAATGCAGGCTGAACTGCAGAACCCTTACATCCTGATCTACGATAAAAAGATCAGCACCATGAAGGACATCCTGCACATCCTGGAAAAAGTTGCTCAACAGGGCGCTCCACTGGTAATCATCTCCGAAGATCTGGAAGGTGAAGCACTGGCTACCCTGGTGGTAAACAAACTGCGTGGTACCCTGAAAGTAGCTGCAGTTAAAGCTCCTGGCTTCGGCGACAGAAGAAAAGACATGCTGCAGGATATCGCTACCCTCACCGGTGGTATCGTTATCAGCGAAGAACAAGGTTACAAACTGGAAAATGCTGACCTCACTTACCTGGGTAAAGCAGAATCCATCACTATCGATAAAGACAACACTACCGTTGTAGGTGGTAAAGGTCAGAAAAAAGACATCCAGGGCCGTATCGGTCAGATCAAAGCGCAGATCGAAGTAACTACTTCCGACTACGACCGCGAAAAACTGCAGGAACGCCTGGCTAAACTGAGCGGCGGTGTTGCTGTACTGTACGTAGGTGCTGCTACCGAAGTGGAAATGAAAGAGAAAAAAGATCGCGTAGACGACGCATTACACGCTACCCGCGCTGCCGTTGAAGAAGGTATCGTTCCTGGTGGTGGTGTGGCTTACATCCGCGCTATCGAATCCCTGGAAAAACTGAAAGGCGAAAACGACGACGAACAAACTGGTATCCAGATCGTTAAACGCGCTGTGGAAGAGCCGCTGCGCCAGATCACTGCTAACGCTGGTATCGAAGGTTCTATCGTAGTACAGAAAGTAAAAGAAGGTAAAGGTGATTTCGGTTTCAACGCTCGTACCGAAGTTTACGAAAAAATGCTGGCTGCGGGTGTTATCGACCCAACTAAAGTTAGCCGCATTGCCCTCGAAAACGCTGCATCCATCGCTGGTATGCTGCTGACTACTGAATGCGTAATCGCTGACAAACCAGAACCTAAATCTGCTGCTCCTGCTATGCCAGGCGGTGGACACGGTATGGGCATGGACTACTAATCAGTCTTATTACCATAAAGAAAAAAACTCCTGCAGGCTTTCCTGTAGGAGTTTTTTTTATCTTGTATGGTCTGCCGGTTGTAACTTTATTGCCTGTATACCGTTACACTGGTACCCCACAGACTTAAATTAAATAACACTGAATGAAGCTATTGCTCAGAATAATAATAGCCTGTCTGCCTGTATTACTGCTTTTTTCCTGTTCCAAAAAAACAGAAGACCAAAGCATGGCTCCGATGGCAATGGTAGATGCCACCATACAGCGCTATCTCTTTGCCCACAACGAGGTTGCTATCCGCGATTCCTTCGGCCTGTACTATAAGATCATAACACCCGGTGACAGTATCCATTTTGTCAGGGACAACTCCATTGTTTCCGTAAACTATACCAATCAACTTATTGATGGCACCACTGTAGATGCCTCTTTTGATGTAACCAACTTCAACAACCGGGCGCTGAAAAATCATATTCCCGGCTGGCAGCTAGGCCTGCGGAAAATATCCAAAGGAGGTAGAATAAGGATGTATATCCCGCCTTTCCTCGCTTTTGGCTCCATGGGCGTACCAGACATCATCCCTCCCAATGCTATCCTCATCTCTGATGTGGAACTGGTAGATATCAGATAGTCACTTATTGTATGACCATAAAAATCCAAAGTCACTGAATGAAGAAAGTTTTATTACTGGTCGGGGCGTGTATCGCGCTGCTGACCGCCTGTTCCAAAAACGACAACAATACCGACACATTCGATCCGAACGCTCAGTTTGATAAAGACAGTGTCCTGATTGTCAATTACCTGAAGGCCAACAATATTACTGCCTCTCACGATCCACGCAGTATTTTTTACAAAATCATCGACAGTGGTGTTGTGGCCAGCAAACCTACCATCACCAGCAATGTGACCGTAAAATACGCCGGTACCTTCCTGGATGGCAAATCTTTCGACAGCAATGACAATATCAGCTTCGACCTGAATGGTGTTATCTTTGGCTGGCAGATAGGTATACCATTGATTGGAAAAGGTGGCCGTATTCAGTTATTTCTCCCGTCCTATTATGCCTACGGACGAGGTGGTAGACCTGGTATTCCGCCCAATACAGTATTGGTGTTTGATGTGACATTGAAAGACTTTGTCAAAAAATAGTTATCTATTATCAATATATAAGTAGGAGCAGCGGAGCCTCAGGCCACCGCTGCTTTTTTTATGTACGCGCGGCCATGTCGGAATAATGTAAATCGTTAAATATCTGCATTACTAAATATCCAAATCCCAAAATGGCCTACTTTTACAGGTAAATCAATAATGTAGTGGCACACGAATGTATTTCCGTATTTGACATTTTTAAGATTGGCATTGGTCCGTCCAGCTCTCATACTTTAGGCCCCTGGAGGGCCGCACAACGTTTCCTGCGCGATCTGGAAGCCGACGGCAAACTAGCTGCGGTTACCGGTTTACAGGTACTGTTATATGGCTCTCTCGCTAAAACAGGCCATGGTCACGGTACCGACATAGCTGTTTTGCTCGGGCTCTGTGGAGATGATCCCGTTACCTTCGATGTCAGCAAAATCAACAGTAAAATAGATGACCTGCGCCGCACCCGTAAAATGATGCTGGCAGGGAAATTTGAAATAGACTTCGATCCGGTGGAAGATATTGAATTCCTCTTTGAAGAATCTCTGCCTTTCCATCCGAATGCACTGGTATTTCTGGTATCCTTCGCTGACGGCGACAAACGCGCTGCCACCTATTATTCTATCGGCGGCGGTTTTGTGGTACAGGAAGGAGAGATCGGAGGTGGCACCACTTCCGTAGATCTGCCTTTCCCGATCGATACAGCTCGTCAGCTGCTGCAATGGTGCATCAAAACCGGCTTTAGCATCTCTGAGCTCGTTATGGAAAATGAACTGGCCTGGAGGCCGGAAGCAGAAACCCGCAGCGGTGTGCTCAACATCTGGCGTGTAATGCAGGAATGTACTTACCGTGGATGTCATACTACCGGTGAACTGCCCGGTGGCCTGAAAGTGGCCCGCCGAGCCGCCGCACTCAATAAAAAGCTGCTGAAAGGCCGCACTTACACCGACTATAACTCCTGGATAGAAGCCATCCGTGCCGGTGGCGCCCATTTCACCTACACACTCGACTGGGTAAGCTGTTTCGCCCTCGCCGTGAATGAAGAAAATGCTTCCTTCGGCCGCGTAGTAACAGCACCCACCAACGGTGCCGCAGGCGTAATACCCGCCGTACTGCAGTATTTTATCGCTTTCTGCGATGGGCTGCATGACGACAAAATCATCCAGTTCCTGCTCACTGCCTCCGAAATAGGCAGTATCTTCAAAAAACGTTCTACCATCTCTGCTGCGATGGGTGGATGTCAGGCCGAAATAGGCGTCTCCTCTGCCATGGCCGCTGCTGCCCTGACAGAATGCCTTGGTGGTTCCCAGCGCCAGGTGCTTATGGCCGCGGAAATAGCCATGGAACACCACCTGGGCCTTACCTGCGACCCTATCGGCGGACTGGTGCAGATACCCTGCATCGAAAGAAACACCATGGGCGCCATCAAGGCCATCACGGCCTCCCAGCTGGCCCTGCAGAGTAATCCTGAGCTGGCAAAGGTTTCTCTCGACGCAGTCGTAAAAACCATGTGGGAAACCGCACTGGACATGAACTCCAAATACAAGGAGACCTCGGATGGTGGCCTCGCAGTAAACATTCCTATCAGTCTGAGTGAATGCTAATGTCATAGACACTTCACGGATATACCATACCTGTGGTACTGAGCATAGATTTAAATATGATTATATTACAAAAGAAACATATTTTCGTTCTGCGCTCAGTACCGCAACATGTAATCCGTAATTATCTATGCGTCTACTTCTTTGCCTCCTCTTATTGTCAACTTCCGTAGCTGCACAGCAGTTCGGCGGGAATCCTCCCTCCCTGAAATGGCAACAGATCAATACTGATACCGTCCGCGTTATTTTTCCCTGGGGAATGAATATGCAGGGAGAACGTGTAGTCAATATCGTTACCTGGCTCAATAAATATACCCGCTCTTCTATCGGCAACCTGGAACGTAAAGTAGATATCGTACTGCAGAATCAGACAATGCAATCCAACGGATATGTGCAGCTCGGCCCTTTCCGCTCTGAGTTTTATCTTGCCCCGTCACCATCTTCACAAGACCTGGGCTCCCTTGACTGGGTAGAACAGCTGTCGCTCCACGAATACCGACATGTTCTGCAAAACATGAACTTCCGGCAGGGTGTATCGAAAGTGTTTTCTTATCTCGGTGGACAGCTCGGACAGGCTGCCGCTACCAATGTAGCTGTGCCTAACTGGTTTTGGGAAGGGGATGCCGTAATTAACGAAACGGCTTTCAGTTCTCAGGGCCGCGGTCGTCTGCCTGCCTTCTTTGACGGATTCCGCGCATTGTCTCTTGCCGGTAAACGGTACGACTATATGAAAATACGCAACGGTTCTTACCGCGATTTTATACCGGATCATTACCCGCTGGGCTACCTGCTTTCCACCTATGGTCGTGAACATTATGGTAACGACTTCTGGAAAGGTGTCACCAGCGATGCCGTACGTTACCGGGGCGTCTTTTATCCCTTTTCCCAAAGTCTGAAAAGAAGAACCGGAAAAAATATCACCGCTTTTTATCAGGCCATGCTGCAGGAATACCAGCCACAATGGAACCAGTACGCAGCCCGCCCCGACACTACGCCAGCCGTGCCCATGACAGCCGCTTCCCGTACAGTTACCAACTATAAATATGTATATGCTGCCGGTAACAACGAATGGATTGTACTGAAAGACGCCTTTAACAAAGTGCCTGGTATCTATCGTATCAACAGCGCCGGAAAAGAGCATTTGCTGGTAAGGCCCGGTATCGTATACAACGACTTTTTCAGCTATCGCAACCAGCGCATCGTATGGGCTGCTGCCCGTTTTGATGCCCGCTGGGGATGGAAAGACTTTTCTGTAATACGTGTGCATGATAACGTCAACGGTACTACGAAAACTATATCTCCCCGTGGCAGATTTTTCTCTCCCGATATCAGCGCCAACGGGCAGCAGGTAGTGGCCGTAGCCACCACACCCGGTATGCAGTACAGCCTCCAGCTGATCAATGCCACCACAGGCACTATAGAAAAAGTGTTGCCCAATCCCGATAATCTGTATTATACCTTCCCTCGCTTCACTGCCGACGACAAAGCTGTGATCAGCGCGGTACGCAATGGAAAAGGGGAGATGGCCCTGGTGCAGCAGTCACTGGCTTCCGGAGAAATCACACCGCTTACGCCCTTCAGCTTTATCGTACTGGGCATACCGGCAGTACAGGGAGATACCGTTTATTTTACTGCTTCCACTAAAGATGTAAACAACGTATATGCGCTGACATTGGCAGACCGTAAAACCTATGCCATTACGGATAGAGGTAACAGCGCCCTGCATATGGCGCCCGCACCACAGCAGGATAGCCTGGTGTTCAGTGAGTTTACCGCCGATGGTTACCGCCTCTACCATGCTCCGCTGAAAACAGCTCCCTGGAAGGAGATAGCGGTCAGCGAGCCACAGCACAGCAAATGGTTGCAGCCACCAGCGGAAGAAGGCGCCAATATCCTGGATAAAGTGCCGCACGATTCGTTACCGGTCAGAAAATATGCGCTGTTTACAAGACCTTTTAACTTCCACAGCTGGGTGCCGTCTTTTAATGATCCTAACTATAGTATTTCCCTGTTGGGAGAAAATATTCTCAACACCACCAATACTTCCATCGGCTATAGCTACAACCGCAACGAAGGAAGTTCTGACCTGAACGCCAGCTTTACCTTTGCTGGCTGGTTCCCATACCTGACTACAGGCATCGATTATACGATAGATCGCAACGCGCTGGTGCCTAACATGGGCCGCCTCTACTGGAATGAGCTCACCTGGCATGCCGGTTTCTCGGTTCCGCTCAACCTGTCATCTGGCCTGTATAACCGTAGTATCGCTTTCGGCAGCAACTACAACATCCTGCACCGATATCCTCAGGGTAATTTTAAGTTCAGAAACAACAACCTGCAATACCTGAGCAACCGCATTGTATTCAGCAATATGCGGATAAAAGCCCGTCAGAATATCTTCAGCCATTTTGGCCAGTACATCGCCATACAATACAACCACTCCCTGGGTGATCCTTTTGCAGAGCAGTTCTATGGCCGGCTGGACCAGTATCTGCCAGGTTTATGGCAGAACCACAACCTGGTATTGCAGGCCGCTTATCAACAACGCGATCAGCAGTTTAACTATAGCTTTACAGACAACTTCGTTTATGCAAGAGGGTATAATACCCCCTTCTATGACCGTATCTATAAGCTGGGAGCCAACTACCATCTGCCATTAGCTTACCCTGACTGGGGCTTTGCCCAGATCCTGTATTTCAACCGTATCCGGGGCAACCTGTTCTATGATTACAGCATAGCGCACGATTTCATCGCGAAGAAAGACAACCGGTATACCTCCGCTGGTGCAGAGTTGTTCCTCGATACCCGAATTGGTAATACCTTACCGTTTACCTGCGGGGTACGCTTCAGCCATCTTTTTGATAAAGATCCGTCGGATAATGCGCAAAACAGAGTGGATTTTATACTGCCGCTGCAGCAGTTGTTTAATTATTAAAGTATACCAGAAAACTTCAATTAATTATTGCTACCTGGAAAGAGACTTGCATTAATACAATTTTAAACATGGAGCAGCGCTTAAATGCAATTTGGCATTTTCCAGTAATGATTTTTGCATCATTCATTGTATTTTATTTAATTATTTGGATAGTATTAGGTAAACAGGAGTTTGCCCGTAAATTCCATCTGATCTTTATACTTTCAATTTTTACCGTAATCGTTGGAATGTTATTTGGGAAATATGGAGCAAATTGGGGTCTGAAATGGTGGATATATTACCCTGTACCAATGTTAATGAATGTTCTTTTACCTCCGATAGTTCTAAAAAGACGATTCTATATTTGATATTTAGCTTTTTGTCAGCACCATTTATACATTTCTTTTTTTCGTTTTTTTTAAATTGGCCAGAATACATGCCATTTTGGAAAATTCCCTATGTAAAAAATCTATTGACATAGAGACTTCTGTCAACATGACACTGGTACATGCGTTTTGCCATTGGGTTACCGATTAAAGTAGGATGGAAAAGTTTCATGTTTCATTCCTTTATGGTTCAATTAATCCGCATATTGGTTTAATAGTACCGATCCGGCAGAAGTATTTCAATTCCTACATGATCCGATTAAAACCAAAGTATTCTGGGCTGTGCCCGGGCCATTGTCAAACTTTCAATTCCGCTATGGTCCGATTGAAACTACACAGATGCGCAATGTGGAGTGCTGTGGACAACCTTTCAATTCCACTATGGTGCAATTAATCCATCACACGACGAAAGTAGGGACATAACAAAAGACTAGTTTCAATTCCTACATGGTGCAATTAATCCCCGGTTTTAGGTTGTTGATCTTGTCAATCAGGTCGGTTTCAATTCCTCCATGGTTCGATTAAAACTTTTAAAACGTGCAACAGGTACGATATTCCCGGCAACATTTCAATTCCTCTATGGTCCATTTAAAAATTATACTAGATGAAGTAGATGGATATCCTCAAGATGTATTTCAATTCCGCTATGGTCCAATTAAAACTACAGCGACCAGACCTGAAACGACGGGTTTTGACCTCTTTCAATTCCTCAATGGTCCGATTAAAACATAATGAAGAGGTGGTAACGTTGAAAAAATATGCCGGATTTCAATTCCTCAATGGTCCGATTAAAACTTGTTTGCCGTTGTACGGGTGCAGAAACATGCTATCCATTTCAATTCCTCAATGGTCCGATTAAAACCATGGGTGTGACTTCTAAACAGGTGAAGATATTCAAATTTCAATTCCTCAATGGTCCGATTAAAACCATACCACATCTTTCGAGAACCATAGTAGTGAATTATTTCAATTCCTCAATGGTCCGATTAAAACGCTACAGATTTCTTCACCTGGTTATTTCGCAAAAAAATTTCAATTCCTCAATGGTCCGATTAAAACCGGAATATCTGCATCTTCAGGCATTAACATTAGCCTTTCAATTCCGCTATGGTCCGATTAAAACGACAATATTTACCATGATCTCGCAGAGCAATTAAACTTTCAATTCCGCTATGGTCCGATTAAAACAATTTCGTTACATGCCTTTTTTGTACACAGTGAACGTCTTTCAATTCCTCAATGGTCCGATTAAAACAAATGGGCTGTCATGGTTTGGCTATTAAAGGTGTAACTTTCAATTCCTCAATGGTCCGATTAAAACTGTTTTCGCAAATGGATTCGACACTTACCATAAAGGCTTTCAATTCCTCAATGGTCCGATTAAAACAACCTCCCGGCACCAATTTCTGCCATATTTAACTTCTTTCAATTCCTCAATGGTCCGATTAAAACAGGGAAAGAAAATGCAGAAGGAGAACATACAAACAACTTTCAATTCCTCAATGGTCCGATTAAAACGGGCTTTTATTTCCGAAATCCATTCACATTTAGTTTCCTTTCAATTCCTCAATGGTCCGATTAAAACAGCCTGGCAGAACAGTACTGGCTGTATTTTTTCAACTTTCAATTCCTCTATGGTCCGATTAAAACTACAGCTTACGCCGGAATACCATTACCAGATTTATCTTTCAATTCCTCTATGGTCCGATTAAAACTTCGGAAGGAGAATATTTCCAGTGCATTTCCTGCCACTTTCAATTCCTCTATGGTCCGATTAAAACCCCGTAAGTTGGAATTATAGTGTATTGTAAAAAGTAACTTTCAATTCCTCTATGGTCCGATTAAAACCAACTAGCAAAACTCAATACCAGCCTTGTTTCCGCCTTTCAATTCCTCTATGGTCCGATTAAAACGTACAAAGACGGCACCGTGCAAGCCCCTGTATTCAACTTTCAATTCCTCTATGGTCCGATTAAAACCCCAAATCAAAAGCTACAAAAAATCCTTATAATCAATAGCTTATCATTGTTTTAAGCTATGTTTTTAAGTCGCAAAAGTCGTCGATGTGTAATCATATGATTTCCCCGGGGGATCGACGACTACTCTTATTCAATGAAAATCAATTAATTATTCTTTGCAACAAAGATTGGATAAATGTATTGGTGATGTTTTAACGTATCATGGACGACAACTAAGATACAATTTATGTACTTATTTGATATCGATCCGTAGTGATGGTGCTTTATAGAGTTTGTCTTCGGTGTATTTGATGATGATTTCGTCGAAGTAGAGTACATCGCCTTGTTGCAGGCTTTCTTTGAGGCGGTTACTCCAGAGTTTAGGGAGATGGGAGGTTTTGAAGTTATCGCCGGTATAGTCTTTATAGATGGCGGGAAGTCCGGTGGTGTCGTTGAGGTAGGGTTGATGTTGTTCGTAGGTGAAAGCAAATGAAATCACCGGATACAGATTATTTTTTTCATCACGTACCAAAAGGACGGAGTCCAGGAGTTTTACAACCTGGCTTTTGGGCAGGGTATCGCTGAGGAAAAGGCCCCAGCTACTGCGTAGTTTCATCGGACGTTTGGCAGGAGCGGGCTTTTTGCCGGATTGTGCAAAAGTGGCCATGTTGATCATCAACAGGAAAAAAACAAATGCGGACAGGTGTTTCAGCATGATAGTGAAGGGATAAAAAAATCGCCCGGTATACTAACGACCGGGCGATTGCAAAAATTATAGTGATTTCAAACTTTCCGTTATTACCTGGATTTTAGCTTCGGCATCGGCTTTTTTGCGTCGTTCCGCTTCCACTACCTCTGGTTTGGCATTTTGAACAAAGCGTTCATTGGCCAGTTTGTTTTCCACTGATTTCAGGAAGCCTTCCTGGTAGGCCAGGTCTTTAAGCAGACTTTCTTTCTGTGCAGTAGTGTCCAGTACTGTTTCGGTGCCCAGATAGAATTTGTCTTTCTGTACTACCAGGGTGATACAGCCGGCAACTGGTTCCTGTACATAGTGTACTTCTTTGGCATTTACCTGTTTGGCGATGGTGTCTTCAATCTGTTTGAAGGCATTCTCGTGTTTGGTTTCTATATGCAGTACGATCGGATCTTTTGGTTTGATCTGGTTTTTAACACGGGCATCACGAATGCTGGTGATCACTTCCTGTGTCAGTACACCTTCCAACAGAGTGGCGTGTACCGGCGCGGCAGGGGTAGTGAACTGTTTCATCATCAGCACATCGGATTCATCGCGTGTTTTCAGCAATTGGTATATCTCTTCGGTGATGAACGGCATGTAGGGGTGAAGCAGTTGCATCAGTTGTTCAAAGAAGGACACCGTTTGTGCGTATACCGCAGCGGAGATCGGTTGTTCAAAACCTGGTTTTATCCATTCAAGGTACCAGCCGCAGAAATCATCCCAGATAAGGCTGTAGATGGCTTTCAGACCTTCGCTCAGGCGGAAGTCTTTGTGCAGGGTGGCTACTTCAGCCTGTACTTCGTTCAGGCGGCTCTGGAACCATCTGATGGGGAAGAGGCTGGAGGCGTCCACGTTATCGGTAGCTTGACGGGCTTCCCACATTTTCACCAGCTTCAGGGCGTTCCAGATTTTATTGTTGAAGTTACGGCCCTGGTCACAGCTGGAAGTATCGAATAGCAGGTCGTTACCAGCCGGAGAGCTGATCATTACACCGAAGCGTACAGCGTCAGCGCCATAGCTGTGGATGAGTTCAAGCAGGTCAGGGGAGTTACCCAGTTGCTTACTCATCTTACGGCCTTCCTTGTCTCTTACCATACCGGTGAAGTACACGTCGCTGAAAGGTTTCACGCCCTTGAATTCCATACCGGCCATGATCATACGGGCTACCCAGAAGAAGATGATATCCTGACCGGTTACCAGTACAGAAGTAGGGTAGTAGTAGTTCACATCGGCGTTGTTGGGTGAAGAGACGCCGTTGAACACTTCCATAGGCCACAGCCAGGAAGAGAACCAGGTATCCAGACAGTCTTCATCCTGTTTCAGGTCAGCAGCAGCGAGGGTAACGCCTTTCTGCGCAAACTGTGCTACTGCTTCTGTTGCGGTGGAAGCTACTTCAAAAGTGCCGTCCGGTGCATACCAGGCAGGGATCTGCTGGCCCCACCAGAGCTGGCGGGAGATACACCAGTCTTTTACGTTCTCCATCCAATATTTGTAGGTGGCCAGGAAGCGGTCGCCGGGATGTATTTTTACATCACCGTTAACTACTGCGTCCAGTGCGGGTTTGGCCAGGTCGGCCATTTTCACGAACCACTGGGTGGAGATACGGGGTTCTACTACCGTGGTAGGGTTACGTTGACTGTATCCCAGGCGGGTAGTGTATTCCTCTTCTTTTATCAGCAGGCCGGCTTCTGCGAGCGCGGCTAATACTTTCTTACGGGCTACGAAACGGTCTTCGCCAACAAATACAACAGCAGCGGCACTCAGGGTACCATCGTCGTTGAGGGTGTCGATGATTTCCAGGTTATGTTTCAGACCGAGGTTATAGTCGTTGATATCGTGTGCCGGCGTAACTTTCAGCGCGCCGGTACCAAATGCCTTGTCTACATAAGTGTCGAAGATGATAGGCACACGGCGGTTTACCAGCGGAACGGTGGCGAAATGTCCTTTCAGGTGGGCATATCTTTCATCTTCCGGGTTTACGCAGATGGCAGTATCACCCATGATGGTTTCAGGGCGCTGGGTAGCGATGGTGATAAATTCACCGGTAGCATTGCCGGCTGCATCAGTGATAGCGTACTTCACGTGATACAGGTGGCCCTGGATATCTTTATATTCTACTTCCTCGTCGCTCAAAGCTGTCTTGGCTTTGGGGTCCCAGTTGATCATACGGGCACCACGATAGATCAGGCCTTTGTTGTATAGTTCTACAAACACGTTGATCACTGCTTTGTAGTAGTGGTCATCCATGGTAAAGGTAACCCGGTCCCAGTCGCAGGAGCAGCCGAGTTTTTTGATCTGGTGGTAGATGATGCCACCATATTTATCCTTCCATTCGAAGGCATGTTTCAGAAATTCTTCGCGGGTGAGTTGAGATTTTTCAATGCCCTTCTCCCTTTTTAGCATATCTACCACTTTGGCTTCGGTGGCGATGGAAGCGTGGTCGGAACCAGGTACCCAGCAGGCGTTGAAACCGCTCATACGGGCGCGGCGCACCAGTATGTCCTGGACAGTTTCATTGAGGGTATGGCCAAGATGCAAGACCCCGGTGACGTTAGGAGGAGGGATCACTACAGTAAAGGGCTGGCGGCTATCCGGTGTAGAGCGGAAATAACCTTTGTCCATCCAGTGTTGGTACCATTTTTCTTCAACCGTTGCAGGTAGGTAATTTTTCGAAAGTTCCATGCTATTCATAATATAAGTCTGCAAAAATAAAGGAGATTGACCAGAGAAGGAAATTATGGGAAAGAATAGTTACTACTACCGCAGTCAGTTATCCGGAAATAATGGCCGGTTACTAATTTTTGCTGCCGGGCAGCATTTTAAGGCGGAAAAATAAAATGGGTTATTGGATGAACGATACCGTATTTCCAATAACCCATTATTAATTATATGATCAATATTACATAGCCTCTATCACCTGACAGGTTTTTTCCACCATGTCAGGAGTAACATCCAGATGGGTGACCATTCTGACCTGTGTAGGGGAGATGGCCATAGCCAGGATGCCTTCATTTTTAAAATGTGCTGTCAGTGTTTTAGGTGTCCAGTCACCGGTCACTTCAAAAATGAGGATGTTGGTTTCCACCGGGAGCATATGGCCTGTGAAGCTTTTTTTGAGCAAAGCTGCTGCAATCTGTTTGGCATGACGGTGATCTTCTTCCAGGCGCTGGATATTATGTTCCATGGCGTAGATGCCGGTGGCGGCCATGTAACCTGCCTGCCGCAGGCCACCGCCGAGTTTTTTGCGGATCCTTCTGGCCTCTTTGATGAAGGAGGCACTGCCCAGCAGTACGGAACCCATAGGACAGCCCATACCTTTATTGAGGCAAACGGAGATGCTGTCAAATGCCTGTCCGTATGTTTTGGGATCCTGTCCGGTGGCTACGAGTGCGTTGAAGAGGCGGGCGCCATCCAGGTGTAGTGCGAGGCCATGCTGGCGGCAAACAGCCTGTATCTTCAGTATTTCCTCCCAGTCGTAGCAGCATCCGCCACCACGGTTGGAGGTGTTTTCAAGGCATACGAGACTGGTGCGGGCTTTATGTACATCGTCAGGGTTGATGGCAGCTTCCACCTGGGCGGCGTTAATCATGCCCCGGTCGCCGGCGATGGCGTGTACCTGGGCTCCGGCGTTGAAAGCGATGCCTCCGCCTTCATAAATATAAACATGTGCGGTGTTGCTGCAAACCACTTCATCCCCTGGCAACGTATGTACTTTGATGGCTATCTGGTTACTCATTGTGCCGGAAGGGCAGTAAAGGGCTGCCTCTTTGCCAAAGTAATCTGCCATCATGGCTTCCAGCTTATTGATACTGGGGTCTTCACCAAAAACGTCGTCTCCTGTTTCAGCTTGTAACATGGCCTGTAACATGCCAGGACCGGGGCGTGTAAAAGTATCGCTGCGATAGTCTATCATATTATTGGAAAATTTGCAATGTCAGTGTCGTTAAATTAGTTAAGATGCTAATTTAATAATGATTATTTATCAATTGTTAAAATTTGCATAAAGCATGGCGCAACAGGGACTAAAGCACTATAAAATTTCGTTATAAAACTGTACTTTGTTATAGCGGAAGACGTAAAAAGAAGGATTTGGTAGAGTGAGAGCTTAGCACGATCTTTGCAGGCTAATTAAAACAAACGAATAGGGTGTGGGAAATTTTGTAAGTTAATTAAATTTCAAATTTCAAACAAAATATTTCTTCCACTGTTATTCTTATTTATAAACCAATACAATTTTTCATATGAGGCAACTTAAAATTGCCACCCAGATCACCAATCGTGATTCGCAGGCGGTAGAAAAGTACCTGCAGGAAATCTCGAAGATCCCTTTGTTAACACCTGAGGAGGAGACCGTTTTGGCGCAGCGCATAAAAATGGGCGATCAGAAGGCTCTTGAAAGATTGACTACAGGAAACCTGCGTTTCGTGGTTTCCGTTGCAAAGCAGTATCAGCACCAGGGGCTTAGCCTCAGCGACCTCATCAATGAGGGCAATTTAGGCTTGATCAAAGCAGCGCAACGTTTCGATGAAACGAAGGGTTTCAAATTCATCTCTTATGCTGTATGGTGGATTCGCCAATCCATCTTGCAGGCGTTAGCCGAACAAGGCCGTCTTGTTCGTCTGCCGCAGAATAAAATTGGCACCTATAATAAAGCGAACAAAGCTTACATGGCATTTGAGCAGGAAAACGAGCGTGAGCCTTCTACCGAGGAACTCGCTGAAATCCTGGAAATGTCTGAATCGGAAATCAACAACATCTTCCAGAGCAATACCCGCCATATGTCACTGGACGCTCCAGTACATGAAGCTGAAGACGTAGCTATGGGTGACCTGCTGGAAGGCGGCGACATTACCGACGATGACGTGATGAGAGATTCCCTTCGCGAAGAAATCCGCCGGGTATTAAAATCCCTGAGCCCACGCGAAGCGGAAATTGTGAATGCCTATTTCGGTCTGGATGGTGAAAACGGCGCAACAATCGAACAAATCGGACAGAAGTACGATCTGACCAAAGAAAGAATCAGGCAAATCAAAGAACGTGCTATAAAACGGCTGCAGAAAGCCCGTTATAGCGGCGCCTTGAAATCCTACCTGGGTTAATATTTCGATTTTGTGATTTACAGATTTTCGGTTTTAATAAATATGTAAATCCATAAATCAAGAAATCAGATTATAAATCCTCTTATTCTATAAGAACACCGGCCTTGTAAATACATGGCCGGTGTTTTTATATTGATAACACCCCTTATTTTTGCAGTATGCGCAACCCCCTGATGATCATAGTGGCTGCTGCCATTTGCCTCCTCGCCTGCGAGAAGGATATCAGCGTCAACCTGCAGCAGCAGGAGGAAATGCTTGTAGTGGAAGGTAAGTTCGAAAGTAACCGATACCCGCAGGTAATACTCACCCATAGCCTCGGTTACTTCTCTCACCTGGATCCCGCCATCTTACTGGCCTCCTTTGTGCATAAGGCCGTGGTAACGGTGTCCGACAGCACCCGAACCATGACACTTAAGGAAACTGTGGTGAATATCCAGGGTATAGGTAACATTTTCGCCTATATCCCCGATACCTCCATACCCTTCGCCGCTTTCAAAGGAAAACCCGGCGATAAATACACTTTACGCATCAACGCTGACAATAAGTCATATGAGTCAGTGACAACCATTCCGCAGATGGGATTCCAGGTGGATTCCATCTGGTGGAAGCTCGTTAGAGTAGATGATAGTATCAGAGCCCGCCTGTACGCCAGGATTACGGATCCTTCCGAACCAGGCAACTATGCACGGTATTTTACCAGAAGGAACAGTGACCCCTTCCTGTCAAGCCTCAACTCCACACTCGACGACCAGATAGTGAATGGCACATCATTTGAAATCCTTGTGGACGCCGGCATAGACAGGAATAAACCTAAGGTAAATCTGGATACAGCTTATCTTTTTAACAAAGGTGATACGGTGACACTCAAATTCTGCAACATCGATAAAGCTACCTTCAGCTTCTGGCGAGCCATCGATTTTGCATACAACAGCAACGGTAATCCGTTCTCATCTCCCACCAAAATACTGGGGAATGTGCCGGGAGCCCTCGGTTACTGGGGCGGTTATCAAGTAACCTACAGAAGAATCATTGTCAAGAAATAATTATACAGCAAACAAAGTATGGAAAACAAGCAACAAGAACATGTGCATTTATTGATTATCGGTTCCGGCCCCGCCGGCTACACCGCTGCCATCTATGCCGCAAGAGCCAACCTTAAACCAGTATTGTATCAGGGTATCCAACCCGGAGGCCAGCTGACTATTACCACCGAAGTAGAAAACTATCCCGGCTATCCCGAAGGTATTCAGGGCCCGGAAATGATGGTGGACTTTGAAAAACAGGCTACCCGCATGGGCGCCGATATCCGCTACGGTATGGCTACCTCCGTGGATTTCAGCAAACAGCCCTATAAAGTGACGATCGACGAAGAAAAGGAAATTACTGCCGACGCTATTGTTATCGCTACCGGTGCTTCCGCCAAATGGCTAGGCCTTCCCTCCGAACAACGCCTCAATGGTAGCGGCGTTTCTGCCTGCGCTGTATGCGACGGCTTCTTCTTCCGTGGAAAAGAAGTAGCGATCGTAGGTGCCGGCGACACTGCTGCCGAAGAAGCACTGTACCTCTCTAAAATGTGCAGCACCGTACATATGCTCGTACGCAAACACGAAATGCGCGCTTCCAAAGTAATGCAGGACCGTGTGCTCAAAACATCCAACATCATCGTGTACTGGAACAGCGAAACCGATGAAGTACTGGGTGACAAAAAGGTGGAAGCCGTAAGAATAAAGAATAACCAGACCGGCGAGAAAAAAGATATCGCTGTCAGCGCATTCTTCGTTGCCATCGGCCACCAGCCTAACTCCGCTATCTTCAAGGAATACCTGCAGCTGGATGAACAGGACTATATCGTAACTGTTCCCGGCACCACCCGTACCAGCATAGAAGGCGTATTTGCCTGCGGCGACGTACAGGATAAAATTTATCGTCAGGCTGTTACTGCAGCCGGCAGCGGTTGTATGGCCGCCCTCGATGCAGAAAGATACCTGTCTGCCAAAGAACACCAATAAATAACTGAATTACGAATTGCGAATTACGAATTACAATGATCAAGTGGATCACAATTCGTAATTCGTAATTCGTAATTCGTAATTGATAAACTCATGCTGACCATCGCCCTCGAACAAGCGGCCTTCCGTGCCTATCATGGCTATTTCCCGGAAGAAGCTGTGATAGGTAACGATTTCCTCCTCGATATCATTGTACGTATACCCGGTACCGTAGCTATAGACGACCTTTCCGAAACAGTCAACTATCAGGGGCTGTATGAAATCGCCAAAGAAGTAATGGCCGTACCCAAACCCTTGCTGGAAGAAGTCGTATATGCCCTTTCCGATGCCCTGAAGGAACGTTACCCTTCCATCCTCAAAAGCATCGTCACCCTTCGCAAACTGAATCCTCCCATGGGCGCTCCCATCCGGAACTCACTGGTGTCGCTGGAAAAGGAATACTGACAAACTTTTACCGTTAGCCCTTGTTAATTATTTACGTTTTTTCGTAGATTTATATCTATAAGCTAATCAATAATTTCTTACCTGTTAAAAACCAGTCCTATGATCAAACGGATTTTGGCAATTTCATTCCTGCTCAGCGCTGTATTATTCGTAAAAGCCCAGTCAGTGGATGAAATGGTGGAACAGGCCAGGCAACTGGAATTACAGATGAAGGAAAGTGAGGCGCTTGAAAAAGACAAGGACATCCTGAAAATACAGCCCAATGAAATAAGAGCACTCAACCAGGCCAGCCAGATGTGCTCCCGCATAGGCAACCGTCAGAAAGATAAGAGCTCAAAAGCCAGTTATTTCAATCAGGCAAAGAGTTTTGCGGAACAAGCACTGAAAGTGAATTCCAGCAATGCAGACGCCAATCTGGCCATGGCTGTGGCAATGGGACGTATGGCCCTGATCTCTGGCGCCAAGGAAAAAGTAGCTTCCTCCAAAGATGTCAAAAAATATGCGGAACTGGCCATCAAATTCAATCCAAACCTGGCCCAGGCCTATCATGTGTTGGGCAAATGGAACTATGAGGTGGCCAACCTCAACGTGTTTGAAAGAGGTGCCGCTAAAATGCTGTTCGGCGGCCTGCCTGACGGCTCCCTTAAGAATGCAATCGCCAACTACGAAAAATGCCGCCAACTAGATCCAGCTTTCCTCCTCAATTACATCGAACTGGCCCGCGCTTATAAAGCCGACGATCAGCAGGAAAAAGCTATCGAAGTACTGAAAAAAGCCCTCGTGCTTCGCCCCATCTACCAGGACGACCCCGGAATCAAAGCCGACTGTAAAAAAATGCTGGACGACCTGCAATAGCACTCCTCATCGGCTAAATCACTTTCCCTTTCCATTTACCGCTTTTCAGATACCATACGCTCAGTCCGAATATGACTGCCCAGTAAATGAAATCTGCTCCCCATGCGAGGTGCAGCGGGCTGCGCATCCTTTCTATCACTATATCGCAATAGACCAGGTAACCGGCTACTGCAAGGCATTCGGTGAAAAGGTTCATTCTGGTATTGCCGGTACCGGTGACGCCGCTGAGCACTACCGCCGCTATAGCCATCAGTAACGTGCTGAGGGTGATGATCCGGATAGAGGGAATAGCTGCTGCAATCAGCGATGCATCGTTGGTATAAATATGCAGGAGTGTATAAGGGAAAAGGTTGACCAGTATACAAATAACAGTGGCGCAGCCCAGGCTGATAACGGATATCCGCGTGATCACCCCAAACACCAGGTTTTCCTTGCCCTGCCCGATAATGTTGCTGACCATGGTATTGCAGGTGGCGGCCAGTGCCCAGGTGAAAATACCGAAGAAGCCGAATATGCTGCGGAGCATGTTGGACACGGCCAGTGGTCTTTCTCCCAGGTGTTCTATAAAAATAAAAAAGATGAACCAGCTGCCGGTGCTGAAGAGAAACTGAAAAATCAGCGGGGCAGATACATTCAGGATGTTTTTAATCATCTGCCAGCTGGGGCGCAGATAGCTAAAAAGGCTATAGGTGATATTGTACCGTTTTAAAAAGAGGATGCTGAAAGCTACGGAGCAGCCGGTCACTTCGGCAATGATAGAGGCCGTGGCAGCGCCGTTCAGGCCCATCGCGGGCAGGCCCAGTTTACCAAATATCAGCGTATAGTCGAAGAAGATATTGATCACTTCCTGACACAAGGACGTGATGGCCAGCACACGGGAATGACCACTGCCGATATAAAATGCATTGGCCATACTGAGCATCATGAGGAAAGGCAGTCCCCATATGCGGATACGGATGAAGGAAATGGCTGCGGCCAGGATGTCCGGATTATGTAGGTTTTTGGAGAAAAACCAGGGTGCGGCTGCCAGCGTGAGCAGGATAGCCAGCAAGGCAAAAAAGACACCTGTTTGCAGGCCGTTGGAAAATACCTGACCTATACCTTCATAATGCCGTTGCCCTGCTCGCCGGGCTATCAGTACCTGCATGCCGTTGTTGAGGCCGTAGGCGATCATATACATCACCAGGTAATAAATGCCGGCGATGCCGTTGGCTGCCAGCTCCAGCTCGCCCAGCCGGCCCAGGAAGGCCGTGTTGGTCATATGGTTAAACTGAGGGATAATCAGTGCCAGGCATATAGGGGCGGCAATTTTTATGATCTGCCGGTTATGAACTTCCAGTTGCATCGTAAAGTGTGTCTGATAATCATCAAAAAACAAAGATATAGTTATCTGCTAATCCTCCCTCTGCTATAATATAATCATAATAAAACCCGTTGCCAATCCACTAAAAAGATTATTATTGTGTTTCATTTGAAATGTAAATTATGCCCGTGGCTTACAACATCCATCCTGCATTTACAGTAGATGATGAAACATTACTGGAGACAGATCTTACTGCTTGTCACCTGCTTGTACTGGTAGGGAATGGTACTTTCAGTTACGTGGTGTTTGAACCGGGAGCTAAAAAATTCCTGGCATTAAAATCCTATCATTTCGAGCCACAGAAGCTGGCCCTGGCCGATCTGGAGATGATAGAGGAGGTGTTTGACGCAGACAAACTGCTGTTTACCGCCTTTAAATCCGTGCTGCTCGCCTTTGATACGGGGAGCGGAGCACTGGTGCCACATCTGTATTATATGCCTTCCCTTAAAAAGGAATACCTGCACCTGTCACAACCGGAAAAGATGCAGGAAGCCGTTATGTCAGATCTGCTGCCAGGACTGCCAATGGTGAATATCTACGCTGTGGACAAGGACTTGTTGGGATTTCTGCGTAAGGAATTTTCAACAGACAGGGTAGTACATGCCCATTCTGCCTTGTTACAGGCTTATCCGCAGGATCTGGATTTCCGGGCTGCGGAAGGCATTGCTTTTGTTCAGGTACAACGACAAACATTTAACATCACTCTTTATATAGACGGTAAACTGATCATCCAGCAGGAAGGGGAGTATCTGGCCGCTCTTGACGTGGTATACCAGCTGGTAAACACCCTGCGTCAGCTGGGGCTCAACGAGCAACAGGTGAAAGTGAAGCTGGGAGGGATTGTGAACACAGATAGTCCGGTGTATCAGGAGATGTATAAATTTATTCCGCACCTGGAATGGGTGCAACGACTTCCGGGCTTCCACTATATTGCAGCCATGCAGGAAACGCCCGGATACTATTTTTATAACTTGTATGCGTTAGCATTATGCGTATAATCGGAGGAGAACGTGGGGGCAGAAAGATACAACCGCCTGCAAAAATGCCTAATACCAGGCCTACTACAGACATTGCCAAAGGCGGACTGTTTAATATCATTGAGAACAATCTGGATATTCCTTCCTTAAAAACACTGGATATTTTTGGCGGTACCGGCAGCATCACCTATGAACTGGCTTCCAGAGGGGCTACGGACATGACAATCGTGGAAAAAGACCCGGCCATGGCCGAGTTTATCACCAAAACTGCTCAGATGCTGGAGATTACCACCCTGAAGGTGATCAGGATGGATGTGTTTAAATACCTTCAGCAGTGTACAGAAAAATTTGATTTTATCTTTGCCGACCCGCCTTATGCCATGGAGGCCATGTATAAGCTGCCGGGAATTATTTTTGAACAACAGCTGCTCAACCCGGAAGGGTGGCTGGTGATAGAGCATACCCGACAGAACGATTTCCGGGACTATAGTTACTACCGCTCAGAGCGCAGCTATGGTGGTACCACCTTCTCGATCTTTATTAACCGGGAAGAGCTGAAACGTTGATCCATCAATTACTAAATCATTCGAACTTCCATGAGGACTTGTTTATTTCCAGGCACCTTCGATCCTATTACCCTGGGCCATACCGATATCATTGACCGCGGACTTACCCTGTTTGACAGAGTAGTGGTAGGTATTGGCACCAACAGCAGTAAAACACCCATGTTTACGCTGGAGGAACGTATTGCCTGGATCAGGGAGATATATAAAGATGATTCCAGGGTAGAAGTGGCTGCCTATGAAGGACTGACCATCGATTTTTGCAAAAAGATGGATGCTGCCTTTATCCTGAGAGGAATAAGATATGTGAGCGATTTTGAATATGAAAAAGCGATTGCCGATGTAAACCGTACCATCGCGCCGCATATAGAAACGATTTTTCTGACTACCACACCCCAGTATTCAAGTGTGGCTTCTACCCTGGTACGGGATATTTACCGCCACGGGGGAGATGTGAAACCCTTTTTACCGGCAGCGGTACTGGAAGGTATCAAAAAGCACAAGCGATAACTCTTTAAAGTTTTTACTATGAAAACGATCTGGCACTCCCTTGATGTTTCATTGGATACGCTGAATGAAATAGGAGAAACGACTATGGCCGACCACCTGGGCATGGAGTTTACGGAAATAGGTCCGGACTATCTGAAGGCGATGATGCCGGTAGACCACCGCACCAAACAGCCTTACGGACTGTTACACGGAGGGGCATCCCTGGCGCTGGCAGAAACAGTAGGAAGTATGGCATCCGCACTGATCATCAACCCGGAACAACAAATATGTGTGGGAATGGAAATCAGTGCCAATCACCTTCGGTCGGTAACAGAAGGATATGTACATGCCGAGGCCAAACCATTGCATATAGGCGCCACCAGCCATGTATGGGATATCCGGATTACAGACGACCACCACAAACTGGTTTGTGTAAGCCGGCTTACAATGGCTATATTGGCTAAACGATAGATTACGAATTACGAATGGCGGATTTCGGATTCATCATTCGTAATTCGTAATGGATAATTCGTTATTCATTAAATCAACTTCTCTGCCTTAAATACTTCCCGGATGTTTTCGTAGGAGTATTTCAGGAATTTATCCAGGTTCTGCGGTTTTACCCATTCAATATCCTGGATATCCTCTTCAATCTGCGGAACGGTGAGTTCAGTACCGGTGAACTGCATCCGGTACCAATATGTATGTTTCAGCACCTTTTTGGTTTTCATGGGGTAGTAGTGGAACGTTTCCGTGATCTTATGTTCCAGGGAGATGGTGTGCAGGCCGGTTTCTTCGGCTACTTCACGGATGGCACAGGTTTCGAGGTCTTCGCCCGGGTCCTGTTTGCCTTTGGGAAGGTCCCATTTGCCTCTGCGGAACATCATCAGCACTTCTCCGCTGGGATTGGTGATCAGGCCACCGGCCGCCACCAGCACGGTAAAATGAAGAGATACCCGTTTAAAAAGCTGCTTTACATCTTCGGTGATAAAAACCGCTGCTTCTGTTTTGCCTGACTCCATTTTCTCCAGTACCTTTTCTATCTTCTCTGTGTCAGGATTCTGGTAAACCCTGGCCCCATTGATTCCTCCCGGGATATTGTTTTCACTTTCACTGATAATGAGGGGGCGCTCATTCAGGTAAATAGTAATGTTTGCTTGCATAGTTGCAAATGTAATAAGCATTTGATATTTGATTGTGACCAAATAACTAAATACCCAATCTTTAAATGGATTAACTTTGGCGCTTGTATGAGTACAATAAGCGAAAAACAAGTTGCAGAGAAATTACTGCAGGTGCAGGCAGTAAAACTGAGCCCTGCCCAGCCCTTCACGTGGGCTTCCGGATGGAAATCTCCGATCTATTGCGATAACCGGAAGATATTATCGTATCCTTATGTACGGGACTATATCAAATCCGAACTGTGTAATACCGTGTTTGAAACCTACCCGGATGCAGCAGTGATTGCAGGGGTGGCTACCGCCGGTATTCCTCATGGAGCACTGGTAGCAGACCAGCTGAAGCTGCCTTTTATCTATGTTCGTTCCAAACCAAAAGAACATGGTATGGGCAACCAGATCGAAGGTGTATTGCAACCTGGCCAGCAGGTAGTGGTGGTGGAAGACCTGATCTCTACCGGCAAAAGCAGCCTGGAAGCTGTACAAGCTATACGGGCCGCTGGTGGCGAAGTGATCGGGATGGTGTCTATCTTCAACTACGGTTTTGATGTGGCAGTAAAAGCTTTCGAAGCTGCAGGTGTACCATTCAAATCATTGAGCAACTACAACGCTATGATCACCCTGGCTGAGGAAAAAGGTATTGTGTCTGCAGAAGAAATCAGCACACTGCAAGCCTGGAGAAGCGCTCCCGACCAATGGGGTAAATAGGGATTGAATATTACTTTTTTTGTATATTCGGATGTCAAAATCTATACTATGCGTATCGTAAAATTAGTCATGCTGTTGTTGATGGCCAGTGTTGGTATGGCCGTGGCACAGCAGAAGAAAAAAGCACTGGTGACCGCTAAAATCAGCACACCAACCGTACAATGTGAGTCCTGCAAAAACCGCATTGAAAGGTATATGGCTCGCGAAGAGGGTGTACAGTCTACCAAAGTGGACTTTAAAAAACATATCACCACCGTTAAATACTGGGACGACCGTACGAATATCGAAAATGTCAAAACCGCTATTGCCAATGCCGGTTATGATGCAGACAACGTAACTGCCAACAAGGAAAGCTACGATAAGCTGCCTAAATGCTGCAAAAAGCCTGAAGATGGCGGCGGCATGGAAAAGAAAAAGAACTAAACTATTATATCATTACGCGGGAGGGGCCTGGCTCTTCCCGTGTTAATGAGGATTTGTCATGCTTGTTGTACCCCTGTATTCTTCAATTTAATCTTCCTGCCATTTCCAGCATTCTTTTTAACCCTTTCAAGCACCATTTAGGTGTATTACAGCAGTTGCTGGATGAAGTACTGCCGGCAGATCTTCCTGCAGCACTCAAAAAAATCGGTACTTCCCAGATGGACATGTATACTGGCAGCCTCACGCCGGAAGAGATTTACCAGCAGATACTGGCGTCATTGCAGGAACAGGGTATCGAAGCCCCGGAGGCATTTGCTGCTTATCTGAATATAAGGGAGGGATATATGGACATTGTGCTGACCGACACTTCCCGGTGGATACTACGATTGGCAGATGATCCGGAGCGGTACATCCACCTGCATCCCGGGCGGTACAGCCCCCATTCACTGCGTATTAAGGCAGCAGCGCTGAAAACAGCGATGGCCTACAAAGCGGCCGTCCGCATGGGGCAATTGAGTGGAATACTGCTCGATGATATCAACCAGGTAAGAACAATAGCCGCATTATCTCCCGTCAGAAAGCTGGAAGATCTTCACCACATCAAAAAAATACTGACACTAATAGGTTGTAAGGTATCAGAAGAAATTTAAGGCCTGTTTGGTTTCGCATTTAATCGGGAAGGGCAGGTAGATACCGCCTTTGCCGACCTTACAGTTACCGGTGGCTTTGATGGTCACTTCTTTATTGGAGAAAGCGGTAAAGGCGTTTTTGAGCACATTGGCCATATTCACTTCCAGTTTTACCGGGAAATAAAAAGTATCCTTTGCCGGAATATTGATCAAGGTGTCCTGTATAGAATGCCCTACTTCGGTATCATCAAAAAATACGTTGAAGTTGGCATCTTTTAATTGCAGGCGGTAATTGTTGGGATTGTAATATGCCAGGGTGAGCCGTACGGTGCTTTTAGACATACCCAGCTCATCCATTTGCAGATTGGCAACTCTGACAAACTGCAGATCTTTCATTTTTTCGCATGAGCTTGCTAATCCCCAGATGGCAAATATGATGACGAAGAGTCGGATTATTTTCATTGTGATCGGTGAACTTTTATTTTCAAACCTACTGCAAAGGTTTTATTTATCAAAAAACCGGGCCTGAATTGGGAAACATTTAACGGCGGTTTTCTTATATAAAGTAGGGGAGAAACCAGGTACCTTTTCTGAGTCCGCTTAAATTGATCCGCTAAGCAACTAATTTCTTTAGTATTTTTGCGTTTGCCTGATATTTTGCTTTAACTGGCTGGGTACTAACTTTATTAGGCGGTTTAAAATTTTGATATTATGACAGAGCATGCAAAAAGCGAGGTATTACTAATTGAGACGCAGTATTTTCCGCCTATTAGCTTTTATAAAACACTAGCCCAACACGATATATTACAGATTGAGAAATATGAGCACTATCAAAAGCTCAGTTTCAGAAACCGTTGTTACCTCGCTGGTCCAAATGGCCGTATGATTTTAAGTGTGCCACTGACCCGCGGAAAGAATCAGCGCACCGTTATCAAAGACGTGCGGATCAGTAATGAAGAGAAATGGCAGGCGCTGCACTGGAAAACGCTGGTATCTGCTTACCGCCGTTCCCCCTGGTTTGAATATTATGAGGAAGATTTACAGGAATTGTTTGAGAAACCCTTTAACTTTTTGCTGGACTGGAACATGGCCTGCTTTGAATGGGTAAACAGTAAACTCGGCATTGACCCCACGATTACCTTTACGGAAAATTACCAGAAGGAGGTACCCGGTGTTACCGATGCCAGAGATCGTATCCTCCCCAATATACCTGCTGGGGAAGATACACTTCAGTATACCCAGGTGTTCCAGGAAAGAATCGGTTTTCTTCCCGATCTCAGTATCCTGGACCTGCTTTTTTGCGAAGGAAAACAGGCAATAAACATCATTAATGATGGGAAATAAATATTAAATAAATTTATTTAATCTGTTGATTTGTAATTGTTTGTATATTTGTTCTGGTGTTCGTCTGTTTCAAGAGGGCATCACTTGAAAAAAATTACTGCAGCAATCAACAAAATATTTAGCTTTGCAACCAATTTTGCTGGGTTTCGAACTGACGTAGGTGTGTAAACCAGGAGTTTCCAGCGAGGAAAAGGAGCATTTATCCTGTAGTTTATTTTATTACTAATTCATTTGCAGATTTAAATGAACAACACCTACACCGACCTCGTTAAACAGACTTTTGAATTCCCCCAGGAGGGCTTTGAAGTCAAAGACAATTACCTGGAGTTTAACGGTTTGGACATTAAGGCGCTGATTGACAAGTACGGAACGCCATTTAAGTTGACCTACCTTCCCAAGATCGGAATGCAGATCAACAAAGCCAAGAAGATGTTCCATGATGCCTTCAAGAAGAACAGGTACGACGGGAAGTATTTTTATTGCTATTGCACCAAAAGTTCGCATTTCTCCTTTATTATGGAGGAAACCCTGAAACACGGTGTGCACATCGAAACATCGTTTGCTTACGACATCGATATCGTAAACAAACTGTATGAAAAGAAAAAGATCAACAAGGAAACATTTGTGCTTTGCAATGGTTTTAAGACCAAAGCCTATACCAGAGCCATTTCCAGGCTGATCAACAGCGGGTTTAAAAATGTGATCCCGGTACTGGACAACAAGGAGGAGCTGGAAGATTACAAACGGAATATCCGGATTAAAGATAAGGTGAAACTCGGCATCAGGGTGGCGGCAGAAGAAGAGCCCAGCTTCGACTTCTATACCTCCCGTCTGGGCGTACCTCCCCGCGATATCCTGGAGTACTATGTTGACAAAATCAAGGGTAATGAGAAGTTTGAGCTGAAAATGCTGCACTTCTTTATGAACAAGGGTATTAAAGATGATATCTTTTACTGGTCCCAGTTCAACCGTGTGATCAACTTGTACTGCCAGCTCAAAAAGATCTGCCCTGAACTGGACAGCATTAATATCGGTGGCGGTTTCCCGATTAAACACTCTCTGGGCTTTGATTATGACTATAATTATATCGTTAACGAGATTGTAGCCAACATCAAAAGTACCTGTAAAAAGAATAAAGTACCGGTACCGGACATTTATACAGAATTCGGTTCCTTTACTGTAGGAGAGAGCGGTGCCGTGATCTACAGTGTAGTAGGTGAAAAAATGCAGAACGACAGGGAATCCTGGTATATGATTGACAGCTCTTTCATTACCACCCTGCCGGATACCTGGGGTATCGGTGAGAAATTCCTGATGCTGCCTATCAATAAATGGGATCAGGAATACCAGGAAGTTCACCTGGGGGGCCTCACCTGCGATGGCTACGACTTTTATACATCTGAAGAGCATATCAACGCGGTGTTTTTGCCTAAACAGCAGCCCAGCGGTGAGCCACTGTATATCGGATTTTTCCATACAGGCGCCTACCAGGATCAACTGAGCGGATATGGCGGTATCAAACACTGTCTTATTCCTTCACCCAAACATGTGATCGTGGGCTACGACAAAAATGGCCAGCTGAAAGATTGGTTGTACGCAAAAGAACAAACCTCTCAAAGTATGTTGAAGATATTGGGTTATTAAAAAAATGGGTTAGTAATCCTACCAGGGGCTCGGGGAAACCAGAGCCCCTTTTTTGTTTTTATCACAAATGAAAAAAGGCTTTCATTGCTGAAAGCCCAATCCATGGCATAGGTTAGATGATGTCCACTAGCATAAGGACAATAGGAAATAATTTTGATATCACAAATATAGGGTAGCCGTTTACGATAGATAAGCCCTAAAAGTTGTAATTTTTTTTAAGCGGTTCTTGTAAAGTTTGTATTTTTTAAAGCCAATTTATTATTATGGCATTTACAAATTATTAACATTTACGGGGACTTGCACAAAATGAAGTTCGGGGCTTTTCCGGGTTAAAGGGGGAATATTGAAAAACAAAAAAATGTTATATCTCACACGAACGTGTAGTGGTTAATCTTCCTGGGCTTCATTGAGGTATCCGATAGCTGTACCACATTGTTTTTCTATTTCAGTAAAACAGGCCTCCAGCAGTTCCATTTCTCCTTTTATGAAGGCAGATTTGCCTGACCGGGAGAAGCCTTTCACCAGCAGGAACTGTTTGGTAAGGTTCTGGTTGATCAGCGACAGATGTTGTTTCTGCTTTTCGTGGGCGCGTTGCTGTTCCATCGATATAATATTGCGATAATACTGGCCCAGCGCCCGGATCAGAAACAGCATATAGAGGATGACAGTGATTGGGTTGGATAGGTACTGAAAGGAATCGGAATAGCCGGAGCTGACATATATTGAGACATCATTGATCCGGATATAGGCCACCCCGCTGAGGTATGCACAAAGTAAGCCACAGAGGATCAGTGAGGTGCGCAGGTTGACCGTGATATAAGCCAGTAATATGCTCATGGCCCATGCAATGGCATATCTGGGTGACAGATCCTGATGATTAAAGAAGGAGGAGGATGTAGACAGTAACAGGGTCCCAAAGGAAGTGATCATTCCTATGATGCCGGCAGGGACTCCTCTTTTTAATAGATACAGGCAGCCCAGCAAGACGCCGGCCAGACAGGGGATGAGTACCAGGTTGACTTCATTCTGGCTGATCATGGCCAGTAACAGGATGGGAAACAACAGCAGTATGTAAAAAAAGAGATAATCAAAGAGTAGCCGGAGTTTTGCCTGTTCGTATGTATCATCTGTACGGAGCAATACCTGTCCAATCACTGCTTTCTCTGAGCTGAGGTAAATGTTTTTAGTGAATAACCAGGCGTTCCTGAAATGCTTTGCCATTAGCGCTTTGCTTAAGGAAGCAAATTATTGTATTAATAGGCTTCGCTGGATTCAACGTTTGTGTGAATTATACACATAAAGAAAAGAGGCACCTTTCGATGCCTCCTATAAACCCCCATGTTATTCCCGGCTTCCCGGAGGAAGCCGATATGTATCCCTTATTCTACTACGATGTCTTTGGGAGCATCCTGTTTGTTTTCCTTTTTGGAAAGGGTCACTTTCAGAACACCATTATCATATTTTGCCTGAATCCTGTTCGCGTCTACTGCATCGGTGATGCTGAAGGAGCGTTTGAAGGATTTGAAGTTAAACTCGCGGCGTACCTGTTTGTCGCCTTCGTTTTTGGTTTCGGCTTTCTTTTCAGCGCTAATGGTAATAGCTTTATCGTTGGCACTGATTTTAAAATCTTCTTTGGAGAAACCGGGCGCTACCACGTCAAGCAGGTAGGCGTCTTTGGTTTCTGTGATATTTACCGGCGGATGGGTGGTAAAGAAATCGCTGGTCAGGAAGTCATCTTTTACATATTTATTCCATCCACCGTTGAAAATATCTTCAACTAATCTGGGGAGCGGGCTGTGGTTGAATTTTACGTGTGTCATAGTTTTTTATCAATTTTTTGTGTGAAATCAATTTTTTGTTCAACACCGGTTACAGATCAAATGGGATACCATGCCAGTAAAACTGCTATTTTGTTAGTAAAAAGGTTACAGATAATGACAATATGGCATTTTGATTGTTTGGTTTGTGTCAAAAAGTCTTTTTGTGAGGTCGTTTTTTTACTTTTTGCTCCTATATCTTTAACTTTGTTGAAAATCTTAACAGAAAAAACTATAATTATATGTATCCAGCGGAATTAGTTATGCCTAGAAAGGCAGAGTTAACGGATAACGGGTTCGAAGAGTTACTGACTTCATCCAGTGTAGATGAAACCCTGAAAAAAGAAGGAACCACTTTGGTTGTGATTAACTCTGTATGTGGTTGTTCAGCCGCTACAGCCCGTCCGGGTGTGCTGATGGCACTGGCCGGCAGTGAAAAAAAACCAGACAGACTGACGACCAGCTTTGCCGGTTTTGATGTGGAAGCAGTTCAGCAGATCCGTACCCACCTGCTGCCTTATCCTCCGTCTTCTCCTTCTATTGCCCTCTTTAAAGACGGACAATTGGTACACTTCATTGAACGTCATATGATTGAAGGTCGCTCAGCACAGATGATTGCTGCTAACCTCAACGACGCGTTTGAACAATATTGCTAATACTTTAATTCCGAAATTCAAATTTCGAATTTCGAAATTGCATCGTACTTTGGTGGTTTGATTTTCCTGTTGATAATTCGGCTTTGTTCATAGGAAAACTCAGATCACCAATTTTTTTTTGGCTATGTATCCTAATTTATATTACGCTTTCAGAGATCTGTTCGGTCTGGAAATACCCCTGTTTAAAATCCTGCAAACATTTGGCTTTTTCGTAGCCATTGCTTTCCTCGCAGGTGCATATGTGCTGACAAATGAATTGAAACGTCGGGAAAAACTGGGCTGGCTGAAGCCAGTTACAGAAAATATCCTGGTAGGTGGCCCTGCTACTACCGGTGAATATATTGGCAATGGTGTACTTGGTTTTTTACTGGGATGGAAAGGTATTGGATTGATGTTGAACTGGGCTACTGCTTCCCAGAACTTCCAGGGTTTTATCCTCTCCGGTGATGGAAATTTTTTAGCCGGCCTAGCGGGAGCCGCCTTGCTGGTTTTCCTGAAATACAACAGCTCCAAAGGCAAAAAAGGAGCACCTGCCAGAAAAGAAACTGTGAGCGTCTGGCCTCACCAGCGGGTGCCGGATATTATTGTGATGGCAGCCATCGCCGGATTGTTGGGTGCCAAAGTATTCCACAATCTGGAGAACTGGAACGATTTTGTACAGAACCCGATAGATGCCCTGTTGTCTTTCAGCGGCCTTACCTTTTACGGTGGTCTTATTGTAGCCACCATCGTGATTCTGCGATATGCCCGTAAAAAACAGGTTAGCATCAAACATCTGATCGATAGTGCAGCACCAGCCCTCATGCTGGCCTACGCAGTGGGCAGAATGGGGTGTCAGTTTGCAGGTGATGGCGACTGGGGTATATACAACAGCGCCTACGTGACCGATAATACCGGACATATGGTACAGGTGTCTCCTGCAGAATTTAACAAGGCAGTACAACAAAACATCAACTTCTTCCAGCAACAATACAGTGATACTGCCCATATTCCACATGCGCCTTTTGCCAAACCTGCTGCCCTGAGCTTCCTGCCGGACTGGTTTTTTGCTTCCGGGTATGCGCATAACGTAGTGAATGAAGGGGTGCCTTTGCCAGGCTGCGATGGACAATACTGCCATGTATTACCTGTTGGCGTTTATCCTACGCCGTTATATGAGATTATCGCCTGTCTCATACTGTTTGGCGTATTGTGGGCCATCCGCAAAAAAGTAACTGTACCAGGCGTCATCTTCGGTATCTATCTTGTATTAAACGGTCTGGAAAGATTCTTCATTGAAAAGATCCGCGTAAACACGAAATACAACATCTTCGGTTTTCACCCTACTCAGGCCGAGATCATCTCTGCACTTATGGTGATAGGAGGTATTATCTGGATCTTGTACTGCCGTAAAAAAAATACACCTGTAACTACGACTTCCTGAGAATCATTTATGCAACGTCATTCAGCACTAATACCCTTATCGCATGAGCATAAGCGTCTGTTATTTGTATGCCGCTACCTGAAAAAGGATGCGGCTCCCTATGAAGGGTTTCCGCTGGAAACACAAGCCCGGTTTGAATATATGGTGAAAGTGTTTCAGGAACTCATGGTTCCCCATATTCAGAAAGAAGAATATCTTTTTGAAAAATGCGCCGGTAGAAATACAGCAGTAGATGCCCTCATCGCTGAGTTGCAGCAAGAACATCGTGCTATCTCTTCTATGTACAGCGCCATCACGGAAAGCACCAATCTGGAAGATGATATGGATAAAATAGCCACCAGCCTGGAAACACATATCCGAAAAGAAGAACGGGTGTTTTTTGAGCTGTTGCAGAAAGAATTACCTGATATGCTCGAAAATATTCAATTAGAGAAGTAAAATTTTTTTTATCTTGTTGTACACGGAACAATGAACGCATTACAGCAGGTAAAGTAGTCGACTTGTTTTACCTGCTGTAACAAGAGCACTAAGATGCTGACCGCTTCATTTTGTAGTTGCCTATATTATTTTAACCTGATCCTGTTAACAACCTTTGCTACTATCCATTTTTGTTGAGCTGTTAATCACAAATCTGAAACCTTTCAATCCGGTTTTATGCGGATGTATTTTACATGCTTGTTATTAATCTGTTTGTCGGGAGCCCCGAAGGTTATGGCCCTTGCCCGTGAAGACAGTCTGAATAAATACGACAAGCTGGATCTCAAGGAAAAGATCAGTGCCTCATTTTCCTATCAGGAAGGAGCCGTGGTATTAAATAATGGTGCCTTGCTGAAAGTGCCGGAGGGTTTTCGTTTTCTGGACGCCGGCCAGGGAAGCATCCTGGTGCAACGACTCTGGGGAAATCCTGAAAATCCCGGTTTCCTGGGAGTGTTGCTGCCCAAACAATCCGGCCCCCTCGATAAAGATGTGTTGGGAATAGAGATATCCGCCGATTCTGCCGGGTATGTGAGTGAGCCGGAAGCCCGACAGCTTAATTATACCGCTCTTTTGCAGGAAATGAAACAGCACCTGGATGAACAAAACAGGTGGAGAAAACGGAATGGCTTCTGTATAGTGACCGGCATGGACTGGGTCATCCCTCCATATTATCAGCCGGGAAACAATACCCTGCACCTGGCCCGCCTCCTGTATGTGGATCGTGGTGAGCCGCTGCTGAATTATGAAATGCGTATCCTCACCCGTAAGGGAGCCCTGTGCCTTACTGCTGTGGCTGACGCCGGGCAGCTAAAAACGATACGTCAGCTGATGCCGGCCCTGGTAAAAAAAATCACGTTACCGGCCGGACAAAACTACCGCGATTTTAACCCCCGCACAGATACATTCGCCTCCTGGTCCAGCCAGGTGCTGATGGTGGGGAAGATCCTGAGTGCCCGTTACTTTTTTCGGTCAGTACTCAATACCTGGCTGTTTATATTGGTTTCCCTATTAATTGTATTATTTATATATACGATGCAATATTTTCATCGCCGGAGAGATATTCCCAAACAATTCTTTCGGATTGATGAGCGTTTAAATTGACATCCGCTCTCCGATGCGCTGTGTCGGAGCCCTGGCCTTCAGTTTTGTCCTTCCTTTTCTGAAGATGTTTACCACCAATGATGTCTCTTAGGGGAGATGTCCGCTCTTTTTTGTTCTTTAGGTAGCTTTTTCCGGAACCACAGATAGGGGTAAAAGGGAGATATTCCGTCTATTTGTTGGCTTATGATGTCAGGTGATGTATTCCAGTAATGCTGAAAAAAAGGATAACCCCACTTGTATTTGTGCTTTTGGGCCGGTCGGTACCTTATTTTAACCGCCTGTGCCCGTCATTTTACCTTTAAAACCAGTCTGTGCCTTTTAATCCGCTTTTTTTGAAACATTTCCTTTTATCCGTCGTCTTCTTGTTGTTCCTGTCACACTTTACCGTTCATCACTTCCTATAAACCGTTTGTGTAAAGATTTGGTACTATGTAATGCATGATACCTACTTTTACAATGTAGTTGATAAGCTACTGTAGTATATGAGCTACTGTAGTATATTAACCAAGGTTCTTTAAGAAAGGATTCAAAAAACGTCGTGAAGAGAAAGCAACCAGGAACAAAAAAGTCTAAAAAACCACTAAATAATCTAAATCCGCCCTTATATGAAATCAATTTTTAAAGCGTTTACCTTAACAGCAGGAATAGTAGGCGCTGCGTTAACTTCCCAAGCACAAAACGGAACCAAAGTAGCAGGTAAGATTGTCCGTACCGGAGACCAGCCGGTAGAATTTGCTACCGTTACCTTATTAAAAGCAGGCGACTCCTCACTCGTAAAAGGAGCCATTGCAGACATCAGCGGTAAATATGAGTTCGAACAGATCAAACAGGGTAAATACCTCATCGCTGCCGCAGCGGTAGGTATGTCAAAAGCCTACAGCAAACCTTTTGAAGTGAACGGTTCCAGCGTAAACGTTCCGGCTATCACCATGGAAGGAGCTTCCAAAAACCTGAAAGCTGTAGACGTGACAGCCCGCAAACCTTTTGTAGAACAGAAAGCCGATAAAATGGTGGTAAACGTGGAAAGCAGCATCTCCGCTGCCGGCGGCACCGCCATGGAGGTACTGGAAAAATCCCCGACCATCAATGTAGACAAGGATGGTAACATTTCTATGAAAGGTAAAGGAGGAGTAGTGATCATGATTGATGGCAAACCTACCAACATGTCTAACCAGGAAATCACTGAGCTGCTCAAAAGCATGCCCAGTTCCAACGTGGAACAAATTGAGCTGATCGCCAATCCTTCCGCCAAATATGATGCTGCCGGTAATGCGGGTATCATCAACCTGAAACTGAAAAAGAACAAAAACTACGGAACCAACGGTAGTGTGAACCTGGCCGCTGCCTATGGTATCAGAGGCCGTGCTAGTGGAGGGCTCAACCTCAACCACCGGAATGAAAAAATGAACATATTCGGTTCCTATAACTACAGCAACCGCGATAACTACCAGGAGCTGGGCGTTTATCGTACCCTTAACGGTGAAGGGGGCAGTCGGGTGTTTGATCAGCAGAATCTCATGATACCTAATAGTGAGTACCATGGCGGAAAAATCGGTATGGATTACTTTGTATCCAAAAATCACACCCTGGGTGTGATGGTAGATCTGACCAGCAATAATCGTAAAATCCCCAGCGATGCTACCACCAAAATCAGTACTGCGGGCATAATTGACTCTATTCTGCATACCAACACGAATAACCCCAGTAAATGGAAACGGGGTGCTTACAACCTTAACTATCGCGGTATCCTCGACAGCACAGGTAAAGAGCTGAATATTGATCTGGACTATGCCCGCAACACCAATCAACAGCATTCATCCATTATCGCCCTTACCAAAGATGCTGCAGATATGAAGCGACTGAGCAGCGATACTTCCCGTAACATTCAGCCGTCTACCATCGAAATCAAAACAGCTAAGATAGATTATGTACATCCGTTGAAAGGCCAGGCCAAACTGGAAGCCGGTGTTAAGCTGAGCTTCGTAACCACCGACAATGACGCCCGTTTTGACTCGCTGCGCAATGATAGCTGGATTAAGGACGAACGTCGCTCCAACCACTTTATCTATAAGGAAAATGTGAATGCAGCCTATATCAATTTCAACAAACAATTCAAAAAACTGAATGTGCAGGTAGGTTTGAGAGGTGAGCAGACAACCATCAGCGGTAATTCCCAGTCTACCAGAAATAACGAAGAAAAGATTGTGAAGAACGATTCCAGCTATTTTAACCTGTTCCCTAGTGCTGCCCTGACTTATGAGCTGAACAAAGACAATACCCTGGGCTTTACCTACAGCCGCCGCATCCAGCGTCCGGACTATGAAGAGCTGAACCCGTTTGAATTTTATCTGGACCGTTATACCATGCAGTCCGGTAATCCAGGCCTGAAACCGCAGTATTCCAACAACTTCGAGATCAGCCATACCTTCAAACAGTTCCTTATCACTTCACTGGGTTACAGTCATACGACCAATATGATGACCAGAATTCTGGAAGCAGCCGTAGATCAGGCCACCGGAGATACTACCGTTACCCGTTATCGTTACCAGAACGTGGCTAAGGCTAATAACTTCACCCTGAATATCTCTATGCCAATGCCTATCACCAAATGGTGGAGCTCTTTCACCACCCTTAGCGCTTCCTACAATATGTTTGAAACAGTGGTGGACAAAAACGACGTGAAACTGTCTTCTATGGCCTTCTATGGCCGGACCCAGCAGTCTTTTACGATCACAAAGGACCTGAGTGCAGAAGCAGTTTTTGAATATGTTTCTCCGCAGGTGACTCAGGAAGGATTGTTTAAAATGAAATCTATGTTCAGCTGTGACCTGGGTGTACAACAGAAAGTGTTGAAAGGAAAAGGTCTGGTGAAACTGGGAGTATCAGACATCTTCCGTACCAACTATTTCCGCGCCGACTTTGAAAATGCAGGCAGAACCATTGCACTGTTTAACTCATGGGATTCAAGGCAGGTGCGTCTTTCCTTTAACTACCGCTTCGGTAATACCAATGTAAAGGCAGCCCGCAACCGTCAGACCGGACTGGAAGCAGAACAGAACCGTGTAAAATCAGCACAATAACAATATAACCTTGTATTAAGATGGTTTTTTAGGTATATATAAGGATGGAAAAACGCGGCCCTTTTCGTCAGGGCTGCGTTTCTCTCCCTCAAAAAACATCATTTCGTCACAAAAAAGCAGGGTTTGGTGGAATTTTAGAACAGAAAAGGTATCGCTCCAATTAATTTTACAAAAAAAATTTCAAGAAGCATAAATAGTATTTATCTATATAAATAATTAATAATTAAATATTTAATCGCTTTTTGTTAACAGGCCCTATCCCAAAGCAGAACAAAAATTCCAGAGAAAGGCCCAACCACATGCAACCTTTTTTACAATCATTGTCTTTATAATGAAAGCATCAGCCAATAACTTGAATCAGACGCAAATAGACGGGAATGTAATAGACCGCTGCAAAAGAGGGGATGTTCGCGCATTTCGCGAACTGTATAATGCTTATGCCGCGGCGATGTACAACATTTGTTTGCGTATGACCGGTAACGTTAGTGATGCGGAAGATACGCTACAGGAAGCCTTCATACAGGTACACCGGAACATCGGTAAGCTGGAAAGTAATATCAGCGTAACCGCCTGGATTAAAAGGATTGTGGTGAACCACTGTCTGAATAATCTTAGAAAAAAGAAAGTGTACTATGAAGAAGTAGAGGAGGTAGAGGTAGTGGAAGAACCAGGTATCGATGAAGATTCCTTTACCTGGACTGTATCAGCCGTAAAGTCAGCCATTCACGGGCTGCCACAGGGTTATCGTACGGTGCTGAATCTCTATCTGTTTGAAGAGTATTCTCACCGGGAGATTGCGGAGATGATGGGTATTACCGAATCTACCGTCAAAACGCAGTATATGCGGGCGAAGGAAAAGGTAAGACAGATTGTAAAACAGCAAAACTTAATTCGTTAATGCCGGACAATTTCGAAAGTTTTATCCAACAGCACCGGGATGCCTTTGAAGTCCCCGGTCCCTCGCCAAGAGTATGGGAAGCGCTGGAAAAAGAGCTGGGAGGAAGCCGTAAAGGCAAGGTGGTACAGCTTTTGAGCAAAAATTGGTTCAAAGCCGCCGTCATAGCAGTATTACTGGTTAACGCAGCCGCACTGTTTTATATGACCAGACATAAACAACATCAGCAGGAACTAGCCAACGTCCTGCCTGAGATGCAGGACGCCAAATTATACTATACCTCACGCATCAACGAAAAACTGGAGCTGATCAATGCCTATCCGGCCAATGAACTGGGCCTGGACAGCGCAGCCCGCCAGGAACTGCAGCTCCGTAATGATACCTATAAAACACTGGAGAATGAACTGAAAAATAATCCGGGTAACGAAAGAATCCGGGGCGCCATGATACGCTATTATCAGCTCAAACTCGACCTCCTCGATAAAATTCTCGAAGAGCTGCAGGATAAACACGCAGCTCCCACTCACCTAAAAAAACGATATGAAGCTGAGATTTAATTTCTTGTTCTGCTTGTTATTTCCGCTGTTCGCTTGTGCTGAAAAGGGTGAAGTTACCTATAAGAAAGTCATCACAAAGGAATTTACCGTTAACGCGGGTGCTTCGTTTAACCTGAGCAACAAATATGGTAAAGTGGTATTTCACGCCTGGAATAAAAATGAAATCAAAGCCGTGGTAAGCGTTACCGGCTTTGGTAAAAATGATCAGGAAGCGCAGGGTATAACAGAGATGGTGGAAATTGCCACCCAGCAAAGCGGTGCGGCGGTATCTCTGACTACCGTGTACAATTCCTCCAAATCAGGTTCCTGGTTTTCTTTTGGAAGCAAAAAAGACTCCAAGGAATATGTGAACATCGATTATGACGTGTATATCCCGCAAAGTCTTTCCCGTCTGAAGGTAGACAACGTTTTCGGCGATGTGATTGCAGATAAATTCAGTTTCCCGGCAGAGTTGACCATGAACTATTGTTCGTATGATGTCCGTGATGCCCAGGACCTGACCCTGCGTATCAACTACTGTGACAAGGGCCGTATCGGCAAAGCCAACAAGGTAGTGGTGAAAGGCAACTATTCAGAGCTGCGTGCAGAACAGCTGGAAACCCTGGACGTATCTTCCAACTATAGTAATTATACCGTTACCAATCTGGGAGACCTGAAACTGTCTGCCAACTACGATAACTATAAAATTCAACGGGTAAACAGTGTAGCCGGTCACGTTACCTTCTCCGATGCCAACCTGGGTGAGGTCGTACAGGATATCAACATGAAAATCACCTATGGTGACCTGACCATAAAAAAAGTGGTACCCGGATTTAAAGGAGCCGACCTGGTACTAACCTTTTCGGACCTGAAAGTAGCGGTGCCCCGCAAACTGCCTCTACAGCTGGATATTCTCCTGGTCAATGGTGATCTCCGCACGGGCGGGCTGGAACTGAAAAACGTGGTGTCCAATAAAACGTCTTCCTCACTGAGCTACACCGCCCAGGCAGGTAATGGCAATGAAAGTTCGCCCCGAATCAAAATAAAAGGTACCAACGCAGACGCCAGCCTTGACGCCTATTAATATTCGGCCATTCTAAAACCTTAAACTATAAATCTCTCTAAAAAAATCCACATGAAAACGATCAAGTATGTAGTGTCTGCTACCTCTTTTATGGTTCTCTTCGCGTTACTGGTATCTTTTACCATCCATCGTACAGAGAGAATCAGGGGCAATGGAAACATAAAAACAGAGAACAGAACAGCCGGCAACTTTACCGATATCAGCACTTCCGGTGTTTATAGAGTAGTGGTGCAGCAGGGCAGTTCCAATAGTATAAAAGTAGAAGCAGAAGAAAACCTGTTGCCTTATATTAAAACCGAAGTCTCCCATGGAGAACTGGAAATTACCACCGGCGACAATGTGAACCTTAATCCTACAAAAGATATGGTAGTATACGTTACCCTGCAGGATGTGAAGAAACTGACTGCCAGCGGTGCCAGTTCTTTCAAAGGGGTAGGGACTCTTAAATCCAAAAACCTGACCCTGTCTTTCAGCGGGGCGGCTCATGCCGATCTGGACCTGAATATCGGAGAGCTGGAAGTGGGTTTGTCCGGTGCCAGCAAAGTAATGCTGAAAGGTAAATGCAACAAGGGAGAATATATGATTTCCGGTGCTGCCAACGCCGATGCGCTGGATCTGCAGACAGAGCAGGCAGAAGTAGGGGTTTCCGGTAGTGGGGAGGCCAGTGTGCAGGTAGATAAAAAACTGAATGCCAACGCGTCCGGAACGGGCCGTGTAAAATATAAAGGCGAGCCTTCCATTACCCAGTCTGTTTCTGGTATGGGAAGAGTTCGTAAGCTCTAATTTTTTTAGATTTAGATTTATATATCGGCAGGTAGTTCACTACCTGCTTTTTCTTTTTTATATTTGTCGTCCGAATATAAAAAAAAGTTGCGTTATGCCGTCCTTTGATATTGTTAGCAAAGTAGATTTACAGACACTGGATAATGCCATTAACACAGTGAAGAAGGAGATCACCAACCGGTTTGATTTCAAGGGTTCTCATGTGGTAATAGAGCTGAATAAGAAAGATCTGGTGCTGAACATAGAAGTAGACAGTGATATGAAGCTGGGTCAGGTGCTGGACGTGCTGATTTCCCGTTCCATGCGTCAGGGCCTGGACGCTGCTATCTATGACCAGAGCAAGGAAGGTTACCAGAGCGGAAAAGTGTATAAGAAGGATATTCCTGTCCGTAACGGGATCAAGCAGGAAGATGCCAAAAAGATCGTAAAGATGATCAAAGATTCCGGTTTAAAGGTACAAGCCGCCATTATGGACGACATGGTACGGGTAACCGCTAAGAAAATAGATGATTTACAGGATGTTATACAAAAGTGCCGGGAAGCCAACCTGGGTATCGCTTTACAGTATGTAAATATGAAATCCTGATTTTTTTTACAATAAACTTTGGGTGTTAAAGATTTTTGGTTACCTTTGCACCCTGTATTTACAATAATATTTGATATGAAACAGGGAATCCATCCAGAAAGTTACAGATTTGTGGTATTTAAAGATATGTCAAACGGATACAGCTTTTTAAGCCGTTCCACTGCTCCTTCCAAAGAAACCGTTAAATGGGAAGACGGCAATGAATATCCGTTGATCAAGTTGGAAATTTCCAATACTTCTCACCCTTTCTATACTGGTAAGAACGTATTGGTGGATACCGCAGGACGTATCGATAAATTCAACAAACGCTACGCTAAGAAAGCATAAGTGTTTGCAGAGATATTTTTAAAGAATCCCATCGGCTTATCGATGGGATTTTTTATTTTTAACCCCTATGGAGCGTAATTACATTCTTTTCGACACGCCCGTACGTGACTTGTTATACCCCTTTACATATACAAGACCCATTGCCGCCTGCAGAGTAGGAATACTTACCATACAGGAGAAATGGGCGTACTGGCTGGGTACAGGAGTAAGTCATTTCACTGTACCGCATTTACAGGAAAAGTTTCCGTTGAACCGTGCCAGTGAGGCCGGGATAAACGTGCTATTAAATGGACATATCCTGCCGGATGAGGAGCTGGTAGCAGCAGTTGCTGCCCTGAAGCCAGACCAGGAACTCTATAAAGACAATCACCTTATTGCTAAAGCGAGCCAGGGCAGTGAAGTACATCTGCTGGCATCTGCCGATCGTAAAAACTATAATGGCCCGGTAAAAGGGATTTTTAAGCCCTGGGACATATTTATGTTGAACGATCAGGCTATCCGGGAGGACTTTGCTCTGCTGACGCGGGGGAGGACTTCTGCTCCGTTGCCGGAAGGCAACCAGGTAGTGGCGCCGGAGAATATTTTCCTGGAGCCGGGAGCTTCGGTGAACTGCAGTATCCTGAATGCGTCTACAGGGCCTATTTATATTGGCCGTAATGCCCTTGTGATGGAAGGGTGTGCCATGAGAGGGCCTGTGGCACTGGGAGAGGGCGCAGTACTGAAGATGGGAGCAAAAGTATATGGGGCTACTACGCTGGGCCCGTATTGCATTGGAGGCGGAGAGATCAAGAACAGTGTCTTTTTCGGGTATTCCAACAAGTCACATGATGGTTATGTTGGCGATGCGGTGATCGGTGAATGGTGCAACCTGGGGGCTAATACCTCCTGTTCCAACGTGAAAAATAATGCGGCCCCTGTAAAGATATGGATGGAAGCCTTGCAGTCAACTGCTACAGCAGGGCAGAAGTGTGGTGTGCTGATGGGTGATTACAGCCGCTGTGGTATTAATACGATGCTCAACACCGGTACGGTGGTGGGTGTATCCTGTAATATTTTTGGTGCGGGTTTCCCGCCGGTGTTTTTGCCATCATTCAGTTGGGGCCACCAGGTGGGCATGGCCGCGTACCGGCTGCCGGAAGCGCTGCGTGATGCTGCCGCGTGGATGGCCTTTAAAGGCCGGCAGCTGGAGGATACAGACAGGAAGATACTGGAGGCGGTATTTAACGAAACCAATGCACAACGACCTTAAAACTTAATATCACAATAATCTATGAGAAAGAAAATTGTTGCAGGTAACTGGAAGATGAACCTTACACTGGCACAGGGTGAACAGCTGATCAACGACATTCTGCAGGCCGGACTGAAACTGGCGGAAGGGCAGGAAGTAGTGGTAGCCACTCCATTTCCTTATCTGACCAGGGCTAAATCGCTGCTGAAGAACTATCCGGGCTTTTATGTGGCGGCGCAGAACTGTGCCAGCGAAAAATCCGGCGCCTATACTGGCGAGGTTTCCGCAGAGATGCTGCAGTCTGTAGGTGTGGATTACGTGATCCTGGGGCATTCTGAGAGAAGGGAGTATTTTCAGGAAAGCAACGGGGTGCTGGCCCGGAAAGTAGATCAGGCCCTGGCAGCTGGCATCAAGCCTATTTTCTGTTGCGGTGAGCCGCTGGATATCCGGAAGGCAGAAACCCAGAATGCTTATGTAGCCAAACAGCTGGAGGAAAGCCTGTTCCACCTCACAGCAGAACAGTTCAAAGATGTGGTGATTGCTTATGAGCCGATCTGGGCTATTGGCACCGGTCTTACCGCCAGTGCAGCACAGGCACAGGATATGCATGCATTTATCCGTTCCCAGATTGCCGCCAAATACGGCCGTGAGGCTGCACTGCACCTGACTATCCTGTACGGTGGCAGCGCCAAGCCAGGCAATGCTGGTGAACTGTTTGCCAACCCCGATGTGGATGGCGGCCTGATTGGTGGTGCTTCTCTGGTGGCCGGCGATTTTGTGGCTATCATTCAGCACCTGAGTTAGTATTTTTTAGCAAAAAAAATAACGCGTAGATACATCGAAAGGTGTATCTACGCTGCGTTTGGAGATATTTGGGTTGTACGCGGGAAATATTTCTGCGTATTTTTTTAGTATAAAATACTAAAAAAATTAGTATTTCTGGGAAAAGGTTGTATATTCGTATTGTCATTCTAACAGGAAGAATTAAAATATCAGGTTATGAATACGAATTATGAAGTTTCGGAAGCGTTATTTGATTATTTACTGGTGGTGAATCCGGATGTAGTAGTATCGAAAGATGTAAATCGGATTCGTCAGTTTATAGCAACCTCTTTAAAGGATGCAGCTGTAATTACGGCACCGGTATATATCCCATTGTTCAGATCTGAGTTTCCGCAACGTTTTGAAGATGACTTTATTGATATGGTGGAATCAGTAGCAAAGCGGCAGTCAGGTTTTGCGATCTATACCTCCCGGCTGGAAGCGCTGAAACATGCAGACGGACGGCAGAGTATCTGTGTAAATGTGGCCAATCCCAAACCGCTGATGGACCTGCACAAAAGTATTATGCAGTGTTTTGATCTGAAGCCACAGAATTTCAAACCTTACATGACAGTAGCCAGGGGACTGGATGACACGGCAGTAGCCAAAGTTTTACCGGCTTTAACACAACGGCTGTTTGTACGGAGTTTCAATTGCCACTGTTTAACGCTGATGAGAAGACCCGTGACAGGAGGCAAATATGAAAGAGTGAGAGACATTGTGTTTGGTGATATTGAACATATGACCGGATCATTATTCAACTATGCTGCATAAGCAGTTGAATCATTTATATTGTATCATGTAGATCATTGTCTGAATCGGGAAGGGCAGTTGGAGATGCATTGGATGAAAATTGAACGAATCACATTATGCTGCAGTAAAGATTGCAGATACTTATTTTGTTACCCCTGTTTCTTCAATTTATCATCTGTAGTTTGTTTCCCCCAAGTTAACCATTCTCTGTCTTTTCTTTACTTACTACACTGTTACGCAGTTATCAGTGTGCAGGTACAGGTGATATTCCGGATAAAATGATTATCCGCTGGTATATCGGCCATAGTAGCTGTATGCACCGGGTGTTGAGTACCGGACTGATAAGGATAAATGTATTTCAGTGCCACAGGATTAATCGTTACATTCGTTCGATCATCGGTAGATACACCAATGAGTCTTACCAATCTGTATTATCCTGATTCAGACATTTTTTAGCGATAACCATTGATATTATGACAACCAAATCAATCGTGCATAAAGAAATCATTGTGAGAGGCCGCGTACAGGGAGTTGGTTACCGGGCTAATGCAAAGCATATGGCGGACCTGCTGGGTGTGCAGGGACAGATCAAAAATACGCAGGACAAGGCAGTATGGATTCTGGCAGAAGCGGAAGAGACGGTGATGGAAGAATTTTTGACCTGGTGCCGTAAAGGGCCTGCCATGGCCAAAGTTACGGAAATGGAAATCATCGTGGGGCCAGTGCTGCAAGTAGTCGGTTTTACCATTTTACATTCAGCGGATTAATAGCGCTCAATTGTTGGTGTTTGTTCGTCTAGCCTCATCAGATTCATCACTATCATCACAGTTCAATTTTTAGTCTATAGATGTTCATATGCTCATCTATAAGGTTGTCTATGTTGATCATCCTGTCATAAGTGGGTATCAGTTTGATTGGTACTCAGTTGTTGAACTTAGATATCAATAGAGGAAACAGCCTATCGCCTTTATTGTTACTATCCTTCTATATAAACCTGGTTAAATAACAGGTTATGGTGTTCATTCCTATGCCTGGATTACCTTAGGACCCCTATTCGGTAATCCTGAAATGCAGAAAGCGCAAAGAATACGACGGGCCGCTGTTAGCAACTCCAGCCGTATCATTCTTTGCGCTTTCTTATTTGGTACGAACGAACGATTAGTTTTCTATGTCAATATTGAGATTGCCGGGAGCCTGCTGTTTGATATTCATCCGTTTGCTCTGCATGTATCCACGGTATTTGTCAGCCACATTGTCTGGTTGTTTGACACCGTTGATATAGAGACCGTTTTCATTCTTCTCGATGGAGAAAGATTGTTTGGTATCAATCAATTTATCATCGGCCATTTTGTTGATCATTTCGCGGTACGTTTTAGAAGTGGTGGCAGCTCTTTCACTGGCACCATGAGCGTTTCGTGCCGCGATTTCGGCCTGCACTTTTGCGCGTTCCGCTTGCCTGTGGGCATTTTCCGCGGTTCTTTTTTCATCCATCAGTTTATGCATTTCCTCTCCGCGGGCTCTGAAGGAGTCACGCATAACGATCATCCGTTGCTGATTGAGGGCCATCAGTTTACTGTTGGCTTCGCGCATACTTTTCTGCATGATAAGCCTGTTTTCTGCCATTTTTTTATGCATGGTTGCACTAGCCTTCTTCCATTCCTCACTGTTCCGGGTTTCCTCGTAGGCAGTCTTGATGTCTTTCTGAAGCTGGGCCCAGTCGATGCTTTTCAGTGCTTCGCGGGCAGCTTGCTGGGCAGCCTGTGATTCCTGGGCCAGTGCTTTCCAGTCAATCTTGTCGGTAGCAGCTTTGGCTTCTGCCTGTATCTTCTTCATGTCTACCTCTTTAAGCTGCTGCATGGCTTTTTCCACGCTTCTTTGTGCGGCCTGCAGCTGCTTTCTGATCATGAGTGAATCGCTGGTGCGGGAACGGCCAGGAACGCTGTCAGTAAAGAAGGCTGATAGAGGTGAGATGTGGGTAGCAGCATTGGGAGCCATTACCATGGGACCTACGGTATTGTAGACAAATGTAAGAACATCAGGATCTGATAAATCGGGAGCATCCGGTGGTGGAGGCGGAGCATCTGGTGTTGGCGGTGCGTCCGGCGGCGGTGGTGGAGCATCCGGAGGAACAGGCTGGCCTGGTCCGGGGATGGTGGAAGGCGCCGGTGGTGGAGGCGGAACGGGTGTGGCCGGACCGGTATAAATAACTGTTTGGCGGATGCTGGTATCAGCTGCAGCTTTTTCCTGATGTTGTTTTTGGTCCTGGCTCTTTCCTTTGGCAGGGTTGAGCCATGCAATGGAAACGAGTGCAGTAGCAATGATCAGGACTGCCATGAGTTTCTGGCTATAGTTAAGATGTTTTGTTTTCATCTCCATGATTCTTTTGATGCGGTAAAACAGATGTTGTTTGTCATCTGCAGCAGCCATGGCCAGGGGATTGGAATTTAACCGGTACTCTTCCAATGCAACCAGTGCCCGGGCATAATGCAGGGGTTGAACGGTCCCCGCGATAACGAGGTCGTCGCAACAATGTTCCCTTTCCTGGCGGATGATACGGGAAATCAGCCATACGAAGGGATTGAAGAAAAGAATGGTTTCAACAACGGATTGGAAGATATTCAACAGATAATCATTGCGTTTAACATGTGCCAGTTCGTGCAGCAGGATGGCTTCCAGCTGTTCTTCCGACAGATTGTTGACCATGGCCACCGGCAGCAGGATCACGGGTTTAAGGAAACCCATCATCACCGGGACCTGGACATAACGGGACAGCAGTAGCTGCACCTTACGGGACAACTGTAACTGTGCCATCAGTTTGTGGAGATGTTTTTCCCATGCTTCACCCATAGGTTCTACCATGGTAGTGCGGATTCTGTGCAATTGCAGCAGGTCGGATGCCAACTTGATCGCCATGATCAGCATGCCTGCGAGGTATAAGGTAACAAGTATTGGAAAACACAGCTCCAGGCTGGGAAATAACAGTGCCATCTTTGCCTGCCCGGGATAGGGGGCGGCAGGTTGCCCGGCCAGTAAGGCCAGATCAGTGGCGCTATATTGTACCACCAATTGACGGGTAGCAGAAATAGCTTGCAACTGCTGATAAAAGGTAATCAGAAACCAGGCAAATATCCCAGTGAGTGCAAAAAACGACAGGTTGTATTTGATCCTGGCACTGGCCATGGGCCATAGTTTCAATACTACTTTCAGGCAGGCATATACGAAAAAAGCTTGCCAGATGGCATGGAGAATACTCCAGCCCAGTGCCCGTACCAGATCACCGGTAATAGGTAATAAGTGCATAGTCAGTTTTTTTACCTGTTATCGCTTTTGTTGTTTTTCCATCTCAGACAAATATTGCCGGATCTGATCCAGCTCCGCTTCGGAAGAACGATGATGCCCCAATGCCTGTAATACCAGTTTGGATGCCGATCCGCCAAAGACAGTATCAATCATTTTATTCAGTAGTTGCTGTTGCGTTTTTTCCTGCGAAACAGCTGCTTTGTATACATGCGTTTTGCTGCTGGTATCTCGTTCCAGCAACTCCTTCTCATGCATGATCTGCATTAACTTCAGCGTAGTAGTATAACCGGCATCTTTGGTTTCAGATAAGATATCATGCACTTCCCGTACAGTGCAGGGACCTTTCTCCCATAAGATACTCAGAATCTCAAGTTCGCTTTCAGTTGGCTTTATATGTTTCCCAGTCATGGTTTGCTCAGAATGATTATTGTTGTACGAATATCTTCGTAAACAAATGTACGATTGTTTTCGTAATTCCAAAAAAATCGCAAGGGAAAGTGATAAAGTGGTTTTTAACCGGGATGAACGGAAAACGAACAAAGTCAGCAAAAACGAACAATTTATGTCTTAAAACCGAACAAAGATGAAAATAGTATATGTGTATTGTTGTAACTTTTAGATATATATTTATTGGCATCTCCTTGGTGCGGATAGATAATTCATTAACAGCATATGATAAAAAACTATATCAAAATAGCCTTCCGCCAATTTTATTATCATAAACTGTATACCGGTATTAACATGATCGGATTGGCCATGGGTATGGCCGTAGCTTTAGTGATAGGCCTGTGGGTATGGGATGAATGGTCATTTGATTACTATCATGAACGTCATGACCACCTGGCCCGTATGGTGAGCACAGAACAGAACAACGGGGCGCTGGTCACCAGTCCGGGTGTCCCCATTCCACTGGCTGACGAGTTGCGCAGTAAATACGGGGCTGACTTTAAACGGATCGCGGTGGCGTTTCCCAACTATACCCATACCCTGGCCAACGGGGATACTAAGATATCCGCCGCCGGTAGATGGACGCAGCCCGATCTTCCGATGATGCTGTCTCTTAAAATGATTGCCGGCCGCCAGGATGCCCTGAACGATCCTTCTTCGGTATTACTGACTCAATCACTGGCGAAAGCACTTTTCGGGGACACAGATCCCATAAACAAAATACTGCGCATGGATAACCGCATGGACCTGAAAGTGGCCGGCGTTTACGAAGATCTTCCCAACAATACCTCCTTCCATGACACCCGGTTATTCCTGCCCTGGACAAAAGCTGAGCGGGAGCTGGTATGGCTGAAAGATGCCGAAAAAGACTGGAGCTCCCACCACTGGGACCTGATCGTGGAGCTGAATGATCAGGCTTCGCTGTCAACAGTATCTGCCAAAATCAGGGACCTCGCGCAGGGACATGATAAGGCCGGTAAAGAGACATTTTCACTGCATCCTATGAACAAATGGCACCTTTACAGTGAGTTTACCGATGGTTTTAATACCGGTGGCCGTATCCGTATGGTCAGGCTGGTAGCTACCATCGGTTTGTTTGTATTGCTGCTGGCAGTGATCAATTTTATGAACCTGGCGACAGCCCGGAGTGAGCATCGCGCGAAGGAAATAGGGTTACGTAAAGCCATTGGTTCTTTGCGCAGCCAGCTGATAGGGCAGTTCCTGACAGAATCTATACTGGTAGCTTTGTTTGCACTGGTGCTGAGTGTATTGATTGTACAGGGTGGTCTGTCTGCCCTGAATACACTTACAGAAAAGGATATGGCACTTCCATGGGGGAATCCGCTTTTCTGGGCTGGCATGCTGCTTTTTACATTGGTCACAGGTTTGCTGGCAGGCAGTTATCCGGCTTTTCTGTTATCCCGCTTTGAGCCTGTCAAAGTGCTGAAAGGTAATTTCGCAGCAGGTAAAACATCCAGATTGCCCAGGCAGGTGCTGATTGTGTTACAGTTTACGGTATCTATCACGCTGGTGATCGGGACCATGGTCGTTTTCCGCCAGCTGCAATATGCACGCAACCGGCCTGCGGGTTATACCAGGGAAGGTTTGATCACACTGGGAATAAATACCCCGCAATTATATCAGGCCAATTACAACAGACTGCGGCAGGATCTCCTGGAATCCGGTGCTGTAGCGGATATGGCTTATTCATCCGTAGCAGCTACGGAAGTGCCGGAAAATGTAAAGGATATCAGCTGGAAGGGTAAAGATCCCAATATGGTACCGCAGTTTAAATGTATAGCCGTTACGCATGACTATGGCAAAACCATGGGCTGGCAGTTACAGGATGGACGGGACTTTTCGCGGGAATATGCTACCGATACAGGTTCTCTGGTGATCAATGAAACGGCTGCCCGGTTGCTGGGCTTTGCCCATCCGGTGGGCGAGACGGTACTTTACGGTGGAAAACCTTGTCAGATCCGGGGTGTCGTGAAAGACATGATTATGGAATCACCTTACCAGCCGGTAGCCCCTACGCTTTTTATACTGGGGTACGAATGGCATAATTTTATCACCGTGCGCATCAGGCCGGGAGCCGGGATAGTAGCGGCATTGGCCGAAGTAGAACAGGTGTTCAGGCGATACAATCCTGCGGCTCCTTTTGAATGTAAGTTTATTGATGACAACTATGCCAGAAAGTTCTCTGACGAGAAACGCCTGGGCCATTTGGCAGCCATATTTGCGGGGCTGGCCGTGTTTATCTCCTGTCTGGGATTATTTGGATTGTCGGCTTTTATCGTGTCGAGCCGGACCAAAGAGATTGGTATCCGGAAAGTATTGGGGGCCTCTGTTTTTAATCTCTGGGCCTTGTTATCCGGTGATTTTATCCGGCTGATTTTCATTTCGATTCTCATTGCCATGCCATTGGGATACTATGGTATGACGCGCTGGCTGGGGCAATATGTTTACCATACCACCCTTTCCTGGTGGATCTTTGCGGCAGCCAGCATGGGAGCTGTGCTGGTGGCAATGCTGACGGTCAGCGTACAAAGTATGAACGCAGCCAGAAAAAATCCGGTCAATAGTTTAACGGTTTCTTAGCTGGCGGGTGGTTTGACGGCTTCCATCGGGGCTCCAGCCGGGAGCCCCCAGCAGATAGTGCCATACCTCCCGTAAAGACCGGGCGTGACGGATATCGCGCCATATGTCCAGCCACTCATGGGTAGCGATGCGCAGAGGATTGTAGGTGTGAATGTTTTTGGTAAGCCCATATGCCGGTCGTTTCCGTTCCGGTGTAAAAGTGCCGAACAGACGGTCCCAGACAATGAGGATGCCTGCGTGGTTACGGTCCAGGTATTCGATGTCAGAGCCGTGATGTACCCGATGATGAGAAGGGGTGTTGAAGATGTATTCTATTGGTTTGGGTAGTTTATGGATCACTTCTGTATGTATCCAGAACTGGTAAATGAGGCTGATGGCCTGCATACTCAGTACCATCACCGGATGAAAGCCTGCCAGCGGCATCCAGAGCCAGAAAACGAAAGTACCGGTGAGGTTGCCGGTCCATGTTTGACGCAGCGCTGTAGCCAGTGTATATTTCTGAGAAGAATGATGAATTACATGTGATGCCCAGAAAAAACGCACGGTATGGCTGCTGCGGTGAAACCAGTAGTAGCTGAAGTCGTCTGCAAAAAAACATAATACCCATGCCCACCAGGTAAAGCCAAGGGTAAAAAACCGGTATTGATACAGAAAAAGATAGATGCCCAGAATAACACCTTTGGTGAATAGGCCGATGAATACGTTGCCAAGTCCCATCGCAATGCTGCTGAGGGCATCTTTGGGCTCATAAAGGTGTCTGTGATCTATGGTGGTAATGATAATCTCCAGCAGTATCAGCAGCACAAAACCGGGGATGGCATACATAATCAGGTTAGGAGGCATATGGATTCTTTCTTTCACCTTAATTTACAAAAAAAGGGGGATTTCCGACACCGGAAATCCCCCTTTTAATAAAATTCGTCGGTTTACTTAACCAGTTTCTCCGACCGGCTGACGGCGGAAGTACCAAACCAGCCCAGTATTTTCGTTTTGCCGGAAGGCGTAACATTATTGACATTGGATCTTACATTCTCCAGCACTTTGGCAAAGAGACCGCCGGCATTCACCTGCTGGTCTACCTGCCTGAGGAAGTCGAAGCTGCGGCGGGTAACGGACATCAGCCTCACAATCACTTTTTCGTTGGCCTGGAATGGTTTGCTCCAGTCGGTGATGCCTTCTGCGATTGGCAGGATAAAGGTGGCACCGTCAGAAACGCCTTCGTCATAGGAGCCGTCGATGGAGAAGCCGTCGCGCAGGCGTCTGAGCGTATCGTTGCGATAAGAGCGGATCCAGTAATAATCGGTAGCCCCTTCTATATCTTTAGCGTGCATAGTAGCGTAGTAGCCTTCTTTACCGTTCATCGTTTCTTCCTTGGTTTTATACTTCAGGGTGATGGAATCGATGGTGGTCACTCTTTTGATAGTATCGTATGCTTCAAATATCTCTCCCTTATATTCCACATGCAATTTGTAGGCGTGGCCTACTACGCCGATAGGTTGGTTGGTGGCATCATAGCTGTACATGCCGTCTTTAAAGCCAAATGCATAAGATTTGCCGGCAGTTTCATCAAACAGAGTGATGGCGGCATCGTTGATAATTGGTGCAGGGTTGTTGTCTGTAAAAGGTACAGACATAGTGAATTTGATTTTTTGCAGTCCCGCTTCTGTAGTGATCCAGGCATCCATCACCGGCAAAGATTTACCCTGAGCGATGTCGAGGTCTATTTTGTCTTCGCAGGCGGTAAGGCCTACTAATGCTGATATGATGAGCAATGACAGTTTTTTCATGTAATTACTTTTTAGACAGATTAAAATTTGAAGTTGTACGTGATACCCGGTATGATGGAACCGATGATAGAGAGACGAACAGCTTCCCGTTTGTTGGGATCATCTTCATTTTGTTTGAAGTAGATGCTGTAGGCGTTTCTGCGTGCATACACGTTATACAGTGAAAATACCCATTCTCCTTTCCAGCGTTTCAGCTGTTTGCCTTTGAGGGTGAGGGAGAGATCGAGCCGGTGAAACGCCGGCAGACGGTAGTTATTACGTTGTTCAGTGCTGTTATACGGGATGTCCCAGTCCTGGAACTGCAGCCTGTTGTCAGCATAAGTGCCGGGTGTACCGGAAGCATATACCCAGTTGGCAGACAGGGAAGTCCTTTTGGTAAAGGTATGTGTGAGTACCAGGTTGAAGTTGTGTGTACGATCGTAACGGTTCAGGAACCACTCATCCAGGCTGATACCAGGTGTTCTTCTTTCTGAGCGGGAAAGGGTATAGCTGATCCAGCCGGTGGTTTTACCGATATCTTTTTTAGCGTACAGTTCAATTCCGTAGGCGCGTCCTTCTGAAGGGAGCAGATCCGCTTCGATAAGCTGGTTGAGCTGCAGGTCTGCATTGTCTATATAGTCCAGCTGGTGTTTGGTGGTTTTATAGAAAGCTTCTGCAGAGAACTCATAGGAGTCGTTGGGGGAATTGTAGAAGTACCCGATGGTATACTGGTCAGACAGGCTGGGTTGTATGTTGTTGGTGCTGGGTGTCCAGATATCCAGTGGGGTAGGGGATGCGGTGTTGGAGAGCTGGTGCATAAACTGGGTAGTTTTGCTGTAACCTACTTTCACGGCATTTTGATCGTTGAAGGCATAACGGGCACTGAGGCGAGGCTCAAAGTAGTAGTAGCCTTTGATCAGCTCATTGGCGCCATAGGTTTTGCTGCCGATGAGGGTTTTGCGGATACCAGGTGTGGTATCGTTGAAATAGTAGGCAGTACCTTTACCGATCAGCTGATAGGCAGAGAAGCGGCCGCCGTACTGAATACCGAATTTCTTTGTAGGCTTCCACTCATGATCTAAATATACGCCAGACTCGAGTGCATGTTTATCTGTCAGTTCCTTAATACGTTTGATATCCCCTTCGGTACCTGTGCCGGTACCCGGACGGAAGGTATAATAGATGCCCTGTACGCCGAAATGCAGGATATTAGCGGAGTTGAGGTAGTAGGTAAAGGATGGTTTCAGACCGTAGTTTACAATGTCGGAAGTCCATTTATAGCCTTGCAGCTGTTCGTCGTCCTGTTTTTTGGAACCATTGCTGAAGTTGAGGCTATAATCATATTTAGAGTAGTAGGTGGTGAGGTTGAGGAACAGGCGGTTGGAAAACACATGGTTCCAGCGCAGGGTAGCGGTAGCATTACCCCAGTTCATGTCAACGTCTTTGCCCAGGCCGAATTTGTCTCTGCCAAAGTAGCCACTGAGGAAGAGGGTATTGTTTTTATCGAATTTGTAGTTGGCTTTGGCGGTGAGGTCGTAGAAGTTCAGTTTGGTATCCTTCATGTCACCTTTTACAAAGGGTTTCATGAGGATGTCGATGTAAGATCTTCTGGCAGCCACAATAAAGGATGATTTGTCTTTTACCAGCGGACCTTCTACTGACAGGCGGCTGAAGATATTGCCGATACCACCGTTGATATTGAAGTTCTGGTTGTTACCGTCTTTCATACGAATGTCCAGTACAGAAGAGGTACGGCCACCGTATTCAGCGGGGAAGCCACCTTTGATGAGGTTGATACCTTTTACCGCATCCGGATTGAATACGGAGAAGAAGCCGAGCATGTGGCTGGAGTTATAAACAGGTGCTTCGTCCAGCAGGATGAGGTTTTCGTCGCTGTTGCCACCGCGTACGTTAAAGCCGGAAGAGCCTTCACCCACGGTAGTTACGCCCGGCAGCGTCTGGATAGAGCGGATTACATCCACCTCTCCCATAAAAGCGGGCATTTTTTTCACTTGCGCGATGTCCAGTCTGTTGATGCTGGTGTTGAGGGTGTTTACCGCTCTTTCCTGTTTCTGCCCGTTGATAGTGACTTCATTGAGCTGGCTGCTGCTGCTTTCCAGCTTGATGTCCAGTGTTTTGTTGCTATTGAGACTTACTGTTGTCTTAACAGGAGCATATCCCATATACGAAAACTGAAGTTCATGTTCCCCGGCAGGGAGGGTAAGGGAGTAAAAGCCGTATTGGTTGGTAACGGTACCGACGGAAGTACCTGGTTTACCTATAGAGATCCCAACCAGACTTTCTCCGTTTTGTTTGTCTTTTACATAGCCACTAACCGTAAAACGTTGTTGTGCTATCGTTGGACGCGTTGCCAGCATTAATACCAGCAAGGTCATCAACATGGTGACCGTAGTTTTCATAAAAGGTAAATCGTGATTTTGAGATAATTTATTCCAGATTTGTCTGACATTGCTAATAAGACGTAACAGGGAATCAATACCCCTATTCGGGATAGATTATTTTTTTTGGTAATAATTGGGGCTAAGATAGTGGGGAAAACTGAAAAAGGAATATTGAGATTGAAGCAGGGGTACCCTCAAACTCAATATTCGCTATTGGCATACGTTTCGGGGGATCAATCGAGAATATCGCAATGGAAGCCCAGCCGGGTCACAAATTCGATAATGGATTTTTCGGCCACCTGTTGGGGGCTGATCACCCGCAATACCTTGTCACAGTCCTCAATATCCACACTGCAGGCGTTTACGAAAAAGGCGGTTGAAATAGCTTGAATGACGTTATCTTTATCCTTAACAGTGTTAATATTTGTACGGAATATCCCAATCATGGCGTTTAAATTTGAATTTTGCGGAATATATTTGTGCAAATTTGCTACTGTTTATCCGTATAGCTGTTACACGAAAAGGATTATAACTTATACGAAACGGATTATTTTATGACTGTAGTGATAAGAAATGAGCTCAGGGAGATATTGCTGCAGGAAGACTTTCCTTTTTCTCCCGGAACTTTGTCCACATCAAGGACTATTATCGAGGAAAGCACCGAACGGAGACTGGATTTTGGTGCTTATAACATACAGGAGTCGAAATTTGATGGCATTCATCTGGTGATATGCGAAGCAGAAGTATATGAAGATCTGTTTGTTGCCACGGGTGATGTGATCCCCCATGTGTCTATGCTTTTTATGGAAAAGGGCGATATCTGTACTTCTGTGGAAGGTATGGGGGACAATTTCCGGTTTTCCTCGCTACAACACAACATTGTCTACTCTCCTCACCGGGAAGAATCTGCCGAGCTGAAGAAACAGCCGGGGATTCAGATAATGGGATTAAATTTCATACCTGAGCGTTTTCTTGAACTGGCCGACAATAATGTACAGGTGCTGGGTAAACTGGCTGACCGGGTGGCGAACAAACAGAGCGCTATCCTGGCGGATAAAAGGAACCCCCTCATCACACCAAAGATGAAAACGGTGCTGGCCGAGATACGCCAGTGTCAGTATAAAGGCGGTTTGAAAAAGTTGTTCCTTCAGTCCAAAATCATGGAGCTGCTGGCTCTGCAATGTGACCAGGTTGAAAGCGATAACGGTATTACCATCAGAGGCCGTAAGATCCCAGCCAGAGAAATAGAGCAACTGCACCATGCCCGGCAGCTGCTGCTGGACAATATGCATAACCCTCCCAGCCTGGAACAGTTGTCACGTATGACCGGCCTGAACGAGTTTAAACTCAAATCCGGTTTCAAAGCTATTTTTGAAACCACTGTCTTCGGCTATCTCAACGATCACCGGCTGAACCTGGCCAAAGAACTGATTTTGTCCGGCGGTAAATCACTGGCTATCATCGCGGATGAAGCCGGTTATTCTTCTCCGCAGCACTTCAGTAATGCGTTTAAGAAGAAGTTTGGTGTGAGCCCAAGGAACTATGATTGATTTTGATGTCATTGATTCTCCTGATGGGCGAAGATCTAAGCGGAGATGAAAGAGGAGCACATTTTTAAAAGAGATAACTAAAAAGAGAAGAGCCTGTTGATTTTGTATCAACAGGCTCTTCTCTTTTATATTTAATCTCCGCTATAATCTCCGCCTATCAGGAACATCAGTAGTATCAGGATTAATCACAGTTCAGTAAGCTACTGTAAACCTTTGCTGAATATGCTGTGGTTTTTCCAGCTCGTCGATCAGGGCTACGGCGTAGTCGGCGGTGGATATTTTGCTTTCACCGTTGGCGTCAGCCAGCAGCTGGTCGCCGCCAAGGCGGAATTTGCCGGTACGTTCGCCGGGGGCGATCATGGCAGCAGGACTTAACACGGTCCATTCCAGGTCTTTATCCTGTTTGATGATTTTATAAGCTTCCCGGGTGGCAGCGGCTCCTTCTTTATATTCTGCCGGAAATCCCGGAGTGTCGATCAGTTGAACGCCGGGCTCTACTTCCAGGCTGCCTGCTCCGCTTACGGCAATCAGTCTTTTAATGCCGGCTTGTTTAATGCCGCCAATGATAGCACGGATGGCTTTTACATAGGTAGCAGTATCGTAAGCGTTGAAAGCGCTGATAACAGCTTCATTGCCGGCTACCAGGTCCGCTACTTCAGCTTCATTGGTTACATCCCCTTTTTTGATAGTCAGATGGTCGTTTTTAAGTTGAATTTTTTCAGGATGGCGTACGATGGCAGTCACCTGATGGCCTCTGTTGAGCGCTTCGTTTAAAAGGGCGGAGCCGATGAATCCGGATGCTCCGATGATAGCTACTTTCATGTCAATGCGTTTTTGTAGTGATATAATTACAGCCCCGCAAGGCTTATTGTTTAACTGTTTTATTTTTTATTACAGTTTGTAGGACAAAAGTACAGTTCTTTTTTACTGTAACAAAAAAAATTACAGTAAAATTTAAAAAATTAGCGGACAACGAACCGGGATCAATTTTCTCATTTTCCTATTTTTTATTTTCTTATTGGGATTTTGTCAAAAAATAAGAAAATGAGAAAGTAAAAAATTGGTCCGGGTGTTGTCCGCTATTTAAATTATTTCATTACATAAACGGAAGCTTTAGCTGCCGGAGGGGTGACGGTTTTCATTTTCACCACCGGAGGCACTTCCTTGGTATGGAATTTTTCAGACAGGGTAGGGGCGATTACCAGCGAAACGATGGACATCAGTTTGATCAGGATGTTCATAGACGGGCCGGAAGTATCTTTGAAGGGATCTCCTACGGTATCACCGGTAACAGAAGCTTTATGTGGCTCTGATTTTTTGTAGTAGGTTTCGCCGTTGATTTCCACGCCTTTTTCAAATGATTTTTTAGCGTTGTCCCAGGCGCCGCCGGCATTGTTCTGGAAGATACCCATTAATACGCCGCTGACAGTAGCGCCGGCGAGGAATCCGCCCAGTACTTCGGGGCCTGCGAGGAATCCAATGAGCAGTGGGGATGTGAGGGCAATAGCGCCTGGCAGGATCATCTCACGGATAGAGGCTTGTGTGGAGATGGCTACGCATTTGTCGTACTCCGGTTTGCCGGTGCCTTCCATGATACCAGGTATTTCCCGGAACTGGCGACGTACTTCTTCCACCATGGCCATGGCGGCACGTCCTACGGCTGCGATGGCGAGGGAGGAGAAGATAAAGGGGATCATGCCGCCAATGAACAGGCCTGCCAGCACATCGGCTTTATAGATATCGATTCCCTGGATACCGGCCACGCCTACAAAGGCAGCAAAGAGTGCCAGTGCGGTAAGGGCGGCGGAAGCGATGGCAAAACCTTTACCGGTAGCAGCAGTAGTGTTGCCCACAGCATCCAGGATATCGGTTTTTTCTCTTACATCTTTAGGCAGTTCGCTCATTTCCGCAATACCACCGGCATTGTCGGCAATAGGGCCAAAAGCATCGATGGCCAGCTGCATAGCTGTAGTGGCCATCATACCGGCTGCCGCGATAGCCACGCCATAGAGGCCTGCAAACGCATAAGAGCCATAGATACCTCCAGCCAGTACCAGGATAGGCAGGGCAGTGGATTCCATACCTACAGACAAACCACCAATGATATTGGTAGCTGCACCGGTAGCAGACTGCCGGATGATGGAGCGCACAGGGCGTTTACCCATGGCCGTATAATATTCGGTGATAATGCTCATCAGGGTACCTACTACAAGACCTACCACGATAGCACCAAAAACCTGGCCTTTGGTGAACTCATGGCCACGCAGTACCATAGGTCCGTCGGGCAGTATCCAGTTAACCAGGAACCAGGAGGCGATGGCGGTGAGCACGATAGAACCCCAGTTGCCCATATTGAGTGCCCGCTGTACCACGCTGGTATTGAGTCCGGCATTGTCGCTTATTTTTACGAAGAAGGTACCGATCATGGAGAAGATAATACCTGATCCTGCAATCAACATGGGAAGCAGGATAGGAGCGATACCGCCAAACAGGTCCTGGGAGGTGGTTTCAGAGCCTAATACCATGGTAGCCAGTACGGTGGCCACATAAGAACCGAAAAGGTCGGCGCCCATACCAGCCACGTCACCTACGTTATCGCCTACGTTATCGGCAATGGTGGCAGGGTTGCGGGGATCATCTTCCGGAATGCCGGCTTCCACTTTACCTACCAGGTCAGCACCTACGTCGGCTGCTTTGGTATAGATACCACCACCTACACGGGCAAAGAGGGCTATGCTTTCTGCACCCAGTGAGAAACCGGTAAGCACTTCAATGGTCTTTACCATTTCTGCAGTATTGGCTGCAGCGCCGAAATACGCTTTGAGAGCAATAAACAGGGAACCGAGGCCCAATACTGCCAGACCGGCAACACCCATGCCCATCACGGAGCCACCGGTAAAGGATACTCCCAGTGCTTTGGCCAGGCTGGTACGTGCGGCCTGCGCTGTACGTACGTTAGCTTTAGTAGCGATTCTCATTCCAATAAATCCGGCCGTAGCGGAGAAAATTGCGCCCATCACAAAGGCTACACCAATAAACCAGTGAGAGGTATGGTGCGACGATCCCATGTATCCCAATAACAGGGCGATAACAACAACAAAATAAATAAGGACTTTATACTCCGCTTTTAAAAATGCCATAGCGCCTTCTGCAATATGCTGCGCTATTTCTTTCATCTTTTCATTACCCGCATCCTGGCGGGTAACCCAGGAACTTCGGATAGCAGTAAATAACAAAGCCAGTAATCCAAAACAAGGAACGAGGAAAACAATATTCATAGAAGCGTATTTAAATTGCTCGGTTGAAAAAATAGCGTATTGAGTAAATGTTATCCAATAAATATAAATAATAAAATTTTGAATTACGAATTACGAATGATGAATTAAAAGGGGAGGGGAGATATTTGTTAATATCTGCTCATGGGGGTGTGATTTACACTTTTGGCTGTCAATAAAAGCACTCCATAAAAGCGTTGCCAAGGTTGGAAATAATGTCTGCCGCGCTCATGGCTTCCTGCGAGAGATGTGCTGCGGCCAGGTCGCCGGCATAGCCATGTATCCAGGCACCGAGTAATACAGCTGCTTTGGGAGAATAGTCCTGGGCCAGCAAACCGGTAAGGATCCCTGTCAGTACATCGCCGCTGCCGCCGGTGGCCATACCGGGGTTGCCGGTGGCATTAAAATAAACTGCGCCATCGGGGCAGCCGATAGCGGTATACCTGCCCTTGAGCAGAATATACAACTGCAGGCGCACAGCCTGTTTGGACAACAGTTCCAGCCGTTCCACATCATTGGCAGAAGGTCCGAAAAGGCGCTCAAATTCTTTGGGGTGAGGTGTCAGGATAGAACCTGCCGGCACCTGGTATAACAGGGAGGGATATACGGCCAACATATTCAGTGCGTCGGCATCAATGACCATAGGGCGTTTATAGGTGGCCAGCAGTTTTTCGAGGGAGCTGGCAGTAGCTGTAGCGGTGCCCAGCCCCGGGCCTATGCCGATGGTTTTATAGCGGGCATCGGCCTGTTCGTGAAAATGGGTACTGTGGTCGGGCAGTTCATCAGTAATACACATGGCACAGGGCTCACTGATCTGCATAATATCATACCCGCAACCGGGGATATGACAGGAGAGCAGCCCTACACCAGCCCGGATGCAGGCTTTGGCGCTGAGTACTGCGGCGCCCATTTTGCCCCGGCTGCCGGCTATCAGCAAAGCATGACCGTAGGTGCCTTTATGAGAAAATGGTGTCCTCGGCATATAAATGGTACGCATCATGTCCAGATCTGTCAGATGGTAACGTGTAGACGTATGCGTTATATAGTCCGGTGACAGGCCGATAGGCAGAATATGCACCTGCCCCGCCACGGCTGCATTTTCGGGCAACAGAAAAGCCAGTTTGTAAAACTCGAAACTGAGGGTATGATGGGCCTGTATGACCGGTGTGTTACGGGAACTGGTATCCGCTTTCAGTCCGGAGGGCATATCGATGGCCACAATGGCATGACGGGGATGCTGGTCATTGATCTTGTGAATAATACCCGCCAGCCAGCCTTCTATCGGTTTGTTGAGACCCGTGCCAAAGATGGCATCCACAATCACAGCAGATGCGGGCAACTCCGGAAAGCCGGTTACATCAGCGATTTCACGGATACGGCCTGCATATTGCTGTTGCAGCCGCCGGTAGTAATAGATATAATCTTCGCTGGCTTTGCTACCGTATTCCAGCAGACAAACCGTTACCTGATAACCTTCATCCAGCAGCTTTTGAGCTATCACCAGCCCGTCGCCACCGTTATTGCCTTTACCACAGAAAATATAAAAAGGATAGGAAGGGGGATAGTGTTCCATCAGCCAGTCAGCACATTTGCCTGCAGCCCGTCCCATCAGGTCGGTGCTGCTCACAGGCTCATGCGCTATCGTAAAAGCGTCGGCCTCCCGGATCTGGGCAGCTGAGAAGATTTTCATAGCCAGCAGTTGAACAATAAAAGTACTTTAAAATGACGGAACATAAAAAACGGATCATGGTGAGCCATGATCCGTTTACGGGTTATTAGTGTTTTATTTCCTGTTAGAAAGTGAATCTTGCAGATAAACCGCCAATCTCTTCACCAATGAAGTTGGTTGGTCCAACAAACTGTACATAAGGTTTGAGATCAGCACTCAGGTTTAAAGGAATATTCTTGAAGGTATATTCGATACCGATGATACCATCCAGACCCGGAGATACGTAAGTACCTTTGCCCTTGTCTATATAACGGTCCCAATCATAGTCACGGCGGTCATAGAAACCAATGTGCGCGCCACCACCAGCGTACATGTTCAGCTCAGGCTTACCGATGTTCCAGTGGTATTCGTACAGACCAGTGACAGTAACATTGGCCCTATGCTCGTGGTTGGTGGTTACCAGACCTTCAATGGCGTGAGGGCCCTGTATAAAATGCTTGATAGTGAAACCTACCACCCATGGGTTCACACGGATACCGAGTGCGGTATTGTAGTTTTCTACGCTGCTACCGTAACTTTTCTTTTTCTGCGCGTTAGCCTGTACTGCCAGCAGGGCAATCAGACTGAATAATAACACGACTTTTTTCATAGATTGTTGCTATTTGAATTGATACAAAAAATGTATGCGTCTATTAACGTTGGCTAATCACTCTAAAGTATATACGACTATCCAAAAATTCGGAGTAGGCTTACAATAACAGTGCCAATCAGCTATCAACTGCCTTTTTTGATGAGAGGGGCCGGTTTCAGCATACGGAGGAAAATAAACCCTGCAATGCCCGCTATCAGTGAAGCTGCGATAACAGAAATAATGGCAATGATCTGATATTCTCTTTCTTCATAAGCCAGGGAAGAAATAAAAATAGACATGGTAAAACCGATACCGGCAATAAGGCCTACGCCGATCAGCTGCATCCAGCCTGATTTGGAAGGCAGACTGGCCAGCTTCAGTTTTACAGCTGTAAATGACAAGATGAAAATACCGAGGGGTTTGCCCAGCACCAGGCCCGCAATAATACCGTAGCTGATATTATTATGCAAGGCGCCCACTACATCTGATGGCAGTTGTATCGCGGTATTGGCCAATGCAAAGAGGGGCATGATAATAAAATTCACCGGGTCATGCAGATCGTGTACCAGGTCAGCAATTTTTTCCTGCGGGATACAGAAGGCCAGCAGAACGCCGGCGATGGTGGCATGTACGCCGGAGTTGAACAGGCAATACCACAAAACCACACCGGGTATATAATATAATATCAGGCGTTTTACTTTCAGGACATTGAGTAATATCGGAATCAGCAACACGGCTCCCGCCATGAGCAGGTAGTGCATGTCCAGATGCGGGGTGTAAAAAATGGCGATGGTAAGGATGGCGCCCAGGTCATCGATAATGGCCAGTGCCATCAGGAATATTTTCAGGGATACCGGTACTCTTTTGCCCAGCAGGGAGAGGATACCCAGGGAAAACGCAATGTCGGTGGCCATGGGGATGCCCCAGCCATGGGAATAGTCGGAACCGGCGTTAAATAAGGTAAAGATGAGAGCGGGGAAGAGCATGCCGCCGATAGCTGCCAGTACGGGGAGTATGGATTTACGAATAGAAGAGAGTTCACCTACAGTCAATTCCCGTTTGATTTCCATGCCTACGAGAAAAAAGAACAGTACCATCATGCCGTCGTTTATCCATAACAGATAGGAGTTGGGAAGATAAAGGGAGCGGTACTGATAATGGTGCCCGCCGGCAGGATTGAAAAGGGCGTTCCAGAAGTCAACATAACCTTCCTGCAGGGAAGAATTGGCCAGTACCATAGATATGATCGTACAGAGGATCAGTATAATGCCTACGGCACGGCTGTCTTTTAAAAAGGTGTGGAGGGGGGACAGGAGGGTTTTGAATGCGCTTCTGATCAAGATAAATACATTTAGTTATTAGATTATTTGATTATTGGGTTATTTGATTATCGGGCAACAACCAAATAATCAAATAACCCAATAATCAAATGAATTTATTGCATTAGCTCGTACTTCGTTTTGGGCTTCCGTTTGATATCCCAGTGGAAGTTTTCCAGCTGCAGTTGTTCTTTGGGTCTTTGGGTGAAAGGAAATACTGTTCCTTCCGGATCTTTAATCATTACCACTTTATCTACTTCTCCCTTTTTAAAGAAGATGTTGATGATAGCACATTGTGCTTTATTGACGCTCATATAGGCGCCCGACTGATCTTTTATGTAGTTGATGGTTTCCGCGTTTCCTTCCACATGCATCCAGTCGAGTGATTCGCCTGCCACGTAGCCGGTGATGGTATTGCCTTTCACCTGGTTATACATTTCAGGGCCGGCTTCGTTGATGATAAAAGCGTTTTTGATCATCAGCACTTTATCGGCAGTCTGGTTTTTGGTGAACATCAGCATCGTGTCTGCACTGAGCTGTGTGGTATTGTTGGACCATAATACCGGATTACGGAAGAACCGGAAGATAGAGTCTTTGCTAGAGTAATATACACTGTCGGCCACACCCTGGAGGGAGTCGGAGAACATCCGTACATGGTGATAGGCCAGGATATAGCGCTGGTCTGCGGTATCCTTCGGTGTGGAGAGAGCTATACTGTCTGCATGGTGTTTGATGCCAGGCAGGGAGTCTTTCGCGATAATATCGGGTGCCGGCGCCATTTTAACCAGTTTGACCCGGTTGGAGTCGAGTTTATTTTTGGTTTTGGCGAGTACACTGTCGGCCACAAACATCATGATAGCTCCGGGAACGCTGTCCAGTTGTTTTTTGGCGAGGGAGTCGCCTTTATTGACCGGAGAGATGTTGATGGGTATATATTCCTTTGGCCGGATGGTTTTAAGAGGGCGTAGCTGTTCCTTGACCGGTTCTCTTTTGAGGCCGCTCACGGAGGGGATGGAGAGGCTGTCGCCAGGCCGGATAATACCGGAGAAAAGGGTGTCGGCGGCCAGGTACATGGTATCCTTGTTTTTCTCCATGATCAGCAGCGGCTTTTGTGTGGCCAGGATGGTCTTTTCCTTCTGGTTCACAATGCCATGGTTAGCCAGCAGCGACATTTTGCGGACGGTATCTTTATATACCATGTTGCCGGTGGCATAGGCCATACCGGTGATTTTGTCCATTTCTATATTGTCGGCGGTGAGGGTGCCGGTGCTGTCTTCGATAGTAGGACGGTTGCCGAAGTTGCCATAACCTTTGTCGGTATTATAATAACCGCTGGTGGCGTACATGATGCGCTTACCTTCATTGATGGTGGTGGGAGCGATGATGTTGGCAATTTTGGTTTCCGTGTTATAGAGCAGGGCGTCTGTAGTGAGCGTGTAGTCCGGGTCTACCAGTACCACGTTACGCTGGAAGTGCATTTCCTTTGTTTCGGTGTAGTAGTAGCCTTCATCGCTGGTGAGGACGCTTTTACCGTTGACCAGGCGGCCTGTTTTCAGGTAGCTGCCTATTTTGGCGTTCATATCGTATTGCAGTTCCGGGCCGGTGATGGTTACTTTTCCATCGGTGAGCCGGGCATTTTCTCTGAGGATGGCGAGCCGGGTGTTACCGTCGTAGTTGAGGTAGTTGCCATAGATATGAATGCTGTCGGCCTGATTGATATGTACGTTGCCGTATGCGTCAACGATATTGGTTTTATTGTTTTTGACGGCGCTGTCGCAGAAGAAGAGGGTGGTACCCTGTTTAAATCTGGCGTGGCCGATGAAGCGGGTGATATTGATCGTGTCTTTCTCAATGAGCTGCAGTGTGTCTGCACCCAGGATTTCGATCACGGTACCTTTTTTAGGGGCGGGTTGCGCAGGGATCTGCGCGCTGGCGGGCAATATAGCTGCCAGGCATATGACTGCCAGTAAAAGGACTGATCTGATATGTTGATTCATGAGTGCTTATTGTTGTACCGCTGCAGTATCAGAAGGCAGTGGTTTCGTTTTGTCTTTTTTGCCGAACAGGGAGAAATGCACATAACGTTTCGGGTTGACGCGGAGGTCTTCCAACAGCTTGTTCAGGCTGCCGAGTGAGTTCTGGAGGTTGTTGTACACCTTTTTATCATTCAGCATGAGTCCTGCGGTACCATCGGTGGTATTGAGTTTGGCGATGGTAGCGTTGAGGTTGGTCACTGTTTGCTGGAATTGCAGCAATGTTTTATCGAGATTGCCATTGGCCAGCGCATCGGTGGTTTTTTTAGCGTTATCGAGGATGCCGCTGATTTTTTCGTTATTGTTTTTGATGTTGCCGGTAACGGCGGCCAGGTTGTTGAAAGTAGCGTGTACACTGCCTTTCTGTGGGTCCATGAGGGAGCTCAGAGAGGCGGAGGTGTGGGAAAAGTGGCGCATGCTGGTATTGAGATTGCGCATGGTTTCCTGGAGGTTACCTTTGGCGGTGGTGTCGAGGATATCGTTTACGGCGAGCAGTACGGAGTCGATATTGGACAGGGTGCCTTCCAGCTTTTTCACGAGCGGGCTGATTTGTTCTTTCAGGGCATCTGTCATGGAGCCGTCTACTGTGGCAGCATAGATGGTATCGCCGCTTTTCAGGTATTCTGTAGCATTGCCGAGTTCCATCTGTACGGTTTTAACGCCCAGCAGATCGCTGCTGATGCGGGCTACGGAGTTGCGCGGGATATCTATTTTTTTGGTGAGGATGATCGTTACCAGTATTTGGGAGGGATCATTATCCTTTACATTCAGTTCTGAAACGCTACCTACCACCAGGCCGTTTACCTGTACAGCGTTGGATGGCTGCAGTCCATTTACTTGTTTGTAGACTGCATATATGGTTTTGTTGCGTGAAAACAGGCTCTTTCCCTTCAATACATTAAAGCCCAGTACGAGTAAGGTTATACCCAACACGGTAAGTATGCCAACCTTGGTTTCATTAGATAATTTGAGCATGAGATTCGTATACGTTCACGCAAAAATAATCAAAAAGCGTGCACGGGAAGTCGCAGACAGAAAATGTTCGAAATAAAAAGGGGAAAAGTGGGGTAAAAGGGGGGAAGTATTGGGGAGAACGTATGGTTAGCAGGAAGTTACGAAAGCGTCTTTGAAGCCGAGCTTCCGGGCTTTTCGTACAGCCGTGGTGGCCTGCTGGTCTGATTTAATATGCCGCCAGGTGTATTTGTGCATTTTTTTTTTATTCATGACAATTTGCTCCCTGGCGATATTACCATGGAGCTTCCTGAAAATGGAAGCTCCCGGTGTATAAAGTTTATCTGATATCATCAGCTGCACGCAGTATTCATCATCGGGGCGGGGGGCAGCCGGTTTTTTACCGGATTTACCTGCCTTGTGGTATGCCTGCGGGCGGCTGGCGGTCGTCTCCTCTCCCAGGGAAGAGTTGCGGCTGTTGGTAAAGCGCTCCAGTTCATCCCTGTACCGTTTGATGGCTTTGAAGATACCCATGGCCAGTTCCTGTTGTCCGTTGGCGGAGTTCAGGTAGTCTTCTTCTTCCGGGTTACTGATGAAGCCCAGTTCCACCAGTACACTTGGCATTGCAGTGGCAGACAGTACCCAGATCCCTTTTTCATTCCTTTGTCTGGCGCCGCGGCTGATGCGACCTACCTTGGTAAATTCATCTTCGATGAGGGTAGAGAGGCGCAGGCTCTGGTCGAAGTAGGCGTTACGCAGGGTGTTGAGCAAAATGAATGTTTCCGGGTCGGTATCATCCATCAGCTGTTTGGTTTCTTCTGAATTGGCGTCCAGTACGATCACGGAGTTTTGTTTCAGGGATTCCATTTTGGCGTTGTTCTTACTGGTAGCCCATATATACGTTTCCGTACCTTTTGCGTTGCTGGCGAAATAGCCATATACCGGTTGCTGTGTTGCAATCTTCCTTTTGCCTTTCTTGCGGTAAACGGTTTTGTAGCCGGTCACCTTCCGGATTTTGCCGGTAGAGTTACAGTGAATGGAAACGAAGAGATCCCCCTTGGCATCATTGGCGATTTGTGCTTTTCTGCGGGGATCATCGAAACGGTCCACTTTTCGTGTATACACCACCTTTACATCAGGGAGGTTGTCTTCCAGTATCTTGCCCAGTTTCAGGGCTACTGCCAGTGTCACCTGTTTCTCTGTGGAATAGCTTCCTTTAGCCCCGGGGTCTTCACCACCGTGTCCCGCATCAATTACAATAGTTCTGATAGGGTTTTCCTGTTTCCTGGAAACTGGATTGTTTTTTGCCTGAATAAAAAAGGTACAGGTGAATAATGTTCCCAGTCCTAAGATCCAAAATCGGTTCCAGCGCATGATTCTCATTTTAATGGGTGCTGTGATCACAAAAAATAAAAAAATAAGTTTATCTGTTTAAATTAATCATTCCTTTGCTCCATGCGTGTTTACACTACCTTTCCCACAGAACGGCACCAAACTTTACAAGTTGTCTTTTGTAATAATTTGTATAATTTCTTGTAGGTTTGTGCCCGCCTTAACACATGAGTTCTAGTTACAAAAATAATTATAAAAAGTTTTTACGGCAGACATACCTGGTATTTGCAGGTGTGGTTATTGCCGTTCCCTTTATTATAGATGCGTCCGGAGGCTCCAGGCCACACGCATCGCTGACTTTTAACAAAAATTTGGCAGATACTGTTCCCGCCCGGAAAGATACGGTAAAACCCAAGGCCGGCAAAGCCGCGGTTAAACCTACTTCGGATACCAATGTGGTTTCCCGGGATCAGGACACCACCAAACACGTAACGGTGGATACCATCTTTGTGCCCAAGGTCTCCAAAGATACACTGGACGCACCGGTAAACTACAAAGCCAAAGATTCCATTATTCTGATGGTGCCCGACAAGCGTTTTTATCTGTATGGTGCTGCCAACACAAAGTATAAAAGTATCGATCTCTCGGCAGAAAAAATGAACTTTGACCAGGCTACCGGCGTGCTGGAAGCTACCAATGCCAAAGATACTGCCGGTAAACTTATCGGACGCCCCGTGATGAACGACGGCGGCCAAAGCTTTGAATCGGATACACTCCGGTACAACTTTACCTCTCAGAAAGCAAAGATCTACAATACCCGCTCCCAGTACGGCGAAGGTTACATTCATAGTGAACTAACCAAAAAAGAAGCGGATAATACCATTTTCGGTTACAAAAACGGTTATACCACCTGTAATCTGGACACACCGCACTTCAGCTTCAGGTCCCGCAAAATAAAGGTTATCCCGGACAAACTGGTAATTTCCGGTCCGGCTAACCTGGAAATTATGGGTATCCCCACGCCACTTTATATTCCTTTTGCCATCTTCCCTATCACCCAGGGCCAGCGCTCCGGTATCCTGCCACCGCAGTATGTGGTGAACCAGCAGAAAGGGATGGGCCTCGAAAACGGAGGATATTACTTTGGTATGGGGGAGCATATGGACCTGACCCTGCGGGGTGATGTTTACTCCTACGGTAGCTGGAGCCTCACCGCCAGTCCTACCTACCGGAAACGCTATAAATACAACGGTGGCCTCAACCTGAGCTTTGCCAATACCCGCTTTGGAGACCCGGCCGTTAAGTCCGAGTTCCAGACTTCCAAAGACTTCCGGGTAACCTGGAACCACAGCATGGACAGCAAAGCCCGTCCTGGTGTAAACTTTGGCGCCAGCGTTAACTTCGGAACATCTTCATATAACAGATATAACGTATTCGATTATAATACCCGTGTTAACAACAACATCGGGTCGTCTATCACCTTTTCCAAAACCTGGCAGGGCAAGCCTTATAACCTTACCCTGGGCCTGAACCACTCTCAGAACCTGAGCACGCGTGATGTGTCTATCTCCTTCCCGGACGGTACCTTCACCGTGAACACCATCTATCCTTTCCAGCCAAAGGAAATGGTGGGCACTCCCAAATGGTACCAGAAAATCGGTGTATCCTATAATGCTGTTTTACGTAACCAGGCTAACTTCAAAGACTCCCTGTTCGGCAAAAAACAGATGTGGGACGCCATGCAGACCGGTATGCAGCACAACGTGCCGATATCGTTCTCCATCCCGATACTGAAAACACTGACCTTATCACCTGGTATCAACTATAGCGAATATTGGTACACTAAAAAGGTGGTGAGATCATGGGACCCTAAAAAACGGGTATCCCAGGATTCCGTTGGCGGTGTAGACACTACCTACGTCCCCGGTTTTTATGCAGCCCGCGACATCAGTGCCAGCGTCTCCCTGTCTACTGCTGTGTATGGAATGTATGCCTTCAGCAAACATTCCAAGGTGAAAGCCATCCGCCACGTGGTGCGCCCTACACTCAGCGCCAGCTACCGTCCGGACCTTTCCAGCGCCTACTATTATACATACCAGTACAGCGGCAATCCTAAAGATCTTACAAGAGTATCCTACTTTGATGGTTCCGTTATAGGGGTGCCATCGGCGGGGGCATTTGGAGGTCTCAACTTCGGCCTGGACAATAACCTGGAAATGAAAGTCTTCTCCCGGAAAGACACCACAGGCAACCATGAGAAAAAAGTGAAGCTCCTGGATGGTTTTGGTATCAACGGCAGTTACAACCTGGTGGCCGACTCCTTCAAGCTCTCCACCTTCAGCATCTATGCCCGTACCAACCTGTTTGATAAAATCAATATCTCCGCCAGCGGTAACATCGACCCCTATCAGGTAGATAACCGTGGGCACCGTCTGGATAAATATGTATGGCAGCAGGGTAAGATCAGCCTGGGGCGCCTTACCAATGCCAGCATCTCCCTGAGTACTTCCTTCCAGTCGAAGGACAACAAGAAGAGTCAGGACAAACGCAAGGCCATGGACTCTCTGGAGAATATCACTAACGCAGACGCCGCACTGGCTGCCCAGCAACGACAGCTGCAGATGGTGCGTAACAACCCCGGAGAATATGTGGACTTCGATATCCCCTGGCGCGTGGACCTGTCGTATAGCTTGTCTTATACCAACCAGGTCATACCCGACTCCGGAGGCGTAGTACGACGTATAACCCAGTACGTTAACTTCAACGGAGACTTCAGCCTGACACCGAAATGGAAGATAGGTCTGAATAGTGGTTTCGATTTTACCAATATGCAGATCGCCTATACGAACATGTATATTTCGCGTGACCTTCACTGTTGGCAGATGTCGATTAACCTGATACCGTTTGGTACTTTCCGGCAGTTCAGCATCACCATCAATCCCAAAGCAGGTATCCTGCGGGATTTGCGAATCAACCGATCGCGACAGTTTTACGATTTTTAGCGATATTTCATAGAAATGCAGCGAAGCAGTTAAAATGGCTTCGCTGCATTTTTTTTATGGGATATCCGATCGTATTGCCGGGCGACTGGTAGAACCCGGAGATATTGAACCATCTGAACGATATCGGGCGCGTGCAGGCGTGCCCGTAGTCGATGCAACCGTAGATAAACTGCAGGAGCTGATACGCCGCGAATGCACCGCAGAGAGGCATCTGAAGGGGCTGCTTTTATGATGTCCGTCGTTGGGATATTCTGGTATGGTGCTGTATACCCAATATAGTAGTTACTGAAACGAAAGAACCCGTTTGATTTGATTCAAACGGGTTCTTTCGTTTATGCTTAGTCTTTATTATTTGCCTCGTAATAATCCCACATCAGCCGGAATACTTTTTCTTTTAATGCGGGCATATCATCGCGGGTCATCCCGGTGGTGGGGATGGGTGGGAGTATATGGTACTCGATCCGATGCGGCCAGGCGAAGAATGTTTTTTCGGGTGGCAGGATTTTTTTGGTATTAAACAGTACCGAAGGCATCAGCGGCATCTGCGTATCTATGGCCAGTGCGAAGGCGCCGTCATAGAACGATTTCAGCGGGTCTGCGGTGCGGTTGCGGGTGCCTTCCGGATATAGGAGCATGTGGATGCCCTTGCTGAGCGCTTCTTTCATGTCCAAAATACTTTGTTTACGGCTGGCTTCACTGCTGCGGTCCACAAGTATGCCACCGATCCTGTACAGTATACCGAACAGCGGAATATTACCCATGGAGGCTTTGGCCAGGGTTTTATTGGCACCAGGTATATAACCGGTGGTGATCGGTACGTCCATCATTGAGTTGTGGTTACATACAATCACATAGGTTTGACCGGAGGCAAAGTTTTCCATTCCTTTCAGCCTTGTAGGGCAGCCGATCAACGGCAGGTATATGTTCATCCATCTGCGGCCTATAGCGATAAAAACACGTGTAGGTACAGGCTCTGGCCAAAATGAGGCAATCGAGACAGGGATAAGAACTATCAGCATCATACCAGCAAACAATAACAATGCGTATAGTGCGTAAATTCTTCCCAGTATATTTTTTAACATAACTGATAACTTACGGTAAAGATACAGATAGTTATTTTAGAGACGCCAGTCTACCGGTTCGATGCCAGCTTTTAGCAGGAGCTCATTGGTTTTGGAAAAATGTTTACAACCGAAGAAGCCATTGGCGGCGCTGAAAGGGGAGGGATGAGCCGCTTTCAGGATATGGTGTTTGGTGGCATCTATCAGGATTTGTTTGTCCTGGGCAAAGCGTCCCCAGAGGAGAAACACCACATCTCTTTTTTGGTCGGATATTTTACGGATGACAGCATCGGTGAAGTTTTCCCAGCCTATTTTGCTATGGGAGGCAGGTTCGCCGGCCCTTACCGTCAGGAAAGCATTGAGCAGGAGTACGCCATGTTCAGCCCATTTGGTGAGGTTGCCGCTTTGCGGGATTTCCAGACCCAGGTCGGTTTTCATTTCCTTGTAAATGTTGACGAGGGAAGGGGGCGGTTTGATGCCATCGGGCACGGAAAAACTAAGGCCATGTGCTTGTCCGGGACCGTGATAGGGATCTTGTCCCAGTATCACCACTTTGACATTACTAAAAGGGGTTTTCTCGAATGCGTTGAAGATGTTATTGCCAGCAGGGTAAAGGGTTTTACCCAATGCCTTCTCGTGTTTCAGGTGCATGACAATCTCCGCAAAATAGGTTTTGTTGAACTCGTCCTTGAGTATCTCTTTCCAGCTGTCTTCGATCTGAACGTCCATATTTCAATCAGTATTTTAAAGAAAAATTAAATTAAATTTGATTTATTGGAAAATATTTCCATAAATTTGCACTCCCAAAATGATAGATAAATATAGCAATTTATTTCACATTAACGGGAAAAACAAAAGATAAGTCTCGGTAGCTCAGCTGGATAGAGCAACTGCCTTCTAAGCAGTAGGTCATTGGTTCGAATCCAATCCGGGACACGAAAAGGACAAATCGGAATTCTTCCCGGTTTGTCCTTTCTTATTTCTACGAGAATTCTTTTCCCAAGCATAACCATCTAATGGTTTCATTGAGCCGAGTGTTACAGGAGTAGCGGATGTATAAGCCTATTTTGAATTGAGCAATCTTTTTTAAAATCTCACTATCTATGAAAAAGGTACTTTACCTGTTTGTATTTCTTATTGTGTATACAGGCTCTTACGGGCAAGTTCGTATGTGTATTGAAAAAACAGCCGTTAATACTGCTCCGCATGGCGCTGGGAGTTATGTTTTTCAATCGGACTTTCAATGGGATAATGGTGCTATTCTTAATGTAGTTTTTTCTAATGGTTCTTCATTTCTACGGAATAAGGTAATAAAATACGCACAGGTTTGGGAAAAATATGCAAATATTCATTTCAACTTTGAGCAGAATGCCAAACCTGATATACTAATAGAGTTTTCAAATGACCAGGCTTCGTGGAGTCAAATTGGACGGCAATCTTTGTATAATACGCGCCAAGGGATTGCAAGTATGCATTATGGATGGTTTAATGAATATTCAGAAGAAATTGAATTCCAAAGAACAATCCTGCATGAGTTTGGACATGCATTGGGGCTTAATCATGAGCATCAATGCGCAAATAGTACTATTAAGTGGAATAAACCACTCGCTTATAATTACTACTATAAAACAAATGGCTGGCTTCCTGCCGAAGTAGACCAACAAGTCTTTAATCACTATAGTGTAACACTATCCAACGGCACCTATGACCCACAGTCTATTATGCATTATCCGATTCCCGCTGAGTTAACGCTGGATCACAAAGGAGTAGGTTGGAATACAGGGCTGTCTGCCGGAGACAGAAAGATCATTTCAGAGAAATACCCAAAGACTTTCACTAAAGTGCCCAGTACTGACACCTTGTCTGGTATCGTTGTTAAACCTTCTGCATCGGTCTTCAATATCAAGACAACCCATAACGTAACAAGAAATGGTGTCAATGGTATGGAGGTGGCTGCCAACTTCAATATTTGGGATGCAAAGAATAAAAACTGCATTGCCGGTATCTATTTCTTCACCCATGACGCTAAAAGGGTTCCGGCTATGGATGTTAAGTATCAAACTAATACTGGTGACGCCTGTTCTGTTGAAAAGTTTACTCCTGCCTACTCTAATACTAAATTTGAGAATTACAGGTTGTTTTTCCCGTATAATCAGTTTAAAATAAAGAACGGGGAGAGCAAGTTAAAATTACTTTTTGTAGTATGGGATGATAATAAGAATGAAATTGCCCGTAGTGCCTATTCATACTTTACTATGCGGAACGGACCTATATGTAAAAAGATAGATCTGTCCATACAAGATGAAGTTGAAAACCAACGCATGTACATTATCCCTAAGTTCACTGTCGAAAATGCTTTGAAGCTTAATTGCCAGGCGAAAGTTTATTTCTGTGATGCAGGCGGAAATTTTTTAAAGAAGGATGATGGAAGCGTTTTGGCATATAGCCAATACTTTACTCCTTCCTACGATGCTGCGGCCTATAATTCGGGTTATTACAGCGATCTTTACATGGAAGTTCCTTACCAGGATTTAGTACCATTCATCGGTAATAATACTGTTATAAAATACTTTGTCAGGTTGTTTTTTAACAACGAAGCTTTCGCTCAAAGCGATTGGGGGGAAACAATGTTAAGCAGGTGATGTGTGTTGCTCCGTCTGAATAAATACAAGTGGACGCAGATCATTGGCAATTCCCTTATCTTTTAGTAAATTGTTAAGACCGAAAGATGATCATCCTCGAATCACCCAAAACAGGCTCCCGATATGACTACCCGTATTCCATCCACCTCGCGCAGGATCATAGAAACCGTCATTGTGCTGCTGTTACTGCTGGGGCTGATGTATGCCCTGTATGACGTGCTGAAGATATTCTTCGGGGTTTTCACTTTTGCGATCATTTTTTCGGTGTCGTTTTCGAAGCTGTATGAACGATGCTGTAAATGGATGGGTGGCAGGCGCAAGCTGGTGGCAGTGCTTTATTCCATTGTGCTGATAGCGTTGGTGGCATTGCCTTTCGGATATGCTGTTTCCACTGTCAATGAACGTCTGAAGGAAGCTGGTGAGTGGATAACCGCGGCTCGGGAAAACGGGATACCCGATCTGCCTGTATGGATTACCAATGTTCCGTTCGCAGGCAAAGATATCGCGGCATTCTGGAAAGAGCTGCAGCTACGGCCGAGGGAAATGGCCGGTATCTATGAAAGACAGATCATGCAGGCCATTCATCAGATTGTTACTACGGGTGTGGGCGTTCTGGGCATGGCGTTGCAGGTGGTGCTGGGTATTATTGTGTCTGCTATTTTCCTGGTGAGCGGTGAGCAGCTGATGCGCCCTGTGCGGGCTACCATGACGCATATGTTTGGGGATAAAGATGGTTATGCCCTGTTGGCGGCCACGGCGCAGGCTGTAAAAGGTGTCTCCATCGGCGTGATGGGCACGGCGTTGATAGCGGCTGCTGTTTCCTGGATTGGCTTTATCATAGCAGGTGTACCTATTGCCCTGGCCCTGGCGGCAGTAGTATATTTTCTGGTGGTGATACAGGTAGGGCCACTATGGGTATGGGTGCCTGTGGTGATCTGGATGGCGGTGCAGGGACATACTGGCTGGGCCGTCTTCCTTGCTATCTACGGTGCAGGTGTGCTGGTGATGGACGGTGTATTAAAACCGATTCTCATTGCAAAAAGCGGAAAACTTCCGTTTCTTGTGCTTTTCCTGGGAGTCATCGGCGGAATGGTGGCGTGGGGTTTCACCGGTATGTTCAAAGGTGCTATTATCCTGGCTGTCTTCTATACCATCTTTAACTCCTGGCTGGAAAAAACGAAATTCTATGCACCTAAAGACTAAATGATGAAATACTTTTTCCTGCTATGCAGCTTTACCATGCTGATCCTATGCCGAACAATGACAATGGCACAAAACACCTTTAAGTTTGCCCTGATGACAGATATCCACGTGGGCAGTGATAACGCAGCAGAAGACGTACAGCGCAGTGTTGCAGACATCAACCAGAACCCTTCCATCGCATTTGTGATTATTTCCGGAGATATTACCGAATTTGGTGCAGATGAAGAATTGAAGCTGGCCAAAAGCCTGCTCGACAAACTTAATAAACCCTGGTATATCATCCCGGGTAACCACGATACCAAATGGTCTGAAAGCGGAGGCAACACTTTCCGCCGCGTATTCGGCAATGAAACATTTTCGTTTAAATACAGCGGTTACTGGTTCATCGGTACCAACTGCGGCCCCAATATGCGCATGGGCCCCGGCCAGGTGCCCAGAGAGAATGTGGTATGGCTGGATAATTTGCTGAAAACAAAAGATACCACTACGCCCATCATCTATATCAATCACTATCCGCAGAATGCAGACCTCAACAACTGGTATGAAGCGCTCGATCGCCTGAAACAGCATAATATCCAGCTGGCCCTTTGCGGGCATGGTCATACCAACAAAGTCTTTGATTTTGAAAACATCCCTGGTGTGATGTGCCGCTCCAACCTGCGCGCCAAAGACAGCATCGGCGGTTACAACATCGTCACTGTTGCCAACAACCAGGCTACCTTCGAAGAAAGAACGCCTCTGATCGGTAAAAACAGACAATGGACTGTACAGCAGCTGAAAAATCATCATGCCCGTTATGATGTAACTCCTTTTGAACGTCCGTCTTTTGCTATGAACGATTCTTTCCCAGGTGTAAAAGCCCTGTGGACTTTCCAGGATAACAGTGATATCGGCTCTGGCATGACACTGGCCAAAGATCTGGTGATCTCCACCAATACAGCTGGTGAAGTATATGCGTTACAGGTAAACAACGGTAAAAAGAAATGGACTTTCAAAACCGGCGGCAAAATATATGCTACGCCTGCTGTAGCCGGTAATGATATCGTTGTGGCTTCTTCAGATCATTATATCTACTGCATCCAGGCTTCCAATGGAAAACAACGCTGGCGCTTTGAAACCGGCAAACCGGTAGTGGCCAGCGCACAGATTACTAACGGTATCGCCTATATAGGCTCATCCGACGGGCATTTCAGGGCTATCGACGTAGCCACCGGCAAACTCGTTTGGGAGTTCACGGAGGTGAAAGGTTTTGTGGAAGATAAACCACTGTTTTATCAGGGCAACGTTTACTTCGGCAGCTGGGGCAATGATTTTTACGCACTGGATGCCGCCACCGGCGCACTCAAATGGAAATGGAACAACGGCGCTTCTAATAGGATGTATTCTCCGGCAGCCTGTTATCCGGTAGCCGCACATGGCAAGGTGTTTATCGTGGCACCGGACCGCTATATGACCGCTTTTGAGAGCCTGACCGGCAATGTGATCTGGCGCAAAACAGTACCCAACATCAGAATGCGGGAATCTATCGGCCTGTCAGCAGATAGCAGCCAGACCTTTATCAAAACTATGGAGGGTAACCTATACGGTGTATCTGCTACTGCTGATACTATGCAGGTACTGTGGCAGTCACCTATTGCAATGGGCTATGAGCTGAATCCCGCAGCACCGGTAGAGCGCGACGGGGTGATCTTTACACCTACTCATTCCGGTGTGGTATATGCAGTAAACCGTAACGACTATACGTTGTTGTGGAAACATAAATTATCCAACTGCCTCGTAAATGCCGTGCTGCCAATCGGCAACCGCAAAGTGCTGGTAAGTACTATGGACGGGAAACTGGCTTGTATCGGATACTAAAAGATGTTTCATATAAAAAGCAAAGCGGAAGTGTCCAGACACTTCCGCTTTGCTTTTTATAGTTAGTTAGAAATACTTATCTCCAATGCGCCCGCTGGGGATAGGATTATTATGCAGTTTCCAGTATAGCCTTTGATATCTGTCTGCACCAAACTTATGAAAGTCGGGGTGAATGGTGCTGATCTGATTGCTGCTCAGGTCGCAGTTACCAACCACTACATGGGCAAAATGAGCAGGCAGTTCCGTCAGCAGGTTGTTTTGCAGCCATAAATGAGATAACCGGGTACCTGGCTCCAGTGCAGGGATTTCGGTGATCTGATTGTGCTGGGCATAGAAGCTCTGTGGTTTTGATGCAAAGAGGGAAGGATGCAGTACCGTTAGCTGGTTGTAGGAGATATCGAAATCACGCACTATCATTTTGAAGCTGGTAAAAGACAATTCCTTTAACTTATTGCGTGACAGATTAAACTCCTGCCAGTCTACCTGCCGGTTGTTGGCGAAAGCAGCCAGTTTATGCGTATCTACTTCCTGTATCTGGTTGGAACGCAACAGGAGAGCTTTCAGTTGGTATCGACCAAGGAAGTAGGGAAATTCACTGATCAGGTTATTGCTAAAGTCGAGGTAACTGAGATGATTCAGCCGGGCCAGTTCTTCAGGGATAGCAGCCAGTTTGTTTTGTTTTAATTCTAATCTTGTCAGCTGAGACATATCAAAAACAGGCGGAGGAACTTCTTTCAGCTGATTATTATTCAGTATCAGTTTTGTCAGTCCTTTCAGTGAGCCCAGCCAGCTCCAGTTTTTTATCTTGAGTCCGGTGGCATCCAGGTATTGTAATGAATGCATGGATTGCAGGGAGCTATCTGCAACCAATGTATTGTGGGCTATCTCCAGGGTTTGCAGCTGCGTAAGCCCGCTGATGGATGCCGGTATCTCGATATGACATCCGTTCAGCCGCAGATGTTTGAGGTTGGGCATTTCTTTGAAGATGGGAATAGCAGCTTCCAGGTTAAAACCTTCACAGTTTTCGAAGTCCCAGTCGGTGATCTGTGTGAAATAAACAATTTCCGGCGGTAAGGTAATATTGGCGATGCCTTTCATGCTGAAGGAATCGCTTGTTATTTTCGCCATATTATTGTTGGCACCGGCAATCACCTGGTACATGAGTCGGAACATCACTTCGTCCACATCTTTATTGGTCAGCGTATTACGGAGTTTCCACTCTGTATTGCCGCCTACACGTAAAGACGGACGGAGATTTTTTATATGTTGCCTGAAACCCTGGGAACCGAATTTATCATAAAGCTTCTCCGCTTTTTTTGCGACTGCTTTATCAGGATGTGCCAGCATCACCACTGCCAGCAAGGTTTGTACGGTTTTGTTGGCGCCACCGGTTTCAATGATTTGAAATGCCAGGTGGTAGTTGTCTGCATCATTGGAGGTAAACAACCGGAGTAATTGTGTATTGGCCTCCTCATTATCGTCCTGCAATAGCCAGTGGTCATCTTGTTGGATCAGTATTTCATTCAGCTGGTCTACAGTAATCACCTGACAACCGGCATCGAGCAATGGCAGTACTTCTTCCATAACTGTTTTGGTACCTACGACGACAATGGTGTTGGTATCCGCTGATTTGTTGTTGACCGTGATACCATACTTAGACAGCTTTTCCTGTATGGACTTTTGGCTTTCTCCTTTAGGCTTGTCCAGCAGGCGGAGAACTGGTCGCTGTTGTTGCGTGATAGCATTGGCCAGCTGGTTGTCCAATAACCTGTTGATTGCCGGGATGTTTTGTAAATGTAGTCCGAACAACAGTTGCAGCTGCTCTGCTGTATAGTTTTTACCTGCTGTTAATTGACGGAATTCCGGCAGCGTTTTTTCGTAGGCACTGACGATTTTTACATTCCGGGTAACGGCGACGCATATGGGCAATTTGAGCTCCTGGCTTCTATAGATTCCAAAGTAACCGAGGTTAAGTACTTCCAGTTTGTCCAGGACTGGCATATGCTCAGGGGTGAGCAGCTCCAGTATATCTTTTTCGCGAAGCGTGAGGGTCAGCCGTGCAAGTTGTGGAAGTGCTCCTGTCAGTGCCATGATGGCGGGCGCTTTCCCTTCATTTTTTTTATCGTTGCTGAGATCGAGATTGGTTAAGTGTGTCAGCAGACGAAGGTTTTCCGGGAAGTCGTTGCCTCTCCAGTTGCTGAGCTGCAGGGAGCTGAGCTGAGGGAGGGTAGCGAGTTTCAGGGCTTCCTTGTTGATATCCATATTACCGATGCCGAGCGTCACCGATTCCAGATTTTTCAGCAGCCCGATGTTTTCAGGTAAAGTTTTGATTTTACAATCAGACAGCCAGCATGCTTCCAGCGCTTGCAGGGTACCGAAGGAGGAAGGAAGTGTAGTGAGGTTTTTGACACTTATCCGCAGGCTTTTGATGGATGGATATTGCAGGAAAAAATCATCCGGCAGACTGTCGATCTCTCCCTGAAAGTCAAGGATCTCCAGTGATTCGTTATGGTATCTGATATGTTGATGCTGATCGCTCATAAGGTTACATTTTTGCGAGTAAGAGTTTGGCCACTTCAGGAATGCTGTATAATTTTTTCAGGCTCTTATTGGGAGCATTCACCAGTTCCTGCGCCATTGCCAGCCGCAGATCGTTAGGAATAAATGCCAGCAGGATAAATGCTTTCAGATTACCGAACTCTTTTTCTGTCAGATCTTCTTTGATGTTGAGCAGATAGTTGGTAAGCCTGGTCATCATCACGGAAAGGATGTCCATTCGTTTTGTCTGACCATCTACCAATGCTTTTATCTGTGCTTCCATGATCTGGAATTTAGGTGCACCCAGTACTTCCTGCGGGGAGATGATTTTGTTCATGTCCATGTTCACGAAGGTGATAAACGCAGTGGTAGTGGCTTCGTCGAGGCAGCCATCGCCCAGCATTTTCACCAGGTCCAGTTCTGCCTGTAGGTCAGGAATGGTTTCGAGTGACTGGAAGAACTGTACCAGGGAACGTGGTGTGGTTCTGGCTCCGGTGATGACTTCCGGATAGGTGAGGATGAAGTCGATGCCGCGGGGATCGATACCGGCTGTTTCTGCCCAGCGTGCCCATGTTTTGACATCAAATTCCATGGTCATGTGCATCATGCGGGTGAGCATTGCATCATCCATGGTAGATACGGAATAATCACCGCCGTCGGGGTTGGCGGTAAGAATGATCATCCATCCCGGTGGAAAGCGCCAGCTGACCAGTTCATAGTTTTGCAGCAGCTGCATGATGCCTCGCAGGATACGGTCGTCGGCACGGTTTACGTCGTCTATCAGGAAGATGCCGGGGCCGGGTTGTTTGGGTACCCAGTCGGGTGCGATAAACTGAGTGGCTGTATTGTCTCCCTGGTGGGATATTTTGGGCATCCCCAGCAGGTCGCCCATCTCTTCAAATTGTGCGGGGGCTATATAAACAAACTGGTAACCTTTGTTCAGTGCAAAATCGCGTACCATTTCCGTTTTACCGATACCGTGCATGCCCCAGATACAAACGGGGGTGGGCCTGCGTTTGCCGGCATGTTCAGGGTTGTCGAAATGCTGATGGGTCACATGCTCCAGCAGTTTCTCTACCTGGCTGGCATTTACTTTTGATCCGTAGGTGATGTAGTTGAATTGCGGTGTTTTTGTTGACATACTGTTTTCTCGAATAATTATTTAGGAAGCTATCAGTCTGGCTTTTCTGCCAGGTAGTTGGCGGAATGTTTCTGAATCAGGTGTGATGCCATCGCTGGAGATCACCCATAGCAGCGGAAAGCGGGGTATTACCTCCGGTGCTGGTGCAACACCATCGGTAAAGTAGATCAGTCCATCAGGCCGGAATGTTTCATTACCGTATTGAATAGGCGGATTGAAGTCGGTACCACCGCATCCCATCACAAAATCAGGTGGTATGCCTTTATAGGTATACACCTGTTGTACGGCGGCATCGCATTCCAGTACCATGATCTCTGCACCCTGCCGCCAGATATGATGTATCTCATTAAAAAAAACGGCCAGCTCTTTTATGTTGATACTTCCGGAAGTATCAACCGCCACAAGGAGTTTTTTCTGTTTTCTGATTTTGATGCCAGGGTTGGTGCCATAGCGTCTGGACGGGCGTTTGAGCGTATTGCGTACTTTGGTTTTGCTGCTGCTCTCTGAAAAGAGCCGTATCACTCTGCGCCAGTCTACCAGTGGTTTGTTTTTTATCAGGATAGATTCCAGATAACTTCTGAAAGAGGAAGGCAGGCTGCCGTAGCCTTTTTCGCTGGTTTTTGCGCGGGCAATACGGATAAGATTGTCCACCTCCACATCCGTGAGATCTTTCAACAGTTTGTTGCGTTCGTAAATCTCTTTCCATTTTTTGTGTCGCTCCATGCCATGCGAGTTTTCTGTGATGGAGCAGAGTGTGCGGGCACATTCACAGTCCTTGTATTGATCCGGGTTATCGCGCAGATGTACCAGTTTCTCGTAGTAGTATTGCCATGTCTGACCTGCAATCATGTTTAGTTCAGGGAATTTTTCCATGAAGACAGATTCTGTGGGCAGCAATGTAGGGTCTATGTACTGGTTCACGACAATATCCATGGCGATATTGACCAGCAGGCGGTCGGCCTGCGGTTCATTTACCAGTGTATGTTTAAATACAATATGTAATACTTCATGTTTTACAACACCATAACGGTGCCGCTTATCCGTAAAAAACTGATCCCAGAATACAGGATTGATGTATAGTGTATGTCCTCTTTCACGAAGCCCTACAGCCATTGTTTGTACCTCTGCATCGGGGCTGGTGACTTCTTTGTTGATGGCAGCAAAAAAGTGGGAATAAAAAGGTTCCTGCATCAATAGTGCTATGCTGGTACGGGTCACTTCTTCCAGTATTCTTCGGTGGTCTATCGGGTTACCGGGTTGAACTTGCATCTCGTAATGCTTTGTTGATAATGCACCAAAGTATTAAAAAATATTCGATTTATAGACAGGGAGATGGTGAAAGATTGATTTCATAACATCAAATAAGATAACCATCAAATATTTACTGCTATGCACCGTTAATAGGAGTATATTTGCAACGTTTTTATTTCTCTAGCGCTATTATGATTGCATCCATATTAACCAGACTGGAGTCTTCCCGAAAAGAGCTGCTGGATCTGGGTCTGAAAAATCCCCTGTTAAATTATAAATTGCCGGCCAGCAAAGGGTTACACATTGTTGATGAATCATCGGCAGCTGTTTATGAGCTGTTGGTGAAAGAAAACAGAACACTGACTTTCCTGGACCGTCCGGATAAAAAGACTGCACAACAGGAAGTAGTATACCAGGAAGAACAGCAAGCAGCTACTGCTAAAGACGCGGTTCATGATACCCGGTTACAGACCAACGAATCGCAGGTTAATCTTCACACGCGTTTGCTCAATACTTATTATGCAGCGAGGATTAGCATTGAAGAACAGGGTTTCAATATCCTGTATCTGTCTCTCGGCATGTTGCATTGGTATGAAGTGGATAGCAGCGGAGAAGCGCGTCAGGCGCCGTTGTTGCTGGTACCGGTACAGCTGGACCGTTCCGATGTCCGTGAACGTTTCCGCTTAAAATATACTTTGGAAGAAGTGGAAGCCAACATATCGCTGGAAGCGAAGATGAAGGCAGATTTTAATATCGGGATACCAGGACTACCGGAAACAGAAGACTTTGATGTCAACGAATATTTTACCGCCGTATCTGCGGCCATAGAAGGTATGTCTGGCTGGAAGGTGGAACCCAACACTATTGAACTGGGATTTTTCTCCTTCGGCAAATTCATGATCTATAACGATCTGGATGCAGGCAACTGGCCATCAGACAATGGTCCGCTTACAAATCCGGTGATCAACAGCCTTTTTGGCGGCGGCTTTTCAGATAATCAGCCCGGTGTGCCGGAAGATACTTTTATCGATGATGTGCCCCGTGCAGATGAACTGTACCAGGTAGTAGATGCAGACAGCTCACAGATATTAGCCATGCTGGCTGTACAGGAGGGCAGGCATCTGGTGATACAAGGTCCTCCCGGTACCGGTAAATCACAAACGATCACCAATATCATTGCAGATGCCGTAGGCAGAGGCAAAAAAGTATTGTTTGTAGCGGAGAAGATGGCTGCACTCGAAGTAGTAAAGCGCCGACTGGACAATATACAATTGGGAGAAGCTTGTCTGGAGCTGCACAGCCATAAGGCCAGCAAAAAAGAGCTGCATCAGGAACTCCGCCGCGTGCTGGAGCTGGGACGTCCTTCTGTGCATAAGCTTCGGGAAGAAGTGATGTTGCTCAATACTCACCGCCAGGAACTGAATGAGTATTGCCAGTCGGTGAATGAACCGATTGGGCAGAGCGGTCTTACCGTTCATCAAATAACGGGCTATCTGTTACGGATAAACGAAGAAACAGCCGGTAGGCAGTTGCCAGCGATCACCCCGCCGGACATGGCCTCCTGGGATGCTGCAGCCATGAACAAAGCCACCGCAATGGCCCTGCGAATACAGGCCTGCCTGCGGGAAGCCGGCATGCCTTCGCAACTGGCATTCCGCGGCAGCCGATTGACCGTGCTGTTGCCTCATCAGCAGGACGCACTGCAAAGACAGCTGCAGGATACCACTTCGGCCTTGCAAACGCTGCAGCAGCTGCTGGCTACCATCGCCGGCAGTCTGGGAATGACCCCACCAGCAGATATGAAAACAGCTGCACAGCTGGTAAATATCTGTGACCTGCTTTCCCGCAAGCCTGACCTTAACGGACTGAACACGGCCAGCCAATCCTGGTTGATCCGGCAGCAGGACATCGCTGCCTGGCTGGAAGCTGGCCGCCGGCATACCGCTATTCACGCTGCCTGTCAGGATACCCTGATCCCTGAAGCCTTCACACAGGACCTGATGGAAGTCCGTCAGAACCTGCTGGCACATGGCGGCAAATGGTACAAGTTCCTCATCGGTGCTTATAACCGCAGCAATAAACAACTGGCAGCCCTGTGTAAAGGACCCCTGCCAAAAGATAATGCTACCAAACTGCAATATGTAGACAGCATCATGGAATATCGCCGTCATGATGCGTTGATACAGGAACATGCGGCCCTGGCCCGTGAACTGTTCGGTATACGCTGGCAGAAACACCAAACCGACTGGGACGCACTGGACACTGCAGCAGCGTATGTAACGGACATGCATAAACGTATTGCTGCCGGTACCTGCCCTATGCAGATACTGAACTGCCTGCATCAGCAGATAGACCCTGCCACTGCGGCTACTGACAGGGATCGTCTGCAGCAACAGCTGAACAGCACTGCCTCATTGCAGGCCGGCGTATTACAGCAGCTGGACATGCCGGTTTATCAATGGCCGGAATCTTTTGCAGCCACCGCTGAACAACTGGTCAGCTGGAAAGACCGTCTGCCTGAAATACACCATAACATTGCCTGGAACAATATAACGGAAACGGCTACACAGGAAAACTTTTCCTGCCTTATCAGCCCCTCGATGGAGTGGCCGGAAGCAGCACGCCTGCTGAAGACTGTTCTACAAAAAACATGGTACGAATACCTGTTGGAAACAGCCGTGAAGGCACAGCCGGCGCTTCGCCGGTTTGACAGAGCCGGTCATGAAGAACTGGTACAGCAGTTCCGCCGCCTCGACACTACGAACCTGCAATATAACCGTGCCCGTGCCGCTCTCAGCCACTGGGAGCAGATGCCCCGTATCGATGCCGGCGGACAGGTAAACATCATTCGCACCGAGTTCAACAAAAAAGCGCGGCATATGCCGGTGCGCAAACTCATGAAAGAAGCCGGGCTGGCCATACAGGCCATCAAGCCGGTGTTTATGATGAGCCCTTTGTCTATCGCTAATTTCCTGCCACCAGGTTCGCTGGAGTTTGATCTCGTGATTTTCGATGAAGCCAGCCAGGTAAGGCCGGTGGAAGCCCTGGGCGCTATTCTGCGTGGTAAACAGCTGGTAGTGGTGGGAGATACCAAACAGCTGCCGCCTACCAGTTTCTTCGATACGCTCACCAAAGAAGTGGAAGACGAAGAAAATATTACCGCCGACATGCAGAGTATTCTGGGTCTCTGTGATGCGCAGGGAGCGCCTCAGCGGATGTTACGCTGGCATTACCGCAGTCGCCACGAATCGCTGATCACGTTGTCCAATCATGAATTTTATGAAAATAAACTGGTAATCTTCCCCAGCCCCGGTTCCAAAGAAAGCCGTGGCCTGGTGTTCAATCATCTGAAAGATACTGCCTACGACAGAGGAAAAACCCGTACCAACCCTAAGGAGGCGGAGATAGTGGCAGATGCGGTGATGGAACATGCCCGCCGTCATCCGGCCCTGAGCCTGGGTGTGGTGGCTTTCAGCACTTCCCAGCGTGAAGCTATTACCACAGCGCTGGAAACACGGCGCCGCAACAATCCTGAGCTGGAATCCTTTTTCCGTCAACATGCTGATGAGCCTTTCTTTGTAAAGAACCTCGAAAATGTGCAGGGCGATGAAAGAGATGTCATCTTTATCTCTATCGGTTACGGCCGTACGGAGGAAGGATATGTGGCTATGTCTTTCGGTCCGCTCAACAACGACGGGGGCGAGCGTCGTCTCAATGTACTTATCACCCGCGCCAAATCACGCTGTGAGGTGTTTACCAATATCACTGCAGATGATATAGATCTCAACAGGGCCAAAAGCACTGGTATCATGGCATTGAAAAACTTCCTCTACTATGCACAGCATGGAAGGCTGAACACTACGATAGAGACAGGTCTTCCGGCCGACAGCCCGTTTGAGGAAAATGTGGCCGCCAAACTGGAAGCGCTGGGATATATCGTCAGAAAACAAGTCGGCTCCCGCGGCTTTTATATCGATCTGGTCATTGTAGACCCGGACCTTCCGGGCCGCTATGTGCTGGGTATCGAATGTGATGGCGCCGCCTATCATTCGGCCCGCTCTGCCCGCGACCGCGACCGGCTGCGGCAGCAGATGCTGGAAGCCATCGGCTGGAAGATGCACCGCATCTGGAGCACCGACTGGTTCCGTAATCCCGGCAAGGAACTGGACCGTCTGGTAGCAGCCATCGAAAAAGCACGTGCCGATCTTTCCATAAACGATCAGGTGGATGCTGACGTGATCGCAGAAGCTACCCCGCTGCTGAAAAGAGAAACCGTGGAAACAGAAGATACAGATGCACCGTTGTATGAAATAGCCGAACTGCCGGAGACGATCAAAGACCAGGAATTTCATGCTACTCCGATAGGCAGCCTGTGTGACTGGATAGAACAGGTAGTGGCCGTTGAAAGCCCGGTACATTTTGATGAAGTAGCCCGTCGCATGGTGGAAGCTGCCGGTATTACCCGCGTAGGCCCCCGTATCCGGGAAGTCCTGCGCCATGCCGTCAGACATGCGGATGCCAGCAAACGAATCAAAATTAAAGGGCAGTTCCTCTGGGAGACCGCATTGGCCGAGCCCGTGGTACGCAACCGTAGCCAGCTACCCGCTGCTGCCAGAAAAATCAGTTATATTTCTGTAGAAGAAATCGGGGTAGCCCTTGAAAAAGTAGTTAAAGATGCTATTGCCATCCAACGCGAAGAGGCAGTGCCTTTTATTGCGAAGATGTTTGGCTATAGCCGTGTTACAGAAGAAATGAAAGAAGAGATCCTGAAAGCGATCGATGTTAATATTGCCAATAACGTAGTGCAACAGGAGGGAGATCTTCTCAAAGTATAAACGAACAGGAAGTGTATCGGAAACGGACATATGTATATTTTAATTATACATATGTCCTTTCTTTTTATAGGTAGCTACCAGTGGCATATTTTTGATACAAGGCTAACAGTGAGGATGGTAAAGAAGAGCAGACGTATTCTTCACCCTAATCTGAAGTAAGATGTTCAGTAATTTTCTACTGATAGCCTGGCGCAACCTTGTCAGGTATAAATATTACGCTTTGATCAACATTGCCGGGCTGGCCATTGGGCTGGCCACCTGCTGGCTGTTGTTGTTATATGTGCTGGGAGAAACCAGTTACGAAAATTTTTTTCCGGATAAAGACCGGGTATACCGCGCGGTAAACAGCGCCACCTGGGCCGGCGGTAGTCTCAATGTGGCTACTACTTCAGCCCCCTTTGCATTATTGTTAAAAAAGGATTACCCTGAGATAGAAGAAGTAACCCGTGTTTTGACGGATGGTGGTAGCATGCTTCAGTATGGAGAGAAAAAGCTGCAGGTGGAAGACCTGTTTTTTGTAGACAGCACGTTTCTGAAAGTCCTGCCATTTGCTCTTTTGCAGGGAGATGCAGGCAGCTGTTTACAGCAGCCCAATGCTATTGTGCTCACAAAAAAACTGGCGACTAAAATATTCGGGGACCCGGCGCTGGCCATGGGCAAAACAATCCGTACGGAAGACAGTACCACCGTTTTTCAGGTGAGTGCTGTGATGGAAGATGTGCCTGCCAATTCCCACTTTGCCTTCAGCGCACTGCGGGTGCTGCCTGCCAACTACAATGCCGACGGCTGGCAGAATTTCGACGTATATACCTACCTGTTATTACGCCCGGGCGTGGATATAAAAACGCTGGAAAACAAGCTGCCTTCTTTCGGGGAACGATATGTAAAACCGCATATGGGCGATGTGGCCTATAAGATGGAGCTGCAGCCGCTTACCGCTATCCACCTGTATTCCCGTCTGGGATATGAAATGGGAGCCAATGGCAATATTCTCTACGTATATGTGTTCCTGTTTGTAGGGCTGCTGATATTGGCCATTGCCTGTATCAACTATATGAACCTGGCTACGGCAAGGGCTGCAGGACGAGTGCGGGAGGTGGGTGTCCGTAAAACGCTGGGATCGGGGCGGGATGAGATAGCCCGTATGTTTCTGGCGGAGTCTTTCCTGTTGACACTGATCGCCGCAGTTGTTGCCTGGGGGCTGGTAACGATGGCATTGCCGTACTTTAACGCATTTGCCCACCGGCAGCTGCAGCTGTGGCAGTTTGGCGTGGCCCGTACCATAGGAGCGGCGTTGTTACTGGTATTGTTTACGGGGCTGATGGCAGGTATCTATCCGGCGGTGTTTATGTCGGGGTTTAGGGTGGTGTATGCACTAAAAGGACGCTTAAGTGGAAGCAGTCATACTGGTTTCCGCAAAGGACTGGTCACTTTTCAGTTTATGATTGCCATTGTACTCACGGCCAGCACACTGGTGGCGTATGATCAGCTACAGTACGTGATGCACAAGGATCTGGGCTTTCATAAAGAACAGATGCTGTACTTCCATCTGAATGATGTGAATGCACGCAGCAGCATTCCAGCCATCAAACAGCAGCTGCTGGGTAATCCGCTGATACGTGATGTATCGGCTGTCAGCAACCCCATAGGCCGGAACGATCTGGGGACCAGCGGCTTCTTCTTTGAACAAAACGATGGTAGTATTTCTGAGTCATCTATCCTGGCCCAAAGTCTGATGGTAGATGCCGATTTCCTGAAAACGATGGGTATCTCCCTGCGGAGCGGTCGTAACTTCTCTGATACGGGTAATACCGACCGTTTTCATGCCGCGCTGATCAACGAAACGCTGGTGAAAAACTTCAACCTGAAAGATCCGCTGGGCAAAAAAGTACAGTTTAAAATCGATAACAAGGGCACAAGGGCAGAACGTGTAATCGTGGGCGTAGTCCGGGATTTTCATACCTACTCCCTGCAACATAAGATAGCACCGCTGGTAATGGAGATGGCGCCTTTCCCTGCGATGGAAGATAACCTGTACGTGCGGATAAGCCCGCAGAATATCCCGGCCGCACTGGCACATATTGAAAAAGTATATCAACGTTTTGATGCCAACCATGCTTTCAGCTATCATTTTGCAGATGAGGATTTTGCCAGGCAATATGAAGGAGAACAACAACAGGAAAGGATTTTCCTGATGTTCACTGTGCTGGCTTTGTTTATTGCCTGTCTGGGATTGTTCGGACTGGCGGCTTTTATGGCGGTACAGCGCACCCGGGAAATCGGGGTGCGCAAAGCCATGGGCGCTTCTACAGGCAGTATTGTAAAAATGTTATCGCAGGATTTTCTGAAGCTGGTGCTGATAGCCGCTTTGCTGGCATTTCCGTTGTCATGGTGGATGATGGACCGCTGGTTACAGCATTTTGCCTATCGTACCGGCATCAGCATCTGGATATTTGTACTGACCGGTATAGGCGTTACCGTAGTAGCGCTGCTTACTGTCAGTTACCATGCGCTGAAGGCGGCGCTGGCCAATCCAGTGCGGAGCCTGCGGGCTGACTGATCAGATTAAACCGTCTGGAAGCAGCGCATACTGATGCTGCCGTTCTGGATTTCTTCGTAGGTGAATGCGATCTGTTCGTTTTTATTGACCAGTCCCAGTGTATATAACATGGGGAGATAGTGATCGTTGGTGGGGATAGACAGCTGGGCTGCCTGTCCGAGGGTATGATAGTTGATCAGGTCCTGGAAAGCTCCTTTTTCCAGCTTCTCTTTTACCAGCGCATCAAAGGAAACAGCCCAGTCGTATGGTTTGGCATTATCTGTAAAGATGATCTGGCGGAGGTTATGAACGATATTGCCGCTGCCCATGATCAGTACGCCTTTACGACGCAGTGCCTGCAGCTCGGCGGCCAGTTTGAAATGGTATTCGGGTGGTTGGTGATAGTCGATGCTCAGCTGGTACACGGGGATATCCGCTAGCGGGTACATATGTTTTAAAACGGTCCAGGCGCCATGGTCGAGGCCCCATTGCTCATCTTCCACTACCTGGGTGGAGGTGATGAGGTTTTTCGTTTCTCTGGCCACTTCCGGTGCGCCGGGTGCCGGATATTGCACCTGGTACAGCGCTTCGGGGAAGCCGCCGAAATCGTGTATGGTTTCAGGTTGTGGGGCTACCAGCACGTGCGTGCCTTTGGTAAGCCAGTGGGCGGAGATGACAAGTATAGCCCTGGGCTTGTCTTTCAGGGTCTGGCCCATGCTGGCCAATGCTTTGGTAAAGGCATTGTCGCTGATACCGTTCATTGGGTTGCCGTGTCCGATAAACATAACGGGCATGGCTATATCAGTGGTTTTCAGGTCACTGGTGATATGGTGAAATCCGTGTAAGTCCATAGAAATTTATTGATTTAGAGATTTAAAAATTCAGGGATTTTGGGGGATATACTCAAATCCCTAAATCAATAAATCCCTAAATCCGAAATGTCATTCAAATCTTCCTGAAAAATCGGCCAGCGTAATGTTTGCCAGTTTACGCAACAGGGCTCCTTCTATGTCTTCATACAGACTGTTGAGGTGTGCGTTTATCTGTTTACCCACGCTGCAGGCCGGGTTGGGCTGGTTTCGGCTGTTGCCCAGCAGGGAGGCCTGTTGTACGGCATGATAAATGTCGGACAACAAGATACTGGCAGCGGGTTTGGCGAGTGTGGCACCTCCGTTTTTACCTTCCTTGCTTTCTATCAGGCCGTGGTTGCGCAGGTTACTGATCTCTTTTCTGACCAGTACCGGGTTGATGTTAATGCTGCCGGCAATGTAGTCGGAAGACAATAGTGTCCCGCTTTCCCTCGCCATGAGGGTAAGTATATGTAACGATATGGGAAACCGGGCATTATTCATTCTGTAATCTACTTTATTACAGTACAAAAATACACCAAATCGGTGGGAAAGTAAAACTTTATCCTGATGGCAGTGCCTGTCGTTTACCGCTGGCTATAGAAATAGACGATACTGGCGATAATAAGCAGTATGACAATCAGGGTGATCACACAACCATTACGGTTGGGCTTTTTAACGGCATTGGTAAGGCCACGGGCCTGCAGGAGTTCTTCCACGGCGGTTTTAGCCTGCATCAGGTCGGTGCCGGGGCTGCCGGGAAGTTTGTTCATTTCTGTGTAGTAATGTTTGATCCCGTGGACCTTCCCGCTGTTCAGGCATAATTGTATGGACCGTTCGTTAATGGCTTTAACGGTGGTGTTTATGTCTTTGCCAGGTTTGCCGGCGGGAGTATCCTCTGAAATAACCCGTTGGCAGTGATGGCAAATAACCATTACATTGAATGGATCTTTCTCGGGAACAGTACGTATCAGTTGTGTGCTACCACAATTGGGGCAGGTAGCTGGTGGAATTAGCGTCATTAATAGTTTTTAGGACTCTTTAAAATAGGAAAAAATTACGAATTAAGAAAAAAGGAGAAGCCCCGGCAGGCCATGAATGTATGCCTGACGGGGCTTCTTCTGGATAAAATTGTCTTGTTTTATTGTTTTTTCAGGTGGCCTTTGAATACCTGTTTGAATTTTTCCAGTTTAGGTTTGATCACAAAGGTGCAGTAGGGCTGCCTTCCATTGAGATTGTAGTAGTTCTGGTGATAATCTTCTGCTATATAAAAATTGGTCAGCGGAGCTATTTCGGTTACGATAGGTTTATCGTAGGCGCCGGACTCCTGTAGTTTCTTCTTATAATACTCCGCTTTTTCCTTTTGCTCCGGGTTATGATAGAAGATAACGGAGCGGTATTGGGTGCCTACATCGTTGCCCTGGCGGTTAAGCTGGGTAGGGTCGTGGCTCACCCAGAAGGCCTGCAACAGCTCTTCATAGCTGATTTTGGCAGGGTCGTAGGTTACCTGGATCACTTCTGCATGGCCGGTATTGCCTTCACATACCTGTTCGTAGGTGGGGTTGGCAACATGGCCACCGGCATAGCCGGATTCTACTTTGATCACACCATCGAGGTATTGAAACTGTGCTTCCGTGCACCAGAAGCAACCGCCTCCAAAAGTGGCTTTTTCTACATGGGTATTTTTACTTACTTCCATATCTCCGGGAACTTTATCTGTCTTGTTCTGCGCACAGGCGAACAAGGCCAATGTTACGAAAAAGATGAATATTGAGTACTTTCGCATAAAATTAAAGTTTAAAGATACTGCGTTTTTAACATATGTAAAATACAGCACTGTAGCGGCATTTCAGGGTGTTTTCGTACTTTTACATTTGCTGTGTCAATAATAATTTACGTAAAAAATGATGCAGATAAACGACAAGTTTTTTAAATTTAACACATTCTTTCTGTTAATATTCTCCTAAAGCCATAAATGTTAACCATGCCAATGTTACAGCGTCTTTTTTGGTGGCTGTACTTTAAACTTTATGTTGTTTGATGTTGCTATAATTGTTATTTTCAGTCATAATTTTAGTCATAACATGTTTGTTCGCTCCAACGGATACATTTACTTCTCCAAATACTGCTCTGATGGTAGAGCAAAAGCCAGCACCGGCATAAAGACTGATGGCCCAATAGATAGGGATTCCCTAAAAAAATCCGAACAGTTGTTACTTAATAGAGTGGACGCTGCTGCAACTAAGCATGTTGAAAGCTGCGAACGATCCGGTGATCCACTTTTAAAAAGTGAACTTGAAGAGGTTGTTATAAAGGCCATTGGGCGGGAGATAAAATTCAAAAAGGGTATGTTTGCCGACTTTAAGCAGGTTGTTGAAGACGCAAAGACCGGTAAATTACTAAAACACAAATCAGAAGAGCGGTATAGTGAAGGGACCGTGGATATGTTCAACCAGTGCCTTTGGTACCTCGAAGAATTTTCAAAAACTACCGGAAACCCGCTAACCTACAATATAGATGTCAAATGGGTTAAAGCGCTTGTCAGGTGGTTTACTGATAATGGTAAGAGCAAAAATACGATAGCCAGCTTTGGGGGCGGTATTCGAAATTTATTTGGTATCACCTACCGGTTAGGGAAGCATAAAAATCAAATTTTCAAGCATGAATGCTTCTCATTTAGACCGGAACAAAGTGATAATATCCATTTGACAGAAGCGGAGATCAATGCCCTTTTGGGTCTGAACTTAAATAAGGCTCAAACTAGGGCGAGAGATATTTTTGTTTTTGGGTGTTATGTTGGCTTGAGAAGCAAAGATATGCGGCGGGTTAATGAGTATAAAGTACGTGGAGGTAATTTAATCGAAGTTCTAACTGCCAAAAAAGGTATTAAAGTCGTTATCCCATTGCACCCTCTGGTTAAGCAGATAATTGAAAAATATGGGGATGGCAATCTTCCTGTTATTGCTCGCAGTGGGATGAATCTAATGCTTCCAAAAATATGCCTTAAAGCTGCAGATATATGTGAAAGCTTCAAGGAACAACGTTTGGTAACGATAACAAGGGGAGGGGTTAAAACATCAGAATATTACCATAAATACGATATGGTCAGCAGCCACACCTGGCGGCGTTGTTTTTGTACCAATGCTTATAAAGCCGGTATTCCAATTGCCCGTATAATGCTTATTTCCGGCCATAAATCGGAATCCTCGTTTATGCGCTATATAAAAATAGAAGCAGAAGAAAATGCGCAGGAGTTATTGGGGCATGCATTTTTTAAAGGGAGGGAGGAGCTGCCTAAATTAGAAATCGGTGCCGGAAGCTGATTTTTGCATAGATACCTCCAAGGTCTTTGCAAAATCGTCCATATACGATTCTGTTTCATTTTTTAATCTGGCCCAGAACTCGTCTCCTTTCTTTTGCCCAACAAAAGACATTTTTATTGGCATTTGGTCAGAACTTGTTAAAATGCCATAATGGTATTTGGCTGCGGATTGATCTGTTGCGTCTATGCTTGTTATTACATATTTGTATTTGCCATCCTTCACCCACACATCGATATTAAATTTTAACATTGTGGTAACTGTTTGTTTCACTCCCAGTGCCGCCTTTTGATTAAAGGACATTATACCTATACCTTTCCCTGCAAGGTGTCCGGATTCCCTGTCTGTTATTTGTAAAACATCCTTTGCGTTCTTGAAGGTTGCATTAAACCATGCATGTGCCCTGGAATAAAGTTCATCCTTACTTGTGTTTTCAACAGGATTAATACGGGAGTAAGTTATAGCTGTATCTATCTGTGCGGACAACGCCGCTGGTATAAAAGCAATAATCAGGAGTAAAAATGTTTTCATTGTGGTGTATTTTTATTACGTAAATAGATTGCGTAGTGAAAATATAACTTCAGCTTCCTACTGCACCTGGCCCTCAGTATCAACCCACGTATCAACCTGCAAAACCTGTGAAGCATGAACAAGAATAATAGATGCAAACATGAGATCAAGCCTCGTTACAAGTTTATCCCTCGTTCTCAAATCCGCGCAATTCTTCAAGGGCCTCTTGATGTACGGCAGCAAAAGGTCGTTTCTCAATCAAAGCCTGTATCCGAGAAAGACGACTTAGTATCGTGAATCCCATAGCCCTGTTCGCAATTAGGGACGCTTCGACGAAGTTTTCGCTGTCAATCATTATATTTTCTTCAGAGTTGTAGTCTTCGAAAAACTTCTCTATAATCCTTATTTTAGCCGCCCTGGGAGTGGTTTCTCCACTTTCCCAGTACTGAACACTTCTTTTATCTACTTTTAGATATTTCGCCAAATCCTCCTGCGAAAGGCCTGATTCTATTCGCTTATTTTTTATGTAGTCTTTAAAATCTCCCATCTGTTAGAGAATTTTTAACAAAATGATGAAATAAATAACGAAATTTCAACGAAAAATAATTGTTTATTTCGGCGAAACTTCGTCTATTTGTATCACAATCGTACAACAAATGTACGACATGTACGAAAGATACCAACAGTATAAATACGCAATTTCTCTAATCAGTTTGACAATGGCATTATTACCAGGACAAATAGCCGACTACAGAGCACTTTTCAGAAAAGTTAATATTTCTCTTATCTGTGAAGAGAACGGACTTAATCGCCGGGTGATATACGCGGTACTTGCTGGAGAGTCAAGTCGGTACGAAGAAGTAGAAGCGGCTGCCGAAGCAGCAAGGAAAGAGCTTTCACAATGTAAGAGCAATGTGCGTCGCATACAAAGAAAGTAAGATCAGAAGTTAATAACCGCATAAAATATTATACAGTGGAAGCATTACAGCTTATATCATTACCTCTACCAAAGTTCAGGGAGATGCTACAGGAGTGCGCGAAACAAGCAGCTGATGAAGCTGTGGCAGCTTACGTCAAGATTAAAGAGGACCAGAATGAAGAAATAACCATTTCGCAGATTGCCAAGATGTGGGGGTGTTCGAAGCTGACTATTTCGAAACGGATAAAAGCACACATGGTACCTACTGTTAAGCTAGGAAGAGATGTTGCGATAAAACGGAGATGGCTCGAAAAAATCAAGCACCATAAAGCAATTTAAATAACTCTCTATATGGACAAGAAAGCATTTATCAAACAGCTCTACGCCCTTTGGATGGCTCCCGATACCAGGACTTGCATCGAGCAGTACGCGCTGATGGCGGAAGCCCTTATGCAGGACCAGGGAATCCGGTTTGATGGAGACGAACAACGGGAATGGTTCTACGAAACCATAAACAAGAACGCCCGCGATCCGTTCCGGAACTTCTATGCTGCTGCCTGTGTTGCCATGAGCTTTAAAAACATTTCGAAGTTAGCACACACATGACAATCTATGCTTCCCCGGCGCTATTCCTGGCGCTGGCTTCCTAAAGCAAACAACGGCCGGCACTACCAATGCCGACCGCTATTATAAATCTCAAAACGAAAAACAAAGTTATGCAAAACTATCAATTACCTGATGGCAAGGTTCTTATTCTGCGCAGCTGTAATTCAGACATGTCTGCTTATGGCGGCTTCAAGTGGCCCGTGTCTGGTCCTGTTGAAGCCCCGACTGAATGGAATAGCGAATGGGGGCCAAAGCCTTATGATATAAAGCTGGGGTGGAGTAAAGACGCCAGTTGTGGTGCCGGACTGCATGGATGGCTGTGGGCGCATGGAGATTTTGGACTTAAAAGTAGAGATCCTAAGGCAAAGTGGCTTGTAGTTGAAGTTTCGGAGGATGATATAAGTGATCTTGGCGGAAAGGTGAAATTCGGGTCAGGTGTTGTGCTGCTTACTGGTAGCTTCAGGGAGGCTTATGATCTTGTAATAAAATGGTACTGGTTGCGTAAGGCAGCACAAAAAGACACCACCGGTAACTCTGCGGACGCTTCTACCACCGGTGAATCTGCGCACGCTTCTACCACCGGTGAATCTGCGCACGCTTCTACCACCGGTGAATCTGCGCACGCTTCTACCACCGGTAACTATGCGCACGCTTCTACCACCGGTAACTATGCGGACGCTTCTACCACCGGTTACTCTGCGCACGCTTCTACCACCGGTGAATCTGCGCACGCTTCTACCACCGGTGAATCTGCGCACGCTTCTACCACCGGTAACTATGCGGACGCTTCTACCACCGGTAACTCTGCGGACGCTTCTACCACCGGTGAATCTGCGCACGCTTCTACCACCGGTGAATCTGCGCACGCTTCTACCACCGGTGAATCTGCGCACGCTTCTACCACCGGTAACTATGCGGACGCTTCTACCACCGGTGAATCTGCGCACGCTGTCGCATTGGGATATAGATGCAAAGCGCGCTGTGGAGAAAACGGCGCCCTGATTCTGTCATATTGGGATGGTAACCGTCGCCGGCATGTAATCGGGTATGCAGGGGAAAATGGCATTAAGGCTAACACCTGGTATCAGCTTAATTCCAGCAATGAACTGGAAGAAGTAAAACAATAGGCCATGGTAACAGCATACTTTATAACCCAATGCATCGCCGCTGGTATCGCCATGTTCGCTGGTCTTATGGCACTTATATGGTACGCTACAGATTTCTTCACCTGGTTATTCCGCAAAAAAAAAATGACTCTGTTATTTCTTCACCTGGCATGTGCGGCTATTGTTATCCTCATCTGGTTGGCTGAAAGCTGGGTATACAACCGGACGCATAATATTACCCAGGATAGCCGTGTCGGTGAGTATCCGCACTTGACAGACGAGCAGTTGAACTGATGCCTGGCATGATGAAAATACAGATTTCAGGCGTAACTGTGGCCACAACCAGGTACGAAACGGCAAACGGCCGGAAGGCTATTCTTTCACTTTACAATGCTCTCTACAATGCAAAAGAATATACTCTTACGATTATACCTGATGAATGCGCAGATACAGAAAGCGCCGGCATCAGCTCGCAGGAAGGAGCTTATAGTGCTGATCTTAGGCGCCATCATCTTCGCGGCGATGACAATCCCCATCGTTCTTTTCTTGCTTGAAAAATAGTTTTGGGATGGCATCCGGGAAAGACCGGACGGGGCCCAGCAGCGCCATTTAGGCGGCTCCGCCATAGTAGTTAAAAGCTGGGCGAAAGGAGAGGTGGCAGAGTGGTAATGCAGCCGGTTGCTAACCGGTAGGCTGTAACAGGTCCCAGGGTTCGATTCCCTGTCTCTCCACTTTTACTAATCTCAAAACGAAACTACCATGTCTACAACTATTCAACCTGCACAACTGGACCAGAGCATAATACAAAGCCTGGTACTGAATGGTGATCTATCAAAAATGGACCCGCAGATGAAAGTGACGTATTACAAACAGTTCTGTGAACGGATCGGTCTTGATCCATTTACCCAGCCATTTAAATTACTGAAGTTGAATGGAAAAGAAGTCCTGTACTGTGATCGGTCCGGCACCCAGCAGTTAAACAAAAAGCATTCCATTTCACACGAGATCCGTGGCCGGGAAATTATATCCGATTGCTATGTGGTTACAGCTCAGGCAATTGATCCAACGGGCAGGCATACAGAAAGCATAGGTGCAGTTTCTATCATCGGACTTAAAGGTGAAAATCTTTGCAATGCCATGATGAAAGCAGAGACAAAGGCGAAACGCAGGGCAACATTGGATTTGCTTGGCCTGGGCATTCTAGATGAAACAGAGGTGGATGCAATTCCTGGTGCAACGACTACACCTTTAGATCTTAATGGCCAGTCTGAAACGACTACACCACCTGCCCGACCATTGGCACCAGATACTCTGCCGGCAATAACCGATGCCCAATTTTTTCAGGCATGTACACGTGTTGGGACAGGAGACGCGAATGCCTACCATAAAACAATTCAATACTTCACCTTAACTACTGGACAGCGTAAGCAGCTTGATGATCTTATGCTTAACAGCAGTAAAAAAACTGCATAACCATGGGAGCTACAAGAGAACCTTTTGAATCTGCTGGGGCATACCAGGAGCGTAAAAAATCCCTTTTCAACATCAGGCAGGATCACCTTTCCCTGTTGACTGAAATCGAAGATGCAGACGGCCTGTTGACACCGGAGCTGGAAGAGCGCCTACGCTTAACAGAGGACGGGTTTAAGGAGAAGGCCATTAGCTATGGCTTTGTAATCCGTAAAGCAGAAGCGGAAAGCGATACAATCGCTGCAGAGATTAAACGCCTGCAGCAGCTTAAACAGCAGTCTGACCGGAAGGGGGAATTGTTCCGGAAGATGCTGGATGAAGGCATGCAGCAGTTTGGTATGGATAAGGTGGATGGGGACCTGCTTAAAATAGTCTACCGCAGATCTAAATCCCTTTCTCTGGTGGATGGCTTCGAGGATAGCATCCTTAAATACTTCAAGATATCATATGAGATGCGTCCTGACCTGGAAGCAGAAGCCAAAGAATCCGGCATAATGGATCTTACTTTTAACTGCTTCGACATTAAGATCACCCCGAACAAAACACGCATTTCTGATATGTTAAAAGGAGGGATCGAGATCCCTGGTGCCAGCATACAGGAGAAGAGTAACCTTCAAATCAAATAGCCATGGGTAAAATAACTCTAACCACTGCACAGAAAGACGTTGTGGAGTCTATTATTCTGCACAATGGAACTCTTCGCAAGCATGTGAAGCCATCTGGATCGCAATGCTATCGGCTTGTTGATGCACAGTTAAATCCTGTCAGGAATGTTACCACACAGGTGGCAGAAGACCTGCATCAGCTAAGCGTGCTGGATAAAAACTGTGGCGTCATGACGCTAAATCGGGCAATGCTCCCGAATATCCACGGATACTTCACTTTCAGATAGAAACAATATGAATGGAGAAAATATAGTTGTATGGTTTTCTTGTGGTGCTGCAAGCGCTGTAGCTGCAAAGCTAACTATTGAGAAATATGGGAACGATAATAATATACGTGTCGTTAACACCTTTGTTGCTGAAGAGGACGTGGATAATCGCAGGTTCCTTGAAGATGTTTCGCAGTGGATAGGGAGGCCAATAGAAATCGCAATTAATCCGAAGTATCCTAACTGTTCTGCTGCAGAAGTATGGGAAAAGAGACAGTATATGTCTGGTATCTATGGTGCTCCATGCACAAAAGAGCTGAAGAAGGAAGCGCGTTATCTGTGGGAGAAACAACATAACCCGGATTGGCATGTATTTGGGTTCACTGCCGACGAAAAAATAAGGCATAATAATTTTATTAAAAGCGAGCGATCGAATGTAATCCCAACGCTTATAGATGCTGGAATTTCCAAGGCAGAATGTTATACGGTTTTGCTTAACGCCGGCATTGCACTTCCGAATATTTATCAGCGTGGATATCCTAACGCAAACTGTATTGGCTGTGTAAAATCCACATCTGCTACGTATTGGAATCACGTACGGCGTGTTGACCCGCAGGTTTTCAAATCACGGTCTGAGCAATCCCGTAGGTTAGGCGTTCGGCTGGTGAGATACAAGGGACAAAGGATGTTTCTCGACGAACTTCCGGAAACAGCATTTGGCGCCCCGTTGAAATCAATGCAATTTGAGTGTGGTATATTCTGCGAGCCGGAAAATATTGTTAGATAATGAAACAACTACGACAATACCAGGAAGATGCAATAACAGCGGTGGCCAGGAAGGTGGCGGATGGGAAGCGTAAGGTTGTTTTTCAGCTGGCTACTGGGGGCGGAAAGACAGTAACATTCTCCGGATTGATAAACCGGTATCTGGCCCGTAACAACAAAAAAGTCCTTATCCTGGTACACCGGGAGGAATTGTTACAGCAGGCCCGGCGGACGTTGTATGACTGGTACGAGATCATTGGGCACCCTGTTGTTGCCGGGCAGAAGTATCTGCCCAACGTACCTGTATATACTGCTATGGTGGAAACAGCGTATAACCGTCTCCGTAAGAATCCGAAACACTTTGGCGACGTTGGCCTGGTAATTATAGACGAATGCCATATTGGCAACTTTAAGAAGATGCACCAGCACTTCCACAGCAGCATGATTGTTGGATTTACTGCCACGCCTATCAGCGCCAGTAAAAAGGAGCCACTTAAAGACCAGTACGACGATATCGTTTGCGGGATCGACATACCCGACCTGATTGCTTCTGGCAGCCTTGTGCGCAACCGGACCTACCATGTAAAGAACATCGACCGAAAAACGCTTAAGATAAAGGGCGGCGAGTTTGACGACAGGCAGATGGGCAATGAGTTTTCAAAGGCGAAGCAGGTAGGTAATACGGTGGAAGGATACCAACAGCACTGTAAAGGCACTAAGGCCGTTGTCTTTAACTGTAATGTAGAACATAGCCAAATTGTAAATAAGGCGTTCCTCGATGCTGGCTACCCTTCCAGACACCTGGATGCTACCAGCGGGGATGCATACCGGAAGGAGTGTCTTGTCTGGTTAAAGGAAACACCTGGTGCCATTCTTAACAACGTCGGCATATTGACAACCGGGTTTGATGAGCCATCTGTAGAAACGGTGATCATCAACAAAGCTACTACCAGTCTGCCCCTATGGTTGCAGATGACTGGCCGCGGATCCCGTCCGTTCCCTGGGAAAGATTTTTTCACCATCCTGGACATGGGAGGCAATGCGCTACACCATGGTGACTGGTGTGCGAGCCGGGACTGGTCAGATATGTTCCATTATCCGGAGAAGCCCTGCGATAGTGACGGGGTAGCACCTGTAAAAGGCTGTCCGGAATGCGATGCCATTATTCACGCCTCTGCCACCACCTGCCCGTTCTGCGGTGCCAATGTAAAGAAGGAGATGCAGATAGATTCGGCTCTGGCGGAGTTCGAGCTGCTAACTGAAGAACGCCCACTACGTGTAGCCGTTCAAGATGTCGTGCAGAAGACGGAAACAGCCGGGTGGAAACTTTACGCTGGCCTGCACCAGATTAAAAGTTCTATTATCCAGACCGCGAAGCGTGACTGGAAAGTCAGGGAGCTTACTGACCCTATCGCCGAAAAGCTCCGGAGTATGTACCAGGACAAGGTAAGGGAATGGTGTAAAGCCCAGGGTAAGCGATATAACCAATGGCATAAAGACACTACCGCCCAGTGGTTTGACGAAGAGTTACAGCGTGTTTTTAATTACCAGCAGAAAGTAGTAGCAGCATGACGACAGTAAGTATCTACAGTAATATAAGGCAGGTAACAGGTACAAACGAAATACCAGTGGATATACTGCTGGACCACATTCGCGATGGTAAATACCAGGATGATGTGCTTGCAGTACGTAACGGGCAGAAAGAAAAGGACACACTTGTTGCTGTTTGCCTGTCTGGCAAGTTTTCGGAACGCCGGATAACCGGATTGGTTAAGCATTCTGGCTTTATCTGCATCGACGTGGACGACGTCGATCCGGAAGACACCAAATCTATTATCTGTGCTGACCGGCATGTATATGCCGCTTTCGTATCAGCAGGTGGGCGCGGACTTGCTGTTATGTTTAAAATCAATCCGGATAAGCATGCGGAGGCTTTCGAAGGTCTGCAGGAATATCTGTACAAAAACTATCAGCTTGTCGCCGATCCTTCTTGCCGGGATGTATCCCGTGCCAGGTTTGTATCCTGGGACCCGCATCTGTTCTTAAACGAACATGCCGACAAGTTTACCCAGTACCCGAAAAAGGAGCCGGCAGCGCTTAAGAAGGTGGCGGAAGTGGTCTATGTGCAAAACGATTTTGAAGATATCGTGCGGGAAATAGAAGCACAGCGCCTTGATCTCACCTATAACTATCAGGCATGGTTACGCATTGGCTTTGCCCTGGCTGATAAGTTCAGTCACAACGGACGCCAGTACTTCCATCGCCTCAGCCAGTTCAATACCGGATATAAACCAGACCTGTGTGATCGGCAGTATAATAATTGTCTGAAAGCCGGACGTAGCGGGGTAACCATTGCCACCTTCTACTACTATGCTAAGCAGGCTGGATTGCAGACAGTATCTGCACGGACGCAGAAAATTGCTACCGTTGCCCGGAACATAAAGAAGTCCGGCAGCACACAGCAGGAGGCTGCCAGGATGCTCCAGGATGCCGACGGTATTTCTTCAGATGAATCTGGCCCCATCATCGCTCAGGTATTTGCCGGTGCACATGTGGAGACTGACGAAAGCCTGATATCCCAGGTGGAGGAGTGGCTGCGGTATAACTACAGCCTGCGAAGGAACGTTATCACCCGTTTCATCGAGTTGGATGGTAAGCCTATCGAAGACAGGGATATAAATACCATCTGGAAAGAGACAGCTAAAGTATATGACAAGGTGAGTAAGGACATGGTGCGGAACATAATCCATTCAAACTTCACACCGGATTATAATCCGTTTGATGAGTTTTTCGAAAAGTACCAGCACATCAGGCCGTCAGGCGTTATCGACGAATATTTTGCCTGTGTCAACTCTGATACGGGTATGGAGGAAGGAAGTGAGTTTTTTCCTGATTTCGTACAGTACTACGGGAAGCGGTGGCTCGTGGGAATGATTGCAACTCTATTCGGTAAGCCGTCACCGCTGATGATGGTACTGTCTGGTGAAATCGGAACCGGGAAGACTGAATTTTTCCAGCGACTACTCCCCGTTGAATTGCAAAGCTACTTTGCTGAGTGTAAGATGGACAAGGATAAAGATGATGAAATACTTATGTGTAAAAAGCTTATCATTTTCGATGACGAGCTTTCCGGGAAGAATAAGAAGGAAGAGGCTAAGCTTAAATCTATCCTGTCCAAACAGAACATAACCGTCAGGGAACCATACGGGCATGCCTCCGTAACAATGCGCCGTATCTGCACCTTTGCCGGCACGACCAACCATCGTGAGATACTGCGTGACCCTACCGGCAACCGGCGTATCATCCCGGTAAATGTACTGGGAATAGACTTTAATCGCATCGATCAGGTGGACCGCATACAGTTAATAATGGAAGCATACTGGCTGTGGAAAGATGGCTTTAAATGGGAGCTGTCAAAAACAGACGTACAGCTGTTAAACGCTCACACCACCGGGTTTGAAAATTACTCATCCGAATATGAATTGCTCATAACTCATTTTGAATATGTCACTACAGATTATAACCCATCTGCCATATGGATGACCTATGCAGATATTATTTCCTATCTGGAAAGATACTCCACTATAAGATTAAGCCGGGAGCAGTTGATGAAAGAAACGAATCGGCTGGGCTGGAAGTCAAAACTGAAAAAGGTTGGCAGAGATACTGCGAGACGTATTTACCTGATACAGAAGCAGGTAACAGTGGTAACAGGTAGGTAACAGTATGGTGTTACCACGCTATTGCACTACGGTAAAGGGTTTTAAAGGTAGGTAACAGTAGTAACACTAAATATTATAAAGTTATATAGATAGGAGTATAGTAATAGAGCAATATATAAACGATATATACAGTATATATAGCCTATATATCCTATAACTTCAAAATAGTTTTTGTTATAAGAAAGTTTTGAAAATGTGGTGTTACCTGTTACCTGCTGTTACCTTTCGCTACTATGGCTGATTTACGTGGTAACAGATGGTAACAGTGTGATCGCCAAAACAGGCAAAACTGACAAAACATCATAAAACTGACACTAAAAAAGGAATATATGCCCCGTAAAACAAAACACGAAGAAATGCTGGAGTGGCTGCGAGCGTATCGCCCATTCATTATTGAGGTCGATTTCTCCGCCTATAAATCGCAGGTATGCCTGTTGGCGAAGGACTACCTCGACGCGCAGGAGAAAGCGGCTAAAAAGTACCCAGGATTGCCGGTAACGATTCTTTCACAGTTAACAACAGTAGTGATATGAGACTAACACCTGTTCAATTCGCCACGCTGAGGGATAGGATAAATTCCAGTTGGCATATTATGGCGGCTGTCGTCCTTGGGCATCTGCTTTATGTTGTAAAGGGTGATTGGCTATATGTATTGGTAGTTCACCCCGACGGTAAGTTAGAACATCTGCCAGGACACGGGAAGTATTGGGAAGATGAGATAGAATTTATCAATTCAGTAATAGATGAAATTATCGGCAGGGAGGTCGAGAGCGATGACTGAAAAAATAATGGATATCCTAAAAAAATGGTTATCAACAAATGATAATCGCATTATCTATGGCATGCCGGATGCTGCGAAAGAAATAGCGCAAATGATGCGGTGGATACCGGTATACGAGGCACTGCCAGAATCGCTATCGTATTGTCTATTCGTCATTGATGATGTAGACGGTCCGCTCCACGGTAAGGTTATGGGCGGCATTTATACAGGTGATCCAGATAGCCGACACCTGAGAAAAATATTCTCTACCCCTGGAGCTTGGTGGAATGCTTCCCACTGGATGCCATCACCGGAACCACCTGCGCAGGAGGGCGGTAACAGATGACCGAAGCATTATCATATGGCGGCCGTGGGCAGGGTAAGACGTCGATGTCAGAGGCGCAGCTCCAATCACGTTGCTACAAGTGGGCACACAACACGTACCCGCAGCTCCGCGGCCTGCTGTTCGCGGTACCCAACGGTGGCACGCGACATGCACGTGAGGCTATGACGCTGAAGGCTACTGGCGTGGTGCCGGGAATACCAGATATGATCTGTCTGTACAATGGGAAGCCGGTAGGGATCGAGTTTAAGACCAATGCCGGCAGGACATCACCAGCACAGGAACAGGTTCATCAGGTGTGGCAGGGCGCCGGCATAGAGGTGTACCTGGTGCGAGACGAAACCACATTTCAACAACTTATAAAAACAATTCTATCATGAGCGATCAAGCTAAGATCACCCTTACAGGTACTATCACAGATATCTTCCCAGCTGAAGTATACGGCAACTTTGAAAAGCGTGTACTGTGGCTTAAAGAGAACACAGAGAACTACCCGCAGCACTACAGCATAGAATTTACCCAGGGGAAGGGTAACGAACTGGATTCTTATAACCCTGGTGACGTAGTGGAGATCGGCATTAACCTACGCGGACGACACTACGAAAAGAACGGGAAGGCTGGTGTTATCAACAGCCTGCAAGGGTGGCGTATTAAGAAGCTGTCAGCCAACACGCCGGCGCAGACCCAGTCCACCCATCAGTCAGCACAGGCCGCAGCACCTGTATCCGCTAACGACGATCTCCCTTTTTAATATGCGCACCTGGGAAACAATTATTAGGGCCACCGATCCGGTTACCGGAGAGCTTAAAACGTTCGGTGGCCCTAACATCCAGGCGCCCAGCCAGCAGCTGGCGCATGAATACTGTCAGGCCAATGGGATGGGCTACTGCCGCATCGGGAATGAGATCGTGGCAGAGATACTGGCCCGCCCCGATGGCTCACCTGACTGGAATCAGCGCATTGACTACGACAACAACAATAATTAATCACCAGCGGCGCCGTAACTCCGCATAATAAAAACCAGATGGATCGTTTAAGATTTTATAAGGGCCTAGCGCCAACTATATTTTGCCTTATCGCATGCATTCTGTTCGCAATTGGCGACTATAAGAGTGCAGCATTTGTTATGGCCCTTGCCATATTCGAGAAGATATAACCATCACCGCCGCCCCGTAAGGCGGTATAACACATACCAGATGAGAGAGCAGATATTGACAATTATACACGGAACTGTTAGTGTCGTTATGTACGATACTGTCCTCGATGACGAATCAGTGGAGCAGGCGACAGACGAGCTATTACAGCTATTCAACGAATCAGAATGGGTACGCCCATCTGATCGTATGCCAGCCACAGGGGAGATCGTACAGATCATATGGCATGGACATGCCACTGTAGGGATGTACGAAAGCGAATACTGGAAGGCATTGCAGTGCATGGGAACCATTAATGATCTCGCCTATGATATTACCCCTACATTCTGGAAGCCATTATCATCACCACCAACCACTACACCATGAACAGAGAACAGATAATTAACCAGCTTGCCCACGATCCGGAGTACCACACCATATGCCGACAGGTAGCGCGCACCGATGCAGACGACCTTTACCAGGAGCTTATGCTGTTTATCCTGGAGATACCAGAGGACAAACTGGCAAGGCTAAACGAAACCTGTCTGAAGTGCTTTTTCTTCCGCATGGCGCAGAAGCAGTACAACAGTAAGACCAGCGCCTACCACCGTAAGTTCAGGCAGCCAGGTGTAGTGCATTTGCCCGAGAATGCAGGTGATTACCTGCCAGATATTCCAGACGATGCTGACGCCAGCGATCTGATTGCCGATGTGCAGGAAGCCATGGCGGGGATGTACTGGTATGACAGTAAGCTGTTGGAACTGTACGCCGACGCGGGTACTATGCGGGCCATCGCCAGCGACACAGGCATTCCGTTAAACAGTGTGCACCACACCATAGCTGGTGCGCGGAAGCAGATAAAAAAGAAACTCGCCCATGCAAATAAGTAATATCATCACCGCCCTGGGGGCCGCCTGCCTTGCCCTGGTATTTATCGAATCCGGCGTACCGCACTGGATCAAGGTGCGCATATGGGGACGGGATGCGTATAGGCACCGTTTAAAGCCGTTTGACTGCCACCTGTGCCTCGCTTGGTGGTTGGGTATAGCCATAAACTTTTTCGGAACAAAATCGGCTTTTTCGATATATACATGTGTACAGTCGGCACTCACTGGCGCCATTGCTTCTATAGTGGCCGTGCTGTTGCACAAACATTTATCGAAATGAGTTTCACAGAAGAACATATTGAATACCTGGATCAGCATCGTGGGCATTATGATACGCTGGTTACAGCCGGGTATATGAAGAACCTGGACGAGCCAGTAAAGCGCCGGATGCAGGAAATATATTGGGAGGCCGTTGGCAGTACCCGGTTTACACTGTGGTGTAATGACTGCGTGGCGGATATGGTGCGACAGCTTTACACGCAGTTGCCAGTTGACGAAACTAAGGCGCCGGATGTCACTCCGCTTACACTGGTAGCGCAGGTAGTGGACCATGGCGGCCGTGGGCATAGCCGTCGTAAACGCAGGTAGTATGTGTTCAAAGCGCACACTCACCCGCCAAGAAGCGCAGAATGCGCTATACTGGATACGGTACCACCGTAATCGCAAGGCAATGCGCCGCCGGAACGAATGCAGACATTACTGGTGCAGTGAGTGCTGCGCATTTCATTTAACGAGTAAAGGCAAACAGGGATACAATGGCTAAGCAAAAGAAGCATGAGAAGCCCGGCCGTCCGGAGGGTAGTTATAAATACACTGTGATGGAGATACAGGATGCGTGGCAGAGGTATAAGAGTGAATGTAAGGCCGCTGTAAAGTTCGAGGTGAGCGCTGGGAAAGTACTGCGCGTGCCATGCCCACAGGTATACACTCTGGCAGATTTTCAGGTTTTTATTGGGACTACCCGCCAAACATGGAGCGACTACAGGGATCGGGCTGAGTATGCCGAAGTGATCACGGGGATTGAGGAGGAAGTTCTTGCCTGTAAAGGATCTGCCCTTCTAAATGGTAGAGGTAGTACTGCCGGTATTATATTCGATCTTAAGTGCAACCACAACTGGATAGATAAACAGCAGATAGAAGCTAAAGTGGATGTTACGTCGGTTGAGGTTAAGCTCGTGCCGGCTACTGCCATGACCATTGCCACATCTGAAAAGGAAGTAGAGGATAGCCTGCAATAAATGTTTGACGTTGGCCCATTATATGAAGCGAATCTGTTAGCCCGCGCTGATATCGTCGTAAATCAAGGCGGCACCAGCAGCGGGAAGACATACAGCATATTACAAGTTCTTTTCACGAAGGCAATACAGGCTCCTAACCTGGTCATTACCGTGGTCGGTCAGGATATGCCCAACCTGAAGAAGGGAGCGTTAAGGGACGCGGAGACGATTCTTGCCGGAAGCCCGGAGCTGCAAAAGCTGGTCGTCCAGTACAACAGGACTGACCGCGTTTTAAGATTCTGGAATGGAAGTATAATTGAGTTTACCAGCTACCTCACACAGCAGGACGCGAAGTCAGGGAAGCGTGACTATTTGTTTATCAACGAGGCTAACGGCATCCTGTACTCTGTGTATTCAGAGCTGGCCATGCGCACAAAGCGGCAGATATTTATCGACTATAACCCTAACTCTGAATTCTGGGTACACACGGAGGTCTTGCAGGATAAGGGCGTACAGATGCTTATATCAGATCACCGGCACAATCCATTCTGCCCAGATAAGATTCGGCGGAAGATTGAGGCGCTTCGGCACAAAGACCCTGAACTGTTTCGCGTTTATGCCCGCGGCCTTACCGGTAAGATAGAGGGGTTGATATTCCGAAACTGGACAATCGTGGATGATATTCCAGAGGATGCGCAGCTGGTAGCATACGGTCTGGACTTCGGCTTCACCAATGACGAGACCGGGCTGCTGGGAGTGTGGAAGCAGGACGGTGAGCTGTGGCTTAAAGAGTTACTGTACGAAACAGGACTGACCAACCCGGCTATTGCACAGAAGGCATATGCCGCAGGTATTTCACCATATCAGGAAATAGTGGCAGACAGCAGTGAGCCTAAGTCCATAATGGAGATAAATAACGAGGGACTGCTTGTTATGCCGGCACTGAAAGGACCGGACAGTGTGAAAAATAGCATCGATATTATAAAACGGTGGCGGCTAAACGTAACCCGCTGCAGCGTGAACCTCCGGAAGGAGCTGAATAACTATAAATGGCGGGTCGATAAGAATGGGAAGCCGATGAATGAGCCTGTGGATTTCATGAACCATTTAATCGATCCTCTGCGATATGTTGGGCTGAATCATCTGGCAAACAGTAACAGTGGCGTATATACGCTTATTTAAAATAGACAATATGGAAGCAAAGGAGTTCATTGCCCAATATGGGGAACCAGCAGACGAGAACGTTCGTTTTGTGAATGCAGGGAACATCGTATCAGCAGCCCTAATCGACTTGCTGAACGCGTTTGCGGCGCACAAGGCCGCTTCCCAGGCAGTGCCAAAGGGTAAAGTGAAAACAGGCAAAGGGGTTAGCTATGTGGGATAAGATTACAGTGCGCAAATACCAGGAACTGTACGGTATCATATCGGCTGACGACTTCGAGCATGAGATCGACCGCAGTATCCATCTGCTGTCCTGCCTGTTCGATAAGCCAGTAGAGCACTACGAAAGCATGCCGATGCCAGAGCTGAAACAGGAAACGAAACGGCTGGCATTCCTGGACACCAAGGATCTGCCAGTATCTGCTGCACCGCGATATTTTACTGTTAATGGCCGCCGGTACCAGCCGTTGTACGATTTCCGTAACCTGGTAGCGGGGCAGTTTATTGACGCCATCACCTGCGCCAAGGAACCGGGGGAGTTTATATCCAACCTGCACCGCATGCTGGCAGCAATATCCCGGCCAACGAAGCGCACGTGGCGTGGTCGGAAGGTGTTACCTTATGGAGCTACCCCGTTTGATCAGGTGGCCGAAGACATGTTGGATCTCCCTATCGTACAGGCTAATGCCGCTGCTGTTTTTTTTTGCAAGCTATGGAGCAGCTTCTTAACCGGTATGCCGGCTTATTTGGAACAGAAGGGGGAGATGATGCCGAAGGAGAGCCTGGACATGTGGACACAGGTTATGGAAGCCGCTGGGGATGGCTTATAAATGCCTGCAATGTTGCGGAGATGGAGCGGATTCCGCTGGCACAAGTTTATGACCTCAGCACAATAAATTTTCTTAACGACATGGCCTATCTTAAAGACAAGGCCAATTTTGAAAAAGAAGAGCAGCAAAAATGGCTACGGAAGCACAGCGGCAGCGCAACATTATAGATAGTGGCTTTCTCGATAATGTCGGGGCTGCCCGTACTACTCCGTTACAGCTTAATAATGTCGAGCAGATATTTGTTAAGTGGATGGGGCTCCTGGTTGAGGCATTACAGCGTAACCTGCACGCAGTAAACGGTGGGCGGGAGATAAACGCCGGTGGCAACCTGAGTGAAAGCATCCGGTTTGAATACCGGGTGTCTGGCCGGGATTATATCGGAGAGGTATATATGGCGGACTACGCGGACTATGTGGACAAAGGTGTCCAGGGCATAGGACCCAACAGCCGGAACACCACCAGCCCATATAAATTCAAAACGGCCTTCCCCAGTAAAGACATGCAGAACGCACTTATACTGTGGGTACGACAGAAGCATGTTCTTTCAGATGCCACTGCTCCACGCGGGTTGATGGGGCGTAATACACGCGGATATCTGCGTAATAAAGTCCGCCGGAACACCCTGGCCATTGCATTGGGTATTTCTATAAAAAGGCACGGTACCCGGGCGACCAACTTCAAACAGATTTCGGTGGATGAAATTATGGACGGCATGAAGCGGGAGCTGGCTGCCGCCATGGCGAAGGATATCCGCATAAACATTAACACAGATCTATTAAGATAATGGCAATAACGATACAGGCCAGCCCAGATAAATTCACGCCGGCTTTCAATCCGGTACATTTCCGGATCAGCTCAAATAATTACCTGCAGCCAGATTTTAAGTTTGTTGCTGATGTGTACAACGGCACCGGCCAGCTGCTGGCCACCCTTAAGTATCAGCCGCAGGTGATCGGGAGCCAGCCTATAGATATCGATATAAACAGGGTGCTGCATGAACTGGTGGCACCAAACTATTGCAGGGCAAACGACACTATGGGCGTTGACATTGTTACCACCGCCGCCGGCGCCCTGGCCGGATATAGTGTCCAGTTCGGAGAACAGTATGGCGGAGTTCTGCATGGTAATCTTAATTCTTTTTCTGGTTATGCCTTTAACGGTGCGCTGAACAACAAACGTTTTGCTTTCTACTCTCAGGCTGCCTACCTTAACAAGCAGTTCCTAACTGGGTTTAACCGGCAGGTGGCCCGGAAGCGGGATAGTATTATAATAACCATGCTGCAGTCCGACACGGCTGCAATACCCGCGTTCAGCCTCTCCATTTTCGATATAACAGGCACCATGTTGCATTCTGGCAGCATCCCTAACCCATACAATAGCACAACTATTACCAATAACCGGGCGCTGCATCTGCATGTCGGTTTTGACCACCTGTTTGCCTCTCTTTCGTTTCCGGTAGTAGCGTACAATAACGCTGCTTACTATACTATTACTGCGCCTAGTGGCAACACAATGCGGATAGATTTATACAGCCAGTGCGAACGGTTTCCAGGTGTGCGCCTGTATTTCCTTAACCAGTACGGCGGGTTTGATGCCTTTAACTTTATGCTGGCAGATAGGTGGGAGCAGACCAACGAAAAGAAAAGCTACCAGCGGCAGCCATCTGATAAACGCACAGGATACGATCCAGTAACACGCAGATTTGAGGCTACTACCCGAAACTACTACACGAAGTATACAGAGAAGCGGAAGCTGGTTTCAGATTACCTTACAGATCAGGAGGCTGAGCTGCTGGGCGGGTTGATGTATGCCCCATTGGTTTATATGGAGGTGCCAGCTGCAGAATATGGAGGTCCAAATGGGCCGATGGTGTTGGTCCCTGTGGATGTTAAGTTGCAGGACTATACCATAAAAAAGACCAGGGTTGATAAAATGTTTAACCTGGAATTGGATGTAGAGCTTACCACCACCAATTTTGCCCAGGGGCTATAAAAATTCCGGAACAGAATCGGCTTTTCTGATATATACAGGTGTATGATAAGGAGCACCGTAATTGTAGAGGATTCTGTTCTGGATCTGTTGGAAGATATCAGCACTGATTTTACATATACCATTGCTGATATCAGGGAGCCGGATAAACGGAAGACGGATTTTAGCAAAACGATAGAGATCCCGGGAACCGCCCGGAACAATGCCCTGTTTGCAAGTCTGTTCGACATCAACATCGAAAATGATTACAACCCCGCATTGCCCAATATCGGCTATAACTTTAATCCCAATAAAGCCGCGAAGGCTATTGTGTTGGTAGATGGGATAGAAGTCTTTCGTGGGGTCCTGCGTGTTATAAAGGCCAGAATAGATAAAGGTGTGGTTACATACGAAACAAGCGTACTGGGGCGCTTGTCGGATATTCTCTTCGCCCTTGGAGACAAGAAACTGTCAGATCTGGACTTCTCCAACCTTAACCACACCCTTACTGTAGACGAAATACAGGCCAGCTGGTACCGGCAACCGGGGGCCGGATATGTTTACCCGCTTATCGATTACGGTCTGTCCGTCGATGGAATCAACTACCCCATTACCGGCTTCCGGCCAGCGGTGTATGCCCTGGAATACATAAACCGGATGTTCGCCCAGGCAGGATTTACATATAACTGCGTATTCTTCGCACAACCATACTTCAAGAGCCTTATTATCCCAACAACAGAAAAGGTGGAATATACCCAAAACGCTGTGAAATCTCGGTTCTTGGAATGTTATAGTAAGGAAACATATGTAGTAAATCGCAGGGTTGGGCAGTGGCGTGAGGTTTGGAATCAATGGGGACCTCCAAAAAATAAAGATGATTATGGATTTATTACCATCTCAGTTGATGAGAACATCGGTTCACGCATAACCATAAACCGGCCCATAACCACCAGCTTCCAATTCCGGTGCACCTACCTGCTTAAAAAGGCTGGTGCCTACCTGAATATCCGTAAGAATGGAGATACGGTAATCGCAAATAAAGAGTTGAACGCTGTGCCCTATGATGGACGGCCCGCTGAGGATGTGTTTATAGAGATCCCCAAACAGAAGTGGAATCCCGGAGATATAATAACCATGAGTATGGATATATCACCTGGGAATGTCTGCACCTTCCATCCAGGCAGTTTTGTTGTGGCTCCATCTCCAACTGACGAAGACCCATATCCGATAGTGAAAGGAGCTGAGGTTGAAATGTGGAAGACAATAAGCACCAGTGTTACACAGAAGGACTTTTTTAAGTCCATAATCACCATGCACAACCTCTATGTGTTTACAGATCAGACAAATAATAAAAACCTTTTTATACTTCCGCAGTCTTGGTTTTACGATAATTATGCCGGTAATGCCGTTGACTGGACCAACAAAGTGGATTACAGCCAGGAGATTGAGATAACGCCCATGGGGCAATTAGGAAGCAAGGATTTTGTACTGTCGTATAAAAAAGACAGCGATTACTACAACGATGATAGATACTTCAAAAAGTATAATGAAGTATATGGGCAGAAGAGGTTTATTGCTGATAATGATTTTGAGAAGGATGAAACAAAAGTAGAGGTTGTATTTAGTCCTACGCCGTCTGTGCAGATCCCGGATATCAGCCAGCGCGTAATACCACATATATACAAGGTTAACAAGGACGGGATAAAACAGGTGGATGCTTTTAATATCCGGATACTGCAATGGGCTGGGCTAAAGCCAAGTATGCTAACCGCGTCCGGCAACAGCGGGTATGCAACTTGGAATATTTCGGATACCGATGGTGTGCTGATAAGGAGCTTTGTTTTTTATCCATACGCCGGTATGCAGGATGACCCCCAGAATGTAACACGCGATTTATGTTTTGGCCCTCCTGTTGAAATGTTCTATGCCGCACAGAATCCGTTCCCGGATGTGGGCATGTTCCGTTACTACTGGGAAGATTACCTAAAAGAGATAACCGACAAAGACAGTAAACTATGGAAAGGGTATCTGCTTTTAACCCCGGCAGATATCAGCCAGCTCGATTTTAAGAAACTGGTTAAAATTGACAATACCTATTTCCGGCTAAACAAAGTGTCCAGTTACAACCCGCTGGGGAATGAGCTTACACAGGTGGAGCTATTTAAAAGTTCCGTCCGTGTGGAGATTGAGCGCCCTGGATTTATAAAATGGAGTGATGACGGATACTTGCTGCACTCCGATCAATCACCCGCCAGAATACCATATGCATAATGGCAGATAAAAAGATAACCCAGTTAACCCAGGCAGTTGCCATTTCTGCGAATGATTTGGTAATGGTCTGCCAGAATCAGGCCACCGGGGAGCTTCTACAGTCCACAGCCGGTGCGCTACGCCAGTTTGTCCTCGGTGGGGCAAATGCTGGTGCGCGTATATACTTTACCGTTGGTGTGCCAGCTGCTAGTCTCGGCGTAGATGGAGACGTGTGTTTTGATAAACAGGGCCATGCCATATACCAAAAAGTTACCGGCACCTGGATGCTGCAGGATACCTACAGTAGTTCCGGTACAGGTGGTGTGGACCGTATCCGGTTTACTGCAGCCTATGGCAGTGGGGGCCTGGCGGCTGATGGTAAATCTTACACCAATGCATCTTTATCGAATGCCATACCTACGGCTGTTTGGGTGGAGGCGGATGCTCTTATCGGTGTCGGAGATTTCGGCACCACCCCGGCCTTCGACGAATGGGATTTTAATCCAATAGCCGGCAAAATAATATTTGGGAGTCCGGTACCAGCCGGCACTCGCATAACCATAATTTATTCCTTATAACATGCCCACAGAAAACGTAGAAGTACAGGTCCGGGTAACAGGAGATGGTAGCGCGGCTAACAGTGTCCGTAATATAAAGAAAGAGATCCGGGAAGCACAGGCCGAAGCCCTCCGGCTATCCAGGGAGTTCGGTGAGTTATCCCCACAGGCCCAGGCAGCGGTACGGCATGTAGCAGAACTGCGCGACGAAGTAGCAGATCTTAATGAGCGTGTCGCTCTCGCCGATCCTGGTGCAAAGTTCCAGGCATTTGGCAATGCTGTATCTGCAGTTACTGCTGGATTTGCAGCAGCGCAGGGTGCCATGGCCGTATTCGGATCAGAAAGCGAAGATCTGCAGAAGCAGTTGGTTAAGCTACAGGGGGCGCTGGCTCTATCGCAAAGCTTATCAGCGATGGCTGATAGCTGGAAAGACTTCCAGCGGCTGGGCGCTATTATAAAGACCAACGTCGTAGGTGCTTTCAGTACACTACGATCTGCTATAATCTCTACCGGCATCGGCGCCCTGGTAGTGGCTATCGGCCTGGTGATAGCCAACTTCGAAAAAATAGAAGCCTGGATTAAAAAACTATTCCCTGCCTTCGAAGGATTTGGTAAGCTGTTCGATAAGGTTAAGGCTTATGCCATGGGTGCACTAAACTATATAATAGAGGGCTTTAAGATTGTCGGCGATATATTGGGCGATATATTTACCGGAGACTTTAAAGGTGCAATAAAGACTGCAGGGGAAGCGGGCAAGCGCCTGGGAGATGCATACGCTAAGGGGTTCGCAGACGAAGTTCAGGATCAGATTGCCGAAGCCGCGCGGAAGGCCACAGAGATGCTGCTTAAAAAGCAGGAGAACGACCTTAAAGTGCTTCGTGCTTATGGCGCTACCCGGGAGAAAGAGGCAGAGGCACTGGAAATGGATATTGCCAAGAATAAGGTAAAGGTAATAGATGCCAGTAACAAAGAAGGGAGAGAGCAGCAGGCGGCGGCCATGGCAGATTTGGAAGCACTCCGGATACAGCAGGAACAGAAGGAAGGACAACGTCTTCTAAAAGTATTGCAGGATAGGCAGGCATTACAGTTACAAGCCGTCTCCGATTCTGGCAAAAGCACTATCGGGATACGTGAGCAGCAGCTGCGTGCACAACTGGCATTGGAAAAGAAGTATGGGCTGGATACCAAGGCTACGGAACAGGAGCTACTTCAGTCCCGGCTGTCTGACAGGAAAGGGGCTTTTGATAAGGAGCTGCAAACCATGCAAGCAGCTCAGGACCTGGAATTGCAGGCAGCTACTGTATCCGGGAAAAACCTTTTCCACGTACGTGATCAGCAGCTTAAAGCACAGTTGGCTCTATACCAGAAATATGGATACTCCACGATCGAGCTGGAAAAGCAAATTTCGGCTAATACATTGCAGGAACGGCAGAAGCTAAATGATTCACTTGGGAAGTATACAGATCAACTCATCGAAAAGAATAAGAATGGCCTGATACATACAGGTGAGTTCCAAACAAAGCTGAATGATGAGACAATAAAACGTAATGCTGAAGCGGCTGTAGCTCACGATGATATTGAAAGGCAGAAGCAGCAGGCAATTCAGAATACAACATATGTTTTACAACAATCTGCTGTCGCCGGAGAAGAACGAAGTGAAATCGAGCAAGCTGCAAGTACCGCATTAGCATTGAGTATGATCGCGGACGAGGTGTCAAAACAGGAATCGTTACAGGCGACAGGGACTGTCCTAAAAACGGCTACCGGAATCCTTGGGCAACAGACGGCCATAGGTAAGGGTGTAGCTATCGCAGATGCGACAATAAGTACTTATCAGGCGGCGCAATCTTCTTTTACAGCCCTTTCACCTATCCCGATCGTAGGTCCTGCATTGGGTGCGATCGCTGCTGCTGCAGCTGTGGTAGCGGGTATCGCAAGGGTAAAAAAAATAGTAAGCATTCAAGTACCTGGGGCGGGGAGTGGTGCCGGTGCAAATCTTGCTCCGATGCCATCCCCTCCTATGCCCACCATACAACCAAATGCAACTACGCTATTGCAGCAACAAATACAACAACAATCCGCTGCAGGGGCACAGCGTGTATACGTCCTGGAATCCGACATTACCGATAAACAGAAACGCGTGGCCAGCATAGAAGAAGCCGCAAAATTTTAACACCATGCAGAAATTACCAGTATATCAATTACTCATTTCCGATGACGAGGGCGATAATAACGAAGTGGATTTTATTTCTTTGGTTGATCGTCCAGCTATCCAGCGGGATTTCCTTGCCTTCTCCGCCCGGCAGGGATTTGCTGTTCAGGACAATGATCAGCATATTATCACTGGGCCGGCTATGGTGCCGGATGCACCTATCTACCGGAAGGATAAGAACGGAGAGTATTATGTAGTGTTTGCTGCAGATACGATTGCAAAGATCGCCTACCGGTTTTTTAAGAAAGGATACCAGGGTAATATCAACCTACAGCATCAATCTGGGACACTGGTAGATGACAGTGTTTTCTTTGAGAGCTGGCTTGTTGATCGGAGTAAGGGGAAGCTGCCTATGGCCGGATTCGAAGATATGCCAGATGGTACGTGGTTCGTTACGGCGAAGATAAATAATGCTGATACCTGGACTGCTATTAAGGCCGGCGAGTACCGGGGATTTTCTGTGGAAGGGCTCTTTGATTTTAAACCAGTTGCCGAAGTTTCTCTGGAAGAGACCCTATTGAAAGAGATACAGAAAATAATTTCGGAGATATATTAACCTTTTGCATTCTGTTCGTTTTCGTATATCCATCTTATTAGTGCATCCCAATACGATTTAGGAAGTTCTTCACCACGTTTGTTGGGATATGCAATCCATTCACCACCAGAATTTTTTACAATCTGCCCATAATGGTATCCATTTACGTTTAGGTGGTATGAGTTTCCTCCACTACCGTAAGGCTTTGACAGCTCTACGTTACGGCCTCGCTTGTCAATAAATTTAATACTGTTCATACTGAATTTTGCATCGCAAATCGTGCCATTATCTCTTTTTTTTCTTGCATGAAATGGGACAAAACGCCAGTTTTCTATATGTGCATGTAGAAACACGCACATATGACGCCTAAACAAGCGATAGATAAAGTAAAGCAGCTGTTAAAGCAGACTTTCGGCGAACAGTCTTTCGACTCTGCCACCCTTAAGGATGGTTCTAAAGTGGAATACTCCACGCTGGAACCCGGTGGCAACATCTTCGTAGTAGATGCGGATGGTAATCAACAGCCTGCTGCTGTGGGTAATTACGAACTGGAAGACGGGACTGTTATCGTTGTCACTGAGCCGGGTGTAATCGCCGAAGTAGTAGCCGCCTCCGAAGCGCCTGCTGAAGAGCAGGAGATGGAAGATGCACCATCTGCACCGGCAGATATTACTTCTCTTCAGGACGCTATTACCGCGCTGGATGCCCGCGTAACCGCGCTTGAAAAGAAAGCCGAGGATTTCCGTACACAAACTGCCAACACCATGTTCAGCATGCTGTCTGCCGTAGAGGCGATGGCTGCATGTGGAGATGGCGAAACTATCCAGAAGCCAAAGCAAACGCTGTTTGCAGATCAGAGCGATAAAAAGGCTAGTGCCCTTGCGAAGCTGAAAGCCGGCGCTGAAGCCTATAAGAAGTCCTTGCTGGCTAAGTAATCCAAAGTATTGTTAACCCCACATTTTGTTAACCTATGTCATTCGACGTAAGTGCCTTATCCAACTACACTAAGGAGAACGAGCAGTTGCTTGTTACTTCCAGCATCTTCAATGCGAAGACGCAGCAAAAAATCCAGAGTCAGGGTAACGTCATGACCGGCGTTAAAAGCTCTGAACAAATCAACCGCATCGACACTGATGCAGTATTCCAGGCTGGCGGGTCATGTGGCTTTAATGCACAGGGTACTACAGCCATCACACAGCGCCCTGTTACCGTGGGGAAAATAAAGGTGAACGAAGCCCTTTGCCCCAAAACACTGGAATCCAAATACACACAGAAAGCCCTGCAGATCGGTAGCCGGTATGAATCCATTCCGTTTGAGCAGGAGTATACCGACAAGAAAGCGGCCCGTATCGCTGCACAGATTGAAAAGGCCCTGTGGCAGGGAGATACAGGTAGCGCGAATGCTAACCTGAACAAGTTCGATGGCCTTATTAAACTTATTGACGCTGCCGCGGGTGTCGTGGCTGCCAATACAGCGCCTTACATCGGCACACCTATAGTTGTTGCAGACGGGATTACAAAAGCAAACGTGAGATCCATTGTAGATGCAATGTTTCTGGCCATACCTGAAAACCTGGTAGATAAGGAAGATATCGAAATCGTCTGCGGATGGGACACTTTCCGTTTGTATATTCTCGCACTCCGTGATGCCAATCTGTACGCCTACGACGCCGATAATACTGGTGGTGAAATCGAGATTCCTGGCACCAACATCAAACTGGTTGCCCTGGCTGGTCTGAACGGCACCAAACGCCTCTTTGCATTCCGTTGGTCCAATATCTTCCTCGGTGTAGACATGCTGAATGAGGAAGAAAAATGGGAAATCTTTTTTGCCAAAGAAGCTGATGAAGTGAGGTTTGTGGCTGAATGGAAGACTGGTATTAACACAGCCTTCCCGGATGAAGTGGTAAGCTTTAAACTAATCTGATAAAATAGGGCCTGCTATCCGGCCCATTTTCTTTCTCTTTAAATCTGTACAAAAATGCCTTGTGAGTTAACCCAAAATTTAACGCAGGACTGTAAGGATAGTATTGGTGGCGTATTGGAGGTAATGGCCTGCGAGTTCGACAACGTAAAAACTATAACCGAAGCAGCCGGTGTTGTTACAGCTATTACACTCGAAACAGCAAAGCAATTCCGCCGGTATCAGATGCCGAAGGACGCCAGCTTCTTTACAGATGCCCCCAATGCCAACGTGCAAAATGGTACCATATTCTACCAGCAGGAGCTTACCATCGTTTTTAACAAGATGCGCACCAACGTGCGCAATGAGCTGCTTCTGCTTGGACAGAACCGCCTTATTTTTATCGTAAAAGATAAGAACGGCACCTACTGGATGCTGGGGCAAAAAAATGCCATGGATATGACAGGAGGCGAAGGTGGCACTGGCACTGCATCCGGCGACAGGAACGGATATACGCGTGTGTTTACAGGGCAGGAGCCGCATATGGCTGTAGAAGTGCAGGCCAGTATTATCCCTACTTTGTTATCCCCGGCAGCATAATCCTACTATTATTATTTAAATGGCTTGATGATCACATCAGGCCATTTTTTTGGAACAGAATCGTGTTTTCTGATATATACAAGTGTGATCCTTTTAAATCGCGGTGAAATAAAATCTGTTGTTGTTACTGTTTCAGAAAAAGCAGTACTATCTCCAACTGTGTACAACATCCGTTTCCGGAATGACCTTACTAAGTTGGAGGTTACAATATCCCCTGCAGTGGATATCAGTCCGTCTCCCGACCGGTACAATCAGTTCGCCATTGATACTGCCATTTTTTCGGATATGGACAATGGGTTTCACTCCTACTGGGTTACAGATCAGGATGGCAACATTCTCGAAGTCGGCAAAATGAAGCTGGTAGGAGAAAAGCCGGTAATGACACAATATCAGGACACCCCAACAGAATATAAAACATACAGCGAATGAATGTGGTGAATATAGGCGATGGCCTTCTTAGCTTGGTCTTTGATGATGCAGCACAGCCTGCGTTCGTGGAGAAGAAAGGCAAGGAGTATATCCTGTACGGTGAAGATAACTGTTACCCTGATTACCTGTTATACCTCTACAACAACAGCGCGAAGCACTCAGCCATAATCAACGGGAAGCGTGACTATGTCTGCGGGAAGGGATGGGTTGTTGCTGATGAATCTATTCCGCCAGCAGAAGCGGTAAAGGCCTGCACCTTCATCAACCGAGTGAATAGCGATGGTGAAAGCCTCAATGATGTAAGCGAGAAGGTGGAGCTGGACCTGGAAATATTCAACGGCGCATATCTTCAGATTACATGGAACAAGGTAGGGCAGATTGCGGAGATATATCACCTGGATTATACAACTGGGAGAAGCAATAAGGACAATAGTAAGTTCTTTGTTTCAAACGAGTGGGTTAAGTACCAGCCTGATGGTAGTTATAAAGCCGCATCCAATCCTGATTTCACTCCATATCAGGCTTTCAATCCAAACAACAAGAACGGCACGCAGATACTGTACATAAAAAAGTACCATCCTGGTATTGATATCTACACACTGCCTACTTACCGCGGCTCCCTGACTTGGATATCAGTGGATGTTGAGATAGGTAATTACCATCTTAATAACGTGAAGAGTGGCTTCTTTGTGAATAAGCTAATCAACTTTAACAATGGTAAGCCTGGACCAGATGAACAGCAGAAGATTGAAAAGATGTTCGCCAACAAGTTCGGCGGCGTCCGTGGGCAAAAGTACATGCTGGCATTCAATGCCGATAGCACAAAGGCCGCTACCGTTCTGGATTTGAATGTATCCGAAAGCGACAAGCTATTTGACCAGCTTAATAAAACCACCCAGCAGGAAATATTCACCGGGCACCGTATCACATCGCCAATGCTGTTTGGTGTTAAGACGGAGGGGCAACTTGGTGGCCGGCAGGAGATGCGTGATGCCTACGAGATTTTTCAGAACACATATGTTAACAGCATGCAGCAGTGGCTGGAAAAGGTTTTTAACCGGCTGGCTCGCTTTGCCGGTGTTCAGGTACCTATCCGCATACAGCCTGCTGAACCTATCGGGTTTGAATTTTCAGAAGCGACACAGGCCCAGAATATGAGCAAAGACGAGATCCGTGAAAAAATGGGGATGGCGCCGGAGGTTAAGCAGGAGAACACGCAGTCACAAAACACCATCAATGCCATTAACAGCCTGTCCCCATTGGTTGCCAATAAAGTGCTGGAAAATCTTACGAGCGACGAGCTGCGCGCACTTATCGGCTTACAGCCTGCTGCGCCGGGCAGTATTCCTTCAACTGTTTCTCAATTCTCAGCTGAAGATGATGACCATGATGTTGCTGTTTTCTCTGAATATGGTGCAGACAGATCCCACTTCCGCATCGTGAAGTCAAAACAGGTGTTGTTTCAAGATGATCAGCAGGAACAAGAACATTTTGCAAGAGAAGTGGCAGACATTTCCAGTTTACAGGCAGATATACTCGACTTGTTGACGAAGGACCCGCTTGCCCCAATCGATGCTATCAGCAAAAAAATTGGTGTGGATATACCAGTCATTTCTGATGCCATTTCTACTATGGCAGATGATGGATTACTGACTGTTAAAGAAAAAACTGTTAGAGGGCAGCAAGTCACAGAGCGCAAGCCGGTCCGGGATGCCAAGAGTATCCTTAAAAAAGCCAATCCATCCACACGCTCCATACAGGTAATGTACAGTTACGAAGGCCCGCAGGATAGTAAAAACCGTCCTTTCTGCGCGAAGATGCTGGAACTGGATCGGTTATACTCCCGAAAGGATATCGAATCAATTTCGGAGCGCCTTGGCTACTCTGTATGGGCGCGCCGAGGGGGCTGGTATACCATCCCTGGTACTAATACACATCGCCCCTTCTGCCGGCATAGCTGGGTATCTAATGTGGTTGTAAAAGAAAGCAATACATGAGTAAGAACATACTATTTATAAGCGAGCAAAAGTTAAAAGATACCACCTTCCTGAGCGATAATGTAGACCCTAAACAGCTGCTGCCAACAGTAAAGGCTGTCCAGGATATGTATATTCTGCCGCTGTTGGGCACTGCTCTATACAACAAACTACAGGGCATGGTATCAGCGCCACCAGTACCAGATGGCCCATATAAACTGTTGCTGGATGAGTACATAACAGATGCTCTTGTATACTATGTCCTGGCGAATATGCCCATGGTATTGCAGTATAAGCTTTTGAATAAAGGTGTTATGCTCCGTAATGGAGAATATATGCAGACCAGCACCTTCCAGGAGGTGCAAAGCATGAAGGATGACTGTCTGGTAAAGGCTAAGTTTTACGCACAGAGGGCTATTGATTACCTGTGTGCACATCCCACTTTATATCCGGAATATATAAATCCCGGGAGCACTGTTGATACCGTGCATCCTGACAGGACACAGTACGATTGTGGTATTTACCTGGGTGGACATCTGGAAGATCACAGAACACTCGAAGAGAAATACCAGGGGAACAATTACCGTAAACCATATTGATAATGGCCTATAAGAAGAACGAAAAAAAACTGTTAGAATACCTGCAAAAGATAGAGAAGAATGACGCTAAACAACCTGATAGACCTGTTACAAAAGTATGCCGTAGGACACCAGCAGATAAATGATTTCGGGTATGGTAATATCTCCGGAATAGGTGCCAAGGGGCGCGACCAGGTATATCCGTTAATGTGGGTAGTATTGAACCCTTCCAGATACCAGGGAAAGGAAATGAACTACAGCCTGCAGATCGTTTTTGCTGACCTGATTTACGAAGATGGTAAAAACGAGCTGGAAGTGTGGTCTGATCAGCAATCTATTGCTTTAGATACTGTTTCATATCTGACAGATAATCCAGAATTCGAGTTTACGACTGATGGCACCGCCAACATTGATTACTTCACAGAACACGATGGCGATCTTACCGCCGGGGTTGTACTTTCTATAACTATAAAAGATCCAAATCCACTTAACAGATGCGTTATACCAAAAGACTAATTGCGTTTTTACTTTTAATTACACCTACTGCCTGGGCGCAGACAGAATGGCGTTTATCTCCTTACAACTGGGACTACCATGGCGTAAAGGCAGATAGCTTCTATATGCGCACATCAGCCGGCGTTTTATCTTCTGGTTACACTCCATTAGGGCGGAATAGTACAACAGGAAGAGTACAACCGTTCCTGCTTAATGTAGCTGCTGTTTCTGGGCTGGTAGATGTAAATGGGAAAATACCCTATACATTGCTGCCGGATACTGCATTTAACTGGGGGAAACCATATGTAGGGGTTGGTACGAGAACTTACACGAATACTTATTCTGGCTTATTCTTAGAGAAAAGCTCCGCCGGTTTATTGTCATATCGCGTGCTCTTTGAAGCAGGAGGTGGGTCCGCCGCTGACCGCTCTGCAATATGGGCAAGTAAAGTAGGTCCAGTTAATGCCGCGGACTTAAATATTAAGAGTGAAGGATCGGTGAAGATTATGCAGTCTGCTGGGGATACAAAAACACCTACCTTGTATTTTGCAAAAGAAGCGGATTCTACATATTCCGGATTGTTCTGGCGAAATACTGCCAACGATTTTAATATCGCTACCAATCGCACAGATGCCAACATAAACCTTAAAACAGGTGCAGGCATCACTACTGCAGGGACCACCGGCAAAGTTGTAGTAAGTAACCAATTACAGGTAGTAGGTGGTAATCCTGGAGATGGTAAAGTGTTCACATCAGATGGCGCTGGTGTCGGTAGCTGGCAGCCGAATCTGTGGACTGCCAGCGGTAGCGATATATATAGTAGCATTACAGGGAACGTGGGCATCGGGATAACCGCACCAACTGACAAGCTACACGTAGCAGGGAATGGTTACTTTACCGGACAGATCACAGTCACCGGCAACCTTAATAAAGTTTATCCTGGTAGTATGAATATTTATGCAGCACCTGGTGTAGGTGGTATAATGTCTTATGTTGGTACAGACAACCTGCTTAAAGGACAAATGCTCTGGGCGACAGATGGCAGTGTTGCAATTATTCCCACAAATGGCATTGCGAAGGTACAGGGTATATTCCGCGCAGACAACGGTTTTGGGGTTATGGAAGGTGGACCGGCCGCAAAAATGGGATTGGCTACAATAGCCGCCGATGTAAATAATGTAGTTGTAAATACAACAGCCGTAACTGCAAATAGCAGAATTTTCTTAACAGTGCAATCCGGTGCTGCAGGAATAACCGCTGGTGTTATCTCTCGTACAGCTGGTACTAGTTTTAAGATTGGTGTTAATACCGTTATGGGTTGCACTGTTGCATGGGAAATTAAAGATCCATATTAAACCGCCAACATGAAAACAAACCTCATCGCCTTTGTAAGCGGATACATACCAGCTTTTGTTACCGGCCTTACTATTCCTCCAGCATTAGTAGATGCAGTTGCTAAAATAATAGTTGCTGCCATCGTCGGTTTTGTTGGGGGCTACATGGGATTGGCGGGGAAAGCTTATTACGAACGTAAAAACAAAAAAGATGGCAGAAACTAAAATAGGCTTAAGCCAACTTGAAAGACCGGCGCCACTGTGGTATCGCCGGCTAAGTAATGCGATAATATTTATAGTTCCAGCAGTAGGGCAATTGGTTAGTACCTGGGGATTCCCAGATAGTACCCTTGCAAGAATATTATCCGTTTTAACATTTATTCCTGCTGTGTTGAAGGCTATTGGGATGGTACTCGGTAACGGGCAGGACTACACGAATAATGGAACAAAGGTAGCTGCTGTTTTAATGGTGGCAACCTTCCTCTCCAGCTGCGTTACAATCCCGAAGGCCAGACAGGTATTTATACAACATCCGGATAGCTTCGCAGTGCTCTCTGCGCGATACTTCCCATGTGTTCCGGATAGTGCTGGAAAGATCCCACAGTATAAGCCGGCAGGCAATCGGGATTATACCAGCGATATCCGACTTGCCAAAGAGGCCGGAGATAGTGTGGCGCGCCGGCTTGAACAGGCTAGGCAATATGCGGCAGACAGCATCGGCCGGCAGTGCACAGACCTGGTAACCAGATTGACACGGCAGGTGGTTGGGTTGCTTACTGCCGTAGATAGTCTGCAGCACGCCTATCAACCGTGTAAGCCGGATACTGTGCCGGCTCCATATCCGGTCCGGAGCTACGCGGAACTGGAATTAATTGCCCAACTACAGAAAAAGCTACAGGAACAGGAAGCCGCACACGTTAAGGAGCTTTCCGATAGAGACAAAAAGATCAGCCAGCAGCAGGTTACCATAGCAGAACAACAGACAGAAATAGTAAAGCACTGGGTTGTCCATGGTGTTATCTGCGTAGTGCTTGGGTTGGGCATATTCTTAAAAGTTAAAAAGTTAATACCATGGCTATAGGCTTAGAAGCAATGCAGATCGCACTTTCGCAGGAAGGGGTACGGGAGGCTACCGGTAAAAACGATGGCCCTGCTGTAGAAAAGTATCTTAAAAGTGTTGGCCTCCCTGCCGGTTACAGCTGGTGTATGGCCTTTGTCTACTGGTGTGTGCAACAGGCAGCAATAGCGCAGAAGGTGGCCAACCCTTTAAAGTGTACGGGAGGTGTCCTTTACCAGTGGAACGAACGTCCCGGGCTCCGTGTACAGACCCCGGCGGCAGGTGACATATTTATTATGGATTATGGGAAAGGAGCTGGACACACTGGCTTTGTTGTAGCTGTTCGCGGCGATGTGATCGACACTATAGAAGGTAACACGAATAGTGGCGGAAGCCGAGAAGGGGATGGTGTTTATAGGCGTACCAGGAAGATTGCAAGCATGAAAGGCTTTTTATGCATTTAACCACAACGCATATACGCTGCGTACTGATCACATAGATTTGTATTGGTCGGAATTTATTTTCAAATATCACATAACAATATATATATACCCACTATTCTTGGTGGGTTTTGTTTTTCAATATAATGCAAAAATCCGCTCTACCTGGAGCGGATTTTTTTGTAGGAGGATAGTACCTTTTCGCTACCATGCGCGTTTATAGTTTATAATTTCGTAATTAACCATAAACAACCAGGCCGCTCTTTCCAGGGCGGTTTTTTATTTCCCTATCTGCTCCGCGAGCCCAATAAACACCAATAGCATTATACCTACAATAGCAAATACAAATACAGCCATCCACAGGTTGTGTAATATATCGTTATCGTCTGGATTCATTGTTTAAAAATTTACCCCGGATGGAGATCCAGGGCGCTATGAAGGATTATGAATACCAGTTTTGCTTAACTGGATAGTCTTTAAAAAACGGCGATAATGCTGATACAATTATTTCTCCGTTTATTCCTACTTTAGAGATAAACCGGTCTGCTCCAGCGTCCAAGGCAGCCTGCTCTTCACCAAATCGGTTGGAAACCACTACGATTGGACTGGAATAGCCCTGGAGCCGAAGAGTAGCGATAAATTCCAGTCCACACATTTTGGGCATTACCAGATTGGTCAGGATTATATCCGGGCTGGCAGTCTCCCAAACGGCAAGGGCATACTTGGCATTTAAGAAAGGGTCGACAATAAAATCATGTGGGATAACTACTTGGGGGACTATCCAACTCAGAAAAAAGGGGTCGTCATCAACCCAAAGGAGTTTTTTGTACGGCTTTTGCTGCATGGTCATTTTGGGAAAAATTGTTTACAATACCGCGCAGAGCCATAAAAAAGATGCGCGGACCCTAACCTTTCCGCCTCCTGTCGCCACAACCGGTAGACGTACTACGAAAGAGCCCGCGCAATAACACGCGGGCCTCACCGTTGAGTCTGGTACCGGTATATTTGGCGACAGGACCAGTCAAAACAGCGATGCCTCTGCAAAAATCCTTTTGGGAGTGCAAAGATAAACGAATATAACAATTTCAAACTAGACTTAGCGAATTCACTAATTTTTAGTCGCCAGTAATACTTCAATTTCTGGCCATGAAATTTACGGAGGAACAGAAGGCGTTAGTACTCTTAGCCGTCGGGCAGAAAATAAAGTTTTATCGTGAGGCACGAGGATGGACCCAGGTGGATCTGGAGATTGCGACAGGAATTCCATCTACAACAATAAGTAGCTATGAGAATGGTCTCGTGGATTTTCAAATATCCAACCTGATCCTTATTGCCACCGCTTTGAATATAACTTTAGCACATTTATATCCTTGGACAGTGAGTTATATGTAGTAAATGCTAAGTAATTTAGCATTTGTATCCCTTCGCTGGAAGTCCATCCTGGGAGATTCTTTAAATCGAAATATAAGATGTAGCTGGGTAAATTGGAATAAATTATTCCTGTCATTCCCAACATAGTTCCAGACATGGACCTGCTAGCAAAGAGTAAGTAACACCGGGCTGCAGTATTAATATTAAGAAACCCATTAATTTATCTTTGCAGAGAATTGTTAAATTTTGTAGCTTTGTTCACTTTTTGAACTACAGAAATAAGTCATAAAAATAGTCATAATGCGTTTAGTGACCACTTCAAAAACAATGTGGTATTGAGATCTTTTAAAACGCGTTCAAAGTTTTTAACTTTAACATTCTTTTGTAGCCAGAAGGTACCCATCAGGGCCCTGAAAGCCCTCAAAAAAGCAGTCAGCAGCAACAATATAGAAAAACCGGGCAACCGGATACTATGGATAGTATAATGACAAAACCGATGAGAAAGAATTAATAACTTTTCCCAGCATCTTCTTCACCAGCAGCTACCAGTGCATAGCGTAGCAGCATACTTATGTATTATTTATTGGCTCCGGCGTAAGCCGATGGCCGTTTCTTTTTAACAGGCAGCTAACTTCTGTTGTTGTAAGTTTGTGCCGTTCAATTAAATATATAATCACTTGAAATATTTTCCTGAATCTGCGTTGATGCAGTTGGAATTCGATAAAGTACAGGCATTGCTCCAGTTACATTGTAAAACGGAGCTGGGCTATCAGAAAGCCGTGAACCTCCGCCTGCACACGCATATAGATTACGTAAAAGCCGCCCTGCAACAGGCTCATGAATTTAAACAGCTGATACTGATGCAGGAGCATTTTCCCAATGATCATGTACTGAACCTGCATACTGAACTGCGTATGCTGGAGATCGAGGGGGCCTATCTGACAGGGGAACAGGCGATGAACCTGCGCAGACTGGCGGAAAGCATGCATAGCATTTTCCGCTTTTTTGACCACGATCGCCGAATTCAGTACAGCGGCCTGGCTGAGGTGATCAATGACACCTATTACGAGAAAAAGGTCTCCGCCATTATTGACGAGGTACTGGACGAAACCGGACAGGTGCGTGACAATGCCTCCCCTGAACTGTCCCGTATCCGGACCGCCCTGTTCCGTAAGCGGACAGAACTGCGCCGCGTATTTGACCGCATTCTGCAGAAACTGCAGAAACTCAACTATCTGGCCGACCAGGAAGAAGCCTTCCTGAACGGCAGAAGGGTAGTGGCCATCTACGCCGAAAACAAACGGATGGTAAAAGGTATCATCCACGGTGAGTCTGACACCCGTAAAACCGCCTTCCTCGAACCCGAAGAAACGATCGAACTGAATAATGATATCCAGTCGCTCGAAAGGGAAGAAGGACGCGAAGTATACCGTATCCTGAAAGCGATGACTGCCTCCCTGAGCGCCTATAAAGTGTTGCTCAACGGCTATCACGAGATCCTGGGTACCTACGATTTTATCCGGGCCAAAGCCAAACTGGCGCTGGACATGGATGCCAACTACCCATCTGTGGTGCCACAGGCACAACTGCACCTGGTACAGGCATATCATCCGCTGTTATTAATATATAACCGTCAGAATAATAAGCCCACCATCCCGGTGAATATCAGCCTGGACAAAGACGCGCATATCCTCGTAATCAGCGGTCCTAACGCCGGTGGTAAAACGGTGACTCTCAAAACAGTAGGCCTGATACAGCTGATGCTGCAATCCGGACTGCTCGTGCCGGTACATCCGTCTTCCCAGCTGGGTATTTTCAAACAGCTGATGATCCATATCGGTGATACACAGTCACTGGAATTTGAACTGAGTACCTATAGCTCACACCTGAAGAACATGAAATATTTTATGGAGAATGCCAATGGCAGGACCCTGTTCTTCATCGACGAGCTGGGAAGTGGTTCTGATCCCAATCTGGGCGGTGCTTTTGCTGAGGTGATCATGGAAGAACTGGCCAAAAAACATTCCTTCGGTATTGTGACCACCCACTATCTTAACCTGAAGGTGATGGCCAACAAGGTAAAAGGAATCATCAACGGAGCTATGGGATTCAACGAAGAAACCCTGATGCCCATGTACAAACTGATGATCGGTAAACCTGGTAGTTCCTACACCTTCTCCATTGCTGAGCGTATCGGTCTTCATCCCGCGCTCATCGCCCGCGCCAAAAAGCTGGTGGATGAAGGGCACTTCCAGCTGGATAAGTTGCTCAACAAGGCAGAACAGGACCTGCAAAAAGTGGAGGCCAAAGAAAAAGATCTGCAAAAGCTGTTGAAGGAAAACGAAAAACTGAAACGCGAGTACGAAATACTGGCTGATAAAGAGAAAAAACACCAGCAGATCACTTTCATGAAACTGCAGAACCAGATCAAGGAAGCTGACCTGACCTATCTGAAAGACATGGAGCGCAAGCTGAAGCAGGTAGTGGTGGAATGGAAACGTGCCAACGACAGCAATGAAAAAGAAAAGGTGATGAAACAAGCAGAAATACTGCTGTTCCGCCGCCGCGAAAAACAGATCAATGAAAAGCACAATAAAAAGGTGCAGGATAAGTTTGAGGAGGTAGGCGGTCAATGTCAGGTGGGTGATCAGGTGAAAATACTGACCAATCGCCAGGTAGGTCGCCTGATAGAGATCCGTGACAAACGCGGCATTGTACAGCTGGGTAATATTCCGATCAACGTGAAGTTGAGCGACCTGGTGGTAGTACAGGAGAAGCCGACAGAATCGGTTGACTGATAACTTCATAAATGTTTAAATCATGGAAGTAACAAAAGCAGGACGCATAGCAGAGATACCATTATACCGCCTGGAAGATTGTATCGCAGGAATGCCTTTTTTCATTGGAGAAATGAAAGGGTATGAGATGGAATGCCGGGAGATGGGGTTACCGCACCGACATAATGGTTATAGTATTGATATACTGCTCAAAGGTGCTATCCGGCAGTCTATTGATTTTAAACAATATAAAGTGACTGCGCCCGCTATCATGCTGATGGAGCCAGACCAGGTCCATCAGCATGATATGGATGCGGACGTAGAGATGATTAATATTTTTTTTTCACCGGATTTCCTCGTGCCGGAGATGCAGGGTGTAGTGAGCTGCTGGCGTTGTGTATTTAACTCCGGCCTGATACCGTTGAATGAAGAGCAGCTGGAAGAACTGATGGGTTATGCCGGCCTGCTGCTCAAAGAATATCAGGGCGACAAACTACGGAAGGAAGCGGTGATCCGCAACGTGCTCAACGCCTTTGTGATTGCCTGTGGACGTATATCCGAACCTACCACTGTCTGGCTGAATGCGGAGAATTCCCAGTATAATATGACACGCCAGTTTAAGGTACTGGTAGATCAGCATTTCCTCGAGAAAACGCAGGTGTCAGATTATGCTGAAATGTTATTTGTGACACCCGGACATCTGAATGATACCGTGAAAAGTTTGTTGGGCAAAAATGCCAAATATGTGATTGATGAAAAGAGAACGATGGAAGCAAAGCGGCTACTGTACTGGGGAGAACACTCTGTTAAACAGATTGCCGCAAGGTTGAATTTTGAAGATGACGCTTATTTTAACCGCTTTTTTAAGAAACATACCGGACAAACACCGGCAGCGTTTCAAAAGTCAACCCGTGAAAAGTACAATTAAACCCGTAATAATTTAAACGTCCGTTAACATTATTATTTTAATTTTGCGTCGTTATCAATAAAATGATGTTGCCCGTACATCATTATAAAATTTGAAAACCATGGACTTATTAGCGGAAATTCCGTAATGCCCTTCTTTTAAGTTTTTTTTACAGTAGTAACATTTTGTTGCGTGCTTACGTATAACATGCTGTGGCGTTATGCGTGGCCCGAAGCCGCGACTTTTACTGCCTGTATTTTCACACCCGTACGCTGTTTACTAAAACTGCTGCTGTGAAGCAATGTGAGTTGTATTGCCTTCACACCAGGGATGTGATTTATTGTCGTATGATTTAAAAAACAAGTATGAAATCAAAGAGATCCGTTTTTGCAAATTTGCCGGCAGGCTTACTTTATAGTGTTATCATCCTTTCCGTTATGTCTGGTTGCGGTGCATCTTCAGCCAATCAGCATCAGGAAGGCCAACAAGCTGCCGCTCTGCCCGTGTTGAAGCTGGGAGCAGTGCCTGCCACCACTTTCCGTGAATATAGCGCCACCCTCGAAGGCCGTACCAATGTGGAAATACGTCCGCAGGTAGAAGGTGTACTAGATAAAATTTTTGTAGACGAAGGTGCTTACGTAAAAGCCGGCCAGCCGCTGTTTAAGATCAACGACCGCGTGTATACCGAGTTACAGAGCAATGCCGGCGCTTCCCTGCTGGCTGCGAAAGCTAACCTGGAAAAAGCACAGCTGGAAGTGGACAGACTTACACCGCTGGTAAAAAACAATGTAGTGAGTGATGTGCAGCTGAAAACAGCGCAGGCCGCCTATCAGGCTGCAAAAGCAGCTGTAGCGCAGGCACAGGCTCAACTGGGAAGTGCCGGTATCAATGTCGGCTATACGCTGATCTCCGCTCCGGTAAGCGGTTATATCGGCAGGATACCGTATAAAGTAGGCGCATTAGTAGGCAGGGCTGAACCTCAGCCACTGACTGTACTGTCTGATGTAAACCAGATGTACGCTTACTTCTCCATGAGCGAAACAGACTTCCTGAAATTTAAAAATGAAACAGCAGGTGGCAGCATCGCTGAAAAAGTAAAACAGCTGCCGGCAGTAGAACTGAAACTGGCAGACAACAGCATTTATACTGAGAAAGGAAAGATCGAAACCATGGAAGGTCAGTTTGACAAAACCATGGGTGCTATCAGCTTCCGGGCTACTTTCCCTAATACGACTGGTCTGCTGCGTACAGGCAATACCGGTAAGATCCGTATCCCTGAACAATTCTCCGATGCTGTGGTGGTTCCGACTGAAGCTACTTTCGAGCTGCAGGACAAAGTGATGGTGTTTGTAGTAGCTGACAGCAACAAAGTGGCAGGTGTTCCCATTACTATATCCGGTAAAAGTGGTAACTACTATTTTGTGGAGAAAGGCCTGAAGGCCGGCCAACGGATCGTTTACTCCGGTCTGGACCGTCTGCAGGACGGCGCTGTGATTGCTCCGCAACAGATGTCACTTGACAGCTTGCTGAAAGTAAGACCGCTCTAATGTTTCGTGATGCATCCGCAAAGCGGAGTGCCAGCCATTAATGGTGTTGCGCTTTGCGGATAATCCTCATTCCCTCATCCTTTTCCGGATGATGCTTAAATACTATTGACATTATGTTTAGAAAATTCATAGAACGGCCAGTATTGGCTACCGTTATATCCATCCTCCTGGTCTTGCTGGGAATACTGGGGCTGGTCACCCTTCCGATGAGCCAGTTCCCGGACATCGCACCGCCCAGCGTGTCTGTAACGGCCTCTTATCCGGGCGCCAACGCAGAAGTGGTGGCCCGTTCCGTGGCCACGCCTATTGAAGAGGCGGTGAACGGGGTGGAGAACATGACTTACATGACTTCTCAATCCAACAACGATGGTTCCATGGCGCTCACTGTTTACTTCCGGTTGGGCACTGACCCGGACCTGGCGGCGGTGAATGTGCAGAACCGTGTGTCTAAAGCCACCAGCCAGCTGCCGGCGGAAGTGATACAGACAGGTGTGAGCACCCAGAAAGTACAGAATGGTATGATCATGGTAGTGAACCTGCAGAGTGACAAAGAGGAGTATAATGAGACTTTCCTGCAGAACTATGCGAAGATCAACATCATCCCGGAGATACAACGTGTAAAAGGGGTAGGTCAGGCTATGGTGTTTGGTGCAAAAGATTACTCTATGCGTATCTGGCTGCGCCCTGATCGTTTAACAGCTTACAACATGTCTCCCCAGGAAGTACTGGGCGCCATCCGCGACCAGAACCTGGAAGCTGCCCCCGGCCGTTTTGGCGAAGGCAGTCAGGAGTCTTTCGAGTATGTACTTAAATACAAAGGCAAGTTCAACAAGGACAAACAGTACGAAGACATCATTCTTCGTTCGAATGCCGATGGTTCTGTGCTGCGTCTGAAAGATGTTGCCCGCGTTGAATTTGGTTCTTTTACCTATGGTAGTGATACCCGGGTAAACGGTAAATATGGTATCGGTATCGCCATTAACCAGACCGCTGGTTCCAATGCGAATGAAATTCAGGAAACGATCAACAAGCTGATGAAAAAGGCGGAAAAATCTTTTCCTACCGGTATCGAGTACTTTAACATTTACAGCACAAAAGAATACCTGGATGAATCCATTGATCAGGTGAAACATACGCTCATTGAGGCATTCATCCTGGTGTTTATCGTAGTGTTCATCTTCCTGCAGGATTTCCGTTCCACCCTGATTCCGGCAATTGCCGTACCAGTGGCTATTATTGGTACTTTCTTCTTTATGAAGTTGTTCGGCTTCTCTATCAACCTGCTGACGCTGTTCGCATTGATTCTCGCGATCGGTATCGTAGTGGATGATGCCATTGTGGTGGTGGAAGCGGTCCATTCGAAAATGGAGAAAGGGGCCAATCCGCGTATTGCCACGTTGTCATCCATGCAGGAGATTTCCGGTGCGATCATTTCCATTACGCTGGTGATGTCTGCCGTGTTTATCCCGGTAGGTTTCATGGAAGGCCCTGTGGGCGTGTTTTACCGGCAGTTTGCCTTTACCATGGCCATCGCCATCCTGATCTCGGCGCTGAACGCGTTGACGCTTAGTCCTGCGCTCTGTGCCCTGATATTGAAAAATAATCATGCCGGTCACGGAGAGGAACATGGTAAACTGAACGGTCATGCACCGCAGCCGAAAAGCTTTGGCAAACGTTTCTTTGCCGCTTTCAACGTAGGCTTTAATGCCATGACAGAAAAATATGCCCGCAGCCTGCAGTTCCTCATCAAACGTAAATGGATCACCATTGCCGCACTGGTTGTTATTGGTGGCGCTACTTTCTGGATGATGCGGAAAACACCTACCGGCTTTATCCCCACGGAAGACCAGGGTTTTGCCGTGTTTGTAGTGAGCATGCCTCCCGGTTCCTCACTGGAACGCACCCGTCAGGTGGTAGATAAAGTGGAGCATATGATCAAAGACCTGGAAGGGACCAATTCATACCTGAGTGTGTCCGGTTTCAATTTCATGAGCAACTCCAGTAGCTCCACTTCCGGTGTAGGTTTCATCAAAATGAAACCACATGCCGAACGTGGTAAGATCAAAGACATGGACGCGATCATGGGCATGTTGCAGGCCAAGTTTGCTACTATTCCGGAAGCGAGGGTGTTCGGCATGAGCATGCCTACCGTACCAGGCTTCAGTAATGTCGCCGGTTTTGAGGTAGTACTGCAAGACCGTACCGGTAGCGGGGATTTGAGCAAACTGGGTAACACTGCGTGGGGATTCATTGGTGAGCTGATGAAACGCAAAGAGATTGCTTTTGCTTTCACCACCTTCAATAATGGTCACCCGCAATATGAAATAGAAATTGACGACCGTAAAGCCAAACAGCTGGGTATCGCTGTGAGCGACATTCTGCAGACCATGCAGGTGTACTACGGTAGTATGTTTGCTTCTGACTTCAACCGTTTTGGCAAATACTACCGTGTGATTGTACAGGCAGAGGCTTCGCAGCGTAAAGATCTGTCCACACTGGATGGGGTATACGTAAAAAATCAGCACAATGAAATGGTGCCGATCAATACCGTTGTATCACTGAAACGCGTATACGGACCAGAGACAGTGACCCGTAACAACTTGTTCAACGCTGTTACCATTAACGGTACGGTGAAACCAGGTTACGGTAGTGGTGATGCCATCAAGGCAGTAGAAGAGGTGGCGGCACAATATCTGCCCAGAGGATACGCCTACGAATGGGTGGGTATGTCCAAAGAAGAGATCAGTGCTGGTAGCCAGTCCACCATCATCTTCACCCTGTGTCTGATATTCGTATACTTCCTGCTGGCTGCGCAATATGAAAGTTATATCCTGCCACTGGCGGTGATCCTCTCTATACCGTTGGGTATCTTCGGTGTGTTTGTGTTCATCAACCTCTTTGGCATCGACAACAATATATATGTACAGGTTGGTTTAATCATGTTGATAGGGCTGCTGGCGAAAAACGCTATCCTGATCGTAGAATATGCGGTACAGAGAAGACGCAGTGGCATGGGACTGGTAGCATCCGGTATCCGTGCGGCCCGCCTGCGTCTGCGCCCTATTCTGATGACCTCTTTTGCCTTTATCGCAGGTCTGTTGCCGCTGATGCGTGCTACCGGATCGTCTGCGCTGGGTAACCGTTCCATCAGTACCGGTGCAGCCGGCGGTATGCTTACCGGTGTGATATTGGGTGTGTTTGCGATACCGGTATTGTTTGTGATCTTCCAGTACCTGCAGGAGAAAGTAAGCCGTAAACCGATAGTGGAGAAAAAAGAAGAGGAAGCGTTTGCAGAAATGATGCACTAACGGACCTGTAACATCAATTATCAGAAACAGAAAAAAGACAGATGAAAACTAGATATAGCTCATTTTTATTTTTGTTGTTGTCCTTAGTTGTAGGGTTAGCAGCTTGCCGGGTAGGTCGCAATTATCAGCGGCCCCCGGTGACGCTGCCCTCACAATTCGGAAATGTGGCACCATCCGACAGCAGCATCGCAGAAATGGAATGGAAGAAATTTTTTACGGATGCCACCTTGCAACAGCTGATCGACAAAGCGCTGACAGGCAACTACGATCTGCAGCTGGCCGTAAAACGGGTGGAGACAGCACAAGCCTATCTGAAGCAGGCCAAAGCTGCATGGCTGCCGGCATTTAATGCACAGGCGACTGCCAACACCAACTTCCCGTCCAAGAAAAGTTTTACCGGTATGAACCTGGCCAACTTTGGTATGGGCGATCATATCGAAGATTATAATCTCGGTGCCGGTATGTCATGGGAGATAGATGTATGGGGTAAGATCCGCCGTCAGCGGGAGGCAGCCCAGGCTACCCTGTTACAATCCTACGAAGGACAACGGACCGTACAAACAGGACTGGTGGCTGCTATTGCCAATAGTTATTTTAACCTGCTGATGCTCGACAACCAGCTGGCCATCGCCAAACGCAATGTGGAACTTAGTGATACGATTGTGCAGATGATCAGTTTGCAGAAAACTGCCGGTGAAGTAACTGAACTGGCCGTACAACAAGCCATCTCCCAGAAACAAACAGCAGCCCTGCTGGTACCACAACTGGAACAGGGTATTGCCATTCAGGAAAATGCGATCCGTATTCTGACAGGCGAACTGCCTGCTCCGATAGGCAGAAACAGCCATCTGCATGATTTCCAGGTAAGTGAATCCCTGCCAACCGGTATTCCGGCTGCCATGGTAAGCCGCCGTCCGGATGTGAGAGCCGCGGAAATGGGACTGGTAGCAGCCAACGCCCAGGTAGGTGCCGCACAGGGTAACATGTATCCTTCTCTGAGTATTACTGCCAATGGTGGTGTGAATGCCTTTAAAGCCAGCAACTGGTTTAGCCTCCCGGCTTCTCTGTTTGGTACAGTGGCTGGAAGCATTACCCAGCCTATCTTCCAGCGCCGTGCTCTCAAAACACAGCTGGAAGTGGCCAAAATACAAAGAGAACAGGCCGTGATCCAGTTCCGCCAGGCTACCCTTAACGCCGTAGGTGAAGTAAGCGATGCCCTCGTGAAACTGGATAAGCTGAAATCACAGCAACAGATTGCCGGTGACCAGGTGAAAACAACCCAGCTGGCTGTACAACAGGCACAGCTGCTGTTCCGCAGCGGTATGGCTACCTATCTCGAAGTCATCACTGCTCAGGGTCGTGCCCTGCAGGCTGAACTGGGGCAGGCAGATGTAGACCGCCAGCGTCTGAGCGCTATGGTTGATCTGTACCGCTCACTCGGTGGTGGATGGAAATAATGATAAAGAATATATACTATAGACCGGATACAGACGATCGAAAGGATGTTGAATCCAGCGATGATTGCAGATAAACAACTACAAGATTAATATAGGAATCAACAGATGAATAAAGACTAGCCGCAAGAACAGTAAGCCGAAATAGAAAGAGGGGCCTCGTCCGGTGTTTACCGGACGGGGTTTTCTTTTTAAAGGGTGTTTGATTATTGTTTTTTCATAAAATGTATAATATTTATATATTTGATGAACATAATATATTTAAGGCCCTATCCCTATATCCATGTGTAGAAAACGCTGTTACCCGACGACGTGGTTCATCCTTCTGTTGCTGTTAGTGTCGTCCGTAGCCTATTCCCAGGCACTAGACCAGCTGGGCGTCAAAAAAGGAGTGAGCATGAGTGGTTCTATCAGTGCCAGTACAACAGCCTACAGTGCCAGCGGTATCGACAGCCGCCGCGATCCTCTCGCCTGGTATCTCAACGGCAATCTCAATATCAACCTGTTTGGCTATGACATGCCTTTCTCCTTCAGTTACAGTAATCAGGGGAGAAACTATTCCCAGCCGTTCAACCAGTTTCGTTTTGCACCTTCCTACAAATGGGCCAGGGCCTATATTGGCACTACCAGCATGAACTTCAGCAACTACACGTTGGCGGGGCATATGTTTGACGGATTAGGTGTAGAACTGACACCCGGAAAATGGCGTTTATCTGCCATGTATGGCAAACTACTGAAAGCAGTGCCCTTTGATGTGTTGAACCCGGAAAGCTACAACCGTGCTGCCTTTGAGCGTATTGGTTATGGTGTGAAGATGGGATATGAAAATGAAGGCAATGCCTACAGTATTTCCTTGTTCAAAGCGAAAGACAATGCAGGCTCTATTCCCTATATCCCGGATGATGCCACCATCACGCCCCGGGAGAATGTGGCCATGGCCTTCAATGTAAGGCAGACCATTCTAAAGCGTGTATTCGTGGACGTAGAATATTCCGTATCAGCCCTCAACCGTGATACCCGTTCTGAAAAAAACGCTTTCGACAGCAGTCGCGGTACATCCAACTTCCTGGGCAAGTTTCTGGCGCCCACCGGCAGTACCCGTTATTTTGATGCCATACAGGCCGGCCTGGGCTATACAGGTAGTTTTTATACTATACAGCTGCGTTACGAAAGAGTAGCCCCCGATTATGTAACGCTGGGCGCCTACAACGTGGTCAATGATATGCGCAACATCACGATCGCACCGGCCTTTCAGTTACTCGGCGGCCGGGTGAACATCGCTGCCAACGCCGGAATGCAGGTCAATAATCTGGACAACAGCAAAAACAGCGATGCCAAACGGCTGGTAGCCAACATCAACATGAATGTGGTGCCTAACGATCACTGGGCCATCAACGGCGGTTATTCCAATTTCAGTAATTACACCCGCATCCGCCCGCTGGTAGATCCTTATTTCACCAACCCACTGGATACACTGGATTTTTATCAGGTCAACAACAACTACAACGGCATGATTATGTATCGCACCGGTAACAAAAAGGTGCAGCATTCCATCTCCCTCAATACTTCCTACCAGTTTGCCAGTGATAAAAGCAGCGCCAAAGACGCCACAGAAAACCTCAACAAATTTTTTACCTCTAACCTGAGTTATTCCTACAGCCTGCAACCACAGGCCTTGTCGATGGGGGGTGCGGTGAACTATTATCGTAATACAGCCGCCAACCTGAACACCACTTTTATGGGGCCCAGTGTAAACATCAACAAACAGTATTTTGATAAAACGCTGCGCACCGGCCTCACAGCCACCTATAACATGACGCAGGCTACTTCACAACAGGCCGGCGTTGCCACCACCAGTAACAGTACGCTTTTTAATACCGGCTTCAATATCAATTATTCCCCCAAAACAAAACAGAAAAATGAAAGTATGGGAGGAGAGGGGAAGAAAAAATTATTCAACAACAAACAATCGCATAACATCGGTGCTACTGTGATGTGGCTGTTGCGCAGTGCCAGCGGCACACAGCCTGGGTACAATGAATTGACCAGCACCCTGAATTATACTTATTCCTTCTAACGATAAACTTTAGTGCTTTGCTGTAGTATTCCACGCTGATAGCGTATATATTTACGTGTAAGCAACAGCGTGATATTATCACCCACCACTTCCGGTTTCAGAGTAAAATGATCAGCCGGTAAAATATTTATAGAGAAATGTTTTTTTATTTTGGAATTTCTTACATACCTTTGCGCTCCACTTGGAGAGTTGGCAGAGCGGTCGATTGCGGCAGTCTTGAAAACTGTTGACTGTAACAGGTCCCGGGGTTCGAATCCCTGACTCTCCGCAGAACTTAAAAAGCCTTCAAATTATTGGATTTGAAGGCTTTTTAAGTTCGAAGAATTTTTCTTAATTTCTCCTCTTTTATTCTATGGGTTAATTGTCAATTACTTGTAGGGTCGAAATGCCTCATTTTCTTATTTGTTTACCCCAAAAAACAAGTCAAATGGACATCAATATCGACGAGATGAAAAGGTTAAATCCCAATAATGAGCCACTTACTCCTGAAAAACTAAGAGAATTGTCGGGTCTTGACTTGTCTGATGAAGAAGCCAAAGAAATTATTGGGTCGATTAGAAGGTTTGCTCGCGTTTTATGTGGGTTTGCTGTTCAACAACAATTAGCTAATCATGAGAATAAGGAGGACGTTTAAAATCAATTGAAAGTACGTAATTAAAACGATTTTACAGGTCATGGCTTTTATTGGAACTTTTCTCCTACTGCTAATAAATCCGATACTAACTGACCATTTTGGCTTTGCCAATATCTGTAGTCACAAACAATGATCAAGCGATGTTTAGGACGGCTTACTGCAGTGTTTAGCAGATTAAGACCGTTGGAAAGAGGTGATTTCGAATCAACGAACCATTTGTCCCCAGTATCCACAACACTGAGAATTACAGTATCCCATTCTCGCCCCTGTGAGCCATGCACCGTTAAAATTTTCAACTCATTGCGTTCTTTGGGTAGTGCTTTGCCCAATGCCTGTACCTGCTTTTTATATGGCGTTAAGATGACAAAATCCTCTTCTGGCAGCAAATGTTCTACAATAGTGCGGATCGCCTGAACTTCCCCTGCGCTTAATCGACTCTTAAATGGTTCTATTTTTGGAGCATGAACATAGTATACCTTTGTGTCTCCATCCTCACGAGAAGATGTAAAACCATTCGCATATACGTGGGTATCCAGAATGGCTGCCAGTTTTTTGCCAAACCGAAAGGTATGTATGAGGTCTGCCTGTTGCATACGAGCGGCAACCATTGGAGCATTGTTTAGGTATTCTAATAGCATAGCATCCCTTGTCTTTGCAAAGACACCTTCCAGAAAAATTGCCGACTGCGCCCATAAGAATATATTGCTATAGGCTGGATTTTGTTTGATATCACTGTCATTTATCTCACACACGGGGGGTAGTTGCATATGATCTCCCAAGAAAGTAACTGGGGTTCGCATATTAAATAGTGTGAGAGCCTTAATAATGTTGGCGTATCCTGCCTCGTCCATAAAAACATGATCAGCCTGTAATTTAGTTTCGGTAAATCGGCCAACATAGCCATCAAGGGTACAGGCTACTACACTCACTTCCTTTAACCTCTCTTCTGTAGAAAAAGCAGCCATTCGTTCGCGAGTCGTTTCCAATTTTTCCAATTGTTGTTGCAAGTCTACTAGCGGATGAGATTTATACTCCTGGTATTTTTCTTCAGTGTTTATGTTCTTTTCCAGTTCAGTCTGTATCTGTGAATACAGTTTAGATTTCATAGCAGCCCAATTTTCTCCATGCCAATTTGCAACAAGTGTTTGTAAGTCGTCCGTTATCCTAAATCGCTCTTTTACAAGGGAGACAACTTGATTCCATTTACGATCTTCGTTAGCTACTGCTTCTTTCTTTGCCTGAAAGTCTCCTTCTTTTTCATTTAGTTCTTGGATCCAATGTTGCAGTCTCACATGTAACTCGATTAATACTTGATCAGCCTTCTGCAACTGTGTTTCTGGTCCTGTAAGCTTATTGGAGAACCACTTACCGACCCGATGACTCAAAGAATTTATTTTGCGTTGTGCGGCTTCTTTATCTGTATTGGCTTGCGCTACGTTACTGCGAATTCGTTTTACTTCAGTTTGTACTGATAAGTATACCTCTCTACTTTTCTCCAGCTCTGGCCGTAACCCAGCGAGTCTTTCTTCCAGGGAAGGAAAGCTTGAAAAAATTGACAATCCGTCTTGTGCCTGTTCTAACCGATCCCTCTCTTGGGCAATGGCAATAATCTTTCTATATAGCGCAATTTGTTTATCCAGCTCCTCCAATTTCTTCATAATTCCTCGTTCCTCACAAACTTCTGGATATTCTTCAGCAAACTTTCTAGAGGGAACACCAAGCCGCAATATTCTGGATCGCGCAATGCCCGCCTTATCCGTCATTTTTAATACTCCGCGCAATACCTGCTCAATCGCGTTATTGGTGGGTGCAAAAATAGCTACCCGTTTCCGATGGGAGAGGTAATGTAAAATAGCATAAGACAAAACGAACTGTGTTTTACCAGTGCCGGGTGCTCCCCATATATATGAAAAGGGAGATTGAAAAATAAGCTGCAACGCACTTTTTTGCTTCTCCGATGGCTCTAGACCCGGTAAATAACGCAAGTGTCTAAAAGAATCTTGCAATACTGATTGATTGGAGGGAAAGGTTACTTCAGCTCCTTTTATCTCGTACCATTTTTTGATGCGTTCGACCAGAAATTTCAAATCGGAAATAACTTTAATATCCCTAGCAGCTAACTTTTCGAAAGCAGCGATTAGGTCCTCTTTCGGCTTTATCAAGAGTACATTCTTGTCCGCATCATATTCTATAATTTTAATCTCTCCAGTCGTATAAAGGCGGTTTTGGGTATAGAGTTTGAAAAAGACTGCATCAATATCGAATAGTTTGGCAGACAGCCGCAGTTTATAAACATCTTTCTCCTTTTGTGCTGCAATATCATATACCTCGACTTCCTGGATTCCTTTGTTATTTTGTTCTAGGTATTGGTAGTATTTTTCTGCACTATCGATGGCGATGCCTCTAATTTCTGAAGTATCCATATAAATTGTGCTTTTTTGTATTTAACCTATTTAAGGTAAGTATTTTTGGGCATTTGTAATTCTATTAGCGAGAGTCAGATGCCATATTATAGCAAAACAGTTACGAGCTGCAATCAAGATTGGCTCTTTACCTAAATTTAAATTCTGGTCTTTTTTGGCAATATCTGGATATAAACTGCGAAATCTTGGCTAAATCGGCGGCAAAAAGTGTCGAAAGTTGTAACCTCCTCTCCGCAAGAAAAAAGAAACCCGCACTCAGTGCGGGTTTCTTTTTTCGTTTCAATAAGTCTACTTCCGTACATTATTCGTTATGAATCAATTACAATTCGAATCCCTCATTGTTCCTGATCTATTGGAAGATCAGTGATGAGTTTAACCCAATAGGTGTAGAAGCGATTAGTACTTGGGCTAATACACCAACCTCTGCATCATCATTAATATTACCTATCTCATTAGTGCTTTTAAATGTCTGCATTTAGTATAATTTCTAAGAGTATAAACTATCATTGAGTCCGGATATTCGACCTCAATAATTTTTTTAAGTTGTTCTATATAGTCATCAACCATTACAGGCAAATCATTCTTGCAAAAAGTTTCAAAGCTTGTGTTGCTGTCAGCCCAAATAGCTTTATTCATTTTTTGACAGACAATATGCGTTACAAAGGCATTACCATAACGATATATGCTACGTTCCCTTCCTTCTGTAGCCAAAGCCATTCCATTCATTTTCTCAGAAACATATCTATATATGTTTAATGCCTTAATTATTTTCTGTGCAGAAACGTTTTGATTAAACAAATCTGTATAAGGCGGTTTAGTTACATCTTCCCATAATTTGCCCGATTCTTTCTTAACCATCGTTGAATAATCAACGTTATCATAAAGTGCAGCAAGGCTAAATGCAACTTCCTCTAATAGAAAATTATTTACATCGGGAATTACTCTTTCATCCGTTCTCTTATAATGATAGTCAATATTATCAAGTTTAAGCTCAATTTTAAGACGTGCCTGTTCTGTATCAAGGGATACAAAGTCCTTTTTTTCGACCTTATTTTGGGTGTTGGTGGCCACAGTTATTCTTGGTCCGAAACCTTCAGGACTTTCTTCAAGAGAAATAAATTTAACCAGAACTTTTACCCGACTTAACTCGTCTGTCTTTGAATTATATAGTGAACCAATTGCCCCAAGTGTCTGTGCTCCATTTACAACAGCAATACCATTGCAGGTAAATGCTCCAATTGTCTTATCGCTTCCGCCAATTGGCTTCTTTTTTATGCTATCACATAGAATGGTTATTCCATTGTTGAAGTATATAAAATTGTTGGGTTCTGACTTAACCGTCTTAATAATTTCTTCATTCACAGTTGATGTTCCTAGAAAACTGCGAATATTTTCTGTAAATAATCGTCTTCCGTATTTCTCCCATAGAAGGCCCAAGTCTGTTCCTGTAATTTGTCCGTAGTAGGATTTGTAAGGCTCATCAATATGCCCCCAATTGGAAATCATTACATCTTCATTTATAGGTGTGTTACCTATACCTGTTTCTAATCCTTTATAAACTTTATCAATATTAAAATCTGTGAAGAATAAAATTTCCTCAGTGTCATTTTGTTCTTCCAGAAGATCATTAATTGATACCCAGTTGTGTGTTGAAAGTTGCTTTCCTGTATAAGAAAATAATATTTGAATTTTTACAGTAGCATCTTCCAATGCTTCTAATATCTCATCTTGCTTTGCCTTTATTTTGTCATTGAACCTAGAAAAGTCACCGTCAATGAGTTTTTTTACACCTTTAGAAAATTTCTCAATATCTCCATTGTCAACACCACCTGCACCATTTTCAATATACTTTGATTGAACTAACCAAAGAGTCCTTGCAGGTCTATCAAAATAAATTGCGTCAATCCCATTATCATCATAACCGTCAGTTACAGATTGTCCTGCACTTTCAACAGTTGCCCCAGCTTCCATAGTTAAGGCATATGCAGCTAAAGCTCTAGAAAGAAAATTTCGTTGTTGTTCATCTTTAGGTTTAGTCGAAATATCAGTTAGATCAATTTTTCCCTTGAACGTTTTGTCAAGATAACTTTTTATCCTATTTACAATTATTTTACTCATTTATGAATTATTAAGATATCTAATGTTAGATTTTATATATTATATATAATTAACAATTTACAAATTACGATAATTTTAGAAAACCCTTTCCTTCAATATTGAGTTTAAATTCTCATTCTTTCTCGCAATATCTGGCAACAAACTGCATAATCTTGTCCAAATCTTTAGCAAAAAGTGTCGAAAGTTGTAACCTTCGCCCCGCACTTTTCGAATAGAGCCAAATGGAATCAAATATTTCCATTTGGCTCTTTATCTTTTTATAAAGATGTAAGTAGAAAATTTGCACTTGCTCGATGGCATATGCGTAGGTTAAATGGCTCCCCAAAGTGTCGAGAGTGTTGTAATCTGCACCTCTCAATTACAGAAAAAAAGTGGAATAATTGAGAAAAAACATTTGTGTTTTTTATACAGACATTAGATCAACATCATTACAAATTTTTTGCAGGTAAACCAGCATTTTCAAGCAATTCCTCTAAATCTTGATTGTGTAACCATATAATAAAACCCTTGTCTACTATATTTACTCTTTTATTGCTCGAATCATAATCAACAATAATCGGCGTTATTCCTGCTCGTACTTGTAAAGAGGCTATAGAAGTCAATGTTTGGGTTAAATTGCCAGGATTTAGATCACTCCCCCGAGGGTGCTTACTTGTTATGATTTCATTTATTTCACTCCTGCGAAATCCTTTCTCAAGTTTTTCTATATCCGTTACAATAAATTTATATCAAGCTTTGCAGATGGGTTTCAACCTACCGAACTAGAGATGTACAAATGGATACTTTATGCTTTACTAACTGGTGCGGTAGCATCCAGATTAGATTGCCCCGGCAATTTCCATATGGCAGCTTCAATATGCTTGTCATAATATAAATTCAAAAAGGTGTGTTTTGCGATATAAGTATAGTGAGCAGTTGATCGTAATCCCTTATCTCATCAAAGGTTAAAGTAATTGGTTCTTGGAAACCGAAACAGCTTTCAAATGCATTCCGAAAGGAAGAAGATTTACTCACAGGCATGTCATACCAGATAATTTATCCCTCCCCCCGTAATCTGCCCAAACATGAAATGGTGCTTATTAGTGTTTCCCTTTTTTTGAGATCATTAAATGCACGAACTCCACAACCGTTTACGTCTGTGATAGTAAGAACGCAAGAAAGTATCCTTAGAGGGCAGATTGTCTGGGATTGGGCAACCGCCAGTATCAGACCTTTAAAACAACGCTGGAAAATACCCAGGCCAATAACAAAACACTTTGCGACCAGGAGCGACATTCTTAAAACGCAAACACCATAGATAAAAATCTAAGCATGCCAACAAGATACTAATAAAGAGCTATTACATTTTCTATTAGAAAATTCCTTTTTTGATATTATTTCCCATCCATGAACAAAATCCAATTAAGCGCTGTTATCCAATAGCGTAAAAACTTACGAGCTCAAATAACCGGTTCCTAACCACAAATACCATAACATTAATGCACCACTTAAAAGGGCAGTAACTGACCAATATCATCTCATTCCGGGTGTTATCTACTCACATTTGGCTTCTCTTTCCGGAGATGATCAGCATTTTTTTCTGATATACATATATACAATCTATGGCGGATACCGAAAAGCCAGAACAGAGTAGGTAAAACTTTAACACCACATCGTATGTCAAACACAGCGCAAGCTCCCAACCATTCAAGAACTGCTCAAAGATCGGTAGCTAACAACATCAGTGTATTAACGATCGTTGACGTTGAACAGATTAAGTCACTCAATCCCAATCCAAGTCAGGACCCGGAAAAACCCCAGCCTATTCATTACAACCAGGGTGTCACAATGCGATGCCCTTATGACCACTTTGTGGCGGAACCTGGCCCGGGGAATATTACCTTCAAGGCAAATTTGCAAGACTCCGTTTCTTTCAGGGCGACCACTATTTCCGGTAATTCAGAAAATGCTGTTATTGTCTATAAAATAAAGGCCAACGACTCAGTTAATGTATTTAACCCTTTTCTGACAAATGCGATCACCAGGACTGGTTCAGTGGTGCCTTCATCACCCAATGGTGTTCCGGCAGCAACTGACTCCCTGACATTTTATTCATTTGATTCTAAGATAAGAAATAAAGGTACAGAAAGCTTCACCATATATCTTGCTCTATATGAGCTGGATGAAATCGGGGAGAACCAGGTGCTTTATGGCTACTTCTACTGGGATCCAACCATTCAGGTACAATAAGCCGCTGACATCATTTTACATATTCAAAGGTTTATATACAGAGCAGTTCTGTTTATGCAGAACTGCTTTTTTAATGTCTGGAACCTGATCCAGGTTAGCTATGCTGGTCTCAATTTCTCATAATTCTTCGGCGCAATACTCGTTTCCTTTAAATACACCCTTTTCAATAAAGAAACATTTCGTGACAGGGGCCGGAAAGATGAAGGCGGGTTAAATTATCATGATTCTTTTTTTTCAAAAAGTCACAGAACAATTGACAGGTTGCTTTTGTAATAGGCTAGCATTTATTCCCCGGTTTATCATAAGATAGATAAACCCCAATTTCAAAAAAAATAATCAAAAATTCTATGGCTTCCAATCAGTATTCGAACATTCCTCCGGGATGGGTAGGCGGATTCGCCCAGTCAAATCCTCAATTTGCCTATCCAGACCCAGACCTTTCATCGTTGCCCATGTTAGATAACATGGACAACATTCATTTACTCGAACGCCAGCAGAGAGTGGAGTGGCCCGAGTTTAGCTGGGAGGCCCGAAAAGGGCAACCTGATCCCAAGAGGTGTTTTGTGATGTTTTCTCCCGACATTTCCAGGATCGGCTACGACAATTCTGGAAGGGTATATTCCATTATATGTCCACAGCAAGGTATCTGGATTCCCGGCATAGGTACTATGAATATAGAAGTTACCGTTACCGGACAAGGGGGATGGGTTGACGAGTCTGACAGGGAGAACAATCTTGCAGCTGATATGACCGTTGTAGGTAAGATTTGGTTTAGTCCGACTGCGAACCGAAGCCAACTCGTTCAGATGTCAGGGCCTATGTTTCGCAACAGCAATCTGCCCTTTCCTTCAGACAAAGCAAACGCAATCAGAGTTACCACCCACAAGCCTCAAGCCCCTGATCAGCCCATCTTTCTGGTACGTAAAGGCGAATCTGCGTCATTTGTAAGTCCGGACTTTGCAAAGCACCCGGAAGCATGGGGAGTAGGAAATGTGGAAGTGCAGATCGGCCCAATCGAAAAGACAAATAACGCGCGTGTCGATGCCTTTAACCAACTGGTCCTAGACCTGTTCAACCTGGCTTCCGGCAACATGTTACAGTTAGGCAATGTACTGTCCTGGAATGTTTGGTTCACGGAGCCCGGCTTGGTTGACCAGGAGGAATGGAGGACCCATGCAGAGAGATGGCGGGAATCAATTGAAGTGGATCATGGCAGCCCTACCGGGGAAGGAAGACCTGCACAGTATTTCGATGGCAGCCCTTTTAACCCCATTAAGGAGTTAATAGCCGAGAAGATCAAAGAAATTATCGATTGGATAACAAAGAATCGTCCATAGGGTTATAATTTAACCAGAAAAAACGGAGGACCTCATTAATCGGCCTTTTCTAGTCAATACCGGGCCTAAAATTCGGGTAGCGCATTATGGTCATTTCTTACAATATTTCTCAATAAACTGCATAATTCTTCCCAAATCTTTAGCAAGAAGTGTCGAAAGTTGTAACCTTCGCCCCGCTGAAAATGTAAAGAGCCTTCAAGTCGTTAGATTTGAAGGCTTTTTTAGTTCGAAGAATTTTGCCCATTTTTTACTCCTTGCCCTATAAATTAATTGTCAATTATTTATAGGGTCGAAATGCCCTTGTTCTTTCCCTTTTTCATTGCCTCGACATTAAATGGAATCCCATACTTTGTATTATTGCACCCAACAAAAGCCAGCAAAAGAAATATATCCCCATTTCAAACGTAAACATAAAATAGAAAGACGGACTAAACTGATAGACACAAACTGCAGTAAAAATTATCATTGTCAAAGTAGCCAATGTCATTGCATACAGTATGAAGCGGCTTCGGGACTGATCACTTTTGAAGTAAATAAGGTTTAATACAAAGGTTCCAATTATATAGGAGACAGGGAGCTATCATAAACCGATCAGCCGGCCTATGAAATGGGAAATAGTTATAAAATACACGATACCTGTACTATGACCAGCACCGCGGGAACAAAAAGAAAAATTTCCAAAAATGCTTTTACTATCAATCCGGAACGGCTGGCTCTGCAACAAATTATTGATGGAAGAAGTGAATCACAGCGCATCCTCTATTTAGGCGGAAATAACCCCTAAATTGTCGTTTCCACACTGCATTAAATCCTGCAAAGAAATCCATCTTTGTATTGTCAATAAATCTATTCAAAACACGTGATCTCCTTCAATTAATATTACTAATTTCAATCGTTATGTTTACAGCATCTCAATCTTACGGACAACACATCAAGCCTTCTGAAAATGGCTATGCACCTGTCAATGGCATCAAAGTTTATTACGAGGTGTATGGCGAGGGTCAGCCTATCGTTTTATTACATGGTGCCTATATGACAATAGATTTGAACTGGGGCCAGCTAATCCCTGAGCTATCAAAATCAGGAAAAGTAATTGCTATTGAACTGCAGGGGCATGGACATACACCGTTTTCAGACAGAAAATTATCGCTTGGTACCCTGGCTAGTGATGTGGAAGGAGTAATGGATTATCTGAAAATTGACAGTGCGGATATAATAGGATATAGTTTTGGCGGCAAAGTGGCTTACCAGTTCGCTATTCAAAGCCCGAAACGGCTAAAAAAATTAGTTATCATTTCTTCTTCTTATAAGAGTAGCGGTTGGGAACCCGAGGTAATCAATGCGTTTAAAAATATGAAGCCTGAGCTTTTTACGAACACGCCTATGAAAGCCGCATACGATGCGGTAGCACCTGATAAAACAAAATGGACAAAGTTCTTAGAGCAGATGATTGCTTCAGGTGCGACGCCATTCGACCTGGGTGACTCCAATATTTCGAAAATTGCTGCACCGGTATTGATCATAGCCGGTGACAATGATGGCCTGGATAAAATTGAATTGATAAAAACCTATAAATTATTAGGAGGCGCTGTTACTGCAGATTTTGGCGCAATGCCAAAATCACAATTGGCCATTGTTCCTGGGCAAGGACATGTCAGCCTGATGAAGCAGACGACAACAATCCTGACCTACTTGAATAATTTTTTACAATAAACTAAAGGAATCAGTATTGTCCGGAATGGGAGTTCATGTCGTACATTGGACTTCATCCACAACACATACAATATGTTTGTGAAAAATAGCCTACTATTATACTCATCAATACAGGATTGGCGGCCTCTGCACCCATGATTAAGGCCAGTATTGAGGCTTTGGGTTCAAACCTGATGATATCAGGATACTTTTAAGCACACAAGCATATTACGACACATGGGGGCAATGCCCGAAATGAAAAAATTGACTGGCACCCCGCAAAAATTCAGCATATGCCCTCAAGGTCCTACCTTTGAGGGCATAAATATTATTGTGTTATTTTCCTGCCCGCTCTCTTTCATCGGTATTGCCTGTTTCTCTTTCCTTAGGCTGTTTTATCCTGGTATTACCAAATCTGTAGCTCATTTCAATAAATGCAGAGCGGCTTTCCCACTTATTGTTCTGTGTATATTTCAGATCGCCGAAATCAACAGTCGTATTTTTGTTCATGGTATGGAAAAGGTCACTGCAACCTACACGAAGCATACCCTTACCACCCATCATTTTTTTATTAACAGAGAATCCCACACTACCATAAGTTTCTTCATAATAAATCAGGCGCTGAACCGGCAAATTATACCTGGCAGTAATCTGTAGTATAAATTTTTCTGGTAAAATAAACCGTTGAGTTGTTGTAAAACCACCACTCCATTGCCCGTTATTCAGATATCCCTGCAGTAATTGACCTTTATAAGAATTATAAAAGACTGTTACCATGTTGCGGCAGCTCCACCATTTTGTAATTGAAAAGGGATAATTCGCGGTGAAGTTCCAGCTGTCCATGTTACCGGTATTCTGTTCTGTTTGATAGATAACCTGGCCAATCTGGTACACAAGTGGATTAAAATAATCCGTTGTCCTGGTATAGGAGGCAGTAAAAGTTACTTTACTCTTATAGGTATAAGAAAATTCTGCGGTGGAATTCTTTTGTGGTTTCAAATAAGGATTTCCTACAAAATAGGAATAGGCATCCAGTTGATAAAATACCGGCTGCAGACTTTCATAGTCCGGACGCTTGATCCTCTGACTGAAAGACAGTCGGAAAGCATGGTCTTCATGGGGCAAATAACTTAAAAATGCAGTTGGCAAAATATTCAAATAAGTAGAATCGGGTTTCACCGTTTGTTTATCCGATAAATCTCTATAGATTCCTTTCACATTGCTTTGTTCCACCCGTACCCCCAACTGTAGTCCCCATTTCCCAATCTGTTTGCCTATATTTAAGTAACCTGCATTCACATTTTCGTCGTACTTAAAATTGTTGGTACGACTGCTGTCCGGCTGATATATGCCCTCCCTGGTATTACTTGTCGAAAATTGATTTCTGCTGGTAACCAGCGAAAACTTTATGCCGGCTTCCAGTTTAATATTACTGGCAAACTCCCTGGAGTAGTCTGCTTTAAAAGTCAGGATATTAATTTTAGTATTGGTATAAAAAAGACTGGAATCTTCGCGCCTGGTGAGCGTACGGTTTGACAGATAATTATCTACATTATACCCATAAAAAGAATTATCAATATCGACATTAAATGCTGTACCCGATGTATCTGTATAATGATAATTCAGGTTGTAAGTATTCCATTTGCGCACATTGGGAGCATAACTGCCAGTATATATGGTACTGTCCGTTGAGCTGCTGCCAAAAGGTTGTATCGTGTTATAGGTATCATATCTCTTTTTGTTATGACTATGTTCCAGTTCTACCACTATGCCAACAGAACTGAATTTGTCAATATTATAATCAGCACCAACTCTCACCACCGGATCACTCCATTGGTCTACTGCATTATTTTGCTGATTAAATGTTTTAGCCTTTCTGTCCATACTCACCTGGCGGTCCTGTATATAGGTAGTCCTGTATTTCCCGAAATGATATCCCAGGTATCCATACACATTAAAATTGTTTCTGGCATAGTTTATTTCTCCCCCTACATCACCACGTGTATGCTCTCCCTGGCTCAACTCCGTATTTACACTGCCGTTCACGCCTTCCATCTGTACTTTTTTCATTTTAATATTCAGTATACCCCTGTTCCCGCTAACATCATAACGGGAAGAAGGGTTACTGATTACCTCGACAGACTGCAAAGTATTGCTTCGCATGGATTTAAGAAATTTTACCAGGTCTCTTCCTGATAATTTCGAGAGCTTTCCGTTAATCATCACATCCACGCCCTCTTTTCCATTCATGGTAATCTGGTCTTCATTGTCTGAGATCTTTACCCCCGGCGCCAGCTGGATAACTTCCAGTGAATTATTGGCCTCAGCCAATACACTTCCCTGTACATTGATCACTGTCATGTCTATTTTTTGTTCTACCACCGGTTTGCGTCCTTTTACCACTACTTCTGTCAGCTGTTTCCCGGAAGGCTGCAACAATAAGCTGTTAAAAGTTACTGTGCCGGTATCCTTTATTTCAAAACCAGGGGTATTGAATGGCTTCTGCCCCATACCAGAGGCGCGCAGGGTATATCTGCCCGCTGGTACATTTACAAGTTCAAAAATCCCTCTTTCACTGGCGATCACTCCTTTTACCGGTACTGTATCATGCTCTTTATAAAGTTGTAAAACAGCGAAGGGAATGGGATTACTATTTTCATCAATCACAGAGCCTGTTATGCGGTTACTGACGGGCTGTCCACTTACTTTGCCTATCAGGGCCAATATAATTATCAGCATTAATACTTTGATTCTTAGGTACATAATTGTTAAATTAAAATCATTATGATGGTTGAATACCGGTAATGAGTAAAGATCATTTTAAACGATACGATTACATGAAGGGAATCGCCGAACTGCCCAAATCGTCGCCGAACGATCATCGGGATTGCCATTGATATTATATCTTGGAGGTCTTAAATTTTATTTAGATATTTATTATATGAGTTTGGGGCACCCAATCTGGCATAGATCCATCTTCTGGAATATTAAGTATTGGCAACTACTCGCCATATTGACCTTTTATACTTTTTTCGGCCTTTTGTACTGGTTTGCCTATTATATGGACGGCACAAATATGTGGAAGGAAATGATTGTTGATTACCTGGGGAAGGCCATTATCACCCTACCTTTCTGGTATCTTTTTTTCAGGCTGCTGGCACAAAAATCTATTAAATTCAAACTTGCCATACACTTCATTACCTGGCCTGCATTTGTTGCAATATGGTTCTACTCTAACCATGCTATATTAAAGCTTTTGCACTGGAACTACCTTTATGGTTCTTCCATCATCTGGGATATTTATATTCCCAGTTTATTCTATTTCTTACAGTTCGCCATTTTCCATATGTATGATTACTGGACACAAAGTGAGAAACACAAGGAAAAGGAGAAACTATTGATGAGTATTGCATATCAGTCTGAAATAAGTGCTTTAAAAGCACAGATACAGCCTCATTTTCTGTTTAACACCCTGAATTCCATCAGTGCATCTGTTCCCATTCAGCTGGAAAAAACACGGGTATTGATCGCCAGATTGGCCGACACCTTTCGTTATGGTCTTCAGGCCAGTGAGGAAGAATGGATTTTTCTCCACCGTGAACTGGATTTCATTGTAACGTATATGGAACTGGAGAAGGAAAGATTTAAAGACAGGCTTACCTTTAGTTGTACGGTGGACGATTCTTTACGGAATGTTTTTGTTCCACCCATGTTGTTACAGCCCATTATTGAAAATGCTATTAAACATGGTATTGCCCCAAGTATTAACGGTGGTCATATCAGTATTGATATCAACAAACATCATCAGAAAATGCAGATATCCATATGTGATACCGGCGTTGGATACCCGGAAGAACTGAATAAGAAAATATTCACCAAAGGAATTGGCCTAAGAAATACGAGTCAGCGTATAGAAAAATTGTATAACGAAACATTGCTGATTGAAAAAAACAAGCCAAGTGGTCTGAAAATTTCATTCGCAATACCTATTGTGTAAATATATGCTCAAAAGAAAAGTGATTATTTGTGATGATGAGGTAGATGCCCGTATACTGCTAAACCAGTATCTCGAAGACTTCAAAGATCTGGAAGTAATTGCAGAATGCAGAAATGGGCTGGAAGCTATTTCGGCCATTAATACCCTTGAACCCGATCTGGTTTTCCTGGATATACAAATGCCCAGTGCCAATGGTTTCCAGGTATTACAAAAGATTGTCCATATACCACAGGTTATTTTTTCAACAGCCCATGACAACTATGCACTGAAAGCATTTGAAAGCAATGCTATTGACTACCTGCTGAAACCGTATACTAAAGAACGGTTTAACCTGGCAGTAAATAAAGTCTTACTTAATACAAACTGGAACCTGGAAAATATTAAATCATTAAGTGACAAATTACAGTTAAGCCAGGCACTTTATCCTGAAAAGGTATTTGTACAAAAAGGCAACAAGCTGATTAGCTTATCAACAAATGATATTGTATATTTTGAAGCAGAAGGCGACTACACCAGGTTGTGTACAAAAGACAATAAGAGCTACCTTAGTAACTATGGCATCAGTGCATTAGAACAGAAACTAAATCCCGTCATTTTTTCCAGGATACACCGTTCTTCCATTATTAACGTCAATTACATCAGGGAAGTGATCAGGGACGCAGGCGGTTACCAGGTAATTATGCAAAACAATGATATCCATAGGATCAGCAAAACTTACCTGCATGTTATCAAAAACATCGTTATCTAAGTATTTCAATGTATTTTGGGAGCCTACAGGAATCTGCTATTTGGCTCTTTTCTTTCCCTGCGCGTTGCAAAATCATTTACAATACTGATTGACAATAACTCCACATGTAAATGAAGTAGATTTTATCAGTTTTAAATGCTTCGGTTTTTGAAAAATGGATAAGCCGCTTCCTATAGCAACAGGATTCACCATTAAATGGTACTCATCAATCAAATCTTCATTTATCAGGTTAGAAACAAGTGTTGCACCTCCATAGACAATTATATTACCAGCTTCAGATTTTTTCAATGTTGTAATGGCATCCTTTAAATCACCATTTAAAATATCGGTCTTATGCCATCCTCCTGGTATTTCAACATCTTTAGTTAAAGTAGCTGAAATTACATACTTAGATGCATTATGAATATGATGGGCAAAATCGTACCGCTTATCATTTTGATTAGAAGCAGCATTATGCCAATGCGCGTTAAAACCTTCTTTTGCCATTTGGCCGCTGATGATAATTGTGCTGGCGGATTTATTCAGATTAGTGTGATACAATTGTAAATCTTCATCCCAATTCCATTCTGGCCCCCAGTTCCAAATCATCCAATCTGTGCCACCATTTTTATCTGCTATAAAGCCGTCTATACTAATCTGAGTTTCCAGAATTAGTTTGTTCATATATGCTCTGTTTATGTTAGATGAAAAAAAATCTCACCTAATTTAGATAAATCAATTGAAAGAATTCTGAAATTCCTGGAAAATGTAAGCGCGTTAAAGACTTGATACAAGTTATATTCTACCACCTCCATTTACAATTATTTGTTGTCCATTTATCCAGGCCCCTTCAGGGCCGGCTAAGAATGCAACTACACCCGCTATGTCTTCAGGCTCTCCCATTCTTCCTAAGTTCATATTTTGGCTGATTCTTTCCATTTCTTCCTTTGAAATCTCCTTTTGTAATAGAGGTGTCGTTGTTGGTCCTGGAAAAACGCTGTTGACTGATATTTTACGATGCCCAAGTTCTTGTGCCAGGATTTCGGTAATCACTTTACCTGCAGCCTTACTTGGTGCATAAATTCCGAGTCCTGCTGCAGGATAAAGTGAACTCGTTGAAGATATTTGAATAATGCGTCCACCATCCCTAACGTGTTTGGCTGCTTGTTGCAATACAAAATAGGTTCCTTTATAGTTTACAGCATTGATGCGGTCGAAGTCTGCTTCTGTAACATCAATAATGGGAATACCCATTACAGCAATTCCCGCATTGGCCACTACAATATCAATTCCGCCAAATTTTGCACTTACGGCATTAAAAAGTTTATCGATTTCTTCCACTACACTCACATCTGCCTGAAAGCCTGCTGCAGTGCCGCCAGCATTTTTGATTTCATTCACTACTTCATCAGCTTCTTTCGAATTGCCCACATAGTTAACGGCTACCGCAATTCCGTCTTTTGCCAAACGAATGGCAATCGCGCGACCAATCCCGGTTGCTGCACCAGTTACCAGTGCTACTTTATTCATTGCTTTTTCCATAATGTTTATTTTCAAATTTTAGTTGCCTGAATAATTTTTCCATATTTCCCAGCATAAAAATCACGGTAGGCATCTATAATTTCCGCCTGGTTGTTCATTACAAAGGGGCCTTCTGCCACAATAGGATCTGTATATTCTTCGCCACCAAATAGTATAATGTCAGCAGAACCTTCGGAAGTACTTTTTATTTCAATTTCACCCGCGTTTCTATCAAATTCCACAAATTCGTTCTTTTGAAATGTTGTTTCATTTAGCATCACATTGTCTGTGATTAAGAAAGCGGCTACTTCAAGTTTATTTTCCATTTGTATCAAAAACTGTTTGCCTGCTTCCAAATGTATATGATACAAAAACAGCCTGGAGTAATTCGGGATTTTTGAATTTAATTCTTCATAATTGCCAACAAGAACTTTGAGCCAGCCGCTTTTATCCGGCAAAATTTTTTGAGGCACTTCATTGGCTTGAACAGAGATGTGTGCAGGTTTTTCAGCCTTATTTTTTGCAGGCAGATTTATCCAAAACTGAAAACCGTGAATGTATTTACTATCGGTTTGGCTATCGTAATTAAAATTTTCGTCGTGAATGATTCCATTGCCCGCTTTCATCCATTGTGCACCCCCTGAATAAATTTTACCGTTGTTGCCAGCACTATCAGTATGTTCCACTTCGCCTTGCAAAATATAGGTTAATGTAGCAATGCCCCTGTGCGGGTGTGCTCCCATGCCATTTTTGTTAATCGTTTCTTTAATAGCAGGAACAACATAATCAAGAAATACAAATGGACCAACTATATTGGTATGCCGGTTGGGTAACATTCGTTGTATGGCTAACGAACCTAAATCAGCCCTGTTTCCTTTTGTAGAAAAACTCATTTGTTTTTTCATTTCTTCACTATTGAATGATTTAGTATTGCATCAATTACAAATCTCCCGACGATATAAAAAGCCGTCGACATTTGTCAATGGCTTTTTATATGTTGTTGCTTAATTCGATTTTTGTATTAAATGTCAATTCTCTTTGTAGTAACCCCCAAAGTACTTTATCGGAGACCACGAAGGAATCGTTTCAGGCAATTTCGGAGACAAGTTGCTAAATTCCTGAGCACCAAATACAACTCTGCCATCAACAATTGTTAATACGGAAGAAATAGATTTTATTTCGTTGTCGGATATGGCAAAGAAATCCTTGTTTAGTAAAGCAAAATCTGCCAGATACCCCGGAGCAATCCTGCCATTCTCATCTTCCTGATGCTCGAACCATGCGGGGCCGATAGTAAATAATTTAAGCGCCTCATCACGGGTCAAACGGTTGTTTTTTGCGAGTATTTCAGATCCCGATACAGACCTCCCTGTAATCATCCAGCTAATGCTTGTCCATGGGTTGAATGAGGAGGCTCTGAATGCGTCCGTCGTCATTGCCAGCGGAATATCGCTATCTACCAGCAGCCGCAACAGTGGTGTTTGCAATGCTTTTTCCCGGCTATATGTTTTTATAAAACCATCACCATGCAAGGCCATTTTACCGTCCAGCGCTATACCTCCGCCGAGTTTCTTTACCCTGGCAATATTTTCCGGCGTTATCGTTTCAGCATGTTCTATGCTCCAGCGCAACCCCTCCAAAGGTGTCTTTCGGTTCACCTCTTCCAGGGCGTCCAGAAAGGGTGTGATATTTTCATTATAACTGATATGCATACGGAAGGGTATTCTTTTCTTCACCAGTTTGGTAACGTCTTCTTCTATATACAGACGCATCGAATCTTTGTTGACGATGATAGCCGGTTTATCGAAGTTTTCGTGATCGTGCAGTACCAACCTCAGCATTTCACCTGTGCCTTCATACTCGTGACCATGTGCCATTGTGGGATCAATATTTTCTCTCGGGCTTATGGGGGATCTTTTTGTTATAGCGTCGATCTCTGCATCTACCATAGTAGGGGCGCTGACATCGCCAAATTGAATGTCGATAAAAGGAAATCGTATGTTCAGCCGATTTTCCTTTGCCAAAAAGTCTATAGGAGCGTGCCCTTGGGCATATCCGCTGGCGGCAGCTGCGTCAAGAGCTGTGGTGATGCCGAAACGGTTTAGTTCGTGAACTACATTTGTTATTGAACTCACCTGCTCTTCGAAGGAAGCCTGAGGTACCAAATATTCCAGCGAGATAAAGGTGAACGTATAGCTATGCACAATACCTGTGTAATGTCCTTCTTTATCTTTTTCAAATTCGGTACCTGGCATACCTGGAAACTGGTCGGTTCCTACACCGAATGCTTTCATCGCCAGCTCATTCAAAAAAGCCTGGTTGTAGGCATATTGAACGATCAGCGGTCTATCAGGAACTGCTTTCTTAAGTTCGTCCATGGTTGGGAACCTGTTTTCTTTAAACTGGTAAGGCGACCAGCCACCAATTACCTTCACCCATTGTCCTTCCGGAGTTCGTTTTGCCTGCTCGCTTAGCATCTCCAATGCCTGTTGCAGTGTGGGCACACCCTCCCATCTGACATTATAATTGAAACTCCTTTCGCTTAGGATATGGGTGTGTGCATCATTTAATCCTGGGATAAGACGCCTTCCGTTTGCATTAATCAACTTTGTATTGTTGTCCTTCAGACTAAGTATCTCGGAGTCTGTACCCACGGCATAGATCCTTCCTCTTTTTACTGCGAGCGCTGAGGCTTGCGGTTGTGATTGGATCTGTGTAGTAATTTTTGCATTATAAACAATCAGATCTGCACCGGCAAACACTTCGTTAGACTGCGCTTTCAGTGCCATTGCAAACAAAATTGCTATAAGTAATGTGAATATCTTTTTCATGATTTTTTTAAATTAAGAGTGATACAGTAATTAGAATTTTGTCACGTTAAAATTCTTTTTCAAAAGACCGCTCGCAAATGACAGGTATGACATACACGCGTTTGAGAATGCCTTTGTAAGTATTATTCAGCAGTAAAATTTCCACCACTCATTGCCTTCATAAATGCCTGCGGATTCCAATATTCACGATAGTTTGCGATAAGGCCGTCACGGAATGTTACAAAAGTAGCGTAGCTCATTTCATAAGGATTACCATTTCCTATTACAACGCCTGAAACACTCCATTCTGCAATGGCTACATTTTCATCATCAGTCGGGTAAATTTTTAAAGTAGGAATAGATTTCACATCTATATAGCTTGGGTAATCTTTCAAATAAGCGTAAAGTGCGTCGCGACCTTCAAATCTTGCTGGCGTACTCTCGGGAGCAAAAGGAAATTCAGCTACGACATCATCTGCACAAAGCTCTGACCAACCTTTCATGTCTTTTGCGAGAAATGTGTCTAAACTTTTGCGGAGGAGTTGAGTAGCAGGTGCGTTCTTTAAATTTGTATTGCTCATTTCTTTAAATTTTTCAATGTTATTTCTTTATTGGTTTAACAATGTAAAGTTGCATCGTATGCAACTCATGCAACGACGAGAAATGATAAAAAAAAGCGTTGATATTTATCAACGCTTTTGTACAGAAAAAAATGTATAGTGAATGATTACTTCCTTGCCTGTTTTCTGATTCTGCTTAAAGTTTCCTTGGTAATACCCAAATAAGAAGCAATAATGTGTTGCGGAAATCGCTGGGTAAATTGTGGGTGGTTTTCAGCAAATTCTTCATAATTTTTTTCAGCGGTATTACTAATAGTAGCGTTTAGCCTGCGTTGGTTAGCAATGGCATTTCTTTCATCCATCAATCGTATCATTTCCACCAGGGAGGGTATTTTTCCCATCAAATCCAACATTTCTGCTCTTGTAATAATGAGTAGCTCCGTGTCCTCCCATGCATCAATATTATATTTGGAAGGGGTAAGCATAATAGAACTTTCGCGGTCGGATGCCCAGTAATTTTCAATGTATAGATGTACGATGTGTTCTACGCCTTTCTCATCTATGCTGTATTGCCGCATAGCGCCTTTAACAATAAAACCAACATATTTACATACAGCACCTTCCTGCAGAAAATATTGTTTCTTTCTCAGCTTTTTAGGTTGAAAGGCGGCTTCAATTAAGGCTTCTTCTTCGCTTGTAAGTGGCGATGAAATATACCGGTTGATATAAGCAAAAAGGTTACTGTGCATTGAGGGGATGAAGATTAATTAAATCAATACAAATGTATAAAGAATATTGTACAATGTTAGTTCATTGCTTCATTCACCATGTTGCTATTGACAAACTGCTCAAAGCTGATTATTTATATACCCCTCATTTTACTAATTTATATCTGATATACGCTGCTATTCTTGCAATTGACTCTCTGCCCTGATCTATTAGGCCTCCCATTTGAAAGAACCCATGTATCATTTTCGGGTAGAGCTTTTCAGTTACCTGCACATTTGCATGGCGCAGTTTTTCTGCATAGGTCATAGCTTCATCCCGCACTGGGTCATATTCTGCTGTTATAATGAATGTATCTGGCATACCTGACAAATTATCATTGAATATGGGGGCTGCATTGATTTTATCTTCTGTATAATACTCCCATAATTCAATACCTTGTTTCAAGGTCAAAATAGGACCCTCTGCAAACGCTGACCAGGAGGGAGTTGCAAGAGAGGAGTCTGTAGCAGGGTAGATGAGTACCTGGCATAAAATGTTATTCACCCTTCCAGCTACAGCAGTAGCTAATGTACCTCCGGCGCTATCTCCGGCTACGCCCACGCAATGGGGATCTATTCCCAGTTCTGCTGCATGGTTGATAATCCATTCAGTAGTGTCGATACAATCATTCAAACCATGAGGAAATGGGTATTCAGGAGCAAGTCTGTAGTCAACTGAAATAATGACTACCTCTGCTAAATTAGCAAGCTGCCGCAAGGGACGGTCATGTGATTCAAGACTTCCCTTGAAGAACCCGCCGCCATGAAAATAGACTACTGCCGGTAATGTTTTTTTGTCACAAGGCCTGTAAATCCGGATGTTAATTTTCCGGTCGGTAAATCCGATGGTTTTGTCTTCGACTGCAAATACAGTTTCCTGCTCTCCTGCAAGTGGTATCAACCTTTCGTAGAACGTTCTTGAAGACTGCAATTTGTCTTCGATATGGGTAGGCTTAACTGACTGAATGTAAGTCAATACTTCCTGTACCTGTGGTAAAATCTCCATTTTATTATCGTTTGATAGCAAATGTCCGCAGTAGGGATTTATAAATAAAATAGGTTGATTTATGGGCCGTTATAAAAACAATTATACCTTTATTGTATGGTAAATCTGGAATGGTACAGAACATTTAAAGCCGTCTATCAAACAGGATCGCTGACAGCTGCATCAAAGGCTTTGTTTATATCACAGCCCAATGTGAGCCAGCATCTATCCGCATTGGAAGCGTATGTAGGAAAGACATTATTTGAACGGAAGCCCAAAATAGTGCCTACAGAGTATGGTAAGTTGTTTTATACACAGGTAGTCGGGCCACTGGAGAAGTTGGAGAAAGTGGAGGCGAGTTTTAATGCTGTCTGCTTAAAAAAGCAGTTGCCCATCATCCGGCTAGGTGTTGTGCAAGAGTATTTTCAAGCTGTATTATCTGAAAATATAACCACCATTGATACAAATCTTATTTTGTCTTTTGGGCGCACCAGAGATTTACTTGGCAGGTTGCACAAAGGGACGTTGGATTTTGTGGTAGCTACTAAGTTGGCCGATTATAAGAACCTTGTTTTTGAACCTATCCGGCAGGAGACTTTTATCATTGCAGGCAGCAAAACAATTGACACCACTGAATTTGATAATTACATCAGTGAAGAAGACTGGGAAAGCGGAGAAGCATGGCTATTATCGCAGTCATGGTTTGCATATACGACAGATCTTGCTATCATTCGTAAATTCTGGCAAAAGAACTTCTACAAACGTCCGGATATTAAACCATACTGTGTAATACCAGACATGAATCTTATCTTAAAATCGCTGAAGCACTGCCCGGCTTTGACAGTAGCGGCAGATTACCTGTTGGACGACGACCTGAAGATAATCTGGAGCGGTAGGGTACCTACTGAGAATACGCTGTATCTGGCTTATGATAAAACAAAGATCACATCAGATCTGGTGGAGTTAATGAAGCAATTTTGTCAGTAAACAAATTAATTGTTTATATTGATAATGTGTATGTCTGCCAGCTGTGAGGCAGCAGCATTCCTCTATATATTTACGGTACTATCTGATAAACTATTCTATGGCACAGATACCGCATCCCCACGGTATTACCCTTCCCCGAAAGCCTGGCTCTGTATTCATTATTTGATGTAGCAAAAAAAAAATCTGTCATCTATGCTAAACAAATTTTTTCTTTTCCTATGCTGTCTGCTCCTCTGTTTGAGCATTTCCTGCAGGAAGGAACATCCTGCACAGGACAATAATACAGGTCCTGTTCCTGCTTCTGTCCTTGACCGTATCAAGGCAGCAGGCTTCAGTATCAAAGATGTACAACGTATCGACAGTGGTTATCTGGTAGAGCGGGATATCCTGTTGTATGAACGTGACTTGAGACCGGCCGGTATCTCTCTCCGGATTGCGGAGGTGGAGCAATACAGGACCACGCTGGTGGTAACTGGTTTGCCACGCACGCTGACTGTACGGACTGTTGGGCTCAGCACTCCTTTTGTGATAGCAGTACGGCAGGCGATAGATAACTACAATGCGCTGGACCTTGATCTGAAGTTTATATATGTGACCAGCACTTCAGCGAACATTACGGTACAGGGGTACTGTCAGCCAGGGGGCGCGCTGGGCTTTTCCGGATTCCCTGCTAACGGTAATCCATATCCTACCATTACTATCAATACCTGTTCTTCCCAATTGGGTAATAACGTAGATTTTATACGGCATGTAGTAGAACATGAGATGGGCCATACTATAGGGTTGCGGCATACAGACTGGATGAATTCCGCCTATAGTTGTGGTGGTAGTAGTGCCAATGAAGGAGCTGTTGGTGTCGGCGCTATAGCAATTCCCGGTACCCCTACAGGGCCGGATGCTGGCTCTTTTATGCTGAAATGTTACAGCCTGGGTACTATTGGCGACACCACTGCCAGCTTTAATGCCAATGATCGCCTCGCACTGGAATATTTGTATCGTCTTCCCAAGGAAACACCTTGTTATTCCCCGCCCGTGGCTATTTCCAGGGATGCCAGTAATATGAGTGTTTTTGGGATAGGACCTGCCAGTAATCTGATGCATAAATCCTGGAATAGCGGCGGTAGATGGTCGAAATGGCAGCTACTCGGTCCTATTTCCTCTCTCCCTGCTGCTGTATCGAGGGCTGCCGGTTTCATGGATGTTTTTGCCAAAGGGCCTTCCAATAATCTGATACACATTTCCTGGACCCTATTAAAAGGATGGGGAACCTGGGAAGACCTGGGCGGTAATATTACCGATGCACCGGTAGTGAATTCCAGAACGCCTGGTGTGATCAGTGTTTTTGCCAGAAGCGCCAGTAATACCCTGGTTACCAGAACCTGGACCAGTACCGGTGGATGGTCTGCCTGGGAAGATCTGGGTGGTAATCTTACATCGCAGCCGGCAGTAGCTTCCAGAGATGCCAATAACCTGCATGTCTTTGCCCAAACTATCAATAATAATCTGACACATATCAGTTGGTCTACCAGCGGTGGATGGTCGGCATGGAACAATCTGGGTGGTAATATTGCCGGCGCACCGGCAGTTAATTCCAGGGCGCCGCAGCTGTTGAACGTCTTTGCCAAAAGTGCCACCAACAGCCTGGTTACACTTGACTGGGTGGAAAGTACCGGTTGGGGCACCTGGAGTGATCTGGGTGGCTCGCTCTCGTCTGATCCTGTTGCTGTGGCCAGAGATGCAAACAATCTGCAGGTTTTTGCCAGGAACAGCAGTGCACTGGTAAGTTTCAGCTGGACAAGTACAACAGGCTGGTCGTCTTCTGTAAGCCTTGGCGGACCTATCAACGCGATCCCTGCAGTCACCTCGCGTGCAGCTAACTATATCGATGTTTTTGCTGCCAATGGCACTGTCATAACCAGTACTTACTGGATAAGTACCAGCGGGTGGTCTGTTTGGGGAAATATTTAATCGGGAAAGGTACAGGGGTAATGGAGGTGCTATTAGAACATCAGTGTTTTCAGGAATGATAAATTTCAATCAGGGGCCCGATAGGGCCTCTGATTCGAAAATACAAATGATTACTTGGGAAGAAGAAATCCGAATGTAAAACTGGACTCTATACCGGATAGCAGTGATTTCAAAAGGTAGAAGGAAATAAAACGTGTATGGTCAAACTTATAATCTATAGTACCTGTACGACGGGCCACAGGCACTGATTGATCCTTATTCTTAGGAATGATCACATGTTTCAGCAGGAAGGATGGGAACTTTGCTATTTTTTTTTGCTGCCCTTTTAATTTGTCCACCACAAGATTATGGTATTCTCCCTCAACCTTTCCACTTGCTTTTTCATCATTCAGACTGAATTGAAATGATAAATTATTAAGCAGGCCCGATTCAATATGAAATTTACCAAGATTTTCTGCTGATGAATTTAAGCTGGTAAGATCTAAATTGTCAATCGCTCCGCTGACATAATAATCCTTACCAGGGTTAAACGGTAAATAAACAGACGCCTTGATTGTTCCTGACCCCATTATAGAACCTTCCATACTCAGGTCCATATGATCAGGGTCGGATGGGCCGGGATGGCTGATAATCGGAGATAGGGAAAGCTGAAGTTTTTCTATCTTCAGCAAACCTGTTTGTAATCCGTCTTTGGGAAATTCTTCATACGACAGCGTTGACTCAGACACCTTGAAATGATGTACCCGGATATGAATCGGAATACTCTTCAGAAATGCAACCGGTAGTGGTTTATATTGTGATATACGAGGTAATCTTCTGTCCCGGAAAATATAGATGTTGCTTTCCTTTATCCATATTTGTTCCGCTATTATTTTTTGCTGAAAATACTTGCTAATATCCAGTCTGGTGATGGTTATGCCGGAAATGGTAGCATCAACAACATCTGTCTGCCGCCCTGCTTTTTGTCCCACCTCAAACTTGTTGTATTGCGGACTAATCCTCAAAGAAGTAGCCTGTAATGTTCCTTTATGATCAATATCCAGCTTCTTTATTTGAATGTCATGATAACTGCCAGGTATAGCAGCATGAATATCGGCTAAGGCGCAGGTGAGCGTTTTAAAATGAATGTCATTATTGCTGAAAAGGCTATCTGTTATATTGATTTTTACTTTATTCATTTCAGCATTGCCATTTAGTTTTAATTGCGCTCCTGTTGTTTCTTCATAAGTAATGGAAGAGTGATTCATCCTGAACAAATCTGTTCGTATCGCTAAAAGAATTTTTTTCAGGTCAATAAAAAGAAATGACCGGGATAATGTTTGTTGTGCCCCAATCGCTTCACTGTAGATATTAAAATCAGGGTTGTTAAAAATTATTTTTTCAGCCTCCAGCTTTTTATCAAACAACTTCCGGATATCCGGTTTTAGGATGGATATGTTCGCAATGCTTGACTCAATGTATAAGGGCTGGTTGTCGGTTTTCCTGAAAAAGTCGGATTTACTGTACTGTGGAAGTAGTTTGATGGAATTTATCTGCAGTATTCCCTGGGGACTATCTATGGTTACCTGTTTTATCATCAGCGTATGATGAGCATTCGGTATGGTATAATTGATTTCGGATAAACTGCTTTTGATAGCACCGAAATGAAAATTATCGGTAGTGAATGCTTTCTTTACATCATTTATATTGATATCATCAATACCAATGTTTCCCTTTAGCAGTAGCTTATTGTCCTGATCAGTATGCTCCCATACATGGATAGTGGTTAGTTCAAAATGATTCACCGATATACTTTTGAAAGGAGCGTGAGCAAACAGATTTTTTTGTGCAGTATCTTTTTTATTCATTAAGAACCGGTCCAGATTCACTTCTCCATTACTGAGTTTTAAATTATTGATGGAAAGTGTTCGGCGAAACAGCATCAGGAGAAAATTAATACCATGTAGTTCAACTGCTGAAAAATGAAAGGTGTGTTGATGTTGGGTCTTGTTGCTGTCAGGGGTATAATCTATTGTAAGATTGTTCAATGAAAGGGAGGAGGCGAATAGATTACTTTTGATGGATGAAAAACTAACTTTTAACTGAGGAGAAAGATGCTGCAGTTTTTCACTGACCTTATTTTGAATAACCCTGTTTAAAATGATGTTTGCTGTAGCTAGTATAAAAAGTATTCCGATGCCACTGTATATTAGCATCCACCATTTCCGGGATATTTTAAATGATCTTAGCATCAGCCTGCCAACATTACATGTTGTTTCTTACCTTTTACACCAGATAGTTACTGATTGTTTGATATGTTTATTTTTATAATATGTTTTATTTGAAAATAAATAGAAATTTGTTGCAACCTTTATCAACCTCAATCGTCTTTATCAAATAATGTATTGTCCGCGTTAAAATCGATATGCCATGAAGTTATCAACTGTACTCGTCTTTTTGGGAATTTTACCTGTCTGTACTGTATTCGCCCAACAGAAATTACCCGTTATCCGGGCTACTTCAAAAACAGTCAGCATAAAGGATGGGCCCAACTTTAGAAAGAATGCCTGGACCATTGAGCCAGAAACCAAACCCGACATCTATCCTACATCTGCAAAGAAAGTGACCTTTTACACGGATGTGGATTCCATTTCAATCACCGTAAAACCAGAGCATCCCCAGGACTTCTATATCCTGCTGAATGGCAAAGACTCCGCCCTGACGAGAGTCCGGTATGAGCCATCCCGGCTGGAGATATTAAAGAAGGCCAAACAATACAACTATAACGACAAAAGAGAACAGCCTGCCTTTACCTATCAGCCAGCTAACGATACTGCCTTAAAGCGTATCCGGCACGATCTTAAACTGGATTCCATTGCCGGCACCGGCAACGATGCCTCCAAAATGATCAACCTGATGCAATGGGTACATAATATCATCCGGCATGATGGCAACAGTAATAACCCCACCTTAAGGAATGCTATCGATATTATCCGCATCTGCCAGAAAGAAGGTAGGCCTTTCAACTGCCGCATGATGGCTACCGTATTGAATGAATGTTACCTGGCGATGGGTTTCAAGTCTCGCTTTGTAACCTGTATGCCCAAAGAGCTGAAGTTTGATGACTGTCATGTTATCAACATGGTCTACTCAGATGAGCTGAAAAGATGGGTCTGGATGGACCCTACTTTTGGTGCCTATGTTATGAATGAAAAAGGAGAACTGCTGGGACTCAAAGAAGTACGGGAACGGCTGATCAATGGTCAGACACTGATCCTCAATCCTGATGCCAACTGGAACAAGAAAAATTCACAAACCAAAGAAATGTATCTGGATAACTATATGGCTAAAAACCTCTATCGCCTGGAGTGTCCTGTGGCCAGTATGTACGATACAGAAACACCTGTTGCCGGCAAACAACTCAACTATATACAGCTGGTACCGCTTGATGCCCTTAATCAGCAGAACCAGACATTAGAAAGCCCCAAGAAGGTTTCCTATATTACCCATGTGACCAACAATCCGGATCTCTTCTGGACCAAACCATAACATAAATTGTTTTACAACAGCAGTGTCTCCGGAATCGGGGACACTGCTGTTGTACGTGATATTTATCGCCGGACAAAGCCATCACAGGAAGATAGGGTCATGCATTTCTCTTATTTACTGTAATATGAAACAATTGTTACATTTGTGATATGCATACATCATTCTCATCTTCCGTTATTCCAAAATATTCGCTGGAGCAATCGGGTGGCAAGGATAACCTTTTTGATATTCGTATCGTTGATGGGAAATCCAGGGAGCATCCATCTTTTTTTCTGGCGCCACACCGGAAAGACTTTTATATGCTGGTGTTGGTGGAACAGGGTAGCAGCAAGCACTGGGTGGATATGCAACCTTATACACTGAAGCCTGATACTTTTTATTTTACGGCCCCACAGCAGGTGCATGTAAAAGAACATGCGGAACCCATGCGTGGAATCGTACTTTGTTTTACGGATGCTTTTCTTGCCGCCACCGCGTATCAGCCCATAAGAACGCTGCCCATCCTGCAAAATCCTTGCAATGGACATGAGATGCTGCTGCAGGCAGCAGAGGTGGCCTATCTCCGGGATACGATGCTGATGATGGCTTCAGAGTATGAGCAGCGGCCAGACTGGCATAACAGTATGTTGCAGGCATACCTGCATGTATTGCTGATTTATCTCAGCAGGTTATATACCGAAAAATTTACCGCAGAAGAAAATAAACCAGACCGTGTGCTGCTGAAGAAATTCCTCGGTCTGATAGAGACCAACCATGCCATACACCATGAAGTGGCGGCCTATGCAGAGCAGTTGAACATTACAGCTGGTCACCTGGGCGATGTGATACGCCAGCAGAGCGGTAAACCTGCGATAGCACATATTCATACGCGTTTGTTGCTGGAAGCCAGACGGCTGCTTTTTCATACCGATCACTCTATTAAAGAGATCGCCTATACATTGGGTTTTGAAGATGCCTCCTATTTTAACCGTTTCTTTAAACGCGGTTGCAACGAGACCCCGCTTGCCTTCCGTACCGCCACCCGGAAAATGTACCATTGATCCCGTAATGTGTGCAGTTTCAAATGGCAGCCCACAGTTAATTTTGTGCTACAACATTAAATCATACGGATACGATGAAAAAAGCATTGATTACAGGGGCCAACAAAGGCATAGGCTTGGAAACAGCCAGACAACTACTGAACGCAGGTTATTTCGTATATATCGGTTGCCGCGATGCCGCAAAAGGAGCGGAAGCAGCCGCGCTGCTGGGTAATACCAATACAGCAGTGATTCCGCTGGATGTAACCAATATAGATTCCATTATCGAAGCAAGGGAAGAGATCGGCCGTACTACTTCGCAACTGGATGTGCTGATTAACAATGCAGGCATCCTCGGCCAATTACCGCAAACTCCTTCTGCAGCGCCCCAGGCTGCCATTCGTGAAGTATTTGAAACGAATTTTTTTGGTGTCATCAATGTAACGCAGACGTTTCTGGACCTGTTGAAAGCAGCTGAACAGCCAAGAATTGTAAATGTTACGTCCGGTCTTGCTTCGCTGACCTTGCACAGCGATCCGGCATGGGTGTACTATCCTATAAAATCAGCTGCATATGGACCTTCCAAAACGGCCCTCAACGCTTATACGCTGGCGCTGTCCTACGAACTGCGGGATACTGCATTCAAAGTGAATGCGGTGGACCCCGGATATACGGCCACCGATTTCAATAACCATTCCGGTACCGGCTCTGTGGAAGGCGCTGCTGCATTATTGGTGCGGTTTGCCACGCTGGAGGCAGATGGCCCCACAGGCAAGTATTTCAGTAACGATAGAAGTGGAGAAGAAAGCCCATGGTAAAACATGACCCCATTCCTTCATCAAAATAAAAAATCATTGTTTTTCATTTTGATGAAGGAATGCCCGTTACCAACTCAGGAGGGCCAGTCAGTGACATCATTCAACGATAGAAACAGCCCTCCCATCCTTAACAACGGCAATGTCCGCACTGTTGTAACATCCTCATTCAGGTTAGAGAAGACAGACAGTTTAAAGAACAGTACACCGTTGATGATATCGGGCTGATGTGTCTGTGCCCATAGCTTGATACTATTGGTCCAGTTATCGATCATGGCGTCAAGTGATTTAAATGTATCATTGCCGGCCTGCGGTATTACCCGGATGGTTTGCAACGGCTGCATCACTACAGGCAGCTGTACACCAGACAGCTCGCTGATATCGCTGTTCAGCTGATATGCATAGCTGCAGGTCATCAGGAAGCTGAGAAGGTCCTGTTTGTTGTTTTTCAGTAGTACATCAAACAAGGATTGCAGCTGGCCTTTAAGGGTAGTTTTTTGTTTGCTGCCGGTAGCGGTGGCAATGTCTACCGAAAGATTGTATTCCAATAATGGATTAAAGATATCCGTAAAGCCTACTTCACCGGTGGTGTAAATGAAATCGGGAGCTGTAGGGCGGCCTGGCACCAGCTCGTTGTTGCGTTTCATTTCAGCAACCGTGCGAATATTCTGTTTGGCAAACAGATTCAGTAAAGGCAGCTGTACAGTACGGGCACTGATCGTTTGACCAGTGGCTGCATCCAGCGGTTTTCCATTGGCTTCAAAATAATAGCTGATACTATCTGGTAATGGATCGCCGGGGTATACTTCGGTTTTAAAGCCCGGTATCATCACTTTGGGTTTGTCCATGCCAGAAGCCGGCAGGCCGGTGATGGTTATCACCAGTATATCCGTGAAAGTGCCAACTGTACCGGTACCTTCCTGTAACCGGAACTGGTATACTTCGGTAGCATTATACAGCACACCCTGTGCATTAAAGATCGACAGGCCGTTGGCTGAAGCAGCCTGGATGATCCTGCCGGTCATCGTATTAAAGGATTTCAGTGCAACAGCAGAACGCTGGAAGGCAGTGACATCCGTGGTGGCGGCATCTATCTTCATCAGCACATCAGAAAATACAACCGCTATCTGTGGGTAAACGGTAATAAATTCCGCCAGTTCCGCAAAGGCATCCTGCATGGCAGCGAGTCGGCTCTGCTCATCTTCTATGACATTAAAACTAACGGTGAAGAATATTTCATCCTGAGGGTAGTGGAAGTTACGGGAATAGTGAATATTATAACTCCAGAAGAGAATATCACTCAGGTCTGTATTGTTTTTCACCAGATAGTCCCCGGTCTGGTCAGTCATTGCCGGCGCTACAGGAAAGGCCCGTAGTATCATGGGTACTCTTGCAGTGCCCAGGTCAGCCTGTAAACTGGCTGGAATATCCATGAAGTTGAGCCAGCTGGATGCGCGATAGTCTGCAATGTTCGGCAGATAAGCAATCTGGTGCTCTATGGAACTGCCGGAGAATACCGTATCCAGATCGATGTAGGATATTACTGCTCCCGCATCATTACGGATCAGCTGTGGCGCTGTAACCAGGAATGGTAAAGGAACGGCATTACTGTTTTTGAGGTTTAACCTTGCGGAGGTGATATTAATACCTTCGGTACGATGGCTCACATCAATCTCAGCGGTTACCACAGTATCTTTCCGAGGCATTAATTCATCGCCGTTGGTATCGAGGTAGGGCGTCAGCACATTGACCATTGTTTCTCCAACGATCGGCTCTGCAGCTAAGAGCAGTACTACTATCTGTGCATTGCCTGGATCTACCATGGCGGAATTAACGGTTATTCCGCTTACCACATATTTGGCAGGGTTGGTGGCGTAGGATGGATCCGGTACTTCAGAGAAGAACAGCAGCAGCTTCTTCGGATCTTCCGCATTCTTAACGGCACCGAGTAGCCGGAATACCTGTATCACATTACCCATCAGGGAAGGTGTGGCTGCGGCGCCGGCACTTACCGTCATCGTAAGCGGACCGGTAATGACAGCTCCTCCTGCACTGGTGTAAGTGGATTTTACCGATAACTGCGTAGTGCCGGCCACAGGCAGCGCGCTTAGTTGTAAAGTCACAAACTGTGCATTCTGCGTATCTGCTGTTGCTGTTACTACCTTAAGGCCACCAGTCAGTTGATAGTTCGATATATCTTCCGCTACCGTTTTACTGATGTCGCTTGTAAATTGTACAAGGATGGTATTGGTTGTTTTCGGATCGATGTTTACAAAGAAGAGGCGGAAGTCACCGGCTACTACCGTAGCAGCATATTGAACGCCGGCTTTTACGGTATACGCATTACTTAACCTTACCAGCAGCTGTTGCCGGAATGCTTCCTGTATCTCCAGCTGGCTGCCGGATTCCCCTTCAAAGACAAAGGTCATCCATGATTTTACCAGGTTTGCGAGGGCTGATTTGTTGTCCAGCATGGTCTGCAGGAAAGTCCCCTGTTGCTGATTATCTACCAGTTGTATCGCTGCCACATATTCCGATGTCAGCAGGTTATCTATGTCTCCGAAAACGCTCTGGGTCCATACGTCCATATCAATGCCGGAAAAGTCCAGTGTTCTGTCTGGCGGAGCATTGAAGTTGATTCCCTTGTCGGGGTTGAAGTCCCATATGGGTACCGCGTTTCTGGTCTGGAGCTGTGTAGACACCGGCTTAGGTGCGAAGAGCAGCGGTGGTGTTTTTTGATTGATGGAGTAGGAGATGCTGGTATCCTTGTTCAGGCCAAGCCTTACTACCCATAACTGGTTGCCAGCGGCGTTGGTGAGACTGGCTTCCCGGTCTGTGCCTGCGGCCACTTTGAGTTGATATACACCCGTCTGCTGCATGGCGGCTTCGAAGCTCGCTGCAAATTCAGCGAGGCCTGCAGCCAGGTCACCGGCTTTACCTGCAAACGGTGACAGCACACTGCTCACCAGCCGGATATTACCGGTAGTAGAGAGATCACCCATCACTACACCACCGGTGCGTTCAATGGTAAAGCTGAGTTGCAACGGATAGGTTTCTGCTTTATTCAGCTTGCTGGTGTTCATCGGCAACAGGATGTTGTGTGCAGCGGAAGGAGGTGCTACATTGGTCTGTGCCTGTGCGCGGTCATTGACAAACTTCCAGATGTCTGCAAGCCATCCGTCTACCAGCGATGTGACGTCGCTGGTACCGAGTACAAACATTTCTTCTGTCATGCTGGTGATCACACGGTAACGGATACCCGCAGGGTCGGTGAGTTGATACCATAGCTGGGTGTAGGTTTGCAGATCTCCCGCTGCCTTGTCGCGGATGGAGGACGTGGAAGCGCCTGCATCGGAAGGATGGAAGAATGTGGCCGTGCCCTGGAAGGTAAGCTGACCGCTTTGATCGGTGATATTGTTGATGCTGAGTTGTACCGGTGTTTTTTCAGGGATGTTGCTCACGGTGAGGGTAACAGTCACCTGATCCGTGTCGAGTACGGCACTCACGACTGTGATGCCATGGTCCAGCTGGTAGCGATCTTTCGTTTCGGCAGATACTTTATCCAGCGGCTGTGTAAACACCGCTTTGATAACAGTGCTGCTGATGGCCGAAGCGCTGATCATGCCTTGGTATACGCTGGCATCGAAGGTCAGCGCCAACAGGATTGCAGGTTGTGAGGTGTTGGGGACCTTCTGCACATTGTATACTGATGATACGGATGGCCATTGGGTTAATGCCAGCAGGGCATCATTGTAACCTGTGATCACCGGTGGCCGGTTTAATGGTGTGGCGGCACCGGCAGCAGGATTGGAAAGCTCGGTAATGAGCCGGTTACCATACAGGTCCTGCCATGCAAAATCTATCTGAAGCAGATTGCCCAAACCTTTATAGGGGCTCTGGCTGGCATCGGGGAGGCCTGCAGCCAGATTAGCCATCGCCTTTTTGGTGAACTGGCTGTAAGGCACCTGTACATTAAATAACCAGTCTTCTCCTTCGGCCAGCAGCCTGGGTGTTCTTACCTTGGACAGTGTTTGCTGTTCGTCCTGTGGCGTAGCCGGATTGGCGGGCAGTCCCAGCTTACTCTCTTCAAAATATACGTTGGCATATACCTGGTAAGACAACAGGCTGAACATATTCAGCAGGAAGATCCTGCCGTAGTCGGGTGCATTGAGATTGTCCGGAATGTCCGCTGGTTTGGGCCTTACAGACTGCCAGCTGATCACGCCTTGTGGTACTGTGGAGGAGGTGATGAATGGACCACTGTTGATTTTTATCTGCTGGTTGTCTGCAAACAGACCTGCTACATCACTGTTGCTGTTAGCCAGGGAAGTAAGGTTTACACCATACTTGTGAACGATATCAGCGAGGGTCATATTGATATTGACTGAAACAGTGATGGCGGGCAGGTAAATGGCCGTATACATGGGCAGCGGGTCCGGCCAGTTTTGCTGTGCAGGGTTGGCTGCCTTGATAGCATCGACTGTAGTACCGAAGAAAGCAGCAATGGAGCTGAGGCCGCCGCCAGGTGCATCGGGCCCTACTTCATAGGTGCCTGCTGTTACCAGGATCCGGATGATCTGTCTTAATAACAGCCGGTCGTTGTCTTTCGCCAATGTTGCCGCATTGGCATAATATGCCTGAGATAACAGTGCGAGTGTCTGTACCTTGTCGGCAGCAATGCTGAGATTGGCCACCGGGTTTGCTTCTGCGTACAATACCGCCCTGTTGGGATCTATGCTTTGAGTAGTCACCACGGCATTCATGTAATTGGTGACTGTATTCTGTGTGTTGGTATCCGCTTCTTTTTCGTATAGTACTATCAGTGATAATGCGGCTTCTCCTTTGTCATTGAAGATCCTGTCCGGCAGACCGCTGTTATTGTCGCTGTTGTAGTAATACAGATAGAATCCGCCGGCCCTGGTAATGGAAGCTTCCCATAGCAGCCGGATGAAGCCTGTTTTATCATTCAGCAGCGTCATGTTGTCACTGGGGCCCAGGCTCAGTTTGCGGGTGAGCAGCGTTGTGTCCGGCCGGGTATCAGTAGACAGGTTTACCTGTGCCAGCCCCATGGTGATGGCAGCGGCATTGTCTGTTTGTATACCGTTGGCCGTGGTGCTGTTGGGGTCTGCACTATAGGCAAGTATCAGAGAATGGATCTTTTGATTGTTATTACCGACACCACTCACGATACGTTCCAGTATATTGGCACTGTTGCCATCGGCTCCCATTACTTCATAGGTGGTTTGGGTAGCGGGGGCGGCAATGTTGACCGGTACCTGTTTCACCGTAAAGGCTACTACAGATGCATATCCATATGCTGTCAGTGGTGTGTCTACCATGCCTCTCAGCGCATCATTATATTCCCCGATCTTCATGGCTATCCGGGGATTTATTTTTCGTGTATCCGGGTCCGGTAGTTCCATCAGCGGGTCGGGCATCATCCATAACTGCATACCTGGTGTGCCCGGAGGCTGTATGCTATAAGGCATGCTGAAAAGAGAGGCGGCACTCCATACAATTTCGGTGGTAAACGACCAGGTGGCTTTTTTCGTGTTGAACATGCCTTCTGTGCCGTTAAACACCATGCCTGTCTGCAGTTTATTGGCAATAGCATAGTTTTTGACCAGCGTTATCTGTTTGGCTTCATCGCTGTTGGGTTTGATGGAGATGGTCAGTTTTTGCGGATCTGTTCCGGTGAAGCTGATCCAGTCAACACCATTCTTCAGCATGCTGATATCAAATGCATCGGTGCTGTTGAGGCCGGGGATAGGGAATTGCTGGCCTGTTAATGCGTAAAGCCCTGCAAAGTCAGGCAGTTGGTAGCTGCCCTGGTCTCCGCTAACCCACATACCTTTTTTCTCCGGTGTGATACCACTGGTGGGTAAACGTAAACCGGCCATATAATACCTGGACGTCATACCGGACAACTGCTGTAAGCCGCGGGTGTCCTGTATTTCCTGCAGGAGGTCTCCCACTTTATAGCGTGTGAGGTTGGCGATGTCCAAAGCAGGCGTAGTGCTGCTGTCGAACAGGGCCACTATCTGGCTGTTGGCTGCCGGAGCGGCCAGCAGGACAGGGTCCAGGTGGAATTTAGCGGCAATGCTTTGCAGCGTATCACCGGCCTGGGTAGTATAGGTAAAGTCCGGCAGCAGCAGTGTAGCCACTGGTAAAGGCAGATCAGCCAGACCAGGTACACCACCTTTGCTGATAAGATCTGCGGTGGAAATCTTCATCGCGGCTGCAACCGCGTTGAGCGACTGGCTGGGCAATACCACATAAGGATCTTTACCGGGATAGCTGATCACTACACCGGGATTTAAAGTATTGTCGATAGCCTGATTAAGCGTGGCAAGTGCCGCACCAGTGAAGGAACCGGCGAAGTTACTGTTGCCGGCAATACTGTTAAATGTATCTTTTGCCTGCACCAGATAAGTGGCTCCGCTGATGACGATTTTTTTGTTTGCATTCAGCACTACCGTGTTGTTGTCTGCAAACAGCTCTTCTACGGTGAAAGACTCGCTACCGGAAAGACCGGCGCCTCTGTTGATGGTATTGATAATATCCTGTACAGATTGGGTGTCTTTCAGTAAATATTTGAATTCCTGCAGTGAATCGATGGCTGTCTGAATGATCTGTCTGGAGATCATCAGGAAATAATCATTAAATACGAAGCTGCCCATCGATGGACTGTTGGCGTCATTCAGCGCCAGCAAGGCTGTCCGGTCGCTTTCCTTCCTGGCGTTTACCGCCAGCTGGTCGAAGTAGTTACGCAGGAATTTACGGTAGTCGGAAGATGTTTTGTTGTATTCTTCAAACGTATAGCTTAATTCCGGATAGCCGCTGCCATAGGCCGGCAGGGAAAGTTTCATATCGGGTGCCAGCGGGAAGTAGGTAGCATCTGTTTCCTGGTCGCCTGTAGCAGGAGATATTTCCATGTTGAACCTGCTCTTCAGGAAATAACTGATGTCATCGTTGCTGAAGGCGGCAGTGGTATCAGGATCGTTCAGAATAGCCAGCACCTGTTGCAGATCGGTGATATGGATGAGCAGTTCGTCTACCTGTTCCGGTGATACGGGTGCAGGCTGCATGGCTGCTACTACCCAGCGGAACACCATTTTTGCCAGTGTTTCAAAAGAAGTGTCTCCGGCAGCGGCGGCAACCTTGGTTTCTCTTTCAGGACCAGGTACTGACTGGATAAACAACATGGCTACATAACAGGCCAGTTGCTGTGATACCTGGGTAGCCTGATCGCCGGCCATGGTAAGGCCCAGACCAAGATACGCAGTCAGCTTATAAGGAACGGTGGCGGCTGTGAGATTACGCCAGTTAAGGGTAACCACACTTTGCAGCATGCGGGCCTGACGTACACGGATACGGCGGTTGGCCAGCAACACGGTGCCATTGGTGGATGCAATACGCCAGGGTGGTGTGCCACCAATACCTTTGACCTTAACGGTCTGAGATATTTTCGCGGAGAAGCTGAAGCTGATCTTGATTTTGAAGAGACCAAGATTGATGGATATAGATACTGAGATATCCACCGATGCTGAAAGATTCAGCAGAATATCTTCGTATGGAGCAAAGGTGAAAGATGCCAGTATACGGATGTCTACGTTTACCTCTGCTTTGATGATGGCAAAGTCCACGGTACCGAACAACTTGCCGATAATGCCCACGGTACCGGTTACCTTAAAGTAATAACTGGTTTCCAGCTGATCGGTGGTGCCACCGCCTGCGGTAAGGCTGTATGGGTTGAACTTGGCCAGCAGGCCTTCCACAATAGCCACGAGTGTGAGACTGAATCCTGCTTTCAGGATACCGGCATCAAAGCTGTATCCCAGCCCGAACTGTATCCCGAACCCAAATACGAGTACAGGGTTGAATGTGCCGTCATCGGTTTTGGGTACTCTGTTTGTAGTGGCGCTGGACAGTTTACCGAAATAGATACCCACAGAACCCATCACGGGAATGGGTATACCGATGGGTGTCCAGATGAGCGCCTGGAAGGAAAAGGAACGGGAGAAATCGGCTTTCCAGGGAAAACCAAGATCTACCTGAAAATCACCATTAGTATAATATTCTATACCGAATATAGGCAAGGTGATATTGAACTGCCCCATGCGGATAAAACGCATCTTGTCGGGCAGGGCTATTTCGGCTTTGTATAATCCGATCGTATCCGTCACTTTTTTATACATGATCTGGAAGTCCAGACCCTGGAACACTTTGGCGGCTTCGCCATCGAGTTTGATCCTCAGTGCGTACAGGTTAGGATCATTGAAGATGATCTGCATGGTGAGCAGATAACCGGTTTTGGCGGGAGGGGCGCCATTATCTTTTTTGTCATCGCCAAAACGCAGGATGCCAAAGTCCATACCGGTGATCCAGGAGCTGTTGGCATCGAGGGTTACCGGCGGAATGGTGATGTTATTATTATCAGGTTTGGGTAGTTGTTTCATGCAGGCAATGGCCATCTGTACATTCTCTGCTGAAGCAAAGCAGGGGAGTGTAACATGTTGTCCCATGGCGAGGAGGCGCAGGTCGAGGTATTTGTTGCCCTGTCCTTGCGGTGCCGGCGTGGTTTCCGGGCGGGCAGCATCCCAGCCCAGTGGTTTTTTGGGATCGTCCTGCCAGCGGAAAGAGCCTGTGAGCTCTACGATCACACCATTATCTTCGGGATTGGGCTGATTGGATTTATAGGTCACCTTAATCGCTTCAATTCTGGCAAAGCCCATTTCAATAGGACCAATGTTTACATTGATGCCCACTTGTTTGTCTGTGAAATTATATTCGAGAGACAGGTTGTTGAGTGGTATGGCATTGAGGATATTCCAGGGAGAGCTCAGCGTGAAGGTAGAGCCGGTAGCCCATCCTATCATCAGTTCCACGATACTGCCGATGGTGGTGGATTCTGTAAACGAAAGGGTAGCTATCTGTTTTCCGTTCTTGTTTTCGATCTTTCCTTCCAGCTTGCCCCAGCGGATGCCATAGGAGGTATAGCCGGGTTTGAAATTATAGAATACCGTGAGGGCGATGTTCTGCCATTTGACTTCAGCGCTGAGGGCGCCGAAGTAACCAATTTCTTCCGGTTTGGGGCCTCCGTTGTAACCGGCTGTCAGTATCAGGTTGATGTCGATATTGAGGCCGGGAATACGTATAGGCGTGGCCGTTTTCCCGGTGAACATCCAGGAGTTGGTAATGGTCGCAATGGTGATACCGAGGCCATTGATGGCAATATCAAACTGGCTGGTATCCGGTTTCCAGGCCGGAGGCAGATAAAAGGTAAACAGTTCTATCAGGCTGATCTGTCCGGCTGTTTGTGTAGCGGTGAATGTCCAGCCTTTACCGGTACCCAGATAGGCGGCAGCAACAGTCAGGGCGATTTCGCTGGCAGTGCCGGGGAGTATTGTGACAGCTCCGCCGAAAGTACCGGTGATTTCAGTGGATTTCTGATTGCTGACAGCCAGGGCCATGGCGGAGGCCGTGCTGTCGTTGTCTATCAGTTGGGAAACGGCGGATATGGAAAAAGACAGTTGTGTGATGGTAAAAATATCGACACCTGCCACGGGGATAGTCCAGTTGGCAGCCACGCCCATTGCAAAATTGTAGGAGCCTGCTGCCTGGTCCAGTCCGAATACCAATTCGATGATGGCAATATCTCTGATAGATGCCGGCAATGCTGTTGCAAAGTCTTCACCCAGGTAGTCGGCAATAATGGTTTTAATGGCAATGGGTTTGCTGTTGGGCGCCATCTGACCGGTAATCCGCACCGGCGGAAATCTGGCGGCAACAGATACGGTGCCATCGCCAATCCCAAATATTCCTCCGAGCCCGTAAATGGCCTTTCTTTTTTTGAGATCACCCGGATTAGCTACTCCTATGTTCATCGACAGTTTCCGGAGTTCTACGCCGGGCACCAGTTTCCACGTTGCTGTATCAGGAGTGGAGGCTGCCATGGAAATATCTTCCAGGGTATTGGTGTTATAGTTATATTGAAATCCGAGGCTGTTCAGTTTAATGGCAGTGATGGCGCCCAGCTGGGCTGGTAATAAAGCCCGCAGGTTGATACCTCCTACAAACTGGAAGATGTCATTGAGGTCGGGCATATCATCTGCAAATACGGTCTGCATGGCCCATACACCTTTATTGCATGGGATGGTGAGAGAAACCGTCATCGTAATGCCTGCCTTCAGCGTAGTGCTTAGTTTTCCCTGTGCAGGCAATAGAGCGGTAGGGTCCAGTGTCATACTGACAGTGGAGTTGTTGGGGAACTGGAACCATTGTGCGCCTGAAAAGTTGAGGCCGGGAAACTGCAATGTAAATGCCAGGGCCAGCTGCTCTTTGTTTTCTGTAAAGATGAAATTGGCGGTCAGTCCGGGGAAAGTAAAGGAAGAGGTTTGGCCATCCAGGGTTACCTGTGTTTTATCATCATTGATGGCAGAAGTAGCACTGTTGACAACCACCGTTCCAAAGTTGCCGGCTTTTACCAACCAGTTGGTGAGAAATCCCGGACCCAGTACAGTGGGAAGATCTACAGTCGTTTGTCCTTCCAGTTTGGCATATAGTTCAATCAGTTTGCTGTTGTCATCTGCCCGTAACAGTTTTGTGTTGAAGTCAACCTTTCTTTTTCCTAATATTCTTAATACAATATCGAGCCCCAGTAGTAGTTTGTCGTTTTCTTGATCGTTAAAGAATTCTCCCAGTGCACTAAAAAAAGGATCGTCGTCTTCATCAAAGGCAGCTACGATAATGCTGGAGATTTCAATGACAGGAAAAAACTCTACTGGTGCGTCATTATCCTCACCATATCCTTCTTCCTGTCTCCATTGGGATGGGCAACAGTAAAGGGCCGCAGAAGATTCTCTTCTTGATTCTGCTCCTGCGGATGAGTCATCCCGGCTAAGTGGCAGGGTGGGGTAATCAATTCTGATATCCTGTTGTCCTTTAGAGTATTTAAAGAACGGGCATCCAAAATTAAATACGGTGGCGGCCGTAGCCTGTCCTTCACAAAAGGGGGGGAAGGTGGATTTGTAATAGCAATAATCAAAAAGTACCTGTGGTGCTTTCCCGAAATAGATGATGAGCGTTTGTCCGTTTTGCAGGGTGTTTACCTGCTGCTGAACTATATTTAAACTGAGAATGTTATCCGGCCCTCCCAGAAAAAGTACGCGCTGGTTGATCTTGTATTTTCTGTGAAAGGCTTTGAATGGCTCTGAAGGCTTGTCAGTTCCAGCTAGTAAATTCCACTGCTGATTTACAAGACGCTGGCAGGTGGTCCATTGTACCAGCTCTATTTCCTGGAATAACAATACTACGCAAGGCAGCTTCACATTGGGCTCCAGGTCTTCTGCATCCTGTGCATAGGAAATGGAAGCACACATATTATACAGCGGTCCGGCGCTTTCCCCAAGCGTACCGATACCATATACGGAGCAGAGATTTAGTGCATTTGTATCAATCCTGCCAGCCAGATATTGTACAATCTGTAATTTTTCCTGATAGGGAGAGTTGGTTAAGACCTGTATATCAAAAGGGCTGAGTGTTATGGGGATGGGACAGAAATAGGAAGACCTGTGCAGAAATACGCCCCGCTGCCGGGCATACGCATCCATTTGATGTGCAGTCTCTGTTTTTACCACTATAAACTCTTCATCTCCGGTATACCACATATAAGGCTGCAACTGCATGAAGTATTCTACCCTACAGGCTCGTACAGCTTCCAGTTGGTCATTTCGTTCATGCTCATCAAAGCCACCTGTCAGACCGAAATAGATTTCCTGCGGAACATTCGTCATTATATCGATTACCTGCACATTATTGGTGTTGTTGTTCGCCAGTAGTTTGAATGGCTGGTCCAATGCCGTAAATTGTGGCATTAACAACTGCAATACGCTGATTAGTATCCGCTTTTCCTCCTGGCTACGGTAATACAGGCAGAAACTGTATAATACATTCGAACTAATGGACACCAGTCTTTTTACAATATTCACACAAGATGCCTGATGCCCGTAATTACGACTGCCTGTAATGAGTATTCTTATCTCTGTTTGCTGGTTAAGAAATTCCTGAATATCATCCAGCAATAGTTGAAATACCTCACTATTGGAGTTATCGGAGGCTTCCGAAAGATTATCTATTTCCTCAGAGATCATAGTTAACGATTTATGGTATTATTCATTCCGTATTATATTCAGGCTTTGGCGTACATGGCGTACCAGCCCAGTCCTGAAGCCTTTCCGCCGGCGTCGGGGTTGCCGAAAAGATAAAACAGCGTATTGCCGTTGGGGGGTATCTTGAGTAATCCGAGGAAACGTAAGGCGATATCTGTAAATAATAAAAGGAAGGACTCTTTGTCTATGATATACAATAACCGGATTTGCCCGATCGATAGTTTCATCACATTCTGCAAACTGATCATCCTGGCTCCGCTTTCTGTACCTGGCAAAGAAATGCCAATAGCAGTATTGAATCCTGTATCGATTACACTGTCGGGGGACCAGGCTACCAGCAGCCAGGAGCTGAGATTGATCTTCCCTGCCAGCTCACCGGGACTGCCCATGTTCAGTTTCATCCGGAGCCCCCACCAGGGTTTACCCGATACGCCGTTCATACGCAGGTCCGGTAGTACTTCCAGATAACCGCTTTCCTTGGGTGTGGCCTGGTCTGTGCCGGCTACCAGCGAGTCCAGGTCCAGCAACAGATTGTTATATAAACTGTTCCTTCTGGCTGTGCTCAAAGAAAGGTCGAAGGCTATTTCCGAAGCATTAAACACCAGCGTGCTGATAGCAGGATTGGCGGCTGCAAAAGTCATCAGCAGGCCAAGGTTGGAGAAGTTAAGTCCTTTGCGCAGCAGGTCTTGTTCCGGTAAATTTCCAAAGGAGAAAATATCAAAAGGAGCACCCGTGTCCGGATCTTTGAGCGGATAATAATCAATGAAACCAGCTATCGAAAACCAGCAGGTGGTGATGGCATCGTTCCTGCCGGAGCGGGTAGACAGGGTGACGTTGTTGACTTCTATTTTTGAGATGATATTACTGTCGAGGTAGAATGCATCATCACTGCGGCTGCTGAGGATATACAGCGGCACGCCGTTGGTTATCTGCATGGTGCCGGTGAGTAATACATTCTTGTATATGTTTTCGGGGTCGCGCATTCGTTGTACCGGCGAACCGAAAATTTTATTGAGTGTCAGCTGGGCATTGCTTTCGAAGCTTTTTACCGTTGTATTCTCAAACAACACTTTTAAAGATAACAGCCGGTAATTATAGTCCTCGTTGCTGGAAGGGGCAATGGTCTTTACCGGTTGCACATCCCGGAAGTCGGAATCTACATAATAGATCAGGCCGAATATGGAAGAAGGTTTATCTACTTGAGGACCGTCAGCGCCTTTGCGGACCGGGCTGATATCTATTCCCAGGTGGTGTACGTTGAAACCGGCAGGGTATACAATCCCGGCCAGCATCCCGTTTAGGTTGACGGGTACATGGGTTACGTCCACACGGAGAAACAGCACACCTGTCCAGCTGTCAGATTGTGCGATATCATTGAACCGTTTGAAATAAGGGTTGCCGGTATTGGCAGCTGCCTTTTGGAAATAAGTCTGCAGCCATTGGGAGAGGATGGTCAATTCCGCTTCGTCATCGTTGCCGGAGATGGTGGAAGGGATGGCGAAATCCCTGGCCTGTGTCCATTTCAGGGGATTGGCCACCAGGCTGTTCTCCTGATTTTTTGCATCATATAATTTGCCTTTACGGCCTTTGATGATGATCACGTTACGGTAGTCGTTGTACCGCTGATTCACACCGGTATTGATCTTCATGCCCCAGTCGTTGATGCTCATATCATTCTGGAAATTGCCGGTGTAGCGGTTGTTGGCAATAACGAGCATCACTTCACTGGATTGAAAGGCCGTTACCAGCTGATCTGCCGGGTTTTTGAAAGAGAGCGTGTATTTAATACCGTTATCTATGTTCCAGCCCAGCAGGATCTCGTCCCATTTGGGAGAGCCTCCGCCAGGAATGGGTCTTATATCGACAATTATACCATCAGGTGTAGTGTCTTTTTCTGTGTCATTGCCGGGATTGGCTGGTGGTGCGGTACAGCCGGCAATGATCTTTCTTCTCATCGGGGCTACAATTGTTTTTTCAATATCGTTGACGGTGGCTGCCGGCATGGTACTACCCGACTGGATCATGCCGGCGTAGGGAAACATGGGAAAGAACGCTTTTTCACACGACATAAATTGAAATCCTGGTGCCGTGTGTCCCAACAGATCGTTGAACTTTGGCTCTATCAGCGCATCGATTCCATAGAACGCTGCACCATCTGGTTGGGAAACGTACATCAGTTTGTTGCCAGAGTTGTTGATGAGCGTGGCCCATGAAGTACGGAAACGTGTATTCAGCGGTGATTGATTGAAATCTGTCGGAGCTGCCACCGGAGAGGAAGAAGGGATCGGGAATACAGGTGCATATGCGGGTTTGCGGGATAAAAAGCGCAGTACATCTCCTTTTTGACTGGTTGTTTGCGGTGTAAAGTTGAAAAATTCTGTGCCGGACATACCACAAAGCAGACAGTAGTTGGAAGCGATTTGCGTGGCGGGTATTGTGATGATGAAATCGCCCTCGGGGCAGAGATGGAATTCATCAAAAGCATTAGCGTTACGGTCACTCAGACTGAATACCAATCTCGCATTGTATGCAGCATTGGCAGGCGTACCAGGTATTAATACCAGGCTTTGCCCGAATACGGTAGTAAAGTAGCTGGTTAAGGCAACATCCTGCTCCAGGAAGTTCTTACCGGTGAAATCAAAAAATGTTCTTCGCGTGGGATAGGCTGTGGCGATGCTGCAATCCTCCGTGTTACAGGGATCAAATACTTCATTCCAGGTATCGGTGGCGTCCAGGGAGATATTAAACCCGATGTATTCGGTAGGTCCTATATTGGGGTTGGCGAAAGGTATCCATTCGGAGCGGGTATTTGTGACCCCTTCTGATGGTATCAGCAACTGGAATCCCCATTGCAGGTTATTGAGCAGGGAGGTACGTTCAATAAAACCGGTAAACTGTACACAGCCACGGTAGCTTCCTATACAGGGTATGGCAGCATTCACTACCTTCTGCATCTGTGGGGAGCTTGGCCCGTCGAAGGCCAGCCGGCCGCTATCCAATAGCAGGTTGTTGCCATCATCATCCGGCTTGATATTAACACCGCTGCTGATTACAAAATTAAGGGAAGGGGTAAGAACGAGATTGACGGAAGTATCGAAGGATGCGGCGTCGCCGTTTGCCGTAAACCGGCCGTTATACACCACATCTACCAGTTGCATATCCGGTACCCAGAGAAACTGCCGTGTAGTGCCCACGATATTAAATATCTTCTCCAGGAATTTGTCAGCATCATCTTTGTTTTTGAGATCAGGTCCTTTGGCGCCTATTACAAAGGAACCGGCCCAGCTGTTATTGGTGAGTGCCTCGCTGAGGCTGATCACATCTTTATCTGGTGGGGTGTCTGGTGTGACAAAGGCCATGAAGCCTCTGTCGTTTGCTGCGTCAATGGCAACAAACAGTTTATCCGTCAGCGTTTTCCTGAAGTCCATCAGTTTAAAAAATTGATATGTAGGGGCTGTACAATGTACAGCCCCGGATTAGTTTTCATCAGGGGAATTTCCTGTCTGAGAGGATGTTCAGCGTGCTCAGGAGGGCGCTGTAAAGGTAAAGGTGCAGGCCATCGCGGTGAGGACATTGGGTCTGCCGCCTCCTGCCCATCCGCTCATAAACAAACCGATGGTGTAAGTAGCTCCACGGCCGATGGTGATGCCGTTGATATAGGCACTGCCTCTGGCTTTGTCTACCTGAATGTTGTTACTATAATCCGGTTGACGGGTGTAGGATGCCTGTGAAGCTTCCCATACACCGATCCAGGCGCCATTTGTTTTAGGAAATACACCCGGAGGCAGAATGAAATCAGCGGTCAGCGAGTTGCCACCAATATAACCCACCTTTACGGAAGAAGAGAAGGGAGGTATTGGATCTCCGCCAATTTCCGGTACAAACGCTGTAGCACAAACGTTACCGAATTTCTGCTGGCCGGAACCCAGTTCGGGGCCTACTGAATAACCCAATACATAACTGAATTTGTCGAGGTTGAGACCATCGAAGATAGCATCCCCGTTGGGGGTGTCTTTGTCTATTTTTTTGGTCTTGTAGGCAGGGCTGTCCCAGGGAATGGTTTCATCGGCGTTTTGCCAGATGGAGACAGTGTTTCCGTAGGTAGAAGGTTTGTTGCCCGGGAGTGTGTCAAAGTAAATAGAAACGAAGTTTTGTCCCACCTGACCTATGCCCAGGGTGATCCCTTTACCAGAGACGTCCAGAACACGAACAGAGTCTTTGGCCAGCTGGGCCTTTTTTTGCTCTAGGGTTTCCTGTGTGAGTTCCATGATGATGATAGTTTAGTTGTGAGAAATAAGATACTCCTGTTTATTACCAGTTTACGCTGTTTTGAAATAAAGCATGGCGGCAGCATTGCTAATACACAGCGGCCAATTGGGAGGTCCTAAAGGGCCCATGAAATAGATTAGTGTATAGGCGGCGCCTGTTTCAATCCTTACATTTTTGATTTCGATAGAACCCTGACTGGCATTGCTGCTGATGATTGTTTGCCCTAGCGGAGGAGGAGCATTAAATGGAGACGCAAAGCCTTCCCATAGCCCTACCCAATTCTGATACAGCCCTGGCAAATAACCGGGCAATGTGATATAATTCAGTATGATTGATTTTTTATCTACACTCACTATCGATATGGTAACAGTTAAGGGCACTATTTCCATATAGTTCACAGATAGGATCTGGGCACAAGTGCAAATGTCCGTTATCATAGGACCCACGCCATATCCCAGTGTATAATTGATCGGCTTTACCGTCACGTCGTGTATTACAAAATCACCTTCTTCATAGTTATGGGGTACAGGTACACGCTTTGCCGGTTCTACATTCCAGGGTATCGTTGCGGAGGGCCACAACGAAACATAGTTTTTGTATGATTCAGGCTGGTTCCCGGGTAAGCCCTTGTACTTGACAGCAATGGTGTCAGTTGTAACGTTCTTTACTTCCAGAGAGCAAGTATAGAGCTCAACAGTAGTGGCTATTATATTACTTGCCTGATCTGACATCTTTTTGAAGTGAAAAATGGGGCCATGCTGGTTATCTGAGGTCGTTGCAATAAACTATTGGTGACAGCTATTCTGAAGGCCTGGTAACTAAAACCATGAGCCTGTATACGAAAAGAGGTTATCGGATACAGGCTCCTTTTATGAAGTTAATACATTATTCAAATAAAAAAACGGAGTTTGGAAAAAAATATTATTCACATGGCCGGGTTGTAGGTGGAGTTTCCTACTGTTGTATTGCAGAGGTGTGTTGAGTCTGTTTTTTTTGTATTGTGTTAGGATTCCGTACAGAATTATAATTGTTCTACGTATCTTTTAAAAGTGTTTAATACGCCTGCACAGAATTTTTGTTGTGCTTCTACTGGCATGTTGGCATCCGGCTCAAAGAGCTCTGTGATTTTTATGCCATTATCAGCGGTTTCAAACAAGTCAGTTGTTTTTCTGCTATCAGTAGTGGTATAGCTTAGTTTCTCGTACCGGATTACTTCATTGTAGACTCCTTCAAAGTTGAAGCCCTCGCTGCCATCTTTTGCCTTCATCACAAAAAGGAATTTGCCACCAGGACGAACATCGTTCTCTGCATGTGGTGTGTGCCAGTCATCAGATGGATTGTTCCAGTTTTTGATGTGTCCGGGATCTGTCCAGCAGGCCCATACTGTTTCGATCGGTGCTTGTACCAGTGTTGTTGCGGAAATTAAATGTGTGTTCATATATTAAAGATATATGTATAAAAATACATGTTTCAACTTAAAAATCCAGGGTAGGATACGACAGAAAAAGGGGTTTTAACGACAACCCTATAAAAAGACCTGAACCTCTCCTGTCAGAGAGAGGCTCAGGTAAGCATGGCGGAAGGAAAGGATCATTTTTCAATGAATGTTTTAATGTTTTCCAGCGCGTTGATAGCTGCAGCAGAATGGATATCCGTGAGCATCCACACATGTGTCTGATCTTCGAATACCATCAGGTTTGTTTGTGGCTGTATGGTTGACATTTTTTGATAAAAGTGAAGGCTATCATCAAACAGTACTTCCTGGGTTCCCACCATGATCAGTACAGGTGGGAGTTGTGTAAACGTCAGCTGGCTGGGATCTGCTTCCCGGATACGATCTTGTCCGTAATAACCAGCATATATTTTCATTTCCTCCTGTGTCAGGATGGGATCTTTCCTTGTATGATAGGATTCGTTTTCACAACTGAGGTCCAACCATGCTGAGATCAGCACGATGCCGGAAGGAATTTTCACATGGCTGTTGTAGATATCGTGAAGGCTGGATATCAGAATACCGCCACCGGCGCTGTCTCCTATAAGGAACAGGTTTACATCAGGGTGGGTGGCAGCAATAGCAGTATATACGCTGGTGACGTCATTCCTGCCTTGCGGAAAGGGATGTTCAGGTGCCAGTGCATATTCTGCAAACAGGATTTTCCGTTTTAACGAAGCGGCGAAATGGGTGATCATGGCTTTGTGCGACTGAAGGGAGCCCAGTGCATAAGACCCGCCATGAAGGTATAGGATAATATCCCGGCTGTCGATGGTTGGTGGCGTAAACCAGTAACAGGGAACGTTATCAATTAATTCATTTGTTATGGTGACTGTTTCATTCGGAGGATAACTATTACCCAGCTGGTCGAAAAATTTTCTGGTCTCCTGTATTTGAGGAACGAGTGATGTATCCATGTTTTGATTGATAGTTTGGGATATTCCGTGTAAGATAGAAATTTTCAAAAGTAAGCCCGTAATGATGCTGGTCATGATTTATACAGCGCTTTTAATGCCATGATTAATGTTAACAGGGAGATGAGCTGCAGCAGGTTTCTGGAGGTGGTCCATATCAGCCATGTTTTACTTCTTTTCAACAGGTCGGGAGTGGCGGGTGTATCGGCGGGCATCTTGGCAAAAGCGAGTATCTCCCTGACAAAATAGGTGGCGGTAGGTATCACTACCAGCAGAAAAGAGACGAGGGTAAAGAGCAGGTAAAATCGTACTGCCGGTAATGTCCAGTTGGTGATCAGGGTGGTGATGAATGATAATAAAAACAAGATCTGAAGTGGTATCCAGAACTTCGACGAGCTTTTGGTTTGTTGGGTGATCAGCCCGAAGGAGCGGGGCGGATTTTCAAACCATTTGGGCATCCGGAACAGTCTTTCGTAACTGCCGGCGATGAAGATCAGTGTAGCCAGGATGGTGGCTGTCCATAGTGCAATGGTATTCATAAAACTATTGTTGATGGTGAAGGAGATTATCCGGCAGTGATGCCACCGTCGATGGCCAGTGCGGCACCGGTAATAAATGCGGAGGCATCAGAGGCAAGAAAAGTAATCATTGGAATGATGTCTTCCATCGTTGCTATTTTTCCGGTAGGCATGGCGGCGGCTATTTTTTCAAACATGCCTGGCTGCGATACCCGCTGCAGCCACTGTTCGGTTTGAATAGCGCCGACTACCAGCGCGTTGATCCGTAGCTGGTTTCTGGCCTGTTCCAGTGCGGCTGCTTTGGTGAGGCCGATGATGCCATGTTTGGCAGCAACGTAGGCCGCTATACCCTGACCAACGCCTTTTACACCTGCTGTGCTGGCGGTATTGATAATACTGCCGCCGGTCTGTTTCATGGCTAGTATCTCATATTTCAGTGCGTGGAAGGTGCCTGTCAGGTGCAGGTTGACGGTATCAGTAAACTGTTCACTGCTCATCTGCTCGAGGGGGCCTGTGTAGAGGTTGGCGCCTGCATTGTTAAAGGCTACGTCTATCCGGCCATAGAGGCGGACAGTTTCTGATACCAGATGTTCCACCTGCTGTTCTAAGGTCACATCTGCCTGTATAAAGGTGGCTTCCTGTTTTTCTGCCCTGATGGCGGCTTCCAGCTCTCTGCCTTGTTCGGCACGTCTGCCGCAGAAAACGACCCTGGCTTGCTGCGCCGCGAAAGCTTTTGCTGTAGCGGCGCCCAGTCCTGATGTGCCTCCGGTGATTAATACTACTTTGTCTTTCATTATTTAATTATTAATGTAGTTTGTATTGCAAACTAAAAAGGTAAAAAACAACTGCAGCTGTTTCCCGGATGAAAATACATCCTGTTACAGGTGCAGGTATTTTTTGATGTCTTCCACGTATTTTTCGAAGGCTTTTCTCCCCTTGGGGGTTAGTTTGCAAATGGTATGCGGATAATTGCCCTTGAATGTTTTGATCACTTCTATATATTCTGCCTCACTCAGTTTCTTTATCTGATGGCTCAGGTTTCCCTGTGTTGTTTTTGTCACCTCCATCAGATGGCCAAAATCTGCCTGTTTTAACTTCACCAGCACAGATACAATGGCCAGCCGCACAGGAGTGTTTAAAACAGGATCTAACTCATTATACATCAGTTCCTGATTATGCGTTTGAATGTTTAAGTAAATAGCCGGGAACAAGGTAACCGGTAAGTACCGCTATTCCCTGAAGCAGTGGCTGGTATTGACCAGGTGTAAATACACAGGCTGCTGAGAAAGCAAAAAACAATATCCCTCCAATCACCAGTGGCCTGAAACGCAATACCAATCCGGATACCAGCGTACCCACGCCTCCTATCAGCAGGGTGTAGGTAAAAGGAGGATACTGTTGTTTCAGATTGATCAGTACACTCAGTATAAAGCCGATGCCCAGTACCAGCCAGAGGTTTTTCAGATAAAAACCCAGGTAGGTTTGGGAAACCTGTTGTCCTGATCTGTAATTAACAAGGGAGATAATAATGCCTATTGTCACAAATATCGGAAACGGGAGAAAGAATAATTTAAAAGCCGTAAAGGACTGCAAAACAAAAAAAAGCAGGCTGGCAGCGGCGATCAGCCATCCCCATAAAAGAAACAGAAAACTATGTCCTTTAATATTCTCCTTCGTTTGCGCAATCGCCTCCGTAATAATTTTTAACCCCTGTAAGGGTTCCAGGTTATGTTCCATTGTTTCCATCAGAATGCGGACATTTATGACAAATGTAAATGTAGTTTGTAATACAAACCAAATTATTTTATGAATGGTTCATGATAGCGGGAAATGCAGTATAAAGATGCTTCCTCTATCTATGCCTGCTTCCACGCTAATATGAATGTTGTGATACCGGGCAATGGTATGGGCAATAGATAATCCAAGTCCATAGCCTTCGGTATTGCCCCGTTGTATTTTCCGGAAGCGGCGGAAGATGGTGTTGATCTCCTGTGGATTTATGCCGATACCGGTATCAGCAATGATCAGGCGATAGGTGCCGGACTGTAATTCATCCTGTACAGTAATACTGCCGTTGGGCCGGTTATATTTGATGGCATTATGCAACAGGTTATACACCAGTTGGAAGATAAGGTCGTGATTAAGTCCGTGTAGTATCAGATCGGGGGTGATACGGGCAGCATAACGCAATTGTTTTTCTTCCAGCCGATGTTCCAGTTCTTCCATCACTTCTGCTACCAGTATATGGGGTGATATATCATCATTTTTGGGGAACTGATCATTTTCAATACGGGATATGAGCAGCAGGGAATGAACTATTTTTTTCAGGCGATTTAAAGTCTTCATCATGCCCATGATTTTTTTCTGCAGCTCGTCATCGTTTTCTTTTTCGACCAGAAGGTTTTCCATTTTGGTCTGGAGTATGCTGACAGGTGTCATCAGTTCATGAGAGGCGTTGGAAGTAAATTCCCGCTCTTTTTCAAAGGCGTCATTAATTCTGGCCATCAGTTCTACCAGGGAATCGTCCAGGTATCTGAAGTCGGCGGTAGTGGTTTGGATGGGAGGGGCATGCTCTTTAAAGGGAAACCGTCTGTTGATTAAACGGGTTTGTATAATTACCCCCAGTGGTTTCAGCAACAGTCTGGTGAAAACAAGGTCAATGAGGATGGTGATGATGATGAGGCCTCCCAGTACATATAGTGCCACGCGTTGTAATGGACGGTTATACTGGCTGATGGTAGCTGTTTTTTTACCCACTTCCAGCATAAAGTTACGGTTGTTGGCCTGCAGGATATGACTCAGTACTCGATAGGTAAGTGTATCTCCTTCCACTACTCTCTGCAGTGTGGCAATGGTGTCGGGCATATGGGAAGCACCGGCAGGTTCCAGGGATATATATTCCTCTTTGAGCATGGTATAGCTGCCGTAGGTATCTTCTCCCTGCAGATAAGCTTCGATGCCATTCTGGTGGATGACCTGCAATACTTTTTTCTTCTGCTCCCGGAGATAAAAATCATTGTATTTATAAGCGATGTCTTCTACCAGTAACGGCAACAGCAGTACAAACAGAACTGCTACCGCCATTTTAGACAGTGTAATAAAAAGTGTCAGTTTGGTAAAGAGTTTCACGCTTTCAGATCTTTATTTTATAACCAACATGTCGTATCGTCTGCAACCAGTCTACAGCACTGTGAGTGGATAATTTTCTCCGGATGTTTTTGATATGTACGTCGATATAATTTGAATCGTATTCATCATCTGCAAAATCGCCCCAGATGTGGGTGCTGAGCTGCAGGCGGGTGAGTGGCCTGTTTTTATGCAGGAGCATATAGCTTAGCAGGTCAAACTCCTTTCTGGACAGTGCTATTTCTGTTTTTTCGAAGTAGATGTTTCTTTTCTGCAGATCCACCTGAAAATCTCCGAGCGGAACGAGCACATCCTGCAGTCCGAATTTTCTTCTGGCGATTGCCTGCATTCTGGATTGCAGTTCCAGCAGGGAAAATGGTTTGGGCAGGTAGTCATCTGCGCCCAGGTCCAGGCCTTTGATCCGGTCTTCCAGCTGGCCGCGGGCTGTTAAGATGATGTAAGCAGCTTCCGGACATAGTTTCCGGGCTTTCTGCAGCAGCTGCAGGCCCTCCATGTCGGGTAGTCCCAGGTCCAGCAATACGAAGTCATACTCGTTGCCTTCGAGCTTTTCGAGTGCCTGGCCGGCTGTTGTTACCTGGTCGCAACGGTATGCCTTTTTCAGGAAGGCGTCCATCTCTGCGGCCATGGACTTTTCATCTTCTATGATCAGTACTTTCATGCTAAAACTGATAATAAAAACTGCAATTCACAAAAGAGTGTGTTTCACTGGGGCCTGTCAGTGCTTTGTTGCTGAGGCAGGACAGCTGATATTCTACTTCTATCATATAATGTGAGCGGTTATAGGCCAGTGGTACACGAAGGGTGTAGGATAACAGGTCGAAGCGGGTAGCCTCTTCTGTTATAGTCTGGCTGTTGACTGGTACTCCTGGCAGCAGCGGAAGTGGAAGTCCCAGTTTACTGAGTTGCAGGTACCGTTCCTTTACATATGTCTGATAAAAGTGTTGGGTACCGGCTACCACTTCAATGGCAGGGGTAAGGGTGATGATGTCTTTATTTTTGGAGAGGCTGCCCAGCCGGATGAGTTTTTCATTGCTCAGGGTCAGGAACAGGTCCTGCTGTTTCCCAAAAGCATAATCGCCACGTATGCCGGTGGTCATCCAGTATTTGTATTTCAGGGAGGCGATGGCATTGTCCGGGTTGGCTGCCTGCAGGAAGGAGGAGCTGGAAGGGTAAAAGGTATGGCTATACGCCAGGTCAGCAGTCATTTTTTTACTGAAAGGAATGGACATACCTATGCTGGCGCTGGTAGCAGAAACAAAGGAGGCCGAATCGTTCAGCAGCCGGTAGGCGGTACTGCTTATATAGAGGCCAAACGGAAACTGGAGTGTGCCGCTGGCTGCTAAATAAGGCATAGCTGTGGCCGCTGTCTGACCATAATAGCTGGCGTTATTGGAATATAAAGCCCCCAGGGTGAAAGTAGTTGAAGGCTTTTCTGTTTTTTGTGCAGTATCTGTTTGTGCCTGCACAGATTGATAACATAGCCCTGCCAGGAGGGCCACTATTAGTGCATATCTCATATTTATCTTTTTGATAGCCTCAGATCAGCTTTCGTATGATAATTTTTGGTTTGATAATCCTGATTGGTTGGACAGGCAATGGAGAAGGTATTGCCATCGGTTTTACGCCGCGCCTTGATTTAGGCACCTCTTTTATTTCCGGTAATTTTACTTCCGGAACCGACGGGTTTACTGGTTTTTCAACAGGTTTGTCTGCCGGGCTATGAGCCGGTGGCACACTGTCTGCTGGCATGATGATATGGTCAACGGACATCTCTTCTCTGTTGGTAGCATATCCACGTCCGAAGCCTTTTTGTGGCTGCAGTAATGCCATGGCAGACATTAACAGGAACGTAGATATCAGCATTTTAACCATATGAACGGATGAGAACAGAATTTTGCCGTTGTATGCCGGCAAAATTCTGTTTTTTCTTTGGAAATTACAATATGCCCAGGCCAATACCACTGGTCAACCGGGTATTTACCCGTACTGGTGCTGTCCTTATTTTTGCTGCTTGCTGGCCATTGACATTGATACCTGTATTGACCATATTACTGCCTGCTTTAACCGCCTGCTGGCCCGCTACTTCCACATCGCTGGCCGTATGGATAATATTATTAGCATGGCTGATCACTGTACCAGTGGCCGTCTGTACCTGGCCTGCTGCTGTTCTTACCATTGTCTGGCCGGCAACCTGTAGCTGTCCGGTAGTATTTTGCGCGGTGATAACACCTGCCTGTCCGGCGGTCTGCAACTGTCCGGAAGCCTGCTGTCCTGCAACAATACCTTGCTGTCCGCTGGTTTGTACTTGTCCGGAAGTTTGTTGCCCGGCGGCGGCACCAGCCGATACAGCTTTGTCAGCATTGATAGTGGTATTCCCACTGTGAGTGGCAGTTACAGATCCATTCCCCTGTGGCGTAGTGGTGGTCGCACTGGTATTGGTGCTGGTGGCAGCATTGGCTGTTCCCTGCTGACTTTTTATAGTCGCACTGCTACTGCTTTGGATGTTGGCCTGTTGGGCAAATGCTGCTCCTGAAAAGAGCAGCGTGGCAATCATACATGCATTTAACTTCATAAAAACGGTTTTTCAGGTGGTTGAATAATTGTTCGGAACAAAACTACCTGCCGAAGATGAAGCGAGAATGAAATTTTCAGGATGAGAAGATAATTTTTTGAAAGCCTGTCCTAAAACAATGTTATGCTTATCCCTTATCTTGAACCCATGAAATACCAGGAAGCAGAAATTGTGCAATTGCTCACCACGGCCTTTCAGGACGAAACTGTGCATAATGCCTATTATGAAGCGGCTCAGGAGAAGGCGTTTAAAAAAGGAGACCTGTTGCTGGAACAGGGACAGATATGCCGTTACAGTTATGAAATCCTGTCTGGCTCAGTGAGGGGATATTACCTGAAAGACGGACGGGAAGTGACTACTGCCTTTTGTTTTGCGGGAGACCCGGTTTTGTCGCTGGAAAGCGCTACCCGGCAGACACCCAGCCCGGAAACGTTTGAAGTGCTGGAAGATGCTGTGATAGAAGTGGTGTCTATAGAGAAACTGTTGCAGCTGCGCCGACGTTTTCCGGTGTTTGAAAAAGTATGGACACTGAGTATGGAAGCTTACGCCATCTGGCTGGAAGAGAGATTGGCCAGCCTGCAGTTTGCTACAGCTAAAGAGCGGTATGATCAGCTGGTGGACAGATATCCGGAGATCGTCCGTAAGGCGCAGCTGAAACACATCGCTTCCTACCTGGGTATTACGCTGGAAACACTCAGCCGGATCAGGGCCCGCTGATTATTTGACATATGTCAAACGCCTTATAGTAATTACCGGAGAACTTTGCCGCATCGAAAAAATGAATGTTTTTTATGCAGTTATCAGTTCCCGCCATTCCGGTACAAGCCGGCCGCATCGATTCACTGGACGCTATCAGAGGGGTAGCGCTAGGAGGTGTGCTGCTGGTAAATATGGGGCTTTTTTCCTTCCCGGCACTTTACCTCGATCCATTGCAGTATTGGTCTGGCAACTGGAACAAGGGAGTGGCGCTTTTTATCAGCTTTATCGGAGAAGGAAAATTTGTTTCCATGTTTTCTTTCCTGTTTGGCCTGGGTTTTACGCTCTTCCTGCGCAGCGCTGAAAAGAAAGGACTTCCGCCGGTAACCCTGTTTTTACGCCGCCTGCTGGTATTGCTGGGGATAGGGATGATACATGCTCATTTTATCTGGTTTGGCGATGTGTTGTGTTTTTACAGTGTGTTCGGGGCCATATTGCTGCTTTTCAGGAATAAGTCTCCGGAGACCTTGCTGATCTGGGCTTTGGGATTGCTGGTGATACCTGTTGTGTTATTTGTACTGGCAGGCATGATCATAGGACCCGGTTTTTTTGAAGAAGCGTCCTATGCAAAAGTGGGGTATACTGCCCTTGATATATACCGCTCCGGCTCCTTCCGCCAGCTGTGGGCACAGAATGCAGTAGACCTGACAACCACCCGTATCGGTTATCTGATGGAGGGCCCGGTAATATTTGCTATGTTCCTGCTGGGTGCGTATAGCGGGAAAAGGCAGCTTTTCCGTCATCCGGACGTACACATGGCTTTTTTCAGAAAAGTACAGCTCTGGGGTGCTATTATCGGATGGCCCGTGGCGGTGGCAACGCTATTGTATACTCCGCCAGGCCCGGGTGATGCTATGTTCAACTATTTACAGGTGGCCAGCACCTATATTGCCGGCCCGGCTATCGGTATCTTTTACATTGCCACCCTGGCCCGCCTGCTGCAATCCCCCCGCTGGCAGGAGTGGATGCGTCCTTTCCAGGCTGCCGGCAAAATGGCGGCTACCAATTACCTGATGCAGTCGGTTTGCTGTGTGTTTATCTACTACAGTTTTGGCGGCGGCCTCTATGGTTATGCCGGCCCGGCCACCATTTTCCTGATATGGCTGCTGTTGTTTTCGATACAGCTGGTGATCAGCTCCTGGTGGATGTCTCATTTTCGTTTTGGCCCGGTTGAATGGATATGGCGGAGATTGACCTATGGTAAATGGTATGCTGAGAAATAATCATGCATCCGTTAACTTTACGGTATGCTCACAAACGAAGTCATGTATAAAGCGCTGGTGGATAAAGATCCTGTTTACGAAGGGGCTTTTATTGCGGCGGTGAAAACAACCGGTATATTCTGTAGACCTACCTGTACCGCCAAAAAGCCTAAGCTGGAAAACGTGGAGTTCCTGACAACCATCAAAGAGGCTGTTCAGAAGGGATACCGCCCCTGCAAGGTGTGCAGGCCCCTGGAAAAGCCGGGAGAAACACCGGCATTCATCAGCGGTATCCTGCAGGAGCTGGAAGCCGATACCGGACTGCGGTTCAGGGATGAAGACCTGGTCAGGAGAGGGGTAGAGCCCAGCAGGATCAGAAGATGGTTTCTGAAAAATCATGGCATCACTTTTCATGCCTTTCAACGGATGTCGCGTATTAATGCGGCTTTTAAGAAGATACAGGATGGTGCCACAGTGACCGATGCGGCCTTTGGCAGCGGCTACGAATCCCTGAGTGGTTTTGCGGAGTCCTTTAAGGCGCTGATAGGGGTGTCGCCTTCCCATAGCCGCGACAAACGTATCATTCATGTCACGCAGCTGGAAACACCGCTAGGGACCATGTTTGCCGGGGCAGTAGAAGAAGGAGTGTGTTTGCTGGAATTCGCAGACCGTAAAATACTGGAGCAGGAACTGAAAGCGCTGAAGCAACTTTTGAATGCCAATATCATCCCTGGTGATCATCCGCATTTTGCCGTACTACGGCAACAGCTGGAGGAATATTTTGAGGGGAGAAGAAAAGTGTTTTCAGTACCCTTGCTGATGCCAGGCACGGAGTTTCAGCAGGCGGTATGGCAACTGCTACAGACAGTGGCTTATGGAGAAGTCCGGACCTATAAAAAACAGGCGACTATCCTGCAGCGTCCGGATGCGGTACGGGCGGTAGCCCATGCCAACGGCATGAACCGTATTTCCATCCTGGTGCCCTGTCACCGCATCATCTCTGAAGATGGCAGCCTGACGGGCTATGGCGGCGGTATCTGGCGCAAACAGTGGCTGCTGGACCTGGAAAAAAAATATCTTCATGGGTGATAATCCGTTGATTCCGGTATGAATAGCTGAAAAAAGCTTTTTTAATGAACACAACAGCCGACGATATTTTAATAGAACAGTTGAAAGCAGGTGACAGGACCGCTTCAACGGCTTTATATCAACAGTATTTTCCAATGGTGGCCATATATGTGCAGCAAAATAGCGGTAATCAGGCAGATGCTGAGGATATCTTCCAGGAGACCTTACTGGTATTGTTGCAGCAAATACAAAAGCCCGGGTTTGTGTTATCATCTTCCCTGAAAACGTTTGTATACGCCATCGCCAGAAACCTTTGGTGCAAGCGGCTCAGAGACAATCGTGTGTTTTTGCCGGGAGATGATGCCGTCCCTGAACAATCCTGTACCGCAGAACTTTTCCCGGAGAAGCCTGCTACAGACAATATTAATGGTTGGCTGGACCGTATCACCTACAACTGTAAACGTATACTGAAAGCTCTCTTTTTTTATCAGCAGCCGATGGCGCTGCTGGCACGCAGGATGGGCTGGAAGAACAAACATACGGCAGACAACCAGAAATATAAATGCCTGCAGCAGCTAAGAAAAGTTGCAACACAACGGTAAATGGCTGTCCCGGAGCTGCATCCCATAGTGGTTCTTGAATTCCGGATTTAGTCTAAGCAGCTTCGGGGCAGCCATGTCCGTTCGTTTATTTGATTTCCGTTCCGGCGGAAAACAACTTCATGGTCAGCAGCCCATAGCCCAGTGTAGCGCCCGACCGTACTGCGGCTGCGATCATAATCACTTCGGCCATTTCTTCATTGGTAACTCCCAGCATACCGGCCTTGCCGGTATGCTTTTCCAGGCAGTAAGGGCACTGTGTTGTCAGTGCTACTGCTATAGCGATCATCTCCTTGTATTTGGCGGGAATGGCAGATGGTTCCTCCAGTACGATATGATCAAAATCCAGCCAGGCCTTGCCCTGCCGCGGCGCTCCCTGCAAAAGGTCTTTGGCAAACTGTTTGTCTTCCGGTGTGGTATAATGTTTCATACAATCTTGTTCATCCTTAATACCCGGTGGCAGTATTTATCACCCAAAAACAAAAAAATAAATGTGATCTTCGCCCATCAGCAAAAGGTGATCTTTTACCCATCATGAATATCAGAAAACTATCACAGCTGTCACTGCTGAATGAAGCAGACTTTGAACAGCTGGACGGCCTGTTGAAACCTGTGCACCTCGGAAAACAGGATTACTTCCTCCGCGAGGGTGCTGTTTGCAAACAGCTGGCCTTTATTAAGTCCGGAGCCCTGCGTTCCTATTATGTAAAGGATAATGGAGAAGAGATCACCGACTGTATTCTTTTTGAAGGACAGATCGTAACCGCCTACACCAGCCTCATTATGGGAGTGCCTGCCTATGAACATATACAAGCCATCACCGATTGTGAACTGTTGACCCTCGAGCGGGAAGATCTGTATCAACTGTATGATAACAATATCCGCTGGGCCAATACCGGCAGGGTTTTCGGAGAAATGGAATTTGTGATGATGGAACACCGGATCCGTTCCTTTCAGCAGCATTCATCCAAGGAACGTTATGCTGAGCTGGTCCGGAAACATCCGCGGATGATACAACAGGTGCCCTTACAATACCTGGCATCCTATCTGGGTATTACCCCACAGCATCTCAGCCGCCTGCGCAAAAGCATTGTTTGATTTTTTAACATTTGTTCAGAGCCGGAAGTGAAGCTGCTGCTAGCTTTGCGGCATGAAAAAGATATTAATCATCAACGGGCATCCCGATGCGGAAAGTTATAACTATGCCCTGCACAATGCTTATAAAACAAGTGCGCTGGAAGCTGGTGCCGAGGTATCAGAAATTATGCTGGGCCAGCTGCAGTTTGATCCCAATCTGCGTTACGGCTACCGTAAACGCTCTGAACTGGAGCCTGACCTGCTGGATGCCTGGAAAAAAATAAAATCAGCCGAACATATTGTGTGGATATTCCCCTTGTGGTGGGGCTATCTGCCTGCTCTCACCAAAGGGTTTATTGACCGGCTTTTCCTGCCGGGGTTTGCATTCGCGAATAAGGAAAACAGCATGATGATAGAAAAGAAACTGCGTGGTAAAACTGCCCGTATCATTTGTACAATGGACACTCCCATCTGGTATCATTACCTGTTTTACCGGAATACAGGCATGCGCGCTTTCCGTAGCCAGACCTTAAGTTTCTGTGGCATTAAAACTATAGGGACCACCTATATATCCCCGGTAAAATATTTTAAGGACAACCAGAAAGAAAAGGCTTTGCAGAAAGTAGCTGCCCTGGGACGGCGCTTGCGCTAACACTATCTATTTTACGCTGGTAATCCACCAGATATTGCCGCAGGGATCTTTTACACCGCAGGTGCGGCCATAGCTCTGGTCGCTGAGTGGCATCACGCTGGTGGCGCCATGGTCCAGTGCAGTCTAGTAGCTGCTGTCAGCATCTTCCACATAAACAAAAAGATTGCCTGGCTCTGCCTTCCATTCTTCCCGGGCTTCACTGGTCATAATCGTGCTGCCGCTGATCTGTATTTCTGCATGCCTGATGGTTTTGTTGTCATCATGCAACTGAAGATGGCTGACAGTTGCCTGGAATACCTGTTGGGTAAAGGTTAGAAAGCCATTGGCATTTTCAAGCATCAGATAAGGCATTATAGCCTGATGTCCTGCAGGGATGTTCATAATTTGTGTTATTTACAGTGAAATAATAATGCGAAGCTATATCTGTTGCGGCAGGCAAAATTGGAAAAATCCGACATCTTTAGTCCATCCAGGCGGTAGCGCCGGAACGTCCGGAGAAAAAAGTTTTGGGATGTTCTCCTGAAAACTCCCGGAAATCATGGATGAAATGGGACTGGTCGTAATAACCGCATTCCAGCGCAATCTGTGTAAGAGAAGGAGGAGTAGGGCCATATTGATTGATCGCTGCATGAAAACGGACTATCCTTGAAAACAGTTTGGGACTGAAACCTGCGTACTGCAGGAACTGTCTTTCGAACTGCCTTTCCGAAAGAAAATGATCCTGTGCCAGTTGTTTTACCCTGATGAGTCCCCGGCTACGGATGACCGTTTGTATGGCCTGGAAAACAGGTGGCTGCGCATTGTAATGCCTGGATAGCCGTGTTTCCAGGAATTCTTCGATTATTTTTATCCGTTGATGGTGGCTATCAGCGTGAAAGATTTTTTCTTCCAGCTGCCGGCCGGAGGGCTTCAGCAATCCGGAGAGTTCGGGCATCTGGTTGGTAAGTTCGCTGGCTGGGATGTCAAACAATAAGGGAATGGCCTGCGGATAAAGATAAACACCAAACAAACCAAATCCCTGGTCAATATGGAACTTCCGGGTGAAGCTCGATTGTGCGTGTACGCCGGCGGTAAAGGAGGATTGAATACGACCGTCTTTCAGGAATTCATTAAAACAGCCGTGGTAGTGAAACAGCAGCTCAGGACACATGTCGGCCATGGAATAATGTGTATAAGGCTCGTCGCTTTCAAGTACCCAGAAAAACCGCACGATGTCCCGGAATTTTTCCGATGGGGGAAGGGTTTGGTATTTCATTGAATAAACCGTTTAGTGCCGGCAGATAAAGGTAATAAAGTTGTACCTATCTGCCAGCACCTTAGGCATCGGGGTTACAACAGCTGATGCAACTGTGCGTACTGCAGCAGCATGATGGTTTTGCCATCGCGGATACGGCCGTCTTCAATCATCAGCATTGCTTCCGTTGCTGATATTTCCAGAACTTCAATTTCTTCCTGTTCGTGCTCCAGCCCGCCACCATTGGCCACTTTCATAGAGCCGTCGTAGGCCGCTACAAAAAAGTGCAGGATCTCGGTGACGGAGCCGGGAGACATATATGCTTCAAAGATTTTTTTTACTGCAGTGATCCGGTAACCGGTTTCTTCTTCCGCTTCTCGGCGGATGCAGTCTTCAGCATTGTTTTTGTCCAGAAGGCCGGCGCATGCTTCTATCAGCATACCATCCTCATTGCCATTGATAAAGGAGGGCAGGCGGAACTGCCGCGTGAGAATAACGGTGTGCTGTGCGCTGTTGTACAATAATATGACAGCCCCATTGCCCCTGTCGTATGCTTCCCTTTCCTGCCTTTGCCAGGTGCCATTCCGCTTTTTATAATCATAGGTCACTTTCCTGAGCGTGTACCAGTTGTCTGACAATACTGCTGTATCAATGATTTTTACTTCGGGTGTCATAAAAATGATTATATTTGATCAATATTGATTGTTTTGATCAAAAGTAGTGTAAAAAATGGGATTTGAGGAAAGAAAACGCAAAATTTTAAAACTGCTGGACCAGGAAGAGAGTAGGGAAGTGCAGGAGATAGCAGACAAACTGGGCATTTCAGCGATCACCATCCGGCGCGATCTGCAGCAGCTAGCTACAGAAGGACTGTTGGTACGTACCCACGGAGGGGCGATGAAAGCGCCTCCGCTGCATCCGTTTTCTGCCTTTGCCGATAAAGCCGGTGTGGCACAGGAAAACAAGCAGCATATCGGTAAACTGGCTGCTGCACAGGTAAAGCCCGGTGATACCCTCTTCATGGACTGCGGCAGCACCGTGTTTGCCATGTGTCCCTACCTGAAAAAAACAGGCCCTCTGAGGATCATTACTAATTCATTACCGGTACTGGCAGCGTTTATGGATACAGACCAGATCACTGTAAACCTGATTGGTGGCGAGGTAGACCGGGAAAGAAAAGCAGTCCATGGACAGCGGGCATTACAGCATATTGAAAGTTATCATGCTGTCAAAGCTTTTATCGGTACGGATGGACTATCGGTCAAAAACGGTCTTACCGCTTTCAGCGAAAAAGAAGCCGGTATCAGCAAAGCCATGGCCACACAGGCAGATGCGGTCTATCTTCTCTGTGATTCTTCGAAAATCGGAAAAGACAGCTATCTGAAATATGCACCCCTCAGCCTGGTTGATTTTCTGGTGACAGACCACCAGCTCCCCGCCACCATGGCGGCACAACTGAAAGCAGGAGGAGTACGGCTCATTTCCTGAAAACGCACTATTTTTGGTGCTATGATTAATGAAGCCTGGTACTTGCAGCGGTATCAATTACAGCAGGACGATGTGCGGCTGGTGATGGATGTGCTCTCCATATATATATATCCGTTAGACAAACATGCATTGTATGATGCCATTCAGCTGGTAGCGCCCATGACGCGGCCGCGGCTGGAAGAGGTTATACAGGAACTCCGGGAACAGGAACTGTTACAGTTGAACATCAACGGTCATTTCAGCCTGGCCTCAGCGCTGAACTTCGGCCTGTTCCCTTCCAATATCATACGCCCGGAATATCAGACTGTGCTGGACCGCTCCCGCCGCGCGTTGCACGCGTTTTATTCGCTCAATGCCAGGCTGCAGGATTTACAACAATTGCTCACTGCTTATTTCACAGGCGATCGTTATCTGCTGTCGCCACCTATCAGAAGGATGGAACTGGAGCTGTCTGAATATCAGCCATGGTTGTCCTATCTGCTCTTTTTCCCTGCTTATGAAGGATTGCTGCAGCTTTTCAGCGAAGCTTCCATGGACAGCATCTTTGCCTTTGCAGTGAAGTATAACCTGCTACAGCTACCGCCTATGGAGGAGCTGCAGGCTTTTGAACAAAGACAGTCATACCGTTTTCCGGAATTACAGCTGCTGCAGGGCGATCTGCATACACCCTTCGGAGACATTACTGCTGACGATCTCTTTGGAAAGGCTGTCGTAGCGCTTTACAAGGGAAGCCCGGCGGAAGCACTGACTATCTTCGAAAAAGGAATCAAACGTCAACGGCAGTACGATAAAAAGAACACGCTGCCAGTGTCTCCCCTGTTTGCTTTCTATTATGCGCTCACGCTGATATTATTGCCAGGAGAGAAAAGCAACCCCTTCATCACTAAAATCCTCACGGCTTACGAAAGAAAACTTTTTCCGGCAGTAACACCTGCCATATGCCTGTTGTATCTGCACGCCGGCAAAAAGGAAAAGGCCGACAACCTGTTGCTGGTACTGATGGAACGTAATGATCAGCCACTGTTGAGCTACCTGTCCGTTATCACGCTGCAATTGCTGCATCCACGTAGCAAGCTGCTGATCACCTTCCGGGTGAATGCCGATGTGCTGTTGCGACAGGGCATGGAAAGACATTACCGTTTGCTCACGTATGAATACCTGTATTTATTCAGGGATGCCGGTTATGCGGGTTATGGGCCTGCGTTTACAGCCGCTGCCGCTGCTGTGCGTTATGCACCTGCGCTGTCATTGGTGCGGCATACGGCTGACTGGGAACGTTTGCTCAATACATTGCTTACGCCGGATGATCCCGGAGCAAAAGCGAAAGTCGCACCCTCCCAACGATTGATCTATCTTGTAGACTTCGATCACTATAAGCTGCAACCTGTATTACAAACCGCTTCCGGTGATGGTACCTGGAGTAGCGGCCGTCAGGTATCATTGAGAAAACTGAAAGAAGGGAGGGCGGAAGCAATGACGGACCAGGACCGTCGTATCGGCTCTGCGGTACAGAAAGACCATTATTACAATCACGACGGTGAAGCTTTTTCTTTTGATAATACTGTATGGGAAGAAATTGCAGGTCATCCTTATATTTTTCTGGAAGATAATCCCGCTGTCCCGGTAGAGATTCTGAAAGGCGGGCCGGAACTAACCGTTAGTAATAACGGTAAGGGATATACGTTTAGCGCCAATGTGGAAGATTATATCAGTGATATAGTTTTTGTGAGAGAGACACCTACACGCTTAAAAATCATACGGCTTACACCGCAGCAGCGACGGGTATTGCAAACACTGTCGCAGGTGCCGGTGGTGCCGGCAGAAGGCCGCGACAAACTGATGCAGGTACTGAAAAGTATCGGAGCTCATCTCACTATTCATTCCGACCTGGGAGACGGCGCTGTTAACATCCGCAAGAAAGAAGGTGACCCCCGCATAGTGATACAGCTGCTTCCGCTGGGGACCGGCCTGAAGGCGGCCCTGTTTGTAAAGCCCTTTACCATGGATCCACCTTATTGCAAGCCTGGTGCAGGCGCTGCTCATATTATCGGTGTGAGCAACGGTGAACGCTGGCAGGCAACCCGTGATCTGGAGCTGGAAAAGAACAATGAGGCCCGGCTCTCGGAAATGATACAGCAGATTGTACCACAGGAGCTGCTGGCCGACACACTTGTTTTTGAAGACCCGGTAGACTGTCTGGAGCTGCTGGACCTGATCCGCAGCTACCCTGACCTGGTAAGGGCGGAATGGCCGGAGGGAGAACGGTATAAGGTCAAGGAAGAAGTCAACTTCTCCCATGTGGCCATCTCCCTGAAAGAAAAAGGACATTGGTTCCTCTGTGATGGAGAAATAAGGGTGGATGAAAACCTGGTACTTACTTTCCGCGAACTGCTGGATACCCGGCGTATCGTGAAAAAACGTTTTCTCGCATTACATAACGGTGAGTTCATCGCCCTGACGGCTGACTTACGTAAACGCCTAAACGAACTTGCCAGTTTCGCCATTCAGGACCCGAAAGGACTGGGTATCCCCCGCTATGCAGCCTCCATGCTGGACGATTGGCTGGGTGAGGTCGGCAGAATGGAAGTAGACGCCGCCTGGAACGCGTTTATCCGTAAACGTGATATGGCTATGGAATTAAATCCTGCAGTACCCGTCACCTTACAAACCACCTTACGCCCGTATCAGGAAGAGGGCTTCCGCTGGATGGCCCACCTGGCAGCCTGGGGTGCTGGAGCCTGCCTCGCTGATGATATGGGACTTGGAAAAACCGTACAGGCTATCGCGTTATTGTTGCACAGAGCTGCAGAAGGGCCTGCGCTGGTGGTCTGCCCCGCATCGGTATTGCCCAACTGGATCAGTGAAATCAACCGTTTTGCCCCCTCACTCAATATTATACAACTACCTACCGGTAAACGTGCAGCCCTGATCAAAAGTGCAGGCGCCTTTGATGTGGTGATCACCACTTATGGTATTTTACAGGCAGAAGCCAAGCTATTCGCCGCTGACCAGTGGACCACGGCTGTACTGGATGAAGCACATACCATCAAAAACTACCAGACCAAAACCTCTAAGGCTGCCATGGCCCTGCAGGCGGGTTTCAGACTGATGCTAACGGGAACGCCTATACAAAATCATATGGGTGAAATATGGAACCTCTTTAACTTCCTCAACCCGGGCCTGCTTGGAACACTGGACCATTTCAACGAACAGTTTGTATTCCCCAGCGCGCGTAATCCGGAGAGCACTGTAAAACAGCATCTCAGAAGATTACTGGCGCCGTTTATGCTGCGTCGTACTAAAACAGCTGTGCTGGACGAACTGCCTTCCAAAACGGAAATCACCCGGTTGGTGGATCTTTCCTATGAAGAGATGTCTTTTTACGAAGCCTTACGCCGTAAAGCTGTAGAGGCGCTGAAGATACCTGAAGATAATCTGGGACGCCGGCAGATGAAAGCATTGGCGGAAATCAGCCGGCTGCGTATGGCAGCCTGTCATCCTCAGCTGGTAGATGGAGAGAGCAATATTATCTCTTCCAAGCTCAATGCTTTTATGGACATTGTACAGGAGCTGGTGTCCAATAACCACCGGGCACTGGTGTTCAGTCAGTTTGTACGTCACCTGGAGCTGGTAAAAGCTGCACTGGACAGGGAAGGGATCACCTACCTGTATCTGGATGGCTCCACGCCGATATCACAGCGTGAACAGCGTGTAAAGGATTTTCAGGCAGGCAAAGGGCAGCTGTTCCTGATCAGCCTGAAAGCCGGTGGGGTAGGGCTTAACCTCACCGCAGCCGATTATGTGGTTCATATGGACCCCTGGTGGAATCCTGCCATTGAAGAACAGGCCTCTGACCGTGCACATCGTATCGGGCAAACAAGACCTGTTACCATCTACCGCCTGGTTGCCCGGCAAACTATCGAAGAAAAAATCATCGCCCTGCATCATAACAAACGTGATCTGGCCGACCGGCTGCTGGAAGGCAGCGATCAGTCTGGCCGCCTTTCTGCGGAAGAGCTGATGGACCTGATTGCGGTAGGATACTGATGCCTGCTTAGGGTTGCGGACTGGTGCTGGTCCAGCCGCCATCGATCACGAGGCTTTGACCGGTAATATGCCTGGCCTGGTCAGAAACGAGGAACAGCGCAGCCTGGGCTATATCGGCTGTATAGGCGGGTCTGCCCATCGGTGTCAGCCTCGACCAGGTATCGGCATAGCCAGGTTCGGATAAGGTCCGTTCTGTGAGCGTGGCCCCCGGTGCAATCGTATTGACAGTGATCTTAAAGGGCGACAATTCAATCACCAGGTTTTTAGCAAGCATTTCAATGGCTGCCTTGCTCATACCATAGGCAGCAAGGTCTTTATGTGCCTGGTGGCCGGTTACAGAGGAGGTGAAAAGTATAGCGCCACCCTGTTGTTGTTTTTTCATTTGGTTGGCGGCTGCCTGTGCCAGGAAAAAGGTGCCTGCCAGGTTCACCTGCATCACGCGGTTGAAGGCTTCCGGTGTATAGGTGAAGAAGTCGCCGAATAGTGTGATGCCGGCATTGGCGATAACAATATCAAGGCGGCCGTATTGTGTAACGGCGGTGTTTACCATTTGCTGTATAAACAGGAAGTCGCTGGCATCGCCGGGTAAGGCAGTGCACTGGCCATTTTCAACCGTAATAGTCTGCGCGGCCTGTTGAGCAAGTGTGGCATCCATATCATTTAAAATGACTGCAGTGCCGGCTGCTGCCAGTTGACGGCATATTTCAAATCCAATACCCTGGCCTGCGCCGGTCACGATGGCCACTTTTTGTGCTGTTTTCATAACGGGAATATTTATTTAGTGAGAATCCCGGGCCACATCGCTACCGGAACTTCCTTTCAGAAAATCAAGGTCGGCGCCCAGGTGGGCCTGTTCCACATGTTGCTGATAGAGCTGTACATAACCCCGCTGTACTACCGGATAGGCCGGTTGCCAGGTTGCTTTTCTTCTGGCGATTTCTTCAGGAGAAATAGCCGCGTTGAGTGTCCGTCCGGCTACGTCGAGCGTGATCATATCACCATCCTGCAGAATGGCCAATGTACCGCCGGCTGCGGCTTCCGGAGATACATGCAGCACTACCGTGCCAAAGCCGGTGCCGCTCATACGGCCGTCTGAGATCCTGACCATATCGGTAACCCCTTTGGCCAGCAGTTTGGCTGGCAGACCCATATTGCCTACCTCCGGCATGCCCGGATATCCTTTGGGGCCTACGTTTTTCAGCGCCAGCACACTGTTTTCATCTACTTCCAGCTGAGGGTCATCGATGCGGCGTTTGTAGTCGTCTATATCTTCAAAGACCACCGCTCTGCCGGTATGCTGCATCAGCCGAGGAGTGGCCGCTGATGGCTTGAGTACTGCGCCCTGCTCGCAGATATTACCTTTCAGGACCACAATACCGGATACATTGTTGAAGGGTGTATCGAGAGAGGTGATGACCTCTTTATTATAGCTCACTGCATGGCGGTAGTTGTCACCAATAGTGTTGCCATTAGCGGTCAGACAGTCTTTGTGTAGATGAGGAAGCAGGGCATTCATCACCGCCGGCAGTCCGCCGGCATAATACATGTCTTCCATAAAATACAGTCCCGACGGCTGGAGATTGGCCAGCAGGGGAATGTTGGCGGACCAACGGTCAATATCTTCCAGGGTCACATCAACGCCTATACGTCCGGCTATAGCCAGCAAATGCACTACAAAATTGGTTGATCCACCGATGGCGGCGTTAACCATAATAGCATTTTCAAAAGCCTCACTGGTAAGGATATCTGACGGTCGCCGATTGGTCCGTACCATCTTCACGATCTCCATGCCCGACAGATGCGCCAGTACTTTGCGGGCCGCATCCGGTGCCGGAATGGCTGCGTTTTGTGGCAGCGACAGCCCCAGCGCCTCCACCATACAAGCCATAGTGGACGCAGTGCCCATTACGGCACAGTGCCCGTCGCTTCTGCACATGCCTGCCTCCGCCATTGCCAGTTCCTCGCTGGTCATCTTCCCGGAACGCAATTCTTCGCTGAACCGCCATATATCACTGGTACCAATACTTCTTCCCATATGCCTGCCCGTTAGCATCGCACCCCCTGACACCACTATCGTAGGCAGATTGACACTACAGGCTCCCATCACCAGCGCAGGCGTAGTCTTATCACAACCACAAAGCAAAACCACCCCGTCTAACGGGTTGGCCCGTACGGATTCCTCCACATCCATGCTCACCAGGTTGCGATACAGCATCGCAGTAGGCTTGATCAGCGTCTCCCCCAGCGACATCACCGGAAACTCCAGCGGATAACCACCCGCCTCTATAACACCCCGTTTTACTGATTCCGCCAGCTCCCTGAAATGGGAGTTACAGGGCGTTAGTTCAGACCAGGTATTACAGATGCCAATTATAGGTTTCCCTTCCAGCTCGTGGGCCGGAATACCCTGTTTCTTCAACCATGCGCGATATATAAAACCATCTTTGCCTTCCCGGGCAAACCATTGGCTGCTTCTTAATATTTGTTGCTCCATGATGCTTAATATACAAATTTCCCAGGACTAAAGTCCTGGGCTATATTGGTGGGGGTTAGCACGGAGGCTTTTATTAACACAGGGGGTTTAAGTTAAAGTAATGGACTGGATTAGATTTTATCTCAGGGTATTCTTCCAGCCATAACTACAAGCTAATAAATACCCTTTGCCTGCTAAAAGCCCCCGTGCTAACCCCCACCAATATAGCCCAGGGCTTTAGCCCTGGGACAAGATAAATAGGCTTTGTATTTAACAGATGTTTATCAGATGGCATATATTATTTTCCATTTTTATTGTGGAATTTGGCTGCCCTAGCATCTAGTACCAAACCCGTAGCAGCCCACGATGAAAAAACTATTGGCATTCATTATTTGTATGACCGCTATCGGCCTGTGTAAGGCCCAGCACGCAACTGTCGGCGGCCATGTGACTGACACATTGAATCACGTCCAACTCCCCAACACGGTAGTAGCCCTTCTTCATGCAAAGGACTCTGTCCTGTACCGGTATACCCGTACCAGTGAGTCGGGTAAATTTAAACTGGATAACCTGAAGGCGGGCAAATATCTCCTCATGATCACGTATCCCGCTTTCGCTGACTACGTAGAGCCGATAACGTTATCTGATACCAGCGTGGTAGATTATGGCAAGATCATGCTGACACTCCGATCCAGACTATTGCAGGAGGTAGTGATCCAGCAGAAAGTGGCTGCCATCAAGATTAAAGGGGATACCACCGAGTTTAACGCAGACAGCTATAAAACACAAGCCAATGCCACTGTGGAAGAGCTGTTGAAGAAACTGCCAGGTATCCAGGTGGATAATAAAGGCCAGATTACTGCCCAGGGTGAGACCGTCAAGAAAGTATTGGTAGATGGAGAAGAGTTTTTTGGAGATGACCCTACACTGGTTACCAAAAACATCCGTGCTGATATGGTAGATAAAGTACAGCTGTACGATAAGAAAAGCGATCAGGCTGCTTTTACCGGTGTGGATGATGGTCAGACCTCCAAAACACTGAACCTGAAACTGAAAGATGGCAAGAAAAACGGCTACTTCGGCAAAGTGGCTGCCGGTGCTGGTCCGCAGGGATTTCACGATAGCCAGGCCATGATCAATATGTTTAAAAAGAAGATGAAGATGGCTGCCTATGGTATCGTGTCCAATACTGGCAAAACGGGACTCACCTGGCAGGAACAGGATAAATATGGACAGAGTATGGCCGACAATGCCGTGGCAGATCCTTCAGGCGATATCTATTTCAGTGGCGCCAACGAGGAATTTGTGGGGTGGGATGGCAAATATGACGGTAAAGGATATCCGCTGGTACAAACCGGCGGCCTGCACTACAACAATAAATGGGATCAGGATAATAAGAGCATCAACGGCAATTATAAGTTTATGCAGCTGTTTATGGATGGAGATAATACCACCGCCACCAAAAACCTGTTACCCAACAATGCTTCCAGCTACCGCAACATGAAAGAACATTTCAACAATCATCTCCTTCGCCACCGGATGGACGGTAGGTATGAGGTGCAGCTGGATTCTTCCTCGTCCATCAAATTCGATTTCAACGGAGGGTTAAACAATAAAAAAAGCAACAGCATTTTCCAGTCGGAGTTCCTTGATGGTGACAGTGCCCTGGTGAACCGTAACAGCCGCAGGCTCACTACAACAGATGATACCCGGGAGCTGAACAGTAACCTGCTGTGGCGTAAGAAGCTGAAGAAGAAAGGACGTACCATCTCTGTTAACCTGTCTGAAAACTATTCCCGTAATAACGGTGACGGATATCTGTATTCTTTTACAGCATACTACGACAATGCTACAATAGACTCCACCCATCTGACCGATCAACGGAAAGTATTTAACGGTGAAAGCCTTAATGTGATTGGTAATGTTACCTATACGGAGCCCTTATCGAAATTGTCCAGTCTGGTGGTGAACTATGGCGTTAACATCACGAACAGCCGGTCGGACCGTACCTCTTTTAATATGAGCACTCCTGGCAAATATGAATTACAGGATTCTGCGTTCAGCAATAATTATACTTTTAACATGCTGACACATAAAGGAGGGCTGGCTTATGTTTTCATCGGTAAAAAGGTGCGCATCAATGTGGGTAACAATATTGGACTCACCAGCTATCGTCAGGAAGACCGGTACCTTCACTCCACAAATGACCGGAACTTTGTGAACTGGTTTCCCTCTGCCAGCTTCAGATACATTTTTCATCAGCGGCGTCGTTTTACATTCAACTATAACGGTAATACGCAACAGCCCAGTATGTTTCAGTTGCAGCCATTGCGCTCCAATGAAGATGATCAGGACGTGCGTGTCGGTAACCCCGGTCTGAAGCCCTCTTTCAATAATAGTTTCAGGATCGCCTACAGTGACTACCAGGTAATAACCGACCGAAACCTGTGGGTGAGTGTGTTCTATAGCACTATCAGCAATGCTTTCGGTGAGTCGGCTACCATCGATGCCAAAGGCAAACGGTTAACACAGATCGTTAATATTGATGGTAATGAAAATGCCGGCATGAACCTCAACATGGGATGGAAGGTGAGTAAAATCAATCTTGGTTATTATCTGCGGAGTTACTATTACCGCAATGCCAACTACATTGATCATCAGCTGAACATCACCCGCAGCCTGAATTCTACGCTGGGACTCAATGCATATACCAGTAAGGAAAAAAAGTATGATCAATTTCTCGCAGCAGATGTTACCTATAATACCAGCAAATCTTCTGTACAACGTAGTATCAGCACCAATTACTGGAGTGGCCACATCGGTTATTCCGCCAATATATTCCTGCCACTAAAGTTTGAGTTGCGTTCTGAAATCAATTACAACATCCGTCAGCAAACAGCAGTGTTTACCGGTAATAACAATGCCTTTATCTGGAATGCCAGTGTGAACAAGAAGTTTGGCAAAAAAGATGCATTGGAAGTGAATGTGTCGGTAAATGATATGCTTAACCAGAACATTGGTTTCAGTCGGTCTGTCAACAGTAACTTTATTACCCAGAACACTTATTCCACGATCGGTCGTTATGGTCTGGTAACGCTCACCTGGAACTTTAACAAAGCCGGTGGTGGTGCCGTTGCAAAAAATTAAGCTTATGAAAAAACTGCTCTTATATATCTGCTTATTGCTCTGCAGTGCAGCACAGGCACAACATACCATCTTTCTGGATAAAGGAAGAATAGAATTTGAAAAACGGCAGAATATACACTCGCTGCTGGACGAGATGTTGTCTGGAGAAGAAAGTGCCAGTTGGCGCGAAATGCAGAAAAAACAGATGCCTAAATTCAAGACTTCCTATTTCGATCTTTATTTCTCCGGTAATATCACCTATTATAAGCCCGGCCGTGAAGTGGAAGATAACTTCAAACAACGGGAATGGCCTGCTGAGGAAAATATTATTTATACGGATCTTGGTCAGCAGCACAGTATCTCCCAGAAGAAGGTGTTTGACAAGTTGTTTCTGCAGGATGATTCTACCAGGAACATACGCTGGAAGATCACAGACGAAACACGGAAGATCGCTGGATTTGACTGCAGAAGGGCCAATGCTGTGATTATGGATTCTATTTATGTAGTGGCTTTTTATACCGATGGGATTGTTACACCTGGCGGTCCGGAATCCTTTACTGGTTTGCCTGGAATGATACTGGGGCTGGCGTTGCCTCATGAACATGTTACCTGGTTCGCCACCAAAGTGCTGGTGGATGAAGTGAAGCCGGAAAGCCTGAAACCATCTGTGAAAGGCAATAGGGTAAGCAACACGGGTCTGAAGGATGTCATTACCAAAGCCCTCAAGGATTGGGGTGATTATGGGAAGGTGTATCTAAAGTCGATTTTATTATAGCAGTCTGTTGTGTTAGGACTCCTTAACAAAATTTTATGATAAGAAAATCTTAAAACCGCAGATCTGGCTATAAAAGGCTTCATTTTTGTTTCAAGCCATCGTACTAAAAAATTTTAACCATGGCTAGACAAACATTGCAAGCAGTAAAAAGTGAAATACAGGGACTGGCAATCGGTAATTACAGAAGTTATCCGGAGGAGTACAGTTCTACCGAAATCAGCACCCTCAGCAGTATTCAGTCATTGGCAAAAGGGTACTGGGATTGCAGAGAATATAAGGAAGTAGTGCGGGATGAAAAGCTGGGAATTCACCTGGAAGATTATCAGCTCTGGACAAGAGAAGCGCATGCTTTATTCATGAAAAACTAAGGCTCTTATTATAAGAAAAAAGCGATAAGTCGGGCACTGCCGGGCTTATCGCTTTTTTATTTTTTTATTTTTTTTCTCCGAAACTATTTGTTCATTTGTATTGTTATTCTACTTACCTTCGTAACCTTGTCTTCTTTTACATCTTCATAACTGATTGCCATCCTCAAGGGCCGGTGTTCTGACAGATACAGTCGGTACATCTTCAAGAAATTTAAATGAGATATTGTTAAATAACTACTGCAGCCGCAACGCTAGGAATATACCAGCCGTAGGTACGTACGGAACAGGGATATTTGTCGAGATGTGCATTTGTTACAATATGAAAAACCACCTGAGAAATGGACGTTTCGCAGCGGGCGTGCAGTTATTGCCGATAACACTAAAAAAATCCAGGTAACATGAAAAAGTCGATTTGTTTGTTGATGGTCCTCATAGCAGGACTGGAATCCTTCTCCCAAACCTCATCGCCATCCTTCGCCGACTCAGTGGTGTATAGCGAGCCCGATCTGGTTACAAAGATCTTTGGAAAAGACAAAGGTGCATTATTTGATGAGTTCCTGCAGATCTCACCTGTAGAACAAAAAGCTTTTACTGCCGCTTTCCTGGAGTACGAAGATGAAAAACGTCCCTGGCTGACTGAACGTATTGCTTTACTGAAAATGTACAACGAAGAATTCACCTGTCTTGATGAAAAGAAGATGAATAGTCTGACCAAACAACTGATTAATAATGATCTTGAATTTGGCCGACTGCAGATGCGTTATTTCCGACGGATGAACAAGCTGCTGGGCGCTACCAGAGCCGCTAAATTTTTTCAAATGGACAACTATCTGGAACAGTCTTCCAGAGCATATCTGCAAAACGATCTGCCCTTTATCAGAGCGCTGGAATCAGACCGTCAGTTTTCCAGTGCCAAACCGGTAACATCCGGTAAACCGGGTATTTACTAAAGAACGTGGAGCAGCAAGGACCCACCCGTCTGTTGTTTTTAACTCACCGTTATTTGTTCCCCAATTGTTTCCATTATTGTTCCCCAAAGCTATCATCTAGAGATGATTGATGTTCGTCCATTGTTTGTTTCCCTTTATTTTTGTTCCCAGGGCTTAAGCCCTGGGCTAATATGGGTGATATTGTAGCGATTATTTTTTACCTTTGGAGTCGTCTCTCTCTCTTTAATTCATCATTTATTTATGACTAAACGAAACGGGTATGTATTTACCGGTGGCCCTGGTGCGGGCAAAACATCGGTGATTACAGCCTTAGAGGAATTGGGGTATCCGGTAGTGCCGGAATCCGGCAGGCAGATTATACAGGAACAGATGGCTAGTGGAGGGCGGGCGTTGCCTTGGGTAGATAAGGTATTGTTCCGCGACAGGATGCTCAGTACAGCGTTGCAGGACTTTGAATCAGTAACAACCAGCGATAGGCCGGTGTTTTTGGACCGCGGCATTCCCGACCTGGTAGGTTATTCCAGGCTGGAGCAGCTGCCGGTGCCGGCAGCATTACTGCAATATGCCGTACAGCTGCGGTATAACCAGCGAGTATTTATCTTTCCACCCTGGGAAGAGATCTACCAGAGGGATACGGAGCGGCAGCAGGATTATGCTACCGCAGTGTCCACTTACGAGGCCATGACTGCGGCATATACTGCCAGCGGCTATGAGCTGCTGGTAGTCCCTAAAGCCAGCATTGCCGCCAGGGTAACTTTTATCCTTGAAAGATTATGAAGTGATTTCCACAAAATCCTCGCTGCGGGGGATGGCTTTGAATTTTTCCATCAGCTCGGGTGGGAGTGTGCCCAGTTTGCGGTGGCGGGTATCTATCCAGGCACCGTCTACATTGACAACCGCTGATTTGGTGCCATCGCCCCGGAATATTTCGTGGCGGATAGACCAGCGGGAGCCGTCGGGTCTGCATTTGGTCATCTCACAAGAAACCTTTACTGTGTCATTCGGGTTTATTTCGCGGAGGTATAACAGTTCCTCACGGAACAGGATAGGCCCCAGCTGCAGTTTCAAAAATTGTTTGGCATCCATGCCCACTTTATCCAGCAGGGCCAGCCTCGCCTGTGCTGCAAAGTCTGCATAGGCGGAGTGACGCAGGTGCATATTGGCGTCTATTTGCGACCATAATACAGGTCCTTCAAAGAATATGTTGTTCATCCGCTAAATTTAAGGAAAATGAAAATGCCAGCATTCGCCTGCTAATAGCTATAAATGGGTGGTTACCGGCCATTCGGAGATAATTGACTGTAATTCAGATTGCTATATAAGGATAAAAATGTGGTCATGGCCAAATCGGCTACCATGGCTGTGTTGGTTGTGTTTTAGCCGCTATTTATTAGCAGGGGCGGATGATCCGGGTAGAAAATTTTTTAAAAAACCGGGCAGAAAATTTTTTTTAAATCATTTCCTTTTATACATTTGCGCCACTGGAGAGTTGGCAGAGCGGTCGATTGCGGCAGTCTTGAAAACTGTTGACTGTAACAGGTCCCGGGGTTCGAATCCCTGACTCTCCGCTAAGCTTTAAGCTCAGTTGTTGCAAAACAGCGGGGCTTTTTTCTTTTATACCCATATCCCGGAAAAATTTTAGCCCAAATATTCACGATGAAAAAAGTCTTACCATTCTTACTCGTATTGTTATCTACCTTTTTATTTTCCTGCAGTAAAAAAAGCGTGATACCGCACCCAACGGAGATGGCAGCTGGAAAATGGGCGCCTACACTTATGTGAGAGGAACATCCTCCCAGACATCCGGGCCCAGCGGCAACGGTAACACCATTACCGCCATTGCAGCCAGCACCGTAGGTACCGGTGGAAGCTACGGCGTTTTCTCCGGCAGCGCCCTCACCATCACCTTCTACAGCAACCTGGGTGAAGGAAAGTATACCCTCGGCAATACCGAAATGATGGTGGCCAGCCCCGCAGCAAAAATCATCAGCATCAGCTGCACTATTGGTACAGCAGTGAACACCGGTGCTGTGCTCTACGCTTTTGCCGGTGGCGCCTCCGCAGTTACTGTGGACGTCACCAAAGACAGCAACGGAAAGTATCATATCAGTATGCCTGCCGGTGCTACGCTTACAAAAAAAGTAGTCGTCCAGGGCGGTATCGCGGATGCAAAAGACACCTATGAGCTGACGATTAATAATGTTTATTAAAAATAGTTGCTGGTAATAGGGAGATCCCCCGGTTGGTGCCGGGGGATTTTTTATGGAAGTTGCTGAAAGGACTTTGATGTTTGCCGGATGATGTCTTGGCGAACGACCTGGTTGGTAACTATTCGGCCGGTGCAATCACCAATATAGATTACTGAGGAGGTAGTGTGTTGGATTGTAACCCTACCGCGCTGTCTTCTAGTTGTTGCCAGAGCAACTGCTTTAGCGGAAAAGTAGCTATGTCTATAGTTCCGTATGCAAGGGGAGCTGATTTTTACCGAAATAGTACATTTTTTGATCAGCGTTTTATGGCTGTATTCGGAAAGTCATATGCCAAGGTGGTCCACAGTTTCATAAATTAGGAATAAAATGGTTGGCGATGAGGCTTGCAAACAAGATCGGGCTAAAAGTATTGTAGTAATTGTATAAGTTGTATTTAGGAGATGCTCGTTAAAATTTTCCTTTTGTGGTATTGTTTTTTGTTAGGTTATAAGTTTTCCTAACTAAATGAAGTTTTTTTGGATTACATAATGATATTTAAGATTTGTTGGGTTCCCTGAAGTTTCTTTCTGTTGGTAATAAAAGAGGATAATATACAACCTGCATATATGGTTGGTCGCTCATGATGATCCGTAAGTCAGCACGCCATGTATAATTAGTCAGGCTTCATCAGGAAGTGTACGTAGTCACTGGGAATGTGTTGCGGGTCTGCATATGCCCGGTTTTATCCAAACAGTACTTGTACGAATATACGGAAAGAAGCTATACTCCAGTGTTAGATCCTATCGACTAAGAAAGACATATTGTCTGTAGTCCTATATGTCGAGCAATATGGCTTTGTTCTCTGTTTATGGTGAAAGAGGGGGCTCTTTCTGCCTTATTTTTGCTGTGTGATTTGTTTGATAAAACGCTTTGTGCGACTATAATGCAGGCGGAAATGGTTGCTTAAAAAAGTTGTGTCGATTGTTGAAAATAAACGAAAAAAGTGTTAACTTTTAATTGCGATTTATAGCTAGACTTTAGAGTAACGCTCATCGCGGACTTATTGCCAATACCCTCATAACCATAATTGATGAAACTTACAAAGTTCCAGGAGAAAGCTATTATTAAGACCAAAGCATTTATCGACGAAGAACCCCCAAAAAGAATAGATATACAACACCTGGTCAGTTATTCAGGTCTTAGTGAAAGCAAACTTACAAAAGGATTCAAAATTCTCTACCAAACTACTATTTATCAATACCAACTGGAGAAGGCAATGAACTATGCAAAGACATTGTTAGATGACAATCATCAGGTGAAAGAGGTGGCAATAACGCTGGGGTATAGTACTTCCGGAAGTTTTGCACGGGCGTTCTATAGAGTGTTTCAGGAGAGGCCGGGAGAGTATAAGTTGCAATGAAAATAAACTTGTGTTAACTATTTCCAATGAAGGTAGTGATTCTGTATATAATATTTGATAGGAGCTGGCTATAAGAGCCGTTTCTTTCAGATTTAGATAGTTCTATTTATGGTTTTCTTACTGATATTTTACTGTTAATAATTAGTGATAGTTTAAGTTTATATTCGGAGTTCATGTAATCCTTGAAGTTATTGACTATGCTTCTTGTTAGGCCTTTCTTTCATTGATGATGATAGTTTTTTAATGAGTAATGAAAAGGAGCAAAATATCCCTCACTGTTAAATTGCATAATTATGAAAAGAAAATTAGTGTTTTTGTTGTCAGTCGCTGTTTTAACCGTAGTTATTACAACTACTACCATTAGTGCTGACCCGAATAGCAGAGTCTATGTTAGGGATCCGGATAGTCCTTGGAATTTTAATTGTATACTTTCTATTAATGCCACACTTACTGGTTTTTCTATGCCTATTACTGTTACTTATGCCAGTGTTATGTTTGGGTCGTCTTGTGAGGAGATTCATAGTGTTTATACTACGACTTGATTCTAGGTGGTCAGAAATGTTGTGGCAAAAAGTTGCTTTGGTTGCTTTATTGAAAGGGTAGAAAAGTAATCTGTTTTATGGTGTTGTTTCAGAGAATTCATCAGGCATTTGTGTCCTAATTCCTGATGTGAAATAGCTATGATTTAATCTTGCAGTTAGGATTGGTTTTAAGTGTATTCGATTTTTATTGACCCTTTAAAACTATTAGCATGGATGTACTATCAAGGGCAGTAGTTGTGGGAAGGGAGAGTTCGAAAGTTTCAATAAGAGAGTAGGTGATTATTAATTCTATTAAAAAATTCAATAATGAGGAAGGTAAAATTCTTATCAGCGGTTGTCGTAGTGGTATTGTGTGGTGCTTTTGCTGCATCTCAGGCAGATGTTAATTCTCGTGTGTATGTTAGGGATCCTATGCATTCTGATGTGCCAGTGTGTCCCATAGGTGTCAATGCTACTCTGTTGCCCAATGGGTCATTTTTTACTGTTACTTATGCAACTCTGGATCGGAATGCTGAGTGCCTTGATCTTTACACATTTTATACTACTATCTAATCAATGTAATAGTACGGGGTCGATGGAAGGATTTGTTCCTTGGGATTCTTTGTTGAAAAAGTGTGTCAGGAAGAAATTAGAAGTGAAATATTATTTAGGAAGAGGGGTTTGATTAAGTACAGTTTTTTTTAAGTATAGACTTGGTTGGTGATATAAGGTGCTTCGGAATGGACTTTAGCCCCGTGGCCTAATGTTCATAATGGTAGAGATACTTTTGCTTCATACTTATTGATCTGTTGTATTAATGTAGTGCCTTATGCGGTGTTTTATACTAATCACGGTCCTAAATAAGTGTTTACTTCAACTGTTGGCGAGAAGCCGGTTTGCAGGCAGGTAATTGATAGTTTCATTTGCAGTAATTGATTTTTATTGAAATAGAAAAATCACAATATTCTGAATCACGCTTGTTTAATGGTACCTAAGATAATCGTGATTAGAAAGGGAGAAGCCGAAAACCCCAATAAAAGAGTAGGTAATTATTAATTTTCTTCAAAATTTTCAATCATGAAAAAAGTAAAATTGTTATCAGCTGTTGCTGTAGTTGCATTGTGTGGTGCTTTTGCTGCTGCTCATGCAGATATTAATGCTAGAGTGTGGATTAGGGATGCTGCACATCCTGAAAGGACTAACTGTCCTGTAAGCATTAATGCTACTCTTCTGCCAAGTGGATTGCCATTTACTACTACTTTTGCAACTTTGGATCAGAATGCTGAATGTCCTGAGACTTTCAGTCTTTATACCACTATCTAATTAATGTGATAGTGCAATGTTGGGCCGATGGAAGGTTTTCTTCCTTCGGCCCTATATGTAGTAAGAAACATGTTGAGAAGAAATTAAAAGTGAAAAAATTCTTTGGGAGTAATATTTGCGAAAGTGTAGTTGTTTTTTTAGTATAGATTCAGTTAATGATATAAGGTGCTTTAGAATGACTTTAATCCTGTGTACTAGTGTTTATATCGGTGGAGATAATATTGTTTCATACTGGATGATTTTTTGTGTTAATGTAGTGCCTTATACAGCGGTTTATACTAATTGTGGCTTTAACGAAGTTTTTACTTCAGCTGTTGATGTAAAGCTATTTTAAAGCCTTTAAATAATGGTTTCGTTTGCAGTGATTGTTTTTTATTAAAATAGAAAAATCAAAATATTCTGAATTTCGGTTGTTTGATGGTACCTAAGATTATTGTGTTTAGGAAGGGAGAAACCGGAAATTCCAATAAAAGAGTAGGTATTATTAATTTCCTTTAAAATTTTCAATCATGAAAAAGGTAAAATTGTTATCAGATGTTGCTGTAGTGGCATTGTGTGGTGCTTTTGCTGCTGCTCAAGCAGATATTAATGCTAAAGTATGGGTTGGGGATCCTCTGCATCCTGAAAGGACTAACTGTTCTATAAGCGTTAACGCTACTCTGGCGCCAAATGGATCACCATTTACTACTACTTTTGCAACTCTGGATCGGAGTGCTGAGTGTCCTGATATTTTCACTCTTTATACCACTATCTAATCAATGTGATAGTGTAATGTTGGGCCGACGAAAGGTTTTCTTCCTTCGGCTCCTTTATTGCAAAAAAGTTTGTCAGAAAGAAATTAGAAGTGAAAGATTTCTTAAGAGGTACTTTGGAATAAAGTGTAATTCTGTTTTTTAGCATCATTTCGGCTAAACTGCTTTGTAAATAAATTTTCTTCTAAATTTTCACTCATGAAAAAAGTAAAATTGTTGTCAGTTGTTGCTGTAGGCGCATTGTGTGGTGCTTTTGCTGCCGCTCAGGCAGATGTTAATGCCAGAGTATATGTTAAGGATCCCGGCCGTCCTGATCAGGGTTGTTTCTTAATTATTAACGCTACTCTTCTGCCAAATGGATCACCATTGACTATTACTTTTGCCACTCTGATACCGGGTGATCCTTGTCAGCTTGTTACTCTCTATAGCACAATATGATCAATGTATTGGTCTAATGTTGAGTCGGTGGCTGATTTTCTTCCTTTGGCTCCTTTATTACAAAAAGTATGTCAGAAAGAAATAGACTAACCCTCACTAAAGCTTAGGTTGTTACCCTGGAATGAGATATGTTCAGTAACTTATTCATGAATGCCGGCTCTGTCTTGCTCTGGAGGAGGTCGATGATAACAGGACCAAAAGAAGTTCACAGGCAAACGGTATCTGTGAATGATTTAACTGGATCATCTAGGATGAATTCTTTAACGATTTTATTTCGTAAGAAAATCTACAACATACTGGAATAGCTGTGGGATAACCTTGATGCCAGGATAAACGAATATAGTCGTAATGGAACATATACAGATAAGTATTTCTTTGGAAGGGTATCTTTACAGATAAAGAAGAGCGGCCGGACAACAAACCATCGGCTGCCTCGTATTTTAATCCGACTGTTGGGTCGAATCGAGACTTTTGCCGTTAAACTGAATTAATACCTCATGTTATTCGTTTTTAGTTGTTGAATAACGGTTTCTGTTGCTTGATTAATGTTGGTGGCTGTTTAGTAGTTGTGTAATATTGTATAAGTTGAAATGCCTTTAAGGATGTGTGTAGTTGGATGTTGTGGTCTGGTATTCCATGTATAGTTATGAAGCCCTTTTTGTTTGAATTCTAAAGTCTTTTTCCTGAAAATAATTGCAATTCTATCTATGACATAATGTAGATTTATGGATATTGTAATCTTACCTATTTGGTGAAGGCCAATTTTTCCTATCATCTTTGTTTAAAATAACATACTCTGATAATGTAATTTCCTGTGGTATTAGATGCTACTTTTTTATAAAATTCATTATTAGTATTAAGACCTCCTTATTTATGGAAGAAAGATTTGAATCCTCAAAAATTACAAGAATGTCTGATTCAGTTTCATTTGGTAGTTTTATATGGAAGAATAAATTCAATAGGTCTGTTGTTGTTGTATGTATTCTTTCTATGTTGTTTCTTGTTGGACTATTTAAATATTATTATCCGTTCGCTGGATTTATTAATGGAGATTCATATGCATATATAGTTAGTGCCGCAAATAATTTGAAAATTGATACTTATCCCATAGGGTATCCGAAGTTTTTAAGATTGTTTAGTGTATTTTCTTCTGATGATACAACATTGGTAGTTTTTCAGTACTTGTTTGTACAGCTTAATGCATTGCTGCTTATACTTAGTTTATTTTATTTTTATCCGCCCTATAAATGGATATTTATTTTGACAGTTGGGTTGATGACTTTGAATCCGGTCATTCTATATTTGGCAAACTATGTCAGTAGCGATATTATTTTCCTAGGTTTAAGTTTGTGTTGGTTGACTCTTTTAATATGGATATTACACCGTCCTTCCTGGTGGTTGATTTTTGTACATGCATTGATCGTAACCATTTCGTTTTTGGTAAGATATAATGCTTTGTTTTACCCTCTTATTTCGCTGTTTGCGTTCTTTCTAAAAAGGGATCATCTTAAACTTAAGCTGGTAGGGATTGGGGTGGCTGGATCACTGATTGGGGTGTTTGTGCTGTTTACTTCTCTTCAATATAAAAATTTCTCCGGGAAGGCCCAGTTTTCTCCCTTTTCCGGCTGGCAGTTGGCTAATAATGCGATGTATGCGTATAAATTTATTGACTCTGCAGATCGTAAAAAGGTCCCTGCTAAATTTGCTGAGTTAGATAAAGATGTTCGTAACTATTTTGATAGCACAAAAATATGGTACAGACATCCTGAAGAGATGATCATGGCTGGGACGCTCTATATGTGGTCACCTAAGTCCCCATTGCGAATTTACATGGCCGAAAAATATAAGAATGATTCTACTATAAGTGATCAAAAAAGGTGGGCGCAAATGGGACCTTATTATGAGGCATATGGAAGAGAGTTAATTAAAATGTATCCTGCCACTTTTGTGAAAAAATATTTATGTATTAATTTCTTGAAGTATTATGCCCCCCCGATTGAATTCTTAGGTGCTTATAATAGCGGTATTGATACTGTTAGGCCGGTAGCTGTACATTGGTTTGGGTACTCGTCTACGAAGATAAGTGCAAAGGCTAGTGGTAAACAGGTTAATGTATTAAACTATTATCCAATTATTGTGGGAGCGACAAATGTGATTTTTGTTATGATGAGTATAGTTTTTTTGATTTTTGGCGGAAGAAGATCAGGAAATGGGTTCTTTCAGGTTTGGATGCTCGTGACTGCTTTTTGGATAATTAATTTATTATTCAGTGTTTATGCCTCTCCTGTTGCATTAAGGTTTCAGGTATTCCCTTTTATGCTCTGTTTTATTTTTAATCTGATGTTGTTGGACTATGTATTAAAGGCGCCTGATAGTAAGGATAAATCTCTTGTTTCTTAGGGGAATATTTTCTTTCAGTTCTAATTTTTTGCTATGAAATATGCTTGGGTGTTAATCGTTGTTGCTTTTTTTTGCTATTGTGGTCAATCTGGCAGCCATGGATTGAAGGAGGGACTCAAAGTAAAAATCGGAGATAGTATTCCATCAGTGGATCTTCTGATGTTAGATGGGGCTACTGTAATGAATACTAAGTCCTTGTCAAAATATTCCTCAGTTGTTTTTGTTTTTTTTGACCCGTATTGCCCGTTTTGCAAAAAGGAAACAGAAAGCATTGTGAAAAGTTTAGATGATTTTGGTAAGACGCAGTTCTGTTTTTTAAGTATAGCTTCGGTTAATGATATAAAGGTATTTGAGAAGACTTTTAATCTTGATCAGTATCCTAATGTTCATATTGGTAGAGATACTCTGGCTTCGTACTTGTCGCTCTATCGTATTAATGTGGTGCCTCATACAGCGGTTTATAGTAATCATGGCCTTAAGGAAGTTTTTACTTCAGCTGTTGATGCAAAGATCATTTTGAAAGCTATTAATTGATGGTTTCGTTCGCAGTAATTATTTTTTATTGAAATAAGAAGTGTACCATGCTCTGAATTTCGCTTATTTAAGTGTATCTAAGATAACCCCAATAAAAGAGTAGGTAATTATTGATTTCCTTCAAAATTTTCAATCATGAAAAAGGTAAAATTGTTATCAGTCGTTGCTGTAGTTGCATTATGTGGTGCTTTTGCTGCTGCCCAGGCAGATGTTAATGCTAAGGTATATATTATTGATCCTTTACGTCCTGAGCTAGGTTGTTTTGTAGCTGTTAATGCTACCCTTCAACCCAATTTATCTCTGATTACCACTACTTTTGCAACTTTAGATAAGTGGGGGTGGTGTCCTGATGTTTATCGCCTTTATGCCACTCTCTAATCAATGTAGTGGTATAATGTGGAGCTGATCAATGCTTTTCTCCTTTATTATTGGAAAAGTATGTCAGAAATAAATTTGGAATGAATGTTTCCCTGGACAGTAATGTTTTGACTAGAGTGAAATCGCTATGGCCAGGATGATTATTGCAATGGGTACTGATAATACGGTTTATGGTTAGCTTAGGTCCAGTATTGGATTTTACAAATAGGGCTTTTCATTTCATCGGTGGGTGTGCGATGTACCTTATTATATACCTTGATACTTTTAAGGAGCATCTGGAGGAACCTGAAGTGAAACCTCTGGCTGGTGAACTATTTTACTCAAGTTATTATTGTCCGTTTTTGTTTTCTTGGATTCTTGGTGCTCACTTTGTAAGACGCTGTTTGTTAATAGTTTCGTTCCCGCTAGTTTTTTCTTGAAATAAGAAATGCACAATATTCTAATCTCGGTTGTTTGATGGTACCTAAGATAATCGTGATTGGAAGGGGAGAAGCCGAAAACCCCGATAAAAGAGTAGGTAATTATTAATTTCCTTCAAAATTTTCAATCATGAAAAAAGTAAAATTGTTATCAGCTGTTGCTGTAGTTGCAGTATGTGGTGCTTTTGCTGCTGCTCAGGCAGATATTAATGCTAAAGTATATGTTATCGATACTTTACATCCTGAACAAGGTTGTGTTGTAGCTGTTAATGCTACTCTTCAGCCTAATGGACATCCAATAACTACTACTTTTGCAACTCTCGATAAGGGTCTGCCTTGTCCTGATGTTTTCACTCTTTATACCACCATCTAACCAATGTAATGGTGTAATGTGGAGCCGATGGAAGTTTTTCTTCCTTCGGCTCCTTTGTTGTTGCAAAAAGTATGTGAGAATGTAATTAAAAGAGAAAGATTTCTGAAGTATCCCCTTCAAATTCGGTGGCTTCTGAAAAGTTGAGAAGCAGTTTGTTTTCTGATGCTGATAGAGAAAATCGATAGAAGACTTATGTTTTAATGCCTGGTGTGATCTGCAATTCTTTATATTTCCAATACAGGTTGCGCTCTGATCTTCAGCAATTATGCATGCCAGGCGATTTACTTAATACGCCAATTATATTTAACGATTAATTCTTTATTAAAACCATGGAAGATTTTCAGGCCAATCTCAGTCCGTAGAATTAATATGGCTCATCATCCAATTGGGTTCCGGGTAATCCTTTAAAAAATAATCCATGAATTCGTACTTCTTCTTTTTATAATCTGTTATACTTTCCAGATTTCTCATTCCATGATCCTCTCCTTCATATGATAAAAACCATACCGGTTTCCCTAATTTTCTTAATTGTATAAATAATGCCTGACTTTGATATACTTCAACTTGCCTGTCAAGAGGGTTATGTAATAATAGTAGAGGCGTGCTGATATTTTGAGCTGAATATAAAGGAGAATTCTCAGTATAAATATCTGGACAATTCTCAATTGATTTTTTCGATTTGAAAATACCATTTTCAGTAAATGAAAATCTATCAGTGCCATTTCTGCCTATAGTAAATGTAAAAGCTACAAAATCACTGACCCCGGCTTCTGATACTGCGGCAGTTATCGGCCATTTGAGGTGGGTGATGGCGTAATTAGTTTCCCATCCTCCAAGGCTTGATCCTGTCAGGGCAACTTTTTTTAAATTTATGAATGAATAGGTAGATAAGTGGTTTAGTGCTGCATATAGTGATTGTAACACTCCTTCACCAGGTTTTTCGGGAAACAAATATATGTCAGGTCGATAAACGATATACCCATTGCTTACCCAGTAAGCAACTTCTGCATACTCTCCGGTAATATCAGGATCAAAGAATACATTTAAACGATTGCTGTAGTTGCTATAGTAGTTTATGATAATTGGATACTTTTTAGAAGGATTGAAATTCTCTGGTTTGTAAAGAACCCCCTGACATTTGTTCCCAACACTATCCTGGTAGGTATGAAGTTCAGATGTCATCCAGTTGTATTTTTCCTGCGGTTGCTGATTTGATAGTCTTTTGAATTGCCTGAGATCTTTGCTGTAGAAGTAATTGGGGGCATCTTCACATGTTCCTTTTTTGATTAGATATCCATTATGGTTTTGAGATTCACACAATTCGATTGATCCAATCCCTTCATAGTTATAGAATAAACCTTGTCCTATTGAATTGGATTGTTTTGAGAGAAAGACCATTCCCCACGGTTTTTTAAGGGACATTGAATGAAAACCCATTTCTTTTGTGTCCCAGTTAAATGACTTTAAAGTCATTTTATCCTTTGAATTATAGCGACGAATGTTTTTTTCATATCCATTTTTTTTATTTTCAATGGGATAGATGCTTGTATTGTTTTTTTTTCCAAAGCCTTGTGTTAGGTTGACAGGCTCTTCTTTCCCTGCTAAATCAAATGCCCATATATCATAGGAATCACTGATTAGAACCTGATTCTGGTCTTGAATCCAACCTACTACTTCCGTAGGATAATTTTCCGGATGTGCTAAATCTGTACAGTTTTTGTCAATTAATAGGGTTCCCACTTTTTTACTAAGGCATATTTCTTCATGCGTTTTTGTATTGTGAGAATAGTATTGTCTGGTTTCAGCTTTATAATAGACTAAATATCTATGATCTGATGAAAAGGCGAAGTTTGTAACTTTGCTTCGGCAGTTACTATCTATAGGATATTTTTCTCCGGTATTAATATCGCACAAACCATAGCTGAAGTTGTATAAATAATATGCATTTGTATCCAGATTAAAGTTGTATTTGTAAACGAAGAAAGGGCTTTCTTTGTCACTAAAACTTATGTCATCTATTTCTTCTCCTGGATTTAGTAATTTCTTAAATTTCGCATCCTTTATTGAAATAGCGGATAAATAATTTCTTGGGGTGAAATTTTTAAAACCCAGGAGTGAAGATCCTTTAAAATAGCTTGACAGGTATAGGTCTTTATACGACCATATTTCAGGGTTGCTGGATTCATTTTTTTTTCTGTCAGGTTCCGTAAGGGTAAAGATGATCAGGCTGTCATTGGGACTAAAACGCCAGAATTTATCACCTGATATGATCAACTGATTGTCTATATTTTTGCTGTTTATTAATACTTTCGCTTTCTTCTCCATAAAATTGTAAACCCAGATCTCACGTTTTGACTGGTTGCGAGTGATAAAAGCCATTTGATCGCAGCGGTTCGAAAACAAAAAATTGGATACGCTACCAGTGTCATGATATATTTCACCTGATTTTTGGTCCTTTAGAGATAGAAAACTTACCCTACTTACAGCCGCATTGGGTTGTTGTTGATCAATTATTATCGAACTTTTGTTTGGGCTGATGATAAATTGTTTTACGGAATCAATTTCTTTTAGCAGTTTCCCATTAGCTAATTCCAGTGTTAGCCTGTTTTTATATTTAGACTTGTATATTATACCTTTAACACCATCACTGTCGAAAAAAAAATAACTTTGAACACCTGGTATTTTTCGAACCTGTTTTTTTTCAAGATCAAATATTATTAGGGTGTCTAAAATTTTCCCTGCTACTGTTTTGCTATCATCGGAGAATGATGGGGCTGAAAAATCAATGAATTTTTTTTCAAAATCGCTACTTGTTGATTGAATGACTAAAGTATTTTTTCCAACTGGTAAGTTGACAATGGAATAAAATACGTACTTGCCATTATTACTTATATTCCCATAAGTTACATAGTTCCAGCTTTTATAACTTTCGATATTAATGGGTGGTTTTTGTGCATTTGAAAAGATTGACTGGAAAATTATGAGGGAAGACAGGAGTACTTTTTTCATGAAGAATAGTTTAAATTAAACTCTGGTTGAATATACGAAATATGTAGTATAGATTTTGTAAACTGCATCTTTGTTGCAGTTGATAATCAGTTTAGTATATTTATCCATTGTGTAATTTGTTGACGATTGTATTAATATGTTTTTCCTTGTTTAGATGGCCCTGATAAACTTATGAAGGTAGTATTGTTTTCTGGTGTTTAGACACGAGTTTAAGCCACTTTTCTTTCGGTTTATGAGAGTTAATGGAGACAGATGATATGGTGTGTGAATATAGAAATTTGATCTTATTTATGAAGGCATTATATGCGTTAAATATCAATCCCATGTGGAGACTCCGTTTTTCATTTTTTTAAATGTTTCTTTGTAAGAATCAATTGTCTCGGTATCTTTTGTTTTTTCTGCCAGGTTTATTACTTTTTCTTCGATTAACATCGCTTCTTCTGTTTTTCCAAGTTTGTATAGCAAGTTTGCATAAGTATCCATGAAGGCGAAAACTGTTGGATTATTAGCTGTTATCTGTTTCATATATCCAGCTGTTTTTTCGAGCATTTTTTTATCCTTACTATGTTTAAATATGACCTCCCAGGCTATCCGATTGATTTCGATTAGTGAAAAAGGATCAGCAGGGATTCCATTCCTGTCTAGTTTCTCTACCTGATATTTGGAAATACTATCCCAGTTATTGTGCTGTAAATGCCAGGCGATCTTACTTTCAAGTATTGTTCGGTCTGCAATGTCTTTATCCCATTCAGATGCTACTTTCCTGCTTATTTCATTCCAGGAAGGACTTTTTTTACTATTTACTAGCGCGGGACCAATTATGTCTCTTCGTACTATCATATCCAAAACAGCTCTTGAAAAGCCTCTCGCTTTTAGCAAACTATCCGAATGTAATTGGTTTTGATATAGGTATTCTATTATTAAATCTTTTTTCCCGAAAAGAATCAGAAAGTCATTAATTATTGTCATCGCTTTGGGGAGGACCTTTTCGGGATCGGATTTGTCAATATAGAGTGACTTGTATTTTGCTGCTACTTTTAATGCGAGTGTATCCTGTTTTAGTGACTTGAGAGATTGTGCTAATGAAAGTAATTCATCGTCGGTTAGTTTGTTTTGATGAAACTTTGCAAGCTTGGCAGTTAAAGCCTCTGATGAGGTTTTAGCTGTTTTACAAAGTTTTACTAACGCCGTAGCTGATTTGTAACCTTGATCCTGATATATCAGGTTTCCATTTGAGTCGAAGAATAGGAAAGTAGGAACAGCTGGTATGAAGTAGCTTGATTTTATCATTGATGCTAGTCCATACATTTTTTGGATTTCGGTATTGTCATTCTTATTGCTGTCAATTTGAATTTTGACAGATAGGAATTCGTCGTTTATATATTTATGGACAGAATCTACTGTATATACCTCTTGTTCCATTTTTTTGCATGGAACGCACCAGGTGGCGTATACATCAAGGAATATTAGTTTATTTTCTTTCCTGGCTATATTTTGGATTTCTTTCCAGTTGTCATAATTCCTGAATGTTATATTATTGGATGTTTGGGCTTCTGAGCGGAGTGACAGAAATATGCCTATTGCCAGTAATATTTTCCTGTGAATTCTCATTGATCTGTAAGTTTAATGTTGTTATGGGCGTTTTAGTATCCTGGATTTTGTGTAAGGTTTTTGTCTTTAATTATTTCTGAGTTAGGTATAGGATATAGCGCCTTATACGTTGCCCAGTTCCCGCCTTTGGATATTTCCTCTGCAGACATGACATTGTCTATAGTGTTGCTGCGTTTTAAATCCATCCATCGGTGTCCCCATTCTGTAAATAGTTCAACCCTGCGTTCTTTAAGTATTGCATTTTTCAACTGGTTGATGTCATTGGTGTTAAAGAGTGGAAGGCCAGCGCGATTACGGATGATGTTTAGATCAGATAGCGCTCCTGTGATATTATTTTGCTGTGCTCTCGCCTCCGATCTGATTAGATATTGCTCCGATATTCGAAATACGATATTGTACTCAGATACGCTGCTGGTATTGGCATCTATTTTATATTTGGCAGCAAATGGATATGTAATACCGCCAGATGTTACACTTCCTGTCCAGGCTGATTTTCTGTTGTCGTTTTGTTCGAAGCTTTTCATTAAAGATGCAGATGCGTAAAAGACCTTTGGGGTTCCTGCTGCAGGTGCACTTGTAAGTAGGAAGGTTGCTCCCTCATCAGTATTATATCCGGTTTTGACAGGTTGCAGAGACCAGATAGTTTCTTTGCTGTTTTTCTTAAAAACCTGATTTAAAGGTAACGTGTCATAGAGATTTTTCTTGTCGATTAGCAGAGTTGCTGATGATTCTGCAGTAGGATAATCGTTGCTGAATAATGCAGCCCTTGCCAATAAAGCTATTGCAGTTGACTTATTGGGACGCACCCTTTCAGTAGTAGTTTTTATAAGCGAGGCGTCAACGTAGTTGTCGTCAAGTAAGTTAATTGAGCTTTGTAAATCAGAATATATTTGATTGTAAACTTGTTTTGTTGATGATTTTGGGAGGATGCCTGTTATAGTATAATCAGTGGTTAAGGCCAATGGGATTTCCCCGTAAATGTTGACAAGATAGAAATAATAAAATGCTCTTAAGAAGTATGCCTCTCCGAGTACTCTTTGCTTTACTGAGGGGGTAAGTGATTGTGATTTATTGACTCCTTCTATAGCTGCATTAATAGTATAAATTCTGGGATAGAAGTTAATAAAATAGTTCCCAATTAGTACTGCATTGAAGTAATCAGCGCTTAAAGAGTTTTGATAATATGGTAAATAGTCAATTTTGTTGAAATCAAAAAGTACTAAGTTATCTGCGGATAAGTCAGTTAGGAGGGATATAGAAGTTATACCTCCGCTGGTAAAATCGCCACTCATCATTTTGGCATATAAACCAGTTAATACTGCTGTCGCTGTATTGTCGTATTGGTATACGTTTTCAGCATTCATGCTTGTGTCGGGTGCACCTACGTCCAGGAATTTCTTACAACTTGAAAAGAAAAATATATGGACGGAAATAAATACCAGAATAATAGTGATGTATTTTTTTTGTGTCATTTTTTCTGTTTTAGTTTAGAAAGAAATGTGTCCTCCAATTGTTACTGTTCGCAATGGTGGTAGCGTTGAGAAAGTGCCGGTTTCAGGATCCGGACCATAGAAATTGGTAATGGTGAAAATGTTTTGACCATTAACGAAGATTGTTGCTGAGGATATTTTGACCTTCCGTGTCCAGTTTTTTGGGAGCTTATAACTTAGCGACACATTTTTTAATCTTAGATAAGAGGCGTCTGCGTACCTGGCTTCGCTATATAAAAGTGCATTATAGGCTGTACGTTGATTGAGTGTCGCTTTTTGGTATTGCGCTTGATCTCCCGGATTATGCCAGCGATCGGCTATCAGTGCCGGTGTTCCGACTGAAGATCCTGGTATTCCCAGAAATGTCATTTTGTCGCTGGTATTTGTTAGGTTCATAAATTGGAACATTAAGTCTAATGATATGTTCTTGTATGTTAGTGTGTTGGAAAAGCCACCAAACCATTTAGGATTGAGGTTTATTGGTTTGACGCGATCTGTATTGTAATTCGGGTCACTTGTTGCTTTCCCGTCTTTACTGAGATATTGATAGAATCCAGTCGCTGGGTTTACTCCCAGGAATGGGTAGACTAATGCAATATTAACAGGCTGGCCTATCATATAAGATGCTGCTAAAGTACTCGTCGCCAGATCATCAAATCTGGTTAGTTTATTTTTTGCAACAGTAAAGTTTATTGAGGTGCTCCAGTTGAATGATTGGTTTTTTACCGGTGTCGCCTCTAATTGAAGTTCTACTCCGGTATTCTTAATAGTTGCATTTATGTTTTTATTTATAAGGGGAAATCCTGTGATGTATCCAAGCGGATAAGAGATGAGTTGATTGTTTGATGTGTTGTAATAATAGTTTGCAGTAAGGAGTATTCTATTGTTTAAAAAACCCAGATCCAATCCGAAGTTTAGTTTTTTCGTCAGCTCCCATTGAAGGTATGGGTTGGCATGCCCTGTTGGTGCCAGTCCAACTGTCTGCTGATATGGTATATTGGTTGTTACACTGTTGTATAACGTTAAGTATTTATAATCGCCTATCTGATCGTTTCCTGTTGTGCCATATGAAACTCTTAGTTTTCCGTAACTTAGTTTTGGAAGCATGTTTTTTACTATATTCTCTTCACTGAATACCCAGGCACCTGCAATAGAGTAAAAGTTAGCGAACCTGTTTACAGATCCAAACCTGCTACTGCCGTCCCTTCTGGCAGCTAGCGTTAATATGTATTTATTGTTATAGATATAGTTAAATCTTCCAAAGAATGCACAGTATCTGTAGTCAGATTGTAATGCTGAAGAAATTGAAAGAACCGGAGCTGCCTGTAGATTCATCAATTGTGCATCATTTGCAAAGCCGGATCCTGAGATCGCGAGGGCATAGCTTTTTATTTCATTCACTGTGCTTCCTAATAGGAAATTGAACTGGCCGAATTTTAAAGCTTTTCTATATTCAATCTGTGGTTCTATTATCCAGGAGGTGATTGATTTGTTTGCTGCATTAGACATTCTTCCATTAAAGGTTGCGCTTGGATCATATGATGATTGTGGTATTATGGTTGTTTCATCTGATTGAAGACGGTTATATCCTAATGAGGTTCTTATCTCCAGTCCCGGTATAATAGTATAGCCTATACTTGAGTTACCAATAAGATTGTTACTGGTACCTTTATATTGTCGTTTTAAATAGCTTAGTGGGTTGACAAAACTATATGATGAAGTGCCTGGAATTAACCCCCAATTTAATGAGCCATCTGAATTATATAAAGCCGGTGCATCCGGGGGAAGTGAAAATGCATAGCTGGATAAATCAGAGGTAGCCATATTATTTTTGTCCTGTAGGTAGGTAATTGTTAGGCCATATTTGAACTTTTGATTCTCGGATATGTGACTTATGTTTGCATGTACATTGGCTTTGGTATCAGCCAGGTCTCCGGGAAATACAGTGGTTTCTTTGAGATATCCCCCACTTACAAGAAATTGTGTATTAAGTCCACCTCCGGATATTGACCCCTGAAGATTTGTAAAGCTAGCTGTGCCACCTATTAATTCTTTTTGCCAGTTTGTATTTCTTGTCGTGTCCCACACACCGTTGATATCATAATCTGAGGGGAGGATAGGAGCATTATCATTTTTTTTGCCCTCCTTTCTGAGTGCTATATAGTCACTGGTATTTAGCATTTTAGTTTGTTTAGGAACAGTGCTCCATCCTGTTTGAAGGTCGAGATCTACTTTTGTATTTCCTGCTTTCCCTTTTTTAGTCGTAATTATAATGGCTCCATTTGCCGCTCTTGATCCATAAATAGAAGTTGCATCTGCATCCTTTAATATTGTAATACTCTCTATGTCGTTAGGATTAATATAGCCAAGCGTACTTCCCCCGCCCCCGCCTGTAATCCCTGTTCCCATTAAAGTAGGTAAAAGGTTTTTAGGGGTATATGGGACACCATCAATTACAAAGAATGGGGCGGTACCTTGAGTTAAGCTATTAATGCCTTGAACATTGATGTTTACATTACCAGCTGATAAACCTGTTGTTTGCTTTATAAACACTCCTGGTGTTCTGCCTTGTAAGGCTAGTAAGGGGTTGGATACAGGCTGTCTCTCAATAGTTTCTGCATTTATTGTTATTTGGTTTCCTGTACTTAAGCGTTTCGTCGTCGTACCATATGCAATCACCTGCACCTGATCCAGTGCCGTATTCAACTGTTGCAATACCACATCAACCTCCCCCTGTGAAGCTTTGATCTCTTTCGTCAGATAACCGATATAACTAAATATCAAAGTCGCAGCTGCATTTGTCTTCAGATTATAATTCCCATCCACATTGGTAACAGTGCCTGTACCACCGCCTTTCACGCGAATGCTCACGCCCACCAGCGGTTGCCCTTTGTCATCCTTAACCATACCTTGTATATGGACTACCTTCAGTGAATCTGGACCGCCGTTGTTGAAGGTGAGGAAATCGGTGGCGGAGAGGTTATCACGTTTGCGGGTGACAACAATAACTTTATTCTCTATAGTATAGGAGAAGGGTTGGTTCTCGAAGACTTTTTCGAGGGCGGCGGTGATAGAGGTTTCCTGGAGGTCGAGGTTGACCGGCTTGGAGTCGCGGAGGTTATCCGATTCCACGAAGAAGGAGTAACCGCTCTGTTTGCGGATGGATTGTAATACGTCCCGGAGGGGTGTATTGCTGGCGGTAAGGGATATCCGCTGGGAGTATACGCTGGCGGTGACCTGGAGGTTGAATAAAAAGAGTAATGCGATTATTTTCATAGTCACTATGATTTTTAGCGCGTGACGGCTCAGCAGGGAGGGGATTTTCTGCAAAGAAAAACCCGTTCCCACCTTGATGGGTACATTATAATCCATATCTTTGTAAGGTTGAAGGTTATAAGATGATTGTTACGAGCAAGATTTTTATAAAGTTTGACCGTACCGGCAGTGTTCCCGCACTTCCGGTTTTTTTGTGTTTAGATTGTTCTGTGCTGTATAGATTTTTGACTGTTAATACTGGTTGATTATTGAACGGAGACCTTCCTTCCGTCGATCCTGAATTTGAGTCTGCTGCTCACTTCTATAATTCTGATTACTTGCAGGAGGTTAAGGCTCCTGGGAATTTCGGCGTCGAATCTTCTATTGGGAAGGTTGCTGTCGGAAAAATCCACATCATACCATCTGCCAATCTGTTTTAGAACTTCTTTTATCGGAGTACCGTTGAACACAAACAGACCATCTTTCCAGGCTGTTGCATCATCGGTGTCTACTTCCTTCACTTCGAATTTGTTCTCTGTAAGGATAGCTTGCTGACCAGGCTTAAGTGGGCGGGTCGCGGATGAATGGAGCGGGGATATTTCTACGCTGCCCTCTGCAAGTGTAGTAATATCAGGCTGGTTTAGATAGCAGCATACATTGAAATGTGTGCCGGTCACCTTAATGTTTTGTTTTTGGCTGGAGACTACAAAAGGTTGCTGACGATTCTTGGCCACTTCAAAATAAGCTTCACCATTTAATTGGACCCGGCGTATAGGCCCTGTAAAAGGTACAGGGAAGGTGATAGTGCTCTCAGCGTTTAGAAAAACCCTGCTGCCATCTGGAAGGACCACCTGGTACTGACCGCCCCGAGGGGTGGTAATCGTATTGTACACAGGCTGGTCTTCCGATAGTTTTAATGGTTGCCTGGTGGTGATATAATAATTCAATGATCCTTTTTTGTTCTGTTGAACGGTAATGCCTGGTGCGGCATTGATAGTGCCTCCTGCCTCATCAAGGTTGATCCTGCTTCCATCGGAAAGGGTAAGGGTAGCTTTGTTGCTGCCTGGCCGTATCGCGGCCATCAGCTTCTCCTGTACAGGGATCCGGGTGTGTTGCTGCATGTACCTTGTATAGGATAATACTGACATAAAAACAACTGCAGCGGCCATCAGATACCATGCGTCCGGTGATTTACCATTGCCTATCTTCAGCTTATGCCAGATCTCTTTCTTGATCCGGGAGTAATCCACATTATATGCTACTGGTTCCTGCTGCCGACAAAGCTCAAGGTACCAGTCTTCCACCAGCGCCTTTTCTTCCGGTGTGCAATCACCTCGCTCTACACGATCTAATAAATCCTTGGTTTCCTGGTCGCTCATACAAAGTTTAAGTTAGATGGTATACATTCACATTGTTTCATCTCAACAACTGGGATTCGATTTATCTTTTTATCTTTGCATTCACTCACTTACTTATACTACACGTATGTTAAAGGACAGTTGCATTTAAATTATCAAATCTTTAACTTTTCCCGCTCAATGCATTTTTTATTTACAATTGGTTCGGAAATTCCCGCCTAGAAGTAACTGAGCTTCGTACGCAGAATACGAATCGCATTATGAATCTGCTTACGCACCGTCTCTGTAGAGGTACGCGTTTGCTCCGCAATCGTTTTGTAATCGAAATGCTGTTTACGGCTCAATTCAAATGTCAGCCGCATCCGCTCCGGCAACCTGGATATCTCTGCCTCTATCAGCCGCTGCAACTCCCGCTCCCGCACCTGATTATCCGTACAATCAGATACCGGCGTATGTGCGCGCAGCGACGCCAGGTATTTCTCCCTCACCTTTCCCCGCCGGTAGTCATTAATGATCCGGTTCCGGATAGTCGTATATAATAATAGACGAAGCGGAATCGTTTCCTGAATATTCCCATGCCGGATCAGCGAATGGAATGTCTCCTGGACAACATCCTGCGAAGCACATTCGTCATGCAACATCCGCAGCGCATGCCGGTATAATATGGCCCAATAACGATTGTAGATCTCATTAAAACAACCAACATTGCCCTTGTTATAACCGGCAACCAAATCACTATCACTTAATTCTGTGTACGTCATATCAAGAAAATAATTTGGTGGCAGGAATAAATTTTTGAGTGCCACTTTACCCTAGGAACGAGTACCAAAATTGAGCGGTTGTAAGGCAATTGTTAATCCGAAAATGAAGAGTGGTTTATTAATAAACTATAAATGAGGAAACAAGCAAGCTAATAAATGAAAAATTGGCCACCATGGCTGATAAATGAGGATCGCCAGCCAGAGTTATCCCCCGGCTGGCGACAGATTTTTGTTAACAAAAAAACGGAACCAGATCACGCCCGACTTTAAAGTTTGCATCTGTTGGAACTCGAGCATCACCCTCATCTGCTCATTCCGGAACAACGGAACACCCTTGCCTAACACTACCGGATGCACCCACAATTGATACTCGTCGACCAGCTCCTCCTGTATCAATGCACCCACCAACCGCCCGCTGCCATACACCAGAATATTTTTCTCCGGCCCCTGACACGGTGCTTTCAGTATACCCACAATACGCTGCAGATTCTCCTTCACCTGCCGGCTGTTGCTCCAGGTCTGGTTTTCATAAATGATAGTTTGGGTGATTCAAAATTACTCTACCACCTGTAATCGGATCGGGTGGTTTAATGATATTTAAGAGGTTTGTTTGCGACTCTTTACTTCCTTAACTTTATCAATGCTTAAATATTTCCTGTGATGTGCTCCATGATGCCGTAGTGGCCAGTATTGCAAACCATTACATGATACTAGCCGGTGTCAACAGCTTATTGGAAGAGGCTGGCAAGCCACCGGTACACATGGAGGCTGTCAAAAGGAAACTGGAAACAAACACCATGAACGTCAATGAAGTGATGTCAGACAGCAAAGCTTTCGGGGCTACTTTTAAAAAACTCACAGGGATGCTGCCGGTCGACTACCGCCAAAAATATAATAAGGAAGCCGGCGCCCGCTAAATCTTTTAAAACACAACCTGTATGGACCAACTGGGTACCGGTGCCTTTCTGGGTGTCAGCAAAGCCAACTACCACCTCTCCGGCATCATGCTGTCGGAAACTGTATATACCTCCCGTGTATCGGAAGAATGGCATCATCATGCCAATCCACATTGTTCGCTCATCCTGGAAGGTGGTAATCTTGAGCACCGCCGGTACCGGCAGCAGGAAGCCCTGCCTGGACAGCTGCTTCGTTATGCTGCTGGTGAAGTACACCGTAACCTGCACACGCTGCATCCTTCCCGTAACCTTAACCTGGAACTGGAGCCCACCTTTTTCAAAACCTATGATTTACTGGAAATGACCTGGGAAACTATTGCGGAGCATGACCTGCAACTGGCTGTGCTGAAGTTGTATCACGCATGCAGCATGGAGGAAGATACGCTGGGAGATACATCCCTGCTCAGTTTATGGGGAAGGCCAGGGCGTCCGGGTAAAGGTTTGCCGGCATGGGCTATCCGCATCAGGGAGCTGTTGCAGGACCAATGGGATACTCCCTTTACGCTGGCCTCCCTGTCAGCACAGGCGGGTGTGCATCCGGTAACGGTGTCCAGGTATTTCCCGCTGTATTTTCATTGTACGCTGGGAGAATATCTCCGGAAAATAAAAGTGGCACAATCACTGGCACTCGTACGTAATAAAGAAAATTCATTGACCGATATCGCCTTTCAATGCGGCTTCTACGACCAGAGTCATTTCATCCGCAGCTTCAGGCAGTACACCGGTTACCGCCCGGGAGCGTTCCGGAAATTATGAAAGGAGGTTACGCTAATCTCATACAATTTTTCCTCACAGGCATGTGATAGTTTTGTGATTTCAATGCTATCTAAATGAGAATATTACCATGCTTTGTAAGCCTATGCCTGTGCTTATCGACTGCATCTGCACAAACACTGTCTGAAAAACAGCAACGGGAGGTCCTGGTCCGTTCCGCACAATTAATGGAGCAACATTATGTATACCCCGACAAAGGGAAGTTATTGTCTGCGGCCTTGTTAAAGGCAGGCAAAGACCGGGCGTATGCTGCTATTGACAGCGTAAAATCTTTTTCCAATGGAGTAACTGCTTTGTTGCAGCAAACCGTGAAAGACGGGCATATCTACCTGCGGTATGATCCTGCGGTGGTGAAAGACCTGCAGGCTCCCAAAGGCAATACGGATAGTTTACCAGACCCGTTTTATTATGGAGAAAGGGCGGAGAAGAACAACTATGGTTTTCAGGAGATAAAAATCCTGCCGGGTGGTGTGGGGTATCTGCGTTTGTCGGAAATAAATCTTTCCCCGAAGAGTATTGTGCTGTTAAAGGCAGCGATGGAGCTGTTGCGGCATACGCAGGCACTGGTGCTGGACCTGCGTGATAATGGCGGCGGGGGCAGCGATATGGGATTAGTGCTGGAAGGCTGTTTTGTGCCGGAAGGCACGCCTTTACTGGAAGTGAAGAAAAGGGAAGGAGCTGTGACGCAGGAGAAAGCAGTGACGGCCGGCCCGGAATATAAGTACGAACAACCTTTGTATGTGCTCGTCAATGGCAGAACCGCTTCTGCAGCAGAAGCTTTCCCATTTACCATGCAGCGGCTGAAACGGGCGGTGGTAGTAGGGCAGCGCACAGCCGGGGCTGCACATATGAACGAATGGTATCCTGCCGGAAATGATTTTTTCCTGTCTGTAGCTGTTGCTGCACCGGTATTTCCCGGGACAGATATTTCCTGGGAGCGGACCGGTGTACAGCCTGATTTTGTTACTGCCGACAGGGAGGAAGATCTACCCCTGGTGCTGCGGCTGATAGCAGAGCGCCACGATGCCGCACGTAAATGAGGTGGCACTGACCAGTTTCATGGATAACTTTTGTCCCAGCAGATGGAAGATGGGCAAGCCTTTTCCCAGAGCAGCAGGATTGACGAAAAGATGGTATTCATCGATGAGGTTGCGGGTTATAAGACTCGAGGCCATACTACTACCGCCATAGGTGATGATGTCTCCTCCGGGAGATCTTTTCAGCCGGTTGATTTCTTCTTCCAGATTTTCATTGATCAGGACGGTGTTTTTCCAGCCATGTTCTGTTTGTGTTCGGGAGAAGACCACCTTTTCCGTATCATTCATTTTATGGGTGAAGATGTCGGCCACATCAGGATCACCGGCACGGGCCGCCCAGGTAGGAATGAAGTGGTCGGCCAGCTTACGGCCGATAAGGATGAGGTCTACCGGGGCTGTGAGCTCCATCACATAGTTTTTCAGTTCATCGTCCCAGTCGGAGGTGGTCCAATCCATTTCTCCGTTGGGGCCGGCAACAAAACCATCGATGCTCACCTGCATCTGTAGTTTCAGCTTTCTCATAGGATATGTTTGAGACTACAAACTTACAGGTTCTGAATCGTTTCAACGGGGGGCTAATACGCCAAACTTGCGGCATAAAAACATTTATCGCAGGACCCCGGCTGCCAGCTGTTTTTTGCGGGCTATCGACGGGATGAAGAGCAGGATCATCAACACACAGCTGGCAACGGCAAACCATGCCATCAGGTGAAAGCTGCTGTCTGTGATTCCCTGTCGGTATAGTGTTTTCAGCTGTGAGCCGGAAAGTATGGCCCCCAGATAACCGAAGGTGCGGTATAATCCGAAGGATATGCCTATTTGTCCGGGAGGTGCTTCTGCATACAACGAGGCCTGGTTGGCAATAGGGTTGATACCGGTGGATAGCCCAACCAGCAGGGTGATGCCGGTGAGCAGGTAAAGAGATATGTCTGCGTGAACTGCAAACAAAGCTGTGCAGGTCATCGCCGTACACAGGATACCAGCCACATTTTTCAGGAGCAGGCTTTCATACCGGGAGATGATCAATCCTGCTGCCGCGGATGCCAGTGACATAGGCAATAACAAGAGGCCGGTGTGGGCAGGAGAAATATGCTTCACGCTTTCCATCCATTGCGGCAATGAAAATAACAGCAGGTACATGACGTAACTGGCGGCCATGGAACTGATATACACCATTAACAGAGATGGTTGCCGGGCAAACAGGCGTACATCTATGAATGGGTTGTTTTGCCGTCGCTCCCATATGACGAGTGATAACAACAGCGCCAACAGCAGGCCTGTGCCACTCCAGGAAAAGGCAGGACTCAGTAACAACAGTAACAGTGTTAATAAGGTACCGCTGAAAAGCAGGATTCCGGGAGCATCCAGTCTGGCGGGCAGCTGGCGTATGCTGATCGGTTCTGCAGGTGGGGTATCTGGTAATGCACGGGCCAGCCAGAGGGATACCAATACCCAGGGAATGTTGATGAAGAAGATACCTTTCCAGCCCAGTGTTTGCGAGAGCAGTCCACCCAGTACAGGTCCCAGCGCCATACTGCCCAGCCCTGATACGGAGATGATGCCGAGTACAGTGCCGGGTACTGCCCGGCCTTCATCTGCGTATTTTTTATTGACCAGCGCCATGGCTGAAGGGTAGGCGGCGGAGGTGCCCAGACCCAGTATTACCCTGGAGACGATGAGCCAGTTGAAGGATGGTGCGAAGGTGCCGGTTATGCCGGCCATCAGCACCAGCAGAAAGCCGAGTTGGTTTATTTTCCTGGGACTGTAGATGTCTGCCAGTCTTCCCATCAGCGGTAGACCGATGGTGGAAGTGAGGTACTGCGGTGTGATGAGCAGGGCTCCGTCGCTGATGTTTCTGCCGAATGACTGGCAGATGGTGGTGAGCGCTGTTGCCAGCATGGTAGAGTTAAGTGGGTTCATCATGGTGCCGAGTACCAGCGGCAGCATAAACTTAACGGATATACGATCTTTATTTTTCACTTACTGTCAGATGATGCAGAATGTCTGCGGTGGTGCCTGTTTCTCCGATGCGTGGGAAGATGTACTGCAGGCTGTTTTCGTGGCATGCAAGCTGGGTGTCGGTCATGGCGTCGGTGGCAAAGGTGATGTTAAGTCCGTTTTCGTTGGCTGTTCTGGCGGTGCTTTCCACGCCGATGCTGGTAGAAACACCTGCCAGTACAATACCGGTGATGTTTTTCTCCTGCAGAATGCTGAGCAGTGGTGTGTGCGCAAAGGCGTTCCAGGTGGTTTTAGTGATACGGATGTCTTCCGGTTGTACATTGATTTCCGGCACGATGTTGAAGAATCCGCCGGCAGTCATAGCCTCCAGCTGTTGTTTTTGTACGGCGGGATCTTTAGACATGGTACTGACGTCAGCTCTTACCATCATGGCGGGAGAGCCTATCGGGTTTACATGTACTATTACGACTGGCAGTCCGGCTTTACGGAAGGCAGCCGCCAGCAGGGCGGCATTGTGTACGATGCCGGCCATAGGGTGTGCTGTAGTCATGCTGATGACGCCCATCTGGAGGTCGATGAGCGCCAGGGCGGTGTTTTTGTCGATACGGGTTATCATGGTCCGTTGTTTTATTTATAGTCTGCTATTTTGCTGAGCAGGGGTAACACTTCTGCCAGCATCTTTTTTTCTTTTTCGGTGAGGGTGTTGTTGATGGCGATGGCCAGCCATTCGTCTCGCTCGGACCGTGTTTTCTCCACCATCTTTTTCCCTTTGGCAGTAATGGACACCAGCACTTTCCGCTTGTCGTCTTCAGAAGGCGTGCGGACGATGAGTGTTTCCGCTTCCAGGTTGTTGAGCATCTGTGACATGGACTGGTTTTTTACTTTCACCAATTCCGCCAGTTCAGAAGGAAATAGTGGTCCCTGGTGGTAAACATGAGACATGACAGTCATTTCACTGAAAGACAGTTCTACGGTAGAATACACCTGCTTGCGCAGCCGTTTGGTAAGGTGAGAAATGCAGGTTCGTAGTGAGGATGCTGTTGCTAATGTGTTCATATTTATGTTATGTAGATAAACTAATAAGTTTACCTTACAAAATTATTGCGGAAATTTTTATCTACCAAAAAAATAAAAACAGTGGGGGAGTGTCTCTCAACAATCATCATCCGGTAGAAGAAAATGGGAAAGCATCTCTCTACAGTCATCCTCCGATAAAGAAAATTCTCTATAGTCATCTCTCAACAATCATCATCCGGTAGAAGAAAATGGGAAAGCACCTCTCTGTAGTCATCCTCCGGTAAAGAAAATTCTCTATAATCATCTCTCAATAATCATCATCCGGTAAAAGAAAATGGGAAAGCATCTACCTACAATCATCCTCCGGTAAAAGGGAAAAATAATTACCTTAAGGGCACTAAATCGTTTCCCTATGCCAATCATCCGGATGATCCTATTACTATTGGTGTTTTGTTGTGTTGGCAAAACCTACGGGCAGACGAGCCAGCAGGCTGAGTTTAATAAACTGGCGCTGATCGTAAACGAAGAGAGGTCGGTAGCCGGCCTGACTAAACGGCTGGACACGTTGCTGAAGCATTATATGCCTTCCAGAAGCCAGGTGGTACGAAATATTTATAGACCACTGGATGTGGGCTTTTATCATATCCGTTATCAGGTGTCTTACTGGCGGATGAACTATTTTATAAATGTGCTGATGAAAAATGATTCCATATTTATGTTGACGGCCTATAATTGTGAGGACCTGTGGGGAAACGCATCTGATTACAAAGATGCCCCTAAGCATCTCCGGCTTTATCAATATGATAGTGTGGGTGCATCTACGTTCCTGCGGTTACGAAACAGGATATACAGATCAGAGAAAACACTGGACGACCTGGTCAATGAATTATCCACCAGTACGATGTATGCAATGCATTGCGGTGACGGGAACCCGTTAACAAGCAGGGGTAAGCATATTTATGCATTGATTAAGGAAGAGAATCCGTTCCCTGAAATAGCGCGCATGCTGCAACACCTGTTGCCCGAAGAACAGGCCTATGGTGTGACAGCCATAGACATGCTGATCAAAAAGGGAGTGGATATTAATAACAGGAATTACCTGCTTTACCGGCATATCAAAAAACGAAATACGGCTGTTAATACCTGTTCCGGCTGTTCAGCAGGGCTGGTGGAGCCGCTATATAGTAATTAGTTAAAACGGGAAGCCGTCTCTCTGATGGAGAGGCGGCTTCAATTTTTCAGTCCGGGTGTTAATTCGGTATATTATATAATCTACACACCTTTTCATAGCTCATTTTGCTATAATCGGTGGCAGCGGTACGTGCGCCGGTTACTCCACCGGGTATAATTACATACCGTACCATGTTGGTGTTGGCGGGAATGCCATTGGGGACAACATCACAGATCACTCTGACGATGTTCAGGAATAAGCCATACTGGAAGCGATATTGGACGTCTGCTCCGCCAATGTTATAGTATATACTGGGCAGCAGTTTTGCTATTCCGGCTCCGTCGGGATCCGCTATAAACTTCATATATACAAGCACGACTCCTTTATCGATGACATCCTGGGTCACCTTGGGAGCGTTTATGTCGAAATAGAAGGTTTTTTTACCGGTGCCTGTGGAGGTGGTAGAAGCGGTCCATGTAGCGGTGGCTACCCATGGAGAATAGATGACATTGGCGCTGCCGGCCGGTCCTGCCGGACCAGTAGCCCCTGCAGGTCCGGCGGGTCCTACGGGCCCATCATTGCCTTTCTTACAACTGTTGAGTGAAAGGGCGATAATACCCATGAGGAGTACGCATGAGATGAATAAACTTCTCATTTTAATTAACTTTTACGATTGAGATAAATTACTGGGAGAGCTGGTCCAGACCGGCTTTGATCAGTATATTGGCGGATGAATGAAAGGCACGTTTTAATGTTTCTACCTGGGCGTTTTCTGCTGCGGTCATTAATTCATAACCTATCACCAGATAATCGAGCGCATCGAATTTTGGACGTGGCTTTTTAGGCCTTGGGCAAAGATCATCCACCACATCGTCCATGAATTTGGACACTGACTGCGGACTGCTGTAATGAATTACCTGAGCGTTGTTGATGACATTGGAGGCAATGGCACGTGCATAGGAGATGCCACTGTGTGCAATGTGAGTACCATGTGCAGCAGTATGGCCGGCATAAAATGCGTGGCCGAATATGCCACGGATCACAGGGCCATAAGGACCATAGGGGCCATTATCATCGGGGTCAGGGTATTTATCTATCAGGATCTTTACGAATGATAATACCTGGCGCTGCAAGGAGAACTGTAGATTTTCTAAAGTGCTAACATTTTCCATTGTAATTTTTTTGGAGTGTAAATAATATATCCGGAATGCCGGTTAATAGTATTAGTCGGAGTAGGAAGAAAAAAGGGAAACAACGTTTACCTGTTTTTTTTAAAAATCAGGAAGATGGACACTAGAATGGCTACCATGGCGGCCACCATGTAAATAAACGTGTGTCCGTTACGCTGGGAGGTAACAGTGGGTATTGGGGTAGTATCTCCTATCAGGATGCTGGCAGCCCAGAAATAGGGTAGCCGTTTGCCGTTATCATTGTTTTTCAGAAATAGTAGTTTGGCTTGCTGGAGAGCAACATCCTTTCGCATGCCCTGTTGCAGAAAATGGTGGAAATTTTCTGTGAGTGCATAGGTGGCTTCATTATCTACCTGCCATAAAGTGGTCACAATGGCTGGGATGCCGGTGAGTGCAAATCCGCGGGCGAGGCTGAGTACACCTTCCCCACGGGCCTGCCTGCCTACGCCGCCTTCGCAGGTAGATAGGATAATGAGGGCTGTGACAGGGTTATGCATCAGTTGTATCTCCGGCAGGTAGAGAGCAGAATCGGCCAGGTATAGTACAGGATCTTTGTCTGCGCCGCCGGCACTGGCATGGGAATATAGCTGTACAATACTACTACGGGGCAGCTGTTCAAGGAATTGCTGCCGGCTGGCATGCTGCGTGTACAGTCCCAGCATATCATCATAATTTTTACCAATCCTGCGTAATGATTGATCTGCCCCCTGCAGCGGTGACTGCTGCAGATAGTCCGCATATTGTACCGGGGCAATGCCCAGCAGGGTATGAGCGCCTGCTGTTCTTTCCTGCCGGCCTTTCAGGAGAGAGGCGGCTGCATAGGTGTAACTGAAAGCATATTGTTTCAGGAGGTAACTACCTGGATTTGTACTGTCGGATTGTAATATTTCAAAGGGGAGAAGATATTCATCGGGAGAGATGATCACACTGCGGTCAGAAAGCTGCAACGGCGCAAACAGCTGTTTATACAACTGGTGCGCCAGCCGGAGGTACCGCTGATGCTGTGTTTCCAGCAGAGATGAATGGGTGCAGAGCTGCAGTAGTTCCTGTACCTCCTTGCTATGAAAGTCGGTTTTCAGCAACCGGTAACTGTTGGTAGAAATACTGAGTACAAAGGCAGTGCTGTCTCCTGTAAAATAGGTTAACAGGGTGGTACCCTCTGAGAGTAATTTTTTTTGTATATCCGTTACTGTTACTACTGCGGTATCATATTTATATTGATAGTATGCCGGATGTTGTTTTTCAAGATTTCGTATAAAGCGTTCCAGTGCATTGCGTGCACTCAGTAGTTGCTGGTACAGGGTTTCATGGGCAGGTGTGTTGGGTGCTGCTGCGTCCAGCTGCTGCTGTAAGGATACAGTCAGTATCCGTAATTCCTGTTCCTGCGCCAGATCTGCCGGCGATAAATATTTACGGGCGCCCAGTTCATTTAATTTATCATTCAGTAATACCGCCCTGCTTTTTTCGAAAAATCGAAGCGCTGCGGGTGCATCCTGCAGCAGGTAGCAGGTTTCGATGGCCTGCTGGTACATTTTCCGGGTACGGTTTCTCCAAAAAAGGTAGGTGGGCTCTCCATATTGTTTCCAGCGCATCAGGTCTACCGACATATCTGCTGCCTGGAACGCTGCAAGGGCAGCACGTAGCCAGCTGTTATTTTTTGTGGAATGATATAATGCCAACAATGATTCGCCTTTGTTGGCCAGCAGGGTGTATACAAAATAATCATTGCCTGCCTCGCGCAATTGAGCATAACCGGGGTTGTTTTCCAGGCCTGTAGCTGTAAAGTGAATGGGGAGGGTGTTCAGCCCCTGCTGATAATAATCGAGTGCTTTTTTGTACTGATGTTGTTTCCAGTAGGCGGTGCCGATGTTGTTGTATACGCCTGCCAGCAGATAAGGGTCACCGGATTTTTGGGCAAACCCGATGCCTTCGTGGTAGTAGCTGATGGCTTTGGTTGTTTCTTTGAGATCATCCGCCCATAGGTTGCCGATATCGATCAGGTTGAGGGCACATTGATTCCATCTTTGTTGTGTGCGGTTTACCTGCAGTGCATGCTGATAATAGGAGAGTGCTGCTTTATACTGTTTTTCTTTTCCCAGGATGCTGGCATAAATGGTATAACAGGTTACCTGGTGAGCTGGTAAAGCGTTGGTGGGTAACAGTTGTAAAGCTCTTCTCATGGTGGTGCCGGCGGAGGTATCATCTATAGCTACCAAGGCCTGTGCTTTCTGCGCCAGCAAAATCATTTCCGACAAGGTATCCTGTCTGTTTCTGGACAGTAGTATGCCCAGCTCGGAGGTGGCGATAGCCTGCTGGTAATTACCGTTTTCATATAACGAGAAGGCTTTGGCTTCAGCGGCAATCAGTGCGATGGCGGTTTTTTCGGGATACTTCGTTCCGATGAGGATGCAGCTATCGTAGTAGCGATGTGATTCGGGGTAAAGATAAAGTTTGTTGTAAAACAGTCCCAGGTTGAAATAACTGTTGGCCAGAAAGGCAGTGCTGGCACCTTTTCCACTGCTGTTTATTGCTATCGCTTCTTTCGTATAGGCGATGGCGGGAGTCCAGTTGCCTTCGAGGTGGTAGAGGTTACCCATCCGGTGAACGATGCGGGCATAGATGCTGTCTTTCTGTGGAAAACAATGCAGACAAAGCGTTCGCAGGGAATCCAGCTGCCGGATTTTTACGGTGTTGGGGTCGCTGCTTTGTTCAATGGTGGTAATTTTTTCCATGAAGGTAGTCGCAGCGGGGCATTGAGACCAGGCATAACAATAGCAGAGCAGGCAACTGAGTGTTAACAGTTGCCTGCAGCATATTTTCAGGATGATCGTTATCTGCCGGGGGGATAACATGCCTTATTGATGTTTGATATATCTTCCCTGATTCACTTGTCCTTTTTGCATTAGTTTGACAGACTGCAATACGTCTGCGCCGAGGGAGTCGATAAATGTTGTTTTTTCCAGTCCACCTTTAAACAATGCCGGCGAGCAGTTGGCGGCGATTTTGCCGGTAGCGATAGCGGTGGCAAAAGAGGAGCCGGACACGAATACCGGTTGTCCGGTTATAAATGGTACCTGGAATTTGAGGAAGCCACTTTCCAGTGTATCTGCCTGTACACCCAGGTCAACGTATTGTTGGGAATGGTTCTGAGTGGGACTTACCATTGAATCTACGGTGGTAGTCACTACTAGTATGTTGTTTTTTCTGCCGCCTATACATGCCGGGTAGAAATGATGTATATCCAGGTTGCGTAATGCGGCCAGCGGTATACCGGCTTTTACGGCGCTGTCATCTGCGGCTGCCATTTTATTGCCGGCAGCGGTAATGAAGAGGATTCCTTTTTCTGCAAGCAGTTGTGTGATAACGGAATCCAGCGGATGCCAGGGTGCATTCTGACTATAAAATCCCCAGCTGGCATTAATAACATTGGCACCATTATTAGCTGCATAGAGGAGTGCGCATACGATATTAAACAGGCTTCCTTCGGCTTTATGGTCGTGTGTTTTCAGCGTCATCAGCTGCAGTGTGTTGGTGTTGCTGCGGCGTAATTCGTTGAGGATGAACAAGGCTATATGTGTTCCATGGCCATTGTAGCTATCGTCGGTGAGGACATTGTTATGGGCTACAAAGTTCCAGCCATTGATATCATCGGCGAGACAGTTGCCTTCATCGTCTTTGCCGTTGGCTGGCGTTTCTCCGGGGTTCTTCCAGAAAAATTCAGGGAAGTTCATCAGGTAGGGATCTATTCCGGTATCCAGGATAGCCACTTTTATGGTATCATTTTTATGTGAGGGGCCTGAGCCGGTACCGCGTCTTATGTAGAGGGAATCGCGCCGGGTTTTGGTGGGCATATCAGGTGGAGAGCTGATGATATAGTTCTGGGTATAGTAAGCGAGACTGTCTTCTCCAACGCCATTACTGTTGGTGCCGGTGCTGGCGCCGCCTTTTACGGGGTCTGCATTGGCATATGTTTCGATTTTAGGGGCTTGCCACAGTTCTATTTCAGCGTCTCCGCAGTTATCACAATGTTGGGTGGTGATAGCGGAGGTGTCTATCCCGTTTTCCTTCATTTTTGTTTTGATGGTGGTTAATGCGGCGGCTGAGGGCCGGTGTTTAAAGAAGACCACCAACTGATCGGTATAATGACGGGGAGCATCGGCAGGTGAGCCGGGATTTCCAGGGGTGGCCGGACTTTTACAGTACCGGAGCAATAGAATAATAATCAGCAGGATGATCACTGCCAGAATCCAGAAGAAGGGGTTCATCTTTCGAGATGTCATGATTATATATGTTTAAGCCATTCAATAGCTTGTTGGTTGCCGGGCAATTGGTTGTCGCGTACTTTCTGCAGCAGCGCTACGGCCTGTTGTTCATCGCCCGGAAGGGCGCGTTGCAGCAGTGCCAGTGCTTTATAAAAGGGCCCGGGGTTGGCATAAATGGGGTATTGTATCAACCGGTCGAACTGCACGATAGCGGGATCATATTTTTTGGTCACGAGGTACAGGAGGCCCAGGTATTTCACAGCGTCGGGGGCGCTGGCTTCCTGTGTGGTGAGCGATAGGAATATTTTTTCGGCGTGGTCGTAGGCTTTGTTGTTATAGGCGGTGATGCCCATTTGCAGGCTATCAGGACTACCCTGCATGGTTACACTGAGTTGCTGCAGGTGCTCACTGATATAGGTGGCGGATAGCTGCTGAGTGGAAGGCGGTTTGATAAAGAGCCACCAGCTGGCAAGCAGTATGCCGGCCAAAACAGCTGCAGCTGCGAGATAAGCCGGGAACCGTCTCACTTTTGGGCGGGCAGGTGTTATCGCTTTAAACTGCTGTTGTTTTTGTTCGTGGAGCTGTTGCTTTAGCAGGGTGCGGCTACTCAGATAAAAAGCTACTTCCCGGGCAAATGTCTGTTCGGCAGCACAGCGTTGTTCAAACACCTGCCGCTCTTCCGGTGATAAGACACCGGTAAAGTAATCTTCTATATAATCCAGATCACTCATAGTATTGATTAAAAGGGAGCATTTTTTCTTTCAGTTTTTCCATGCATCTGCGCCGGCTTACTTTGGCAACATCGGCCGAGTTGTATTCCAGCATAGTGGCTATATCCCGGTCGCTATAACCATCTTCAAAAAGCAGTAGCAGCTGTTTACATTTCTCGCCTATTTCCTGCATTTTTTTCTCCAGCAGAGAATGATTGCTGTTATCTATCAGCTGTTGTACTACATTACGGGCATTGTCCGGTAACATGGTAATGAATGTATCCAGATCATGTGTTTGATGAACCCTTTCTTTATTAGTCGTAGTTTTTCTTTTAAGGTCAACACATTTATTGGAAAAAATCTGATAAATATATGATTTAAGGGAAGATCTGCCTTCAAAGCGGTTATATACGATATTATCTATCACACTGATAATAGTGTCTGAATAGGCACTGGCACTGTCTTCCTCGTTGAGGCGATATTTACGCACCCCTTCACGGATGAAGTAATAAAACAACAGGTACAACTGCTCTTCATAAGAGCGTCTTCGGGGGCCTCCCTGCTGCAGTCCGCGGAGAATTTCTTCCTCCCTGCTGCTATTGGATGAGCGGATCATAACTACCAATGATCTATACAAGATACATAAAAAAAATTCAAATAAAATTAAATGTTTGCCTGAGAGAGGGATTAACGGAGAGCATTATACGCTGGATAAAATTGGCATAAGATGACATAGTTATTTTTAGTAAAAATCCAGTGACTGATGACAAAGTACAGGCACTGGATTTTTCTGTTATTAAACAGCTTTAAAAGTAGCTAATTCCATGTCTTCGCTATACAGCTTTAGTTCGCTGTCATTGAGCGTAAATCTGGTGACAGAATGCATATAACTCAGTAAACGCATAATGATATCACCCGCCCATATTCTGGGGTAAATTACCATAAATTCAATGTCATTGCCTGTGACCCTGGAATTACCAGCTATTGGAGCCGGACCAAACCGGCCCTGCAATACCCCTTCCTGTGATATGATAAAGAATGGCATTTCCGGGCCCATCATTGGGTCGTCGTTGTTATTAACGGGCCTGCCTTCGAGGGTGGCCAATGACCATTTGGTGTCGTAAATAGTATCGGTTTTAACTGCAGTTGCCATGATGAAAAATTTTGAGGTGAAGAAATGCATGTGTTTGAGAGTACTATCGTTGTGACGTTATAAATAACAAGGCATCCTTCCGTTTTGTTATGGTTAATTTGGGGGGAAGAACCTGCCAGCTTATGTTTCAGGCAGATAGACTATTTGTAGAACATGGAGGTGTCGAACTTTTCCACACGTTGAGTCCACTCTTCGGGGACTGTATTTTCCGGAGCATATAAAACAACAATACTGCCGACGATGGCTGCAATAGTGTCTCTGTCGCCAAGCCCGCTAACGGCGGTCCAGATAGCTTCTTCGAAGTTGTCAAGATGATGGGCGGCGCACCATAATGCAAACGGTACTGTATCCTGGGCGGTGAGACCGGTGCCGTTGCCCAATACAGACACGATGGTCCGGATATCATAACTGACAGGTAAGGTAGCGGCTTTTTTGATTTTATATTTTATATCACTTTCAGGTAGATGGGTAATGATGTAAGATACAGTAAATTCAATTACTTTAGCATCCATACATTCTGAAAGAAATAACTATTAATCAATGAAAAGAAGTATCATCATTCTGTTATTATTCATCAGCACTTTCTCTTTTGCGCAGTCCGAAAATGCCATCGTCATCGGCCACAGCAAGGAAATTCAATCGAAGGTTTTAAATGAGAAGAGAAAGATAAATATCTATTTGCCGGAAGGATATAACCCCAACGATACTACGCAGTATCCGGTTATTTATATTATTGATGGTGGGGTTGAAGAAGATTTTTTTCATATCACCGGTATCATTCGGTTTAATACACAACCCTGGATCAATCGTTTCCCCAAATCAATTGTGGTAGGCATTGAAAATACCGACCGGAGAAGAGATTGTTCCTTTGCTGTTGAAAATCTGGATTTTTTAAAGAAGATGGGATTTAAAAAAGAGCAGCTGCCAAGTTACGGTGGGTCTGCCAATTATATCAAATTTATTGCCACAGAACTGCAGCCTTATATTGATGGAAATTACAAAACCAATCATCATAAAACTGTTATCGGAGAGTCTTTTGCGGGGTTGCTGGCTACAGAGATCCTGCTGAAGCATAGAGACCTTTTTGATACCTATGTCATCATGAGCCCAAGCCTCTGGTGGGGAAATGAATTACTTTTAAAGGAAGCCCCCGCACTATTGGCAGCAAAAAACAAAACGAAGGTAAATGTATACATCGGCGCCTGTAACAAGGATGAAAACATTATCATGCATGAGGATGCAGTCGCTTTGCGTGATCTGCTGAAAAAATACGGAGGTGCGGAGACGACCGTGTTTTATGATTATTTACCGGATGAAGTACATGCTACCATGATGCATCAATCGGTGTATAATGCATTTAAGATGATTTATCCCAAAACAGCCTATCAGAAATAAATGGTAATTTATTTTTTATTCAACCGATCCAGAAACTGTTGCCGGTAGGTCATGCCTACCGGTAATGATACCTGTTGTAAGCTCACCATATTTTTTTCATACATGGTTACATGAGGCAGGGATATGACATATGATTTGTGTATTCTGATGAAATCCTGTGCAGGCAATAATTCCAGCAGTTCACTCATATTCATCAGGGCGAGTAGTTTCTTCTCTTGTGTATGAAAGCACATATAGTTCCCGGCGGCTTCTATGTACAGAATGGTATCTGTTTTTATTCTGTGTAGTTGCTGCCCGCTTTTAATGATTATTTCCTCTGAAGGTCTGGTGTTGGCGGGTTTGGTGTTCGTTGCTGCAATAGCTTTATTGACAGCTTTGAGAAAACGCGGATAGTTGATGGGTTTTAACAGGTAGTCGAGTGCATTGTAGTCATAACTTTCCGCACCAAATTCGGGATAGGCAGTTGTGAAAATCACCATGGGCGGTACAGGCAATGACGCCAGCAAATGCATGCCGGATAAGCCCGGCATATTAATATCGAGGAATAAAAGATCCACTTCTTCCCGCAATAGATAGTCCATAGCCTTGTATGGGTTGGTAAATCTGCCCGACAATTGCAGCAGCGGTGTTTGTTCGATATATCGCTGTGTAAGGGCCAGGGCAAAAGGCTCATCATCTACCACTATACATTTCATGGGTATTCAGTTTTATCTCCAGCAATATGTCAAAGTGTTGATCATCCTGACGGATATGCAGCTGGTGGCTGGATGGATACAGCAAAGCCAGTCTTTTTTTTACGTTATCAAGTCCTACACCACCGATATGCGGCTCCGTCATAGGCACAGCACCCATACTGTTTTTTACAGAGAACAGTAATTTGTTTTCAGCCACCTGCAACATTATGTGAATATAAGAAGGGTCATCCAGCCGGATGCCGTGTTTGAAAGCATTCTCCACAAAGGGCAGTAACAGCAGCGGAGCAATATAATGCTGATTGTCCACATGATGCTGGAACCTGATATCAGCATTGATTTCGTCGGAGAGCCGATGTTGCTGCAGCTCAATTAAATTTTCCAGGTATCCGATTTCCTGCTGTAGTGGGACCCGGTCTTCATTGCTTTCGTACAACATGTACCGGATCAGGTAACTCAGTTTATCTATAATGCCGGCAGTGCGTTCATCTCCATACAAGGTAGCACTGGCATAAGCTGTATTTAATGTGTTGAAAAGAAAGTGCGGGTTGATTTGTGCCTTCAGAAAATTCAGTTCTGTCATCAGCTTTTCCTGCAGTATCACCTGTTGTTGCGCTTCCTTCTTCAGCCATGTACGGATAAAACCGTATGCCATGGCCATGCTGAGCAGAATAAAATCAAATATGGCATTAATGGCTATCTGTTCAATGAATGGTTCTTTTTCTGTGGATACAATACTGGAAAAAAAGAGAAAATCGATGACGGACTTCAGGAAGGTAATACCGGTAAAAAGTAATATCAGCAATAATATCAGCATTTTTATTCTTTTTGCGGCCGCATACCTGGGAATTACAACCAATGCGGCCGTATAAAACAGGACTGCATTGATCAGTGTTCCAATTGTCAGCGGATAAAAAAGTGTTTGTTGTGTATTGCTGAAAACGCCAATGGTATTGGCTACCAGCGCAAAAAACAAATAGCCGCCTATCCAGATGGCAATATGAATGGCTATTTCAATCCGTCTTTTTTTCAAGTGCTGCATATGGGTGATGAAAATAATGGTATTCCTGTTATTTCTTTTGAAGAATTGATGAACATATGTTTTTCTTATGTGAACTGCATTGAAAGTAAGAATGCCTCTTTGTAAATATCGGAGCGTGTTGTTTGCGGATTAGCCACCATTGATGCGCGGAGGGCAGCTAAGTTTGTGGAAAAAAACATGAAATCGAATTGCACATTATTATTGTTGTTGCTTGTTACTATCTCTTTCTCTCTGCAGGCGCAAAATGTAAAAGGTGTTTGGATAGGTACGCTAAAACTGGAAGAAGCAGATCCGCCGCAGGTAGCCTTTGAAATCTTTGAAGATATGCAAGGCAGGCTGAACTCACTCATGCACATCATTAATCAGAAGAACTTCAATATAAAAGTAGAAAACCTCCGTGTTACAGGTAAGGATTTACAAATGGATATTCCAACACTGAGTACACACTTTGAGGGACATCTGGTAAATGATAGTACGATCGCAGGTTTTCTGGTGATGAATGATAAGCGTAAGTTCACATTGAATCTTACTAAAACCGCCGCGCTGCCGGTGCCCAAGCTGAGAAGGCCACAGGAGCCTATTCCGCCCCTGCCATACCGGGAAGAGGAAGTTGTATTCACTAATAAAGCTGCAGGCGTATCGCTGGCAGGCACGCTCAGCTTACCTCCTGCGGGCAGTCGTTTTCCGGCAGTGGTGCTTATCTCTGGTTCCGGCCCCAACGACCGTAACGAAACTATCTTTACGCATAAAGTATTTCTTGTACTGGCAGATTACCTCACCCGTGCGGGTATTGCTGTACTGAGAGTGGACGACCGGGGTGTGGGTCAAAGTACTGGTGATTACGAATCGGCCACTAATGAAGATCTTGCAGCTGATGCAGTAGCGGGTGTACAGTATCTACAAACAAGAAGTGAAATCAATCCGCAAGCGGTGGGCCTGATAGGGCATAGTCTGGGCGGAGAAATAGCCCCTATTGCAGCCCTTTCTCCTGAAGTGGCTTTTGCTGTACTGATGGCTGGCAGTGCCTGCCCTGCGGAAGTCGGTTATTATGAAGGTTGTGAAGCAATGGGTAGACTGCATGGTGCTACTCCTCAGGGTATCGAAACAAACCGGAAAGTGCTGGAAGCAGTTTTTAATGTGATTAAAACAGAATCCAATGACAGCATTGCCAAATTGAAGATAGCGGCCCGTTTGCTGGAGCTGGACCGGGAAGTGGCAAAACTTTCGGCCAAAGACCGCACCATCATGGAGCTTTCGCAGCCCCTGCATGTAGAAGAGTTCTTCAATTTTTTATCTGTTCCTCGTCGTGCTGATTTTGTCCGTGACCAGGCAGCCATTGTTAAACAGGTAAAATGCCCGGTGCTGGCCATGAATGGCAGTAGAGATATACAGGTACTGCCTTCGCAGCTGAAGCGTATAGAAAAGGCTTTGCGTGCGGGAGGCAACAAACAGGTGACCATTAAACTTTTTGAGGGGAAAAACCATCTCTTTCAGCATGCAAAAACAGGGTCTGTCTCTGAATATGAAGAGATAGAAGAAACCATTGCTCCTGATGTACTGGCTTTTATGGCAACATGGATTAAGCAGCACACTATAAAATAACAGTGTTTACACTTCTTCCAGGTGTGTCACGCTGTTAAACAGATTGCAGGTCCATTCACCGTTGGCATATTCCAGCCGGGTAACGGAGGTGTTGCCCATAGGAGGCGGTGGTGGCATCTCCGGGAGCAGGTAGGCGAGCAGCTGGCGGATAAAGCTGCCATGGGTGATGAGCACGATTTGTTTGCCTTCTTCGGTAGTGATGAGGTCTTCCAGAAAGGACATACCTCTTTCCAGCACGTTGGTATTGGGTTCCATGCCAAGGTCCATTTGTTTCCAGTCGGGTCCCCATTTGGCGAGGCGTTCGGCTTCGGTGGTCCCTTCGGCCTGGCCGCCTCCGGCCTCACCGATACGGATATCCTGCCATATGCTGTCTATGCCCAGTTCTTCGGCTACGATAGCAGCTGTCTGGCGGGCGCGAATCAGGTGGCTGGAACATACGACGTCCCATTGTTCGCTGGCCAGGCGTTGTCCCAGTTTGCGTGCCTGTGACAGCCCTTCATCATCGAGGGGGATGTCTGAATACCCTTGCAGGCGGCCGGCTTTGTTCCAGGATGTACAGCCATGACGGATAATTGCGATACGGGTCACCATATATTTGCTTTGTTTTTTCGGGGAGCAAAGATAAACAACAATGGTGGTATATTCAGCTGCTGTGGGAAACCAAAGGATATTTCATATTTTTGCTATATGGAAATGATGATCATACCAGCAGAGAACGATTCCAGGCCTATAGACCCTGAGACACAGCCATCAGCCCCTGAAACGATTATTCATGATGGTTCCGGCGGTGCATTTGAAGGAACGGAGACTGTTTCAGAAGAGCGGGAGGAGGGACCGGAGAAAGAGACTCCCCGGGCTTATTGATATTAATCATGTTCAGTCTTCACAATAGTAGACAGCAGGTTGTTGTGCAAGGGTAGCCAGCCCAGGCTGCGTGCGGCCACTGCCGATACGATGCTGTTGGACCCCAGCCCGAAGTGGGCGCCTTCCATTCCCCATAACGTGATGGCCTCTTCGATGGAGAGTGGTTTTGTTTTACCACCGAAGCCCAGCGATTTGCTGATGGCAGCAGCTATTTCCTTCAGTGAGTTGATACCGTTTTCGGCATAATAGAAACTACCGGAAGGGGCCTGTTCCAATACCAGCAGGTATAAGTTGGCCAGGTCTTCTATGTGTACGTTGGACCAGCGGTTTTCACCGGTGCCGATGTATACGCCGCAAGCGGTTGCTCTGGCGGCTTCGGTAAGCATAGGTACCTGTGCAGATTCTTTTTTGATGCCCATACCGGTACCATAAATCATAGTAGGGCAGATGACCATATAATGTCCGCCAGCGGCGAGTACGGCCCTGTCTATCGCTACACGGGCAGCTTTTTCCAGTCTTGGATTTTTAGGGATGAAGGTAAATGGTTCGATAATGGCATAGGCTCCTTTTGCTTTGTCGCCTGCAATGCTGGAGCCTGATGTATGGATAAACTTTTTATCGGTGCCGGCCAGTGCTTCCAGGATAGTGGCCACTACATAAGGGTTGTCTGCCGAAGCGGTGTTGATGACTGCGTCAGCAGATGCTGCTGCGGAGGCAATAACGGCTTCATCATCCAGCGTGCCGACTACCGGTTGTATACCGGCTGATATTAATGCGGGAAAGTCCTTTTCATTTCTTGCCAGTCCGTTTACCCTGTAGCCGGCTTTGATCAGCCTGGCCGCTACTGAGCCGCCGATATAGCCGGTGACGCCGGTCATAAAAACTGTTTTCATCTAATGACTACTTTTAAGTGGATAATGCGGTAGAAGTGAAAGTCTCAGAATTTTCCTGGCTACGTTTTTGTGCAGGATTAAATCCTTACATTTAATCTAACCAAAAAAGAATCTGTTATGTTATCCTTGGAAAAAATCAGCGAGTTGCTAGGTAAAGATAGCGATATACTTTTACAACACGAAAGTAAAACCATCTCCAGAGATTTACTGCATCTTCCCGGTCCGGATACCGTTAACCGAATTTATCAGCCTTCCAGCCGCAACCCGCAGGTATTGCGTAGTTTGGGACAGTTGTTTAATTCCGGCCGCCTCGCCGGAACGGGTTATATGTCTATCCTGCCAGTAGATCAGGGTGTGGAACATAGTGCAGGCGCATCTTTTGCTAAGAACCCCGCTTACTTCGATCCGGAAAACATTGTGAAACTAGCCATAGAAGGTGGTTGTAATGCTGTTGCCTCTACATTTGGCGTATTGGCAGCCGTATCCCGCACGTATGCGCATCGTATTCCCTTCATCGTAAAAATCAATCATAACGAACTGCTTACCTATCCTAACAAAGCAGATCAGGTAATGTACGGTACCGTGCAGGAAGCCTGGAACCTGGGCGCAGCAGCCGTTGGGGCAACTATCTATTTTGGTTCCGATAACGCCGACCGCCAGCTGGTGGAAGTGTCGCAGGCTTTTGAACTGGCCCATGAGCTGGGCATGGCCACCATCCTCTGGTGTTATCTTCGTAATGAAGCTTTTAAAAAGGATGTAGACTATCATCTGGCTGCCGATCTCACCGGACAAGCCAATCACCTGGGTGTCACTATACAGGCGGATATCATCAAACAGAAACTGCCGGAAGTAAACGGTGGCTACAAAGCCCTCAATACCGGCAGCTCCTCCTATGGTAAACTGGATGAACGTATTTATACCGAACTCACCACCACCAATCCGATAGACCTTTGCCGGTACCAGGTGGCCAACTGCTATATGGGGCGCATGGGACTTATTAATTCAGGCGGTGCCTCACAGGGAGAGGCAGATCTGGCAGATGCAGTAAGATCTGCTGTAATCAACAAAAGAGCTGGTGGTGCAGGCCTTATCTCCGGCCGCAAAGCATTCCAACGGCCTATGAATGAAGGCGTTGCCCTGCTGAATGCTATTCAGGATGTATATCTCAGTTCAGCCATTACCGTTGCATAACTGTGGTGGGTGTGGATAATAATACGAATATTTAAAAACGTGTAGCCATTGATGTTGTCAATGGCTACACGTTTTTTTAGGATAAGTTTGGAGTCCTACAAAACTACCTGGTTAATATCCGGGAAGAAGTAATCAATTTCAGGGTAGCTACTTAGCCCACGCTCTTTTAAATTCGTGATAGCAATTGCTGTTTTTACCAAGAGCACAACAAATGAATTAACGCCTGTCATATCAACCACAACGAATCAATGCCACAATACTTGTATTTCCTATGCTTTCCAGGTACTTAGTGCCTGGCAATGTTATCCTGATTAACCATTTTTATCACTAAAACCATTTTATGAAATAGCTCTTCCCTCTTCTCAGGTGATCCCTGATTTTGCTGCCATTGGCAGCTGTTTGTTTATTGTTTAACTCATTCTTCCAGTTTCCACATTAAAACATTTATATGCTACATTTATCACGAAAGATAATGATGCTATTGCTATGCCTGGTCATCACCATGGGAGCTATAGCTCAAAACAAGGTGCTTGCACCGTTGCCTGACCACTGTTCGGCTTCCCGTGCCATGCAGGAGTTGTATAAAAAACATCCTGCTTCCCTGAAAGCAGCTGCCAGTCAGGAAGTCAATATCCGTAAATTTATCGCTAACATGAAACAGCAACGGTTAGCACAGGCATCTGCACCAACACAGTATACTATTCCGGTGGTATTCCATGTTAATGATGCAGCTAATCCGTATAAAGTAACGATGGACCAGATACGTTCTGCGATTGATATTCTTAATCAGGATTATAACCTCCTGAACGCAGATTATTCATCCATCGATCCCCGCTTTATCGGGCTGGCAGCCAATCTGCATATTACTTTCCGTTTGGCGGATATTGACCCGCAGGGTAATCCTACCAATGGTGTTACCTATCACTATAATGACCTGGATGGTCGTTCTCCCGATGGTTCCGGCGCTGCGGTGAAAAGTATTTCCTACTGGCCGGGCGAAAAATACCTGAACATATGGATCGTGAGCGAAGTAGAACAAAAAGGAGTATTTAATAATTCAGGCTGGACCTATCTTCCGGACGACTGGGTAGCTTCCAATCATCTGGATGGTGTGGTATACAACTGGAGATACCTCGGTGCCCCGGGTGTAGGAAGCTCTGAAAACGGACAACCTAATATGAAACGGGTACTTTCGCATGAAGTAGGCCACTTCCTGAACCTGCAACATACTTTTGAAAATGGTTGTGATGCTCCTGGTGATGAGGTGGATGATACACCACCTACCCAATCCAATTTTGGCGGATGTAATCTGAATGCCAACTGGTGCGGAGTGGTAGCCAATACAGAAAATTACATGGACTATTCTTCCTGTCCGAAAATGTTTACCATTGGTCAGCGAGACAGGATGATGGCAGCACTCAACAGTAATGTGGCGCAACGCAGCAACCTATGGTCTGCAGCCAATCTGGCGGCCACGCTGTTGCCCGATTCCATGAAGCGGATTGTACCTGCTTTTAATCTCTTTTTTGAAAGTGATGCCAATAATGGAGCCCTTCCAATAGTGGATACGCTGAAGATACTGGGTGGTGGCGGTTTTACAATGAGTAGCGGAAATCTGGTGGCCGGCACTCACTTCACCACACAGAATGTTCCGGCTGGTTTATCCGTGGCTATCCAGGTACTGAATAACACTACGGCTTTATTATCATTCACAGGACAGGCTACCCAACATGCAGTAACCAATAATACAGACAGTGTAAAAGTTACCTTCCTGAATGCAGCTATTCAGGGCGGCGTGGCTACACTCTACCGTACCGGCCTTGCATTTGGCATACGTTACCTCGATCCTTATAAAATCGTTTACGCCGACATCCCGGATATTTTGGTTAACAGTACCAATAACTGGACGTATTTTACCTTTAATAATGTGGGAGATGCCGCATTCGGAGGTTGGTACGACAACAATAAACTGCGGTTAGAAACCTACCAGAAGTCAGCTGTATGTGAAGGGAATTCCCGTAATATCTCGCCGCTGGTGGCCAACACCATCATTGGTGATGCTTCCAACTTCGTGGCTGGTGGCCAGTTCCCGGACGAACATGATATTTACAGCAGCACTTATACCAAGTGGGCCGGGAAAACCGCTTTTGTAGGACTTAAATTCACATTGGCCGGAAAGCCCCGCTATGGCTGGATGCGCATTAGTGTGGCTGCGGATGGAAGTAGTTACACTATTAAGGATTATGCCTGGAACCAGGCGCCGAATGCTGGTATTAAAGCCGGAGATCCGGGTAATCCTATCCTTTCATGGTCAGGGTCCCAGTTCCGGGAGGGGGCTGCCAATGACGGCAGTATTGGGGACACACTGAAACTAAGCCTGCTTGGAAACACATTCGCCATCAACTCCGGTAACTTTACCAACAATGTACATTATACGGTGAGTAATGTGCCTGCCGGCCTCAATGTACAGCTGGCGGCGATAGATGGTACCACAGCGCGCCTGTACTTTACTGGTAAGGCAACGAATCATGCTGCTGCCAACAACACCAATATCACGGTTAATATTCTTCCCGCTGCCTTCACTGTTCAACAGGCAGTTGACGGCAGCCAGAATCAGCTGGGCATCAGCTTCCGCGATCCGTACGGAATTAAATACATAGATGTAAATGATACGTTATACACCATTAATGGTACCAATACCTGGTTCCCATTCCGGGTAGATAATATTGCGGAGGCTACCTTTGGCCTTTGGTCTGATAGCGGAAGACTGCGGTTTGAAACCTATCGGAAACCGATGGTATGTCAGGGTACTACTAAAAATATTTCGTTGCTGACGCCAGGCACCGTCATCAGTAACGCATCCAACTTTAGAGTCGGCGGTGATTTCCCGGATGAGCATAACCTGAATACAACCAACTACACCGTCTGGAAAGGCCAAACCGGTTATGCAGGGTTCTCGTTTACCACTTACGGTGAAATACACTATGGCTGGTTCCGTTTTAAAGTGAATGCTAACGGTGACGCATATACTTTAATGGATTATGCCTACAATACTCAACCCGGTGCCAGCATCAAAGCCGGACAAAAAGATACTGTTACAGCTCCGGCTGATTCCGTTGTGCATGTACAGGATTACTGTACCGCCAGCACCGCGCTGAATTACAATACCATCACAAGGGTACGGCTGGCTAACCTGGACAACAGTTCACAATGGGACGGCTACAGGGACTTTACCGCCCAATCCGCCAATGTCACTGCCGGACAATCCTATCAGCTGCAGATCAACCTCGGCATCGAATACTGGCCTGATATTTCCGTAGCCGCCTGGATAGACTGGAATGGAGATAAACAACTGAATGATACCACGGAGAAAGTATTTGTTAAACGCGGCACTGGTCCATTTACACAAACGATCACCGTACCGGCCAATGCTAAAACCGGCGCTACACTGATGCGCGTGAGAATGGGATATGGCAGCAATGTAAAACCCTGCGGTGTGGATAGTTACCAGGGAGAAGTGGAAGATTATACCGTGAAGATAAGCGGAGGAACAGCCACATTGCAGAAGATGAACACGGAAACACCTTCTCTGATCGCTACCAATCCTTTCTCAGACAGGATCAATATCAGCTTCCAGTCTACCTTTGAAGGACCTGGTACTTTACGTTTGTATGGTCTCGACGGACATGTTAAGAAAGAACAGAGAATCCAGGTAACAAAAGGAATGAACAGACTGCAGATGGAGAACCTGTCCGGTTTGCCTGCAGGTATCTATCTGATTGATATCACACATGGATTGTATGACAGGATGACCATTAAAGTCATCAAACCATAACTGTGATGAATGCTGATACTACTGATGTTCCTGATGGACGTAGATAGAAGAGGAGATTAACACATCCGTTGATGTTTTTGGTAAAAGTGAAACAGCCATTGATCTCTTGATCAATGGCTGTTTCATTTTTATCCTCCTACTAATCTCCGCGCATCAGGAAAATCAGCGGCATCATATGAATCACAGTCTGGTTTGGCCGCTGCCATATACAAACCATTTCTCCGTTACCAGTTTTTCGAGCGCAAACGGGCCTCTGGCGTGAAGTTTTTGTGTGGAGATGCCTATTTCGGCGCCCAGGCCAAATACGCCACCATCGGTGAAACGGGTGGAGGCGTTGACATATACGGCGGCGGCATCTACGGTGTTGAGGAATTGTTCGCTCACGATCGGGTCGCGGGAGATGATGGCTTCGGAGTGTCGGGAGGAATATTCCTGGATATGTTCCAATGCGGCTGCTGTATTGGGCACCACTTTGATGGAACATTTGAGTGACAGGAATTCCCGGCCGAAGTCTTCTGTACTGGCGGGATGAAGGTGAGGGTAGTGGTTGGCCTCCAGCAGGGCGTAGGCTAACGGTTCCGCATATATGTCTACATTATAAGCGGCCAGCTGTGGTGCCAGCAATGCGATGAAGTCGGCTGCCACGGCGGTATCCACCAGTACGGTGTCGAGTGCGTTGCAAACGGAAGGCCTGGATACTTTGGCATTGGTGACGATGGCAGCGGCCTGTTCGAGGTTGGCGGAACGTTCCACGTAGGTATGACATACACCGGCGCCGGTTTCTATTACGGGCACGCGGGAATTGGCACGTACAAAGTCTATTAGCTGCTGGGAGCCGCGGGGGATGATGATGTCGATGTATTTGACGGCGGTGAGCATTTCTGTTACCAGGGCACGATCGGGAGGCAACAGTTGTACTGTGTTTTCGTCGGCATCAAACTGGCGTAGGGCGTCCTGTATGAGCGCCACCAGGCAAGTGTTGGTATGAATGGCATCGGAGCCACCGCGCAGCACGCATACGTTGCCGGAGCGGATACAGAGGGCGGCCACGTCAACGGTTACGTTGGGGCGTGATTCGTAGATGACGCCTACAACGCCGAGGGGGACGGTTTTTTTCTGTACCAGCAATCCGTTTTCCAGGTGGTTTTCCAGCAGCAGCTGGTTGACCGGGTCAGGGAGACGGGCGATATCGTTGAGGCTGGCAGCGAGGCTGCGGATACGTTGGGCGTTGAGCAGCAGACGATCTTTTTTAGGGTCTTCGTCCGGCATCAGGTCCAGATCTTTTTTATTGGCGGCGATGATAGCCGGAATGTTTTCGGTAAGTGACCGTGACAGATGTTGCAGCAGTGCCTGTTTCTGCGCGTCCGGCAGGGTGCGGATGGATTCCGTGGCCTGTCGGGCTTTTTCGAGGAGGGGTTGAATAGTCATGATATATTACATTTATAACAGCACAATGTCATCGGCATGCGCCACTTCAATATTCTGTGCCTTATGATTATTTTCCAGTACGTCGGATGATATTTTGGTCCTGCCCACAGCAATGGCGATCTTTTCTTCGTTGACGATCTCTATCACTTCTCCGCACTCAAATTTCTCCAGTACCTCTTTAACACCCACTGCGAGCAGACTATGGCGTTTTTCGATTGCTTCCTGTGCGCCGGCATCTATCTGTATCCTGCCGGTCACCAGACTACCGCTGGCCAGCCATTTTCTGCGTGCGGGCATGCTGCACGGCTGTGGGAGACATAAGGTGCCTGTTTTGCCAGCTATAGCATTGAGGATACCGTCAGTAGTACGAATACCGAAAATCACTACACGGATGCCCATACGGGTGGCCAGGCGTGCAAAGGTAAGCTTGGATACCATACCACCCAGGCCCAGCGCGGATTTTTCCTTGTCGGCCAGGGAAAGGGCGGATTTATCGATTACATCTATCTGTGGTACTACCTGTCCGTTGCGGTCCAGTACACCTGCCACGCTGGTACTGAACAACAGCAGTGACGCCCCGAAGCCCACAGCAATCAGCGTGGCCAGCTCATCGTTGTCAGAAAACTTCAGCTCCAGGCTGCTCACCACATCGTTCTCATTGGCGATGGGAATAATGTTGCTGGCCCATAATTCTTCGTAGGTGCGTTTCAGTTGCAGAAACTGATCCCTGTTGGAGAAATGCTGCCTTTCACATAAGCTCTGTGCCACTGCAATATTGTAGGGTGCAAAGTAACGGCTGTATTTACTCAGCAGCAAGGGGTTGCCGATAGCGGCGGCAGCCTTACGTTCGCTGATCGTGCCACTATATTGTGTTAGATATTGTTTGCCGGCAGCTACCGCTCCGGAAGATACCAGCACGATATGATACTGCTGATGCAACTCGGCTACCTGCCGCGCTATGCCTGCTATAACGGTCTCGTCCAGATCACCATTGCCATGTGTGATAGACGCCGTACCGAATTTTATAACTAATATTGGTTTACTCAAAGCCTTTCTTTTTGAGGATAAAAATAATATCTGTAAAGCTAAATTCTAAGCGCAAAATGCCGGATGCTGCAGTCATCTGTCAAAATTGTGAGCTTGCATGATAAATAACCATGAAATCAAGGGATTACGCCGATCCGCTTTTTATATATTTGTATATCCTTTTACATATATAGTTTATCTTAATTTATTTATGATTTACCAACGTTTGTCACTGTTCATTGCAGTACTTTTGGGCCCACTTGTTGCCATGACCCAGCAACCACTGACGAAAAAATTTGAAGAAATCGCTGCCGGCTCCAAAGGCACAGTAGGCGTATGTGCCACCATACTGGAAACAGGAGAGACCGTGGGATTGAACAGTAAGATGCGATTCCCCATGCAAAGCGTGTATAAGTTCCCGATAGCCATGGCGGTACTGGACGAAGTAGACAAGGGAAAGCTCTCTATGCATCAGCAGATACGGGTACTGCCTTCAGACTATATCCCTAAAATGGGACACAGTCCGCTCAGAGATGAACATCCTGCCGGTAATATAGACGTGTCTATAACGGAGCTGCTCCGTTACAATGTGGCCGAAAGCGATGGTTCTGCCTGCGACGTATTATTGCGTATCATCGGCGGCGTAAAGGTAGCAGACAAATATGTGCACCGCCTCGGGATCAAAGATATGCAGATTGCACTGACAGAACAGGTACAGGTGCCCAATGAACCGATGCAGTACCGGAACTGGTCTACACCAGAAGCGATGACAGCCCTGTTTAAAAAATTCTATACCGGCCATGTTTTATCAGACAGCAGCTATCGTTATCTGTTGGACATCCTCGTGAATTCAGGACCCGGTGCCAGAAGACTGAAAGCCCAGTTGCCCAAAGGCACCGTGGTGGCGCATAAAACAGGCACTTCAGGGACTGTGGACGGCCTTACCCGCGCCACTAATGATGCCGGTATCATCACGCTGCCCGACGGAAAACACCTGATTATCACCATCTTCATAAAAGACTCCTATGCTGACCAGGAAACCCGTGAACGTACTATCGCCTCCATCGGCAAAGCTGCCTGGGACTATTTTGTACGGTAGAAAAGGAAAAAATGGATAGCTTTGACTTTTCTGCATCATGAAAATTTTAGTCATAGAAGATGAAGAACGCGTTGGAACACTGATCCGGCGCGGGCTGGAAGAACAGGGCTATACCGTAACACTGGCCTGGGATGGTGAAGCGGGACTTAAACTGGCATTGGGCGGTGGCTTCGATCTGGTCATCACCGATATCGTATTGCCCCGTATCAATGGCCTGGAGCTGAGCCGCGCAGTCAGAGCGGCCCTGCCCTCTATTCCCATCCTCATGCTGACAGCACTCGGTACCACCGACGATAAAGTAGAAGGTTTCGATGCCGGCGCTGATGACTACCTCGTAAAACCCTTCGACCTGCGGGAGCTGCTGGTGCGTATCCGCGCCCTGCTAAAACGTAACCATGGCGTAGTAACGCCACAAGCAGCCGTATTACGTTATGCAGACCTGGAAATGGACCTGCAAACCAAAAGTGTGACCCGCAACGGTATGGAGATCAACCTCACACCCAAAGAGTTTCGCCTGCTGGAATACATGCTGCAAAACAAGGAAAGAGTGCTGTCCAGAGCCGAGATCGCAGAGAATGTATGGGAAACCCATTTCGATACCGGCACCAATTTCATCGATGTTTATATTAACTATCTCCGTAAAAAAGTAGACAAGGCATTTGAAGTAAAACTGATCCATACCAAACCCGGTATGGGATTCATTTTTAAAGCTGGCTGACCATGAAGATCCGTAACAGGCTGACCCTCTTATTTACCGGTATGATCGCAGCGCTGCTGCTGGTATTTGCATGGGTGGTGTATATTTCGTACTCCCAGGACCGTGAAGAAGAGTATTACAAAAACCTGCAACAGCAGGCTATTACCAAGGCCAACCTGCTCCTCGACGCCAAAATAAGCCCTGAAGTATTACAACTGATCTATAAGAATGCTGGCGGTTCCCGCTCCCAGGAGGAGGTCGCCGTCTATGATACGGCCTTTCACCTGTTATATCACGATGCTGTAGACATAGACAAGGTAAAGGAAACCAAACAGATGATCCGTGAGATCATTGAACAGCGGCAGATCGCCTTTCATGAAGGTCCGCTGCAGGTGGTAGGATTCCTGTTCAACCATAACGGAACGCCCTATATTGTCACCGCCGCAGCCCAGGATGAATACGGCCTGGGGCAGCTGCAACATCTCTTCTGGACGCTGGTGATTACCTTTCTGGTGGCTGTAGTGTTTGTATTCCTGGCAGCCCAGTTTTTCTCACATCAGGCCCTGAAACCGGTATCTGATATGGTGGATAAGGTAGAAGAAATTACCGCTACCAACCTTGACCTTCGGCTGAGAGGCGCAGAAGGGAAAGATGAAATCGCAGAACTGGCACAGACCTTCAACCGGATGCTGGACCGACTGGAACAATCTTTTGATGCTCAGAAACAATTTGTTTCCAATATATCCCATGAGTTGCGCACGCCGCTCACCGCTATGATGGCCGAACTGGAGATCACCGCTTCCCGTGAGCGACCGGCAGAGGAATACCGTCAGTCCATGCGTCATGCCATCACCGATGCACAGCGGCTGGTGAAGCTGTCCAACAGTCTGCTAGACCTGGCCAAGGCCAGCTACGACCCCACAGAAATCAATTTCCGTGAAATACGTCTCGATGAAGTGCTGATGGATGCCCGTGGCGATATCCTGCAGGCACACCCCGAATATAAGATCAATGTGGTGTTTGAAGAAGATACCGATGATGATGATGTAGTGTCTGTGAATGGTAACGAATACCTGTTGAAAGTGGCATTTATCAACCTCCTTGAAAACGGCTGTAAATTCTCCCGTCCGCCCGAAACCACTGTTACCGTCACCTGGTTTAAAGGCCATGCTATCCTGCGTTTCACCGATGAAGGCATTGGCATTGCCAAAGAAGATCTGCCTCATATCTTCACCCCTTTTTACAGAGGCCATAACCGTCCTTATGCTGATGGTAATGGTATCGGTCTTTCACTTGCGCTTAAAATCATCCGGCTGCATAAAGGCAATATCAGCGTAGTATCCAAGCCTGGGAGTGGCACTACATTTACGCTGGAATTGCCGCATATTTAGCCCCAGGGCTGAAGCCCTGGGCTATATTTGTAGAGGCCGGTGCGGGGCTTTACATTTTTGTTTCGTTCTTGTATCAGGCTTGGGTTAATATTGTTTTGGACAGTGTTTTGCTTTTACATTATTGTCTCGTGCCTGCATTAGCTGGGGCTTATATTAGTCCAGGCCCGCTTAGCCTCCACATTATCCCGCAATCAAACTTAGCCCAGGGCTTCAGCCCTGGGGCTCTAATATGTTTCTAATAATATTCTAAATCCTTTCTAACGGCTGCATCCACGGGCTGTTTATACTTTTGCCGCGGTTACGGTTAACTGTAACAGATACACGAAAAAAATATCGTCATGAAAAGGTTCACTGCAGCTTGCGGCGTGGTGTTGATCACTGCGTCCTGTCACCATCCGGACAAAGGAAAAGAAATCGTAACATTTGAAGGCAGAGGAGATACTATCATTGTGCCAGCCGCTTCTCCGTTGTCGGCCAAAATACACCTGCATACGATAACGGAAGCCCCTTATCAGCTGCAATTGCTGACGGCTGGTATCGTAAAGGCTATTCCCAATAACTATGCGGAGATTGCCCCGCCTTTTGCCGGCAGGGTGGTAAAATCGTATGTGCGTTTGGGTGATAAGGTACATGCTGGCTCCCCTTTGTTTGCAATTTCCTCGCCCGATTTTTATGATGCGCAGAAGGCCTGGTTCCAGGCCCGCCAGTTGTATGAACAGGCCGTACTGGCACAGAAAAGGCAGCAGGACCTGCATCAGCATGGTGTAGGCGCTGCTCGCGATCTGGAAGAAGCCAATACCAACCTGGCTGTGCAGCGGCAGGAGCTGGAGAATGCAGCCGCGGCACTGAAAGTATTTAATATAGATCCTCAGCAGCAGGTGCTGGGTCAACCTCTGGTCGTAAGGTCTCCTATCGGTGGGGAAGTGATCAGTAATAAGCTGGTCAACGGACAGTTCCTGAAGGCGGAAGATGGTGCAGTGGCTGTTGTGGCGCAGCTGTCGCAGGTGTGGATTGCAGGACAGGTGAAGGAGAAGGACCTCCGTTTTATCCACGAAGGCGATGCCGTGAATATGGAGGTGACTGCATTACCAGATACTGCTTTCAGTGGAAAGGTGTTTCATGTAAGCCGTGTTATCAATGAAGAAACAAGGGCAGCGGAAGTGCTGATGATCTGCGATAATCCTGCCCATCAGCTGAAACCGGGTATGTATGCCAGCGTCAACTTTCAGGATGCGCCGGAGAAAGTAATAGCAGTGCCTGCGCGCGCGGTGATGCAGGACAATAATTCAAGTTATGTGTTTGCTGAAGTAGCCCCTGGTACCTATGTCCGCCGGAAAGTCGTCACCGGTGAAACCAAAGGGCAGCAGCTCATTATCCGCAATGGTCTGAAGCCGCAGAATAAAATAATAGGTGATGGCGCCTTCTATCTCTCAGCAGTAAAATAAGAGGCTTATGAAACAATTGATGAATACAGCTATACAGAAACGTTGGCTGATGGTAACCCTATTTGTGTTACTCGCCGCAGGAGGATATTACAGCTGGCAGCAGCTGGCCGTGGAAGCCTATCCTGATATTGCTGATGTTACCTCACAGGTGGTCACACAGGTACCCGGACTGGCTGCAGAAGAAGTAGAACAACAGATTACGATTCCGCTGGAACGTGCGCTCAACGGCATGCCGGGCATGCATGTGATGCGTTCCCGCTCCACCTTTGGCTTGTCTATGATCACTATTGTGTTCAATGATGGTATAGACGACTACTGGGCAAGGCAGCGTATCAAGGAGAGACTGGATGATGTGACCCTCCCTTATGGCGCCAAGCCCGGCCTGGACCCGCTTACATCGCCGATAGGAGAAATATACCGGTATATCATCGAAAGTGACAGCGCAGACCTGCGTGCACTCACCGATCTGCAAAACTGGGTGATCATCCCCAGAATCAAACAGGTAACAGGCGTGGCCGACGTGACCAATTTCGGCGGCATTACCACGCAATACCAGGTGGAGCTGGACCCTAAAAAACTGGAACAGTACCATCTTCCATTGGGTACGGTGACAGCGGCCATTAATAATAACAACAGCAACAGCGGCGGCAGTGTGCTCCAGCGCGGTGATCTGGGCTATGTGGTAAGAGGTATCGGTCTGCTGAAATCACTGGATGATATAGGCCATACCGTTATACAGTCGCCTCAGGGTGTGCCTTTGTTTCTGCAGGATATCGGTCAGCTGCGTTATGGTAATCTCGAAAGAAAAGGAGTACTGGGCTTTACAGACCATGAGCGTCACTATAGCGAAAGCATTGAGGGGATTGTATTGTTGCTGAAAGGCCAGAACCCTTCCGTGGTGCTGGACGGCGTACACAAAGCCGTAGATGAGTTGAACAACGGCCTGCTGCCGGCAGGTGTCAAAATACATCCCTTCCTCGACAGAACTGCGCTGGTCAATACTACGTTGAATACGGTGTCGCATACACTATTGGAAGGAATGGCATTGGTAGTGCTGGTGCTGATCATTTTCCTGGGCAGCTGGCGTGCTGCTTTGCTGGTAGCAGTCACTATTCCGCTGAGCCTGTTGTTTGCCTTTATCCTGATGCATTTCACGCATATCCCTGCTAACCTGTTGTCGCTGGGAGCGATAGACTTTGGTATCATCGTGGATGGTGCGATTGTGATGGCGGAAACGATGCTGCGGCAAAGGGAAGATCATCCGCTGGAGATGCTGGAAGAACAAAGTTTTATGAAGAAGGCGCAATCGGTGGCCCGACCTGTATTTTTTGCTACGTTGATCATTATCACCGCTTACCTGCCGTTGTTTGCTTTTGAACGGGTAGAGAAGAAGTTGTTCACGCCGATGGCTTTTACAGTAGGTTATGCGCTTTTGGGGTCTCTGGCGGTGGCTTTGCTGCTGATTCCCGGTCTGGCGTATATGCTTTACCGTAAGCCTCAGAAATTGTATCACAATCGTTGGCTGGAGAAGCTGACCAGCGTTTACCAGCGCCGGATGGAAAAAATCATGGAGCATCCGCGTAAAGTGTTTGTACCGCTGGCGGTGGTACTGGTGGCGGCCGCAGGGCTGACCATCACGGTAGGCAAAGATTTCCTGCCACCACTGGATGAAGGCTCTATCTGGTTGCAGGTGCAGCTGCCGCCGGGCGTGTCGCTGGCTAAGGCCAGAGAGATGGCGGACAGTCTGCGTATTCGCACCATGCAGCATCCGGAAGTGACTTATATGATGACACAAACCGGTCGTAATGATGATGGTACGGATCCGTTCACACCTTCCCACTATGAATGTTCCATTGGCCTGCTGCCCTACAAGGAATGGCCTTCCGGTAAAAACAAGCAGGACCTCATTAATGAGCTGGCAGCGGATTACGCTACCATGCCAGGTTATACAGTGGGCTTTAGTCAGCCGATGATTGACGGCGTAATGGATAAAATTGCCGGTGCGCACAGTGAACTGGTAGTGAAAGTCTATGGTAAGGATTTTCAGGAAACACGGCGTACAGCCGAGGTCGTGATGGCCACGTTGTCTCACGTACCTGGTGCGGTGGACCTGGCCATCGATCAGGAGCCGCCACTGCCGCAGCTGCAGATACAGGCCGACAGGGCAGCCATCGCCCGCTATGGCCTCAATATCGCCGATGTGGCTGAGCTGATAGAGACTGCAATCGGGGGAAAAGCAGTCGCACAGGTGTTTGTGGGCGACAGGGTGTATGATATCAGCTGTCGCTATCAGGAAGATGCCCGCAATACGCCTGAGAAGATCGGGAATCTGATGCTGACCAATGGTGATGGTGTGAAGATACCGCTGTCGCAGGTAGCCAAAGTGCAGCTGGCCACTGGTGAGAGTACCATCACCCGTGAAATGGGGAGGCGTCATCTAACAGTGCGGTTGAATCTGCGCGGCACAGACCTCACCACCTTTCTGCGCACCGCACAGGAACGGATAGAGAAAGATGTAAAATACGATAAGGACAAAACCACGATTGCCTGGGGTGGACAGTTTGAAAATAAAAACCGTGCCTACAGCAGGCTTGCTATCATTGTACCAGTAGCACTGGGGCTGATGTTTGTGTTGTTGTATGGAGCCTTCGGTGTGGCGCGTCAGTCTGCACTTATCCTCTCTATTGTCCCGCTGGCGCTGTTTGGGGGCATGCTGGCGCTGAATGTGCGGGGCATGACGCTGAACGTATCGTCAGCAGTGGGTTTTATCGCTTTGTTTGGCGTGGCCATACAAAATGGCGTGTTGATGGTATCGCATATGAACCAGCTGCGTAAAGAGATGGCTTCCCTGAAAGAGGCGGTGATACAGGCTGCCAGGGACCGTTTCAGGCCGGTGCTGATGACCGCCACCGTGGCCATGCTGGGATTGTTGCCGGCATCGTTGGCCACTGGCATAGGCTCGGATGTGCAGCGGCCTTTGGCTACCGTGATTGTATATGGGCTGCTCTGTTCCACGCTTATCACGTTGTATGCCCTGCCGGCATTGTATTACCTGACTGAGAAAAAAGCTGTTAACGAAATAAAATAATTTTTATGAAGAGGAGATGGCTGCTGCCACTATTACTGCTGAGTGGTCTTATGGCTGTTGCACAGGAAAAACAGCTGGACTTTGCCACTTATCTGTCCGGTGTGGGACAGCACAACCTGGGCTATGCCGCAGAAAAATTCAATATGGACATTGCCGCTGCCAATGTACTGATGGCTAAAGTATTTCCTGACCCGGAAATCAGTGCCGGCGCATTTGATAATGGTCAGCGTAGAATGCAGCAAGGATACGGGCTCAGTAGTGGTATCAGTTACACGCTGGAGCTGGGCGGTAAAAGACGTGCCCGCATCAATCTGGCCAGAAGTGAGCAGGAAGTAACCCGGCATCTGCTGGAAGATTATTTCCGTAATCTGCGCGCGGATGCTACCATAGCCTTTCTGACCGCTATGCAACAGCAACGGCTATACGAAATTAAGATGGAAGCCTATCGTTATATGCAACAGCTGGCGCAGGCCGACAGTATCCGTTTTAAAGCAGGCCTTATCACTGAAACAGATGCCCGTCAGTCGCGTATTGAAGCGGGCATGCTGTTGAATGAGGCTTATGGTGTGGAAGCAGATATGAAAACAGCCTTTGTGCAGCTGCACAATCTGATGGGCACCTATCGGGGGGATACCCTGGTGGCGCCGGTGGGGGATGTGAGCCGTTTTGAGCGTGCTTACGCTCTGCCGGAGCTGGTGACAAAAGCGCAGGATGAAAGGGCTGATCTGCTGGCGGCACTGCGTCAGAAGGACGTATCGGTAAAAACACTACAACTGGCGAAAGCCGCCCGTATCATTGATCTGGGGCTTAATCTCGGAGTCAATAATGCTACACAGGTTACTAACGTGGTAGCCCCTACACCGTCTATGAATACCGTTTCCGCGGGCATCAGCCTGCCGCTGAAGTTTTCCAACCGCAACAAGGGAGATCTGATGGCTGCCAATGCGGGTGTGAAACAACAGGAAACGGTATACCGGCAAACATTGTTGCAGGTACAAACGGAAGTAACTACCGCCTATTTCAGTTATCTGGGTGCGGGCCATCAGCTGCATCAGTTTGACAGCGGGCTGCTGGAAGAAGCCAAAAAGGTGCTGGAAGGACGGCGTTACAGTTATCAGCGGGGAGAAACCTCCCTGCTGGAGGTACTGAATGCACAACGTACCTATAACGATGTACAGCAACAATATTATGAAAGTGTATATAGTCATGCTACAGCACTGGTAGAACTGGAAAGGGCTGCAGCTATCTGGGATATTCAATTCTGATTTTATGAAAAAAATTTGCAGCACTTTTTTATTGATCTGTATGGTGTTTTGTGCCGCAGCACAGGACATATCATCTTTCTCCCTGCAGGTAAAAGCCGGTGTACAGTTACCTGGTGTATACGGAAAAGAAAGAGACAGCGTTTCAATGACAAATAAAACCGGACTGGTAGCCGGTTTGAGCGCGGTGTCGCCAATTAGTCGGCATTTTGTATTAAAACATGATGTATGGGCGGCCATTAACAAAGACCAGTCAAGGCTGGATATTTTTCCGATCAGTGCGGCATTTCGTATGGCCAATGCGGAATTGTTTGCCGGGCCTTACTCCGGTATACTGCTGAGGGCGGACAATTATGGCAATGGCAGTATGCAAAGCGGATATGCTACTAAAAATGATATTGGGTTTACTATCGGTGCCGGTTATACGTTCAGAAAAAAGATCAGTATTGATGTAAGATATGTACGAGGGCTGGTCACATTGATAGAAGATCCGGGGAATAAGGAGCAGTTGAAGGCTTATCGGCAATATGTGGCTGTTACGCTGGGATATGTTTTATTTTGATATTTTGTTATTTAGCTATTTTGATATTTTGGGATCTCGTTATTCAAAATATCAAAATAGCTAAATAACAAAATATCAAAATTTCTATGGTTTCATATATTTTTCATATTCATTTTCAATGTCTGAAATATCAGCATTGGTAACGGTTTTGCCGTTGAACAGAAAAACCTCCCAGGTGTATTTTTCGTCGTTGAGGTTGATGGTGGTGGTTTTACCATCTTTGGATGTAAAAGATATTTTTCCTTTTTGAGCGGTAACGGTTTTTACGCCTTTGCTTTCAAGGAAAATATTGGAATCGGCAAAGTAATTCAGGTTGTCATCTGTGATGGTGTAAAATGCTTCTTCTCCATTTTCCTTTTTTATTTTTTCCAGTTTGATGCTGTCTGGAGCATAAAAGACAGCACATGGTTCTGTGATCTGTAAGGTATTGGATGCGGTGGTGGCATTGCCGGCTTTAGCCGCTTCCTGTGCAGGAGGTGCTGCATCAGTACTTTCAACAGGTGTTTTGGTTTCATGGCAGGCAACGATGGCCAGAAAAGAAATAGGAAATAAATAGCGATTTTTCATGAAATACATGGGCAATGATTTGTTTGGCATATAAGCAATGCGTTGTTACGTAATGTAACAACGCAATCTCGTAAAGATAAGTAAAAAAATGCCAGTTACAACTTTTGCGCAGGTGTCAGAAATGGGTAGTCAATGAATCCTTTTTCTTCTCCTTCATAAAAGGTGGATTTGTCTGCAGGTGCGAATGGTAGCCGTTGTGCGATACGTTCCACGAGGTCAGGATTGGAGATAAAAGGTCTGCCGAATGCAATAAGATCGTTGTTAAAACGTTGCATCGCTGCTGTTGCACTATCGGTATCATAACCACCGGCGAGTATCAGCCATTGATGAAACTGTTCCCGCAGCAGGGAAATGAAAGCAGGAGGAATAGGAGGGTGGCCGTTGGTAGACTGATCAGACAGATGAATATAGCGGATATTCATCTTGTTAAGTTTAGCGGCAAGATAAAGATAGGTAGCGGTTTCTTCTTCATAAGCAGAAAGTCCATTGAGAGAAGCGAATGGAGAGAAACGAATACCGACCCGGTCTGCGCCGGCTATGCCGATGATTCCTTCCGTGATACGAAGCAGTAGCCGGCTTCTGTTTTCAATGCTGCCGCCATATTCATCATTACGCTGATTGGAGGCCGGATGAATAAACTGTTCCAGCAGATATCCATGAGCAGCATGTATTTCTATACCGTCGAAACCTGCTTCCAATGCGTTTTTGGCTGCCTGCAGATGTATGTTGTAAATCTCTTCTGTATCTTCCGGAGATAATGCTGCGGGTACCGGTAACGGCTGTACGCCGGCCGGGGTGCTGATAGTACCGGCAGCTGCAATGGCGGAAGGTGCCACGGGAGAAGCGCCACCGGGGATGTTGAGTGCATGGGCAATTCTGCCGGCATGTACCAGCTGCAGAAATATTTTTCCGTTCTGCTGATGTACTGCAGTGGTTACTTTTTTCCAACCTTCTATCTGTGCTTTGCTGTAGATGCCGGGGAGGCGTGAAATGCCCATGCCGTTGGGGCTTATCACGGTGCTCTCGGCTATGATCAGCCCGGCGCTGGCGCGCTGGCTGTAATAAGTTTTCATTAATTCTCCGGGAACACCCTCTCCTGTCACTCTGCGTCTGCTCATAGGAGCCATTACAATTCTGTTGTTTAAGCGGAGGGTGGGGGCGGCAATTGGTTCCAGTAATTTCATGTCTTTAATCTTTATAACACAAAATTAAGAGCACCTGAAAAGGTGCAGCAGGTATAATTCGGGGATTCTATTGTAATTTTGGAGGCTATGGGACAACGAAATTTACATATGCCTTTTGAATTGTTTGAGGCAGACATGAGTGAGTGGACCTCCCGCCCGCTGATATATTATTTTTTTGAGATCATACATATTAAAGAAGGACATGGTGTACGGGTGATCAATCAGAACCGTTTCCCCTACAAGCCGGGTAGCATTATATTGTTCACACCACGCGACTGCCGGGGTTTTGAAGCAGAGACACCTACGCGTTTTACTTCTGTACGTTTTTCGGATCATTTTCTGGAGAAACAACATTCGGCTGAAGAGCGCCACCGGATTGGGGAGTGGCTGAAGCAGCTGGAATATGTTTTCTTTCATCACAACAGGCATCAGCCTATTCTGGTAAAACATGTGAATGACTGCAAGATGATCACAGCCCTTATCGCTAATATGGCGCAGGAGTTTGAGTCGAGGTGTTCTTATTATGAAACCAATCTCCAGCATTATGTGTCTTTGCTGCTGAATATTATTGCGCGGAATGTATCTGAAGAGGTGGGTGTTACAGATAAAGAGGACAAGGAGCCGCTGATAGGACGGATGATTTCCTATATCCGGCAACAGATCTATCATCCGGATCAGCTGAAGCTGGAGGTAATGGCATCGAAATTTAATCTGTCATTGAATTATATCGGTGAGTTTTTCAAGAAGCAGACAGGGGAGAGTGTACAGCAGTTTATTATCTCCTACAAGCTGAAGCTGGTGCAGTTAAGGATGGAGAACAGCGGACTGACTATTGGAGAGATTGCTGATGAACTGGGATTTACAGATGAAAGCCACCTTAGCAGGCTGTTTAAGAAATATTATGGGGTGAGTCCGGCGGCATACCGGCGAAACCGGCTGGCAGCCAAAGCGGAGGCGGCAGAATAAAAAATCATTGAAAAATTTCGATGTTTCAAAAAAAGTATTATTTTTGTGTCATGGATGTGGGAATTATAGAAAAAGCAGCAAATGCCATAGCCGATAAACACAGATTATCAATTATTATGGAAATTGCCCAAAAGGGCAGCATAGTATGCGGTGATGTTTGTTGTCTTTGTTCTTTGTCACAGCCTACAGTTTCGCATCACGTAAAGATTCTGGTGGACAGCGGTGTATTGAATTCTGTAAAGAATGGCCGTATAGTTGAGCTGACCATTAATAAAGAGATGATGAAACAATTATCGTTGTTCTTTTTGCAGTTGAGCTGAGTGCAGACCTATTGGACGCAAACAGCTTTTTTTATCGGCTGACACATCGATGTTTTTAAATAAATAAATAAGTAGAGACGGGCATCTCTATTTTTTTATCTTGAAATATTGATACTTTTAAATAAATCAATTACACTTAATTAGGCATGGACCAGCTTAAAAACAAGATTGCTATTATCACGGGTGGTAATAGCGGAATAGGATATGCAACAGCAGCGGAATTTTTGTCGAAGGGAGCAAAGGTATTGATAACGGGTCGTAATCCTGGAGCGGTACAACGGGCCGTACACGAACTGGGATTTCCGGCGGAAGGGTTTACAGCAGACCAGTCCAGCCTGGAAGACACGAAAAAGCTGGCAGAATATGCGCGTAGTCGTTATGGCAAAGTAGACATTCTGTTTATCAACGCAGGTGTTGCAAAATTTGCGCCTTTTGAAGGTGTGACGCCAGAGCTGTTTGATGAAGTCATCGACGTTAATTTTAAAGGGGCTTTTTTCACTGCGCAACAGTTACTTCCTTTATTGAATGATGGCGGCAGTATTGTTTTTCTTTCAGCCATTAACGCCTACGCCGGCATGCCGGGGACAACAGTGCTGGCAGCCAGCAAGGCTGCGCTCAACGCGATATCCAGAACACTGGCCAGAGAGCTGGCTCCCCGCAAAATCACGGTGAATGCGATCAACGCAGGACCCATAGATACGCCTTTAATTGAAAAAATAGGCGTCAGCCATGAAGAGGCCGGCGCTATCAGAAATAAAATGACGGCCAGTATTCCGCTGGGAAGATTGGGAGAGGCAACAGAAGTGGCCAGTCTGGTGTCCTTCCTCGTATCAGATGAAGCAAGGTTTATTACCGGCGGAGAATATACTATAGATGGTGGATTAATGGTCCACCCAGGGCTTCAGGGTTAGACTGGTTTAGATGATTACAGGTTTTAAAAGAAGAATAGAAGAATTAATGATCAACAGTCCGGTAATCATCCAAACCGGTTTAATCCTGTAAAAACCAGCAGTTCAGATTTTTCAGATATTTTGATTTACAGTTGTTAAGTTACAGGTTGCCATTGAATTGTAAAACCCAATTCTTTGCTTGCCGGATGCTGGTAGATACCAGTGTCCGGCAGCAATGTTTTTAATCTCTCCTAGTTCATTTTACGGATCAGTTTACCGATTGTTTTAAGGCCTTCATCCACCTGTTTGCTCCAGGGATTACCATAGCTGATACGCAAACAGTTGTTGTAGCGGTTTTGCAGCGAAAAGAGACGCCCAGGGCAGAAGCTGATTTTATGTTTTAAAGTTTGTTGAAACAGTTCGAAGGTATTGATATGTTCTTCCAGTTCCACCCATAATACACAACCACCTTGTGGCCGGCTAACGCGCGTGCTTTCAGGAAAATATTCGCAGATGGCCTGTGAATAGCGCAGGCTCTGGGTATGCAGCATCTTACGCAGATTACGCAGATGGAACTCATAGCGGCCTATCTCCAGGAAATGTCCTGCGGCCGCATGGGTAAGCGTAGTGCAGGATATTGCATGATGATGTTTCATGCGCAGTACCTTGTCTTTGTATTTACCGGGCATGGTCCAGCCTACGCGGTAGCCCGGTGCTACTGATTTTGACAGGGAGTTGCAGAGCAGTACATGTCCGTGTTTATCGAATGTTTTACAGTTGGTCGGCCGTTGTTTTCCGAAATAAAGATCTCCGTAGATATCATCTTCTATCAGTGCAATATCATACTTCTCTACAATGCGTACCAGTTCCTGCTTGTTTTTATCCGGCATACAACAGCCCAGCGGGTTGTGAAAATTGGTCACAAAAAGACAGGCTTTGATTTTATGGCGGGGAATGGCTTTGTCGAGATAATCGAGGTCTACACCGGTAATAGGATTGGTCGGTACTTCCAGTACTTTGAGGCCCAGTCCTTCTGCCAGTTGCAGGGCACCGTAATAGGAGGGGCTTTCCAGTGCGATGGTATCGCCGGGCTGTGTGGTGGCGGTAAGACAGAGAGTGAGGGCATCCATACAACCATGGGTGGTGACGATATCGTCAGGTGTACATACTTCGCCCCATCCGAGCGACAGCCGGGCTATCTGACCACGTAACAGTTCATTGCCCTGCAACGCTTCGTAACCAAGACCGTTGCCGTCGAGGTCGCGCATAGCCTGTACTACCGCTTTAGCCATTTTGGCCGAGGGCAATAGTGTAGATGGCAGCGTGGCTACCGAAAACTTCAGGATGCTGTCGTCGGAGCGGTGGTTAAACACTTCCAGCACGATATCGCTGACCGTCACGTCGCTGACCGGTTTGCGCACAGGCGCACAGGTGCCGGGCATGGGGGCCAGATGCCGTTTGTTGCGGCAGATATAATACCCCGACTTGGGCCTTGATTCAATGAGTCCTTTGGACTCCAGATGATAGTAAGCCTGGAAGGCAGTAGTGAGGCTGATGCCCTGCTGTTTGCTGAGCACACGCACAGATGGTAGTTTTTCGCCCATTTTCATGACGTCTTTTTCTATCATCTGCTCTATTCTATCGGCTACCTGCAGGTAGAGATGGTCGGCTGTCTTAATCATATCCGTAAAAATCTGATATGGTCCAAAAATACGGAATGTAATCTGATATTTAACTGCCGGAATCGAGCTGTTTTTGTATCAGTTTGCCCAGCATCTGTATAGCCCAGGTCTGGTCGTCATCCAGCGGGTTGGCATTGGAAAGCCGCAGACAGTGATTGTATTTTTCCTGGCTGGAAAAGAGGGTTCCCGGCGTGAAGGTAATGTGATGGTCAAGGGCCTGCCGGTGCAGTGCCCAGCTGTCGACCTTCTTCGGTAACACTGCCCAGAGGCTCATACCGCCCTGGGGACGGGTAAGCCGGGTATCGGCCGGGAAATACTGCTGTATGGCCCTGGTCATCTGTAACGTTTGCACATGCAGGGCCTGTCGTAATGGTTTCAGATGCAGGTCCATCCGCTGCTGATCCAGGAACCTGGTGAATACCAGCTGCGGTAACAGGCCCGTACCTGCGGAAGACATGAACTTCATCTGCGCCAGCCGGTCATGATAGCGCCGGTTGATGATCCAGCCTACCCGCAGACCGGCAGCAATATTTTTGGAATACGAAGAACAATACAACACGAGGTCGGCGCGGTCATAACTTTTAATAGCCCGCGGCCTTTCGGGATTAAAATGCAGATCACCATACACATCATCTTCAATCAGCGGAATATTATATTTCTCAATCATCCGCGCCAGCTGTTTTTTAGCATCATCCGGAATAAGGCTGCCCAGGGGATTGCTGTAGTTGCTAACAAACAGGCAGGCAGTCACTTTTTTTCTGCGGAAAGCATCTTCCAGGTGGTCCAGGCTGATGCCGGTGACAGGATCGGTGGGTATCTCGAGCGCTTTCATGCCCAGGTTTTCGATAGCCTGCAGCAAACCGAAGAAGGTCGGTGATTCAATGGCAATGGTGTCGCCGGCTTTGGCTATTGTCCGCAGGCAGATGGAGATCGCTTCAATGGCGCCATTAGTAACCACCATGTCGTCTGCAGCTACGCTGCCGCCCCAGGCGAGCGACTGCCGGGCAATATGCCGGCGCAAAGGCAGATGCCCGTCGATATCACCATAAGGGATATACGTTGTTTTCTCTTCCCGGGCCGCCTGCCGCAATGCTTTGTTCAGTTTGTTCACCGGCAGCAGGGAAAGATGTGGTGAAGCACCAATGAGTGATATCATGCCTTTGCGTCCGGTGGTATGGCGTACGATGGCCACCCGTCCGCTGATATTGACGATAGACGCGGTTTTGGCCGGATCAGACACTTTCGGTAGCCTGGGCATGGTTTCCCGGGAATAATGAACGTAGTACCCGGATTTCTCCCTGGCCTCTACCCATCCTTTTCGCTCCAGATGAAGATATACCTGCAGGGCCGTACTGATACTGACACCATGTTCTTCATGCAGACTACGCACCGACGGCAGTTTATCGCCAATCGCATAAGTGCCGTTGCTGATCAGTGCTTCTATCCGGTCTGCCAGCTGCAGGTATAAAAAATCTTTCCTGGTGTTCATCTTCTTAAAAAAAATCTGTTATGGTCAAAATTACATAATTCTGTATCTGTTCTGGTGCGGTTTTTTGTGATTATTTTGTCAGGCAAATACTGATCATATGAACGGACCTATTCACCAACTGGCGCAACAGCTGGTAACACTTTGCCGGGACTGGAAATTCCTGGAAGCACAATCTACCTTGTTACACGAAGAGGCAGTCAACATAGAAGCCGACGGCAGAATCACCCGTGGTCAGGCCGCCATCATGGCTAAGGAAAAAGCTTTCCTGGATAATATTGAAACGATCCATCTGCTGGAGATATCAGATCCGGTAGTGGCAGATGGTTTTTTTGCGGTGCAGTTTCATTCGGAGCTGACCATCAAAGGCATGACGGGCCGTCGCAGTCGCAACGAAATTATCGTATACGAAGTGCAGGACAACAAAATCATCCGGGAACAATTCTTTTATCGTTTTTAAATCAGTATGATGGAACCCAGAATGGATATATCCCAGCTTTTTCCGGAAGGCTTTCATGCAATGCTGGCACTGGAAGGAGCTATGCGTAACAGCAGCATCGATGAAAAATTATACAAACTGATCAAGATAAGGGCATCACAGATCAATGGCTGTGCCTATTGCATCAATATGCATACGCGTGAAGCCAGGGCCGCGGGAGAAACAGAGCAGCGCATCTACTGTCTGAATGCCTGGAGGGAAGCACCATTCTATACAGACCAGGAGCGGGCTGCACTGGCTCTGACAGAATCCGTGACCCTGTTGGCCAGCACCCATGTACCTGATGAGGTATATGAAGCTGCTACCGCCATTTTTACAAAAGAAGAGGTAGCTATGATCACCATGGGCATTGTAGTGATCAATGCCTGGAACAGGATCGTGGTGACTTCCCGCACCCAGCCTGACTGAGCCTGAAAGGTTATCCGGATATTGCTTTACGGGCCTGCAATATCCGGATAGCTGATTTGTTAAATAGCAAGATTCGGGCTTGTTGCATTTATGTGTTTATGTACTTTTGTTGTATGACCAGGCAAAAGATAAAGATTGCAGTGAATGATCCGGCCAACTTTTCCTTTCAGGAATGCCTTCATTTTCTGGGCAGATCAGACAAAGAATGCCTTCACTACATTACAGACGGAAAATTACGCCGGATGGTGCTGGCAGATGGAGAACCGGTGGTAATAGAAGTTGAACCGGGCACCAGGCCAGATCACTTGTTGGCCACAGTGCTGGCACCTGTGAATAGTATATTTCAGGAAGATGACATACGGCTGTTTGTGACTCGCTGGCTTCACCTCGACGCAGACCTGCAACCTTTTTATGACTATACATTGACAGACCCGTTGCTCAACGGTCTGGCCGCTGATTACCGCGGGTTGCGGCTGGTCGGCATGCCTGACCTCTTTGAAGCGATCAGCTGGCCTATCATCGGGCAGCAGATCAACCTGTCTTTCGCTTATACACTAAGACAGCGGTTCATTCAGGCTTTTGGCTTCCATCAATCTGTAGCCGGAACGGACTACTATCTGTACCCGCATCCGGCGGTCATCGCCGCATTATCACCTGCCGATCTCGCTCCGATGCAGTTTTCCCGCAGTAAAGCGTTGTATCTTGTTGAAACAGCCAAAGTTATGGCCAGCGGTGAATTGTCAGAGCAGCTACTGGCTTCACTTAGCTACGAAGAAGCCCGTGACAGGCTGGTAGCCCTGAAAGGAATCGGTAACTGGTCGGCCAACTATGTGCTGATGAAATACAGCCGGTTTCCTCAGGCTTTGCTGCTGGAAGATGTGGGTTTACAGAATGCCATCCGCCACCGGCTTGGACTCCCTGCCAAACCTTCTATGGCCGAATTACAACAATACACACGTTCATGGCATCAACATGCCGCTTACGCCACCTTTTATCTGTGGCGCTCCTTATTATCTCCCATTCAATCATAATATGGAACTGGCTCATCTTCGTATAGACACTCCCGTAGGGCCGCTGCTGATCAGCGGCACCGATGATTTTATACAGGCTGTTTCCTTTACGGAAGAACCGGAAACAGCTTTTCCGCAACCTCCGCATCTGGTGCTCGACTGTGCACAGCAGCTGCATGAATACTTTGCCGGAGACCGCAAAGTATTTGACGTACCCATTCAACAACCTGGCACCGATTTCCAGCAGACCGTATGGGAACAACTCACACGCATTCCATTTGGTCAGACGATTTCATATTTGCAACTGGCCCGCCGTATCGGCAATCCCAAAAGCATCCGCGCAGTAGGCACCACCAACGGCAAAAACCAGCTGGCCATCATTGTGCCTTGCCACCGTGTTATCGGCAGCAACGGCACCCTTGTTGGATACGCCGGCGGATTATGGCGCAAACGCTGGCTGCTGAACCACGAACGGCTTGATTTATTTTCCCAGGGCTAAAGCCCTGGGCTATATTAGATGCCCTGGGCTATGTTGGAACGGAAGCCCAGGATTATTATCAGAGGCACTGGGCTTTTAATATGGACTGGCATCAATTATAGCCCAGGGCTTCAGCCCTGGGGCGCTTGAAAGGTGTTTTCGGGGTCGTATGGGATGTTGAATTTATTGAGTATTGTTTTGTATTCATCGAGAAATGGTTGTTTCTGGTGATGTTTTTCCTGGTTTTGAATATACCGGATAACGATGGGTACTTGTGATTGGGAATACGAAAAAGCACTATAACCGTCCTGCCATTTAAAGGTTTGTTGAGGATAATATTTTGCATTGATCCATCTTGATGAACTCCCTTTAATGATCTGCATCAATGAGGATAGCGATTCTGAAGGATGCATCCGAAGAAATATATGGATATGGTCGGGCATTCCGTTAATGACCATACAATGATGCGACCTGTTGTTGATATTAGCGGCCATATATCTGTACAGTTCATGTTTAAAGCTGTCTGCTATAAGGCTAGCACGATATTTCACTGCAAATACAATTTGCAAATTCAGTTGGGTATAACAATGGCTCATTGGAGTTAACTGTTTGGTCTTAAAATAAATAAAAAACTCCATCCAAACATCACAAACACAGATATCCTCACAAATAGCCTCTATTATAGCCCAGGGCTTCAGCCCTGGGAGAAAAAATCTGATATGCTCAAAAAACACAAAACTGAATCTGTTTTGTGAATTTATTTATGTGCAATTTTGACCTTTGAAAACGATGAAACCTATCCTTTCCAAATTAAACCGCCGCACATGACGAAGCTTCAGGATGATTTGAAACATACGGACCTACTGTTACAGTTGACAAAAGAATTCAGCAGTAAATTTTTATCCTCGCTAGATGAATTGGCGGCAGATAAGGTAACGCAGGTGGATATGCGGCCGGTGATGCCCGAAGAAGGGGTGGGAGGTGCTGAGGCGCTGGAATTGTTCCGGCAACAGTATGGTGATGCCCTCACAGCGTCGGCAGGTCCGCGCTACTGGGGCTTTGTGACGGGAGGTGTTACGCCGGCAGCCCTGATGGGTGACTGGCTGACAGCCGCCGTGGACCTCAACGCAGCAGATAAAGGCTCAGCCACATTTACAATAGAAACGGAAACCATCGCTTTTCTGAAACAGCTCTTCGGCTTGCCGGAGGAGTTTCTGGGAAGTTTCGTGACAGGAGCCACCATGGCTAACTTTACCGGTCTGGCAATGGGACGGCAATGGTTGGGTAAACAACGGGGTGTAGACATCGGCAGAGATGGAATGGCCGGACTGCAGGACCTGCAGGTAGTTTCCTGTGTGCCACATTCCAGTACCGCCAAATCCATGTCTATGCTGGGTTTGGGGCGTAATAACATAGTGAAAATACCGGCACTGCCAGGAAGAGAAAGTATAGACGTGGCGGCGCTGGAATCTTTCCTCGCATCGAGAGAAGGGCAACCGGTCATCTTTGTGGCCAGTGCAGGCACGGTGAATACAGTGGATTTTGATGATATCGCCGCTGTGGTGGAACTGAAACAACGATACCCTTTCTGGCTACACGTAGATGCGGCCTTTGGTGGATTTGCAGCCTGCAGCGAAGAACACCGCCACCTGCTGAATGGCTGGGAGCATGCTGATTCCATCACCATCGATGCACATAAATGGCTGAACGTGCCGTATGATTCGGCGATGATATTTTCAAGGCATCCTTCCCTGCAGGTAGAAGTGTTCCAGAATGCGGGTGCTGCCTATCTGGGCGATCCGGCAGCCAACTTCAACTTCATCAACTACGGACCAGAAAACTCACGTCGTCAGAGGGCGCTGCCAGCCTGGTTTTCCCTGATGGCCTATGGCAAAGAAGGATACCGGCAGATTGTAGACAACAATGTGATGCTGGCACGACAGCTGGGAGAGCTGATTTCGGGTAATCCGGATTTCCGCCTGCTTTCACCGGTCAGGTTATGTGTAGTGTGTTTTACGTTAAACGTAACGGCGGATGTACAGGAAACAATGGTTAACCAGTTTTTAGAGGCGCTGAATGCTACCGGTGTGGTATGTATGACACGCACCGTATATGCTGGTCAGCCGGCCATCAGAGCGGCGCTGGTGAACTGGAGAACAACCGGAGATGATGTGCAGATTGCTTATCGGGCGATGAAGGAAATAGCAGATACGATTTTGAATCAACATACATATGCGTAAGTCAAATACAAATGCTTATATAGCGCTGGCCATTGTAAGTATTTTCTGGGGCACCACCTACCTGGCTTCAAGAATTGGGGTGCGCCATATTCATGGTATCATGCTGGCTGGTATCAGGCAGGCCACAGCAGGGTTTCTGCTCACGGCCTTCTTTATGCTGAAGGGCTATAAGCTGCCGGAAAAAATTGTGTTGTCCAAACTGTTTGTGATGGGGCTGTTGATGTTGTGCGGCAGTAATGGTTTGATGACCTGGGCCATGCAATACATACCCAGTGGGCTGGGCGCCATTATCAGCGCTACCGTACCTATCTGGATCACTATCTTCAGTTATTTCCTGGTGAAGAAAACCCGTATCAGCATACAGCTGATTGTGGGGATGCTGCTGGGTTTGGCCGGAGTGGCAGGTATCTTCTACAATTATTTGTCGAGTTTGGTCAATCCGGATTTCCGCTTTGGTATCATGCTGTCCATCTTCGCCTGTATTTGCTGGGCGCTGGGATCGGTGCTGACGGCTAAATGGGCGCTGGGAGTGAATTATCTATTTGGCGCAGGATTTCAGATGTTGTTCAGTGGCATCATGATGTTGCTTGTTGCAACCGTGTTTATGGGGCAACATTTTGATGCGGGCAGTTTTACCACAGAGTTGTGGGAAAGCCTGTTGTATCTCATTCTGGTGGGGTCTCTCCTCAGTTATTCGGCCTATGTATATACACTGAATAATTTGCCGCCGTCACTGGCATCAGTATACGCTTATATCAATCCTATTGTGGCGGTATTGCTGGGATGGGTATTGCTGAAGGAAAATCTTACCTGGCTGATGGGTTTCTGTAGCCTGGTAACGATTGGAGGCGTATATCTTGTCAATGACGCCATCAACAAGAATAAGCAATTGCAATAAATATTTAAGGTAGAAGTTAAGTCCGATGCTCGCCCCGGTGTTTACCGGATGAGCATCTTTTTTTTGTATGATGAAATGAAGTAAATTTAATCTGGTTCTCTCGAAAAATAAATAATAGCATATGGAAGTCATTCAGGCATCGGCGATGCATACAAATGAAGTGGCCGTATTATTTGATGCTTACCGCAGTTATTTCGACCAGGTGCCTGATTTTAAAGGAGCGCTGGCATTTGTGAGTGATAGGATAAAGTTGGGTGACAGTGTTATTTTTGTGGTGTTTGAAGGAGATGAGATTATCGGATTTGCGCAGTTGTACCCGTTGTTTACTTCATTGGGCATGAAGCGGGGTTGGTTACTGAATGATGTGTATGTATTGGAAGAACACCGGGGCAAAGGTGCCGGTGGGGCGCTGGTAGATGCTGCTATTGACCACGGTCGCAAAACAGATGCGGCGTGGCTGATGTTGCAGACATATGTGGCTAATACCGGTGCGCAGAAGTTATACGCATCCAAAGGTTTTAAAAAAGATGCCACTTCCTACTACTTTTATCATGCCCTGTAGGTTGCAGGCAATTTTCCTTTTCTTTGCAGGATGGATATTACAAAGAACCCCTGGATCATTCACTCCAGCGAGGTAACATATGAAAACAAATGGATCCGTGTGGTACACAATGAAGGGCTGAACCCGGCTGGTGGCCCTGGTATCTACGGTGTTGTCCATTTCAAAAATCTGGCTATCGGTGTGGTGGCGCTGGATGCGCAACACAACATCTATCTGGTGGGCCAGTACCGTTTCCCATTGAAAAAGTTCAGCTGGGAGATACCGGAAGGTGGTGGTCCGCTGGGCGAATATCCGCTGGACACCGCTAAGCGGGAGCTGCTGGAAGAAACCGGACTGGTGGCCAACCACTGGGAGGTGATCTGTGAAATCGCATTGTCCAACTCTGTCACTGATGAAACCGGTGTGGTCTTTCTGGCCAGGGAGCTGGAACAACGGACAGCAGAGCCGGAAGACACGGAACAGCTGATGGTGAAAAAGCTTCCTTTTGAAGAAGCCTATCAGATGGTTAAAAACTTTGATATTACTGATTCTCTTTCGGTAGCGGCTATTCAGAAAATAAAGCTGATGCTGCTGGAAGGGGAGCTGGTTTAATACGTGTTTAATAGAAAAAGCGTTTCTTTGCAGCAAATGGAAAGAAAATTCAACGCTTTCAAAGGAGAAAGAAAATCTGGCGGCGGCCCTAAACGGTTCGCCAGCCCCCGACCCAAACAGTCTTCGCTGATTATCGGCCGCCAGCCGGTAATGGAAGCCCTCAACAGTGGCAAGCCGATTGAGCGTATCTATATGCTTCGCAGTGCCACTGGTGATATTATCCCACAAATCAAAGAGCAGGCTGCTGCCAACAATATTCCGATTAATGTAGTGCCGGTAGAGAAGCTGAACGGACTGACCCAGGCCAATCATCAGGGCGTTATTGCCCTCACCGGACAAGTGACTTATCTGGATCTGCAGGATGTAATTTCTCATGTGACCGAACAGGGAGAAACACCGCTTTTCCTGATCCTCGATGGTATCACCGACGTGCGGAACATCGGTGCCATCGCCCGCAGTGCCGTTTGTTGCGGTGCCCAGGCCATTATCATTCCTGATAAAGGTATTGCCGCCCTCAACGAAGAAGCGATGAAATCTTCTGCCGGCGCCCTGGAAAAAATTGCCATCTGCCGTGTCAACAGCCTGCTGAAGGCAATCGATACCCTGCATCTCAATGGTATCAAGGTACTGGCCAGTGAAATGGAAACAGAAATCAAACTGTATGACTGTGACCTGAAAGAACCGGTAGCCGTGATCATGGGTTCTGAAGACAAAGGTGTGTATCCGGCACTGATCAAAGCTTCTGATGTGTTGTTCCGTATTCCTATGGCCGGCAATTTTGAATCTTTCAACGTGTCTGTAGCTGCAGGGATTATTTTGTACGAAGCGATGAAACAAAGAACGATATGATTTAAACCCGTTTTTTATGCTGAAACTAATCGAATGTCCGCGTGATGCCATGCAGGGCTGGCACCGGATGATCAGCACGGCAGAGAAGGTGGAGTATCTGCAGGCCTTGCTGAAGGTAGGTTTTGATACCCTGGACTTTGGCAGTTTTGTATCTCCCAAAGCCATTCCGCAACTGGCAGATACCAAAGAAGTGCTGGCACAGCTGGACCTGTCGGCCACCCGTAGCAAACTGCTGGCTATTGTAGCCAATGTACGGGGTGCTGAAGAAGCCGTTGTATATGACGAAATCAACTATCTGGGCTTCCCTTTCTCCGTGTCCGAAACCTTTCAGCTGAGAAACACGAATAAAACCATTGCCGAATCACTGGAGCAGGTGCAGACCATGCAGGAGCTGTGTATCAAAAACAGCAAAGAGCTGGTAGTGTATATCTCCATGGGTTTTGGCAACCCTTACGATGATCCCTACAGCCCTGAGATCGTGCTGCGCTGGGTGGATGAACTGGTGAAGATGGACATTACCACCATCTCACTGGCCGATACTGTAGGTGTGGCCAGTCCGGACATTATCTCCAGCCTGTTCAAACACCTGATACCGGCTTATCCCGGCGTAGAGATCGGTGCGCATTTTCATTCTGCCCCGCATAACTGGGAAGAGAAAGTGCAGGCTGCCTGGGACCAGGGTTGTCGCCGGTTCGATAGTGCCATCAAAGGCATCGGAGGATGTCCTATGGCCAAAGATGAACTGGTAGGCAATCTGGCTACCGAAAATATGATCTGGTTCTGTCAGCAGCGTCAGGAGCCGCTTACCCTCGATATGACCGCCCTGCGCACGGCACAGCAGCTGGCTGACGTGGTTTTTAAAGACTAAGACATGCAATTCCATCTGAACTTCCCGGTAGATGCGATCGAACCGGGTATTCATTACAGCGACAAAATATTGCTCATGGGCTCCTGTTTTGCGGAAGAAATAGGCGCCAAACTGCATGAGCACCGGTTTAACACCCTCATCAATCCTCATGGTATCCTCTTCAATCCGTTGAGCCTTACCAGGGCGATCACGTCTTATCTCGACGGAAAAATCTATACAAAAGATGATCTCTTCCAGCATCAGGATACCTGGCATAGCTGGGACCATCACAGCCGTTTCTCCGGCCTTACGCCCGAAGCAACACTGGAACAGATCAATACTGCCCAGCAGGAGGCTATCCGGAACATCGAACAGGCCGACTGGTTGATACTCACACTGGGATCGGCCCATGCCTATTTCCTGAAAGAAGGTAATCAGCTGGTAGGCAACTGCCATAAAGTGCCGGCAGCCAGTTTTCACAAACGCCTGCTCACCGTGGAAGAGGTGGTGTCTGCCCTCGATAATGTGATGCACCGGCTGTTTTTCCGTAACAAAAAACTAAATATACTCTTCACCGTTAGTCCGGTGCGGTATATACGCGATGGCGTGGTGGAAAACAATCTGAGCAAAGCTGTATTGCTACAGGCGGTACATCATATGGTCAATAAGTTTGCCCGGCTCTGGTATTTTCCGGCGTATGAACTGGTGATCGACGACCTGCGCGATTATCGTTTTTATAAAGATGATATGGTGCATCCTAATGAAACAGCTGTCAACTATGTATGGGAGCATGTGGTGAAAGCGGCCGTACATGGCAGCAGCCAGCCACTGCTGCATACCATCGCAGAAGTGAACAGGGCCGCACAACACCGGCCGCTTAACCCGGAAAGCAGTCAGCATCAGCAGTTTCTGCGCACCTATGCAGACAAGGTAAAACAACTGATGCAGGCACATCCTCACCTGTACTGGGAAGACCTCCTGCATCATTTTGGAAATTTGTGATTTTTTGATTTAGAAATTTTGGCGGAACCACGTTCGCTGCATTTCAAATCCCTAAATCAAGAAATCAAAAAATCATAAATCATTTCCTTTGTTGTCCTTGATATATATCAGGCCAATCAGGAAACAGATAACGGCCACGGCTATAGGATAAATGAGTCCTGCCAGGTGATTGCCGGTATTGGTGACCATGATGGTGGAGATGGTAGGCAGCAGTCCGCCGAATACGCCGTTGCCGATATGATACGGCAGCGACATGGACGTATACCGTATTCTGGTAGGGAACATCTCTACCAGGAAAGCGGCGATGGGCGCATATACCATCGTCACAAACACCACCTGTATAAATATCAGGAACACCAGTATGGCCATATTCTTTTTGCTGACCGTTAACTCCAATTTGCCTTCACTTTGCCTGAGAATACTACCGTCAGTATAACTATGCACGCGGGTAGTGTGCGGTACAAACTGCCCGGATTCACTTTTAGACTGAGTACTTTCTATTTTAAACAGTTCCGTTTGTTCCGTTTTTTGTTTTATATCCCCGATCGTATCCATGGCTTTATAGATGGGAAAGTAGGCCAGTGCGGCCACCAGCATGCCGGCGAGCATGATCTTTTTACGGCCGATACGGTCAGACAGCCAGCCAAAATAGATAAACAGCGGTGTACCCAGTAACAGTGCGATGGCAATGATAATATTGGACTGTACAAACTCGATGTTCATCGTCTTCTGCAAAAAGGAAAGTGCATAAAACTGGCCGGTATACCATACCACGCCCTGGCCCATGGCTGCGCCAAAGAGCGCAATGAGCACCAGTTTCAGGTTTTCCTTGTTGCCAAAACTTTCCTTGATGGGATTGGCGGAAGTTTTCCCTTCTTTTTTCATTTGTACAAACAGCGGTGATTCCTGCAGTCGTTTCCGGATGTAATAAGACATGATCACCAGGAAAACGGAGAGCAGGAAAGGAATACGCCAGCCGTAGTTGTTGAAGTCTTCCGTGGTCATCACTGAGCGGGTGATGAGGATGACTCCCAGAGATACGAACAGCCCCAGTGTAGCGGTGGTCTGAATAAAACTGGTGTAATATCCGCGGCGGTCATTGGGCGAATGTTCTGCTACATAGGTGGCTGCGCCGCCGTATTCACCGCCAAGGGCGAGGCCCTGTAACAAGCGTAATATTAATACCAGCATGGGTGCCAGTACACCGATGGTATGATAACTGGGTATCAGGCCGATGGCGAAGGTGGAACCACCCATGATAAGCAGGGTAAGTAGGAAAGTGTATTTCCGGCCTACCAGGTCGCCCAGACGGCCAAATACGATGGCACCGAAAGGTCTAACGATAAATCCTACTGCAAAAGTGGCCAGGGTAGCAATGTAGGCCAGCTCTGGGTTGCTGGGTGGGAAAAATTTTTCAGAGATAATAGCCGACAGGCTGCCGAAAATGTAGAAGTCGTACCATTCTATCAGTGTGCCTGCCGAGGAGGCCATAATGACCTGCCAGATGTTTTTGGTTCCGGATTGTTGCATTTCGAGATTTTTTAAGCGATTGGGCTTTTGGGTTATTAACATTGAAGCGAAAAAGATAGGGAATAATTATTACAGGTGCAAGTCCTGCTGCCGGATTCCTGAAAGGAATAAAGCCTTATCTTTAAGTAAGTAGCCCAATTAATAAAGAAAAGATGAATCAAGGACCGTTATCGTATTTCAGCAGACTTATTTTTGTATTGATACTTAGCCAGTTTATTTTCCCACCTGGTTTACAGGCACAGCATGCCGGTACTGTCAGGCCGAAAATAGGGCTTACCCTTAGTGGTGGCGGCGCCAAAGGCCTGGCCCATATCGGTATCCTCGAAGCGATCGATAGTGCAGGCCTCCGGATAGATTATCTAACGGGCACGAGTATGGGAAGTATCGTTGGGGCGCTGTATGCGATGGGCTATTCAGCAGACAGTATAGAAGCAGTGGCCCGCAGGCTCGACTGGAACAGTCTTTTCACCAACCAACCGGTACTCACGGATGTTTCCTACGAAGAAAAAAACGAATACAACAAATACATTATCGAGATCCCCTTTGAATATGGCAAGCCCAAACTGGCTTCTGGCGTGATCTCCGGCGAAGCGCTGTGGCTGGAGCTGGCCCGGTTAAGCTGGCCCGTAAAAGATAAAAAAGATTTCTCTCAGTTTAATATCCCCTTTAAATGTATTGCCACCGATGTGGCTACGGGCCAGATCGTTACGCTCGACAGCGGTGAAATTGTTACGAGTATGCGTGCCAGTATGGCCATCCCTTCTATTTTCACTGCCGTGAAAATAGGTGACCGCAAACTAGTGGACGGTGGCGTGGTACGTAACTTCCCTGTTATCACCGCTAAGGAAATGGGCGCCGACATCGTCATCGGATCTAATGTAAGTGGAGGTCTCCGTAAAGCGGATCAACTGGTAACGCCCTTCGATATCCTTTACCAGCTGGGGTTTTATAAAGATGCTATCGACTTCGAAAAGGCCCGTAAACAATGTGATATCTACATCCCGATCCATAAAGAGCTGGAAAACTATTCAGCAGCGGCTTTCGGCAGTGTGGACTCCATCATAGAAATCGGGAAGCGCAAGGGGCGGGAGATGTACCCGGTATTCAAACAGCTGGCTGATTCGCTCAATGCACTGCAGCCCGAAGGCCCGTTTGTGGCCAGCCGTTTGCCTTTTGCCGCTGATGTTGAATTGAGCAGTATCCATGTGTCGGGGCTGGTACATTCCGATGAAAAGTTTTTTTTACAAAGGCTGCATATCAAACCTGACGGCTGTTATTCCAGTGCTCAGCTGCGTGAAGCCATCCGCCGGGTATATGGCACCCGCTTTTATAAACTGATCACCTACAACCTGCAGCCCGAAGGATATGGTAAGTTTAGGATGGATATCACAGCAGAAGAGAATCCGCTGACCTATGTTAAGTTTGCGCTCAACTATAATACGCTCACAGGGGCCAGCGCTATCCTCAACCTTACCCAGCGCAATTTTATCATACCCAATTCCCGTTCATTCGTGAGCGTGGCCATCAGCGAAAACCCGCGGCTGGCAGCGCAATACTTTAAATACCTGGGACGCAGCCGCAGCTTTGGATTTGGTTTGGGAGCCTATTATGAAAATACAGGGCTTACCTTCTATAATGAAGATCTCAGCAAAATGCAGCCCTTTCGCAACAAATACGCTAACGTAGATATTAACCTGCAGTACTCGCTGGGTAGCACGATGGCTTTCGGTGCCGGTTCCCGCTGGGAATATATCAAGTATAAACCCCAGTTCTCGCCGTTTGTGGAGGTAAGAGGCAGCACCAATCAGCTCAATACATACGCTTTCTTTGGTGTTAATTCCCTCAACCAGAAAGTCTATCCTACCAAAGGGTTTCTGTTGAACATAGAAGGAGGGTATATCTATAATCAGCATTCAGGCATCAACGTTAGTAACGATGGGGTACCACTGGACCTGGATAGTGCCGGTATCCGTTTTAATGATTATCAGCGGCTGCTGGTGACCGCAAAGTATTATATCCCTGTAGGGCATAAATCGGCTCTTGAATTTGATGCTAACCTGGGATGGAATTTCAACTATAATGAATCGGTAGTCAGTGGTTTTGTGGTGGGTGGTATGAATAATGTAATCCGCAATCAGATACCGCTGATTGGGTTGTTTGAGGGAGAAGTTATTTCTCCTAAAGTGGCGGCGGTGCAGACGGCCTGGCAGTATGAAGTGATAAGAAATATTTATGCGATGCCCAGAGTAGGGGTGGCCCTTTATGGAAGGGATGTACTGGATAAGGGAGATAAATACAAGATGCTGAGCGGCTATGGGTTGGGAGCGGGGTATAGCAGCCGGCTGGGACCTATAGAGGCAACGATGATGTATAGTGATCAGTCGGGGAAACTGAAGTTTTATGTGAACATGGGATTTAACTTTTGAATTACGATTTTCTTATTTTTTTATTTTGGGATTTCGCTTTCTTAAATCCCAAAATAAAAAAATAAAAAAATATTAATGCATCCGGTCACCGCGGACTTCAATGTTTTTCAGTATTTCAGCTTCCATCTTCAGCCATTCTTCCCATCTTTTGCGGACCTTTTCTTCCGGGAAGTATTCGTTGGCCAGATCGATGAACAGGCGGTAGTGTCCTGCTTCGGAGATCATAAAGCGGCGGTAGAACTCGCGCAGGTATTCATCTTCGAGTCCTTCGCTGAGCAGACGGAAACGTTCGCAGCTGCGGGCTTCTATGAGGGCGAAGATCAGTAGCGCGTCGAGAAAGGCATCATCGGCATGTCCGCCTTTGCTGCGGTTGTCCATGAGTGCGTTTACATACTCATCTTTTCGTTGTTTGCCCAGCTGCAGTCCTCTTTTTTTCAGTTCGGCGAGTACTTGTCTGAAGTGTCCCCATTCTTCCGTAACGATAGGTGCCAGTTCCTGTACCAGCCTTTCTCTTTCAGGATTGCGCTGGATGAGGGATATAGCGGAGGAGGCGGCTTTTTGCTCACAGTAGGCATGGTCCGTTAGGATGTCCTGCAGTGAGATCGCTGCGAGGTTGACCCAACGGGGATCAGTAGGTAATTTTAATCCGAGTATGGATACTTTACTCATGTTTTAACTTTCAGGTATTGGTTATTTTTGTCGTGCGAAGATAGTATTGAATCAGTTAAATTGCTAAAAGCTCATTCGTTTATGCACAGAAGTCCAGAACCCTTTTTGCTGCAACCATTGCGGCAGCGGCGGGAACAGCATGCTTTCCGGGAGTTGCGTTTGCAGGGCAACCTCATTGATTTTTGTTCCAATGATTATCTGGGACTGGCGCGTAGCGCGGCTTTACAGGAGAAGGTCCATGTGCTCATGCAGGAGCGTCCGGCTGCGCATGGCAGTACCGGTTCCCGTTTGCTGGCCGGCAATTATCAATGGATCAACGATGTAGAGGCAGACCTGGCCGCTTTTCACCAGGCTGATGCCGCTTTGATATATAATTCCGGTTATGATGCCAACCTGGGACTTTTCTCCTGTGTGCCTCAGAAAGGGGACACCGTGGTGTATGACCAGCTGGTACATGCTTCTATCCGTGATGGTATGCGCTTGTCACATGCACAGACCTATTCGTTTCGGCATAACGATATGGAAGACCTGCGGAAGAAGATCAACAATGCCAGTGGTAATTGCTTTGTGGCGGTAGAGTCGGTGTATTCCATGGACGGGGATATGGCGCCGCTGGCGGCTATTGTGTCTTTGTGCCAGGAATATGGCGCACATCTGATCGTCGATGAGGCGCATGCCACGGGGGTGGTAGGAGAACGGGGGGCAGGGCTGGTGCAGGCGCTGGGGCTGGAAGATGCCTGTTTTGCCCGTTTGCATACGTTTGGCAAGGCGGTGGGCTGTCATGGTGCGGTAGTGTTGGGCTCATCCACCTTACGTGATTATCTGATCAATTTCTCCCGGTCGCTTATTTATTCCACAGCGTTGCCGCCAACAGCCATTGCCGCCATTCAGGCCGGTTACAGTTTGTTCCCCTATATGGACGATGCGAGGGCGGAACTGTCGGCGCGGATAAAACAGTTTCGTGAGGGCGTAGGTCCGTTGGCGTTACTCCCCAGCGAAACACCGATCCAGGTGGTGATCACCGGAGGCAATGAAAATACCCGTACTATAGCAGCCATGTTACAGTCCGCGGGGCTGGACGTGCGTGCCATCCTGCATCCTACGGTGCCTAAAGGGCAGGAGCGGCTGCGGATTGTCATCCACTGTTTTAATACCGCAGTGGAAATTGAGCTGTTGATAAAAGTCTTATTGCGTTAAGCTCGTTGATACGAAAAATGATGTATTTTACATATACATCCGAGCTACTATTTATTTATGAGAATCATCCCAGCTGTTATAACCGCCGCCGTTACGTTGTCACTCTCCTATGTGTTCAGCACCAAATTTGGCCAGTTACCCCCGATGGGTAAATTATTGAGTCCGCAGACCGGCTTCTGGCAGAATGCCGAAGTGATCGGAGAGCGGCCGCATGAAACGATGGTATTACCCGGTTTGACGGGCAAAGTGGAAGTTTGGTACGATGACCGTGCTGTACCACATATATTTGCAGACAATGAAGCCGACGCGTATTACGTGCAGGGATATGTGACAGCGCGCGATCGCCTCTGGCAGATGGAGTTGCAGGCCTTTGCCTCCGCAGGCCGCCTGTCGGAGATATTGGGCCCTGGATTGATCAGGTATGACAGGGGCAAACGCCGCGACGGAATGATCTATGGTGCAGAAAAAGCTGTCGCCGTGATGGAGTCTGACCCCGCTACACGCACAGCTATCCATTCCTATGCTGATGGTATCAATGCCTTCATTGCACAACTCACCCCCGCTACCTTACCGGTAGAATATAAGATACTGGATTATAAACCTGAAAAATGGGATGTGATCAAATCGGCACTGCTGTTGAAATATATGTCTGCCGACCTGGCGGGCTTCTGCGACGACCTGGAGTTTACCAATGCCCGCCGTCTCTTTTCCATGGCCGATTTTAACCTGTTGTATCCCGACTTTCAGGATACGCTGTACCCTATCATCCCTAAAGGGACTGCTTTTCCGGCTCCTTCCGCTAAAGCAGTAGCTCCTCCTGATAGTGTGCTGGCCATCGATGCTTCCTATATGAAGTTTAAGATGGACAAACCCAATCCGGAAAATGGTAGTAACAACTGGGCTGTGGCCGGCAGCAAAACACGCTCCGGTGCTCCCATCCTCTGCAGTGATCCGCATCTGGGCCTGAGCCTCCCTTCACTTTGGTACGAAATACAGATACATACTCCTGATATGAACGTTTACGGTGCCTCGCTGCCCGGAGCTCCCGGTGTTATCATCGGCTTCAACGATCATATCGCCTGGGGCGTTACCAACGGAGAAGAAGATGTAAAAGACTATTACCGTATGCAGTTCCGCAATGGTAAAAAAGAATATCTGTTCAACGGTACTTATCGTCCTGCTGAGCTGAGAGTGGAAACCATCAAGGTTAGAGGAAGGGCACCCATCTATGATACCGTAGCCTATACGGTTTTCGGACCTGTTGTATTTGACAACACCTGGCCGGAAAAAGCCTCCCATGAGCCTTTCCTTGCTATGCGCTGGAAAGCACTGGACTCTTCCAATGAACTGGTGGCCTTCTATAAACTCAATAAAGCCCGTAATTACGATGATTATGTAGCGGCGCTGCAACACTATACCTGCCCTGCCCAGAACTTCGTATTTGCCGATAAACAAGGTGATATCGGTATCTGGCATAATGGTCAGTTCCCCTTACGCTGGAAAGACCAGGGTAAATGGATTATGCCGGGCAGCGACAGCACCTACGCCTGGCAAGGATATATCCCTCGTGCCGAAGTTCCTCATATCAAAAATCCGGAACGTGGTTTTGTCAGCTCCGCTAATCAGCGTCCTACAGACAATACCTATCCTTATGCCCTGTACGGTGAATTCGATCTTTTCCGCGGAGAACGTATCAACAACCGCCTCGGTGAAATGAACCAGATCACTCCGCAGGACATGATGACGCTGCAGAACGATAGTAAAAACCTGTTTGCCGCCGCCGCCATGCCGCTTATCCGCAAACACTTAGATACGGCAGCGCTCACCGCAGCTGAACAGCCTTACTGGCAACTGCTCTCGCAATGGAACTGCGTAAGCAGCGCCGATAGCAAAGCAGCTACCATCTTCAATAACTTCTGGGAACATCTCTCCGATACTATTTTCCGGGATGAGCTGACGCCTAAAGATTCTTCCGTGCTCGCCTGGCCACAGGCTACCACTGTCCTTCAGATGTTACTCCGCGACAGCGCCGTACATTTCGTGGACAATATCAACACACCACAGAAAGAAACGCTGTCGGGGCTGATGCAGGGCGCGTTTGCTACCAGTATCAAAGAGCTGGCCAAGCTGAACAAAGCCGGCAAACTGGAGCTGGGCAGATCCCGTGGTACAGATATCCGTCACCTCTCCCGCGCCATCCCCGCTTTCAGTGCCATGAACCTGAACACCGGTGGCGGCCGCCATATCGTAAACGCTACACAAAAGACCCATGGCCCTTCCTGGCGCATGGTGGTGCAGCTCTCCGATAAAACAGAAGCCTATGGCATCTATCCCGGCGGACAGAGCGGAAATCCCGGAAGTCCCTACTATGATAATGCCGTCAATGACTGGGTAGCCGGTAATTATTACATGCTCCACGTCTTCGATCAACAGGAAAAAGATGACCCGCTGATCCGCTACAAGGTGGTGTTTACAGGGAAATAGTAAATTTTTTTACAAAAGAATTTGGAAGAAATATAATTATTCCTATCTTTGCACTCCGTTAAACAAACGGGGTGTTAAAGATTCCGTAGCTCAGTTGGTAGAGCAATACACTTTTAATGTATGGGTCCTGGGTTCGAGTCCCAGCGGGATCACAAACAACTTCTAAAACCTGCGCTAGTCGCAGGTTTTGCTTTTTTAGTCGAGCGTTTAGTCAAGTTTAGATTGTATAACCTCTTTTTTCTTCCCGCACTTTATATAGCTTAACAAGCATTTGCTGAGATACGAAATATTCGTGTTAAGGTTTAAAGAAACAGCAAATTAGTTTTAGATACCAGCTCTTCAATTCCGTATATTTATTGAGCATTGTTCCCCTATCAAAATTACTTGATTTGTGTATCAACATTTTTAATGAGCAGGAATCCGGCAAATCAGTAGCCAATATTTGCGGGGATTAAGGCATAAGCCAAGGGGCTTTTTATTAGTGGAAGTTTAAATATTCTGGGCAGTAAGTTAAAAGCTTTAACGCCTGCGGATAAACGTAAGTTGGTAGGATATGTCCGCATCATTAACTGCTTAATCTGAATCACAAATGGAATCATAAGCGGGTTTACCGCGTTTATACAGAGATGGAATTGAATATGAGGTGTAAATATAAAAAACGACTGCCTGCAAGAATAATGGAGTATTTACTGTAGCCTATAAAGCCGAATGTAGCCTGGCCCATGGATTTTATGCATGATACCCTCAGCAGTGGTGTTACATTCAGGTCATTTAATATCATCGATGACTACAACAGAGAAGTACTGAGTATCACAATTGATGCCTGTCTGGACCCCAACAGGCATTGGGATACAAGTCCCCCAATGAACTTTCTTTATCAACATCAGAAACAAACTATTTGATACTTTAGTTAAAACCGATACAGTCTGAGGGAAGCTTTCAACTAATTTTTAACCCGATAAAAAACCGAACGTATGAAAATTCCATTGAAAATCTGCATGAGTGTCCTACTCAGTTCATTTCTATTTCTATCCCTGTTTTTTTATTCCTGTAAAAAAGACGCCGCTCGCGAAGATCCCGGGAGTGAGATTACCACCGATCGGCTCGACCGGATCAAGGCGATGGGCTTCAACACCAATGGTGTAGTGAAGATAGCCGGCGGTTACGTAGTAGAAGGTGATATCTTCCTTCCAGACAAAGACCTCGAAAGCATGCCGCAATCTCCCAAATTGCGTATCGCTAAAACGGAACAGTATAATACCTTTAAATTGATCACCACTGGTGCCTCTCGGGTCATCACTATTTCTGTGACCAACCTGCCCACTGTTTATACTGCGGCGGTTGACGATGCTATTGCACGGTATAATGCTCTGGGGATGAGGCTCTCCTTTATAAGGGTGGGCAGCGGTGGCCAGATCGATATCCAGAACGGCGCGTTGCCTGCGGGGGTACTGGGAAGGTCTGCCGGCTTTCCGGATGGGAGTGGCAACCCTCCAAGTCCAATTGTGCTGAGTGCATCCAATATCGGCAATTCTCCTGATCAGGCATACCTGGCCACCGTCATTGCACATGAAATCGGGCACTGTATCGGGTTCAGACACACGGATTATTTTAACCGCAATTACAGTTGTTACTATTCCAGCCAACCCAATGAAGGTGGTGGTGATATGGGTGCCGTCAACATTCCCGGAACGCCGACTGCTGAAGATCCCAACAGCTGGATGTTGGCTTGTATTGGCAACGGTGTAAACCGCCCGTTCAATGCGAACGATATGATTGCCCTGAACTATTTGTATGGCGCCAATCCCCCTGCCACCATTACTTCTGCACCGTCGGCCAAAGTCGTCCCCGCCAGTGGGGGCAATTTGATCAATATATATGCCATCGGGGCCACCAATAATGTTATTCATAAATGGTATAGCGAAGCCTTCGGATGGTCTACCTGGCAAGACCTTGGTGGCAACATTGCACAGGTTCCCGTTGCTTCTGCCAAAGATCAGAATTCGATCGATCTCTTTACAGTTGGCACCGACAACAAATTGTATTACCGCTGGTGGGATAGATCCGTTTGGAATGGTAACACTGGAGGTTGGCTCCCCTGGAGCGATTTCGGTGGTGCATTCGCGTCCCAGCCAGCCACGCTTTCCAGGGACGCACAAACGGTCGATGTTTTTGCCATCGGCACCGACAATAACCTTTATCAAAAGTGGTCCAGTACTTCACAGGGATGGGCCGCCTGGAGGAACTTCGGCGGTAATCTGAAATACTCGCCCACTGCTGTCAGCAAAGATGTGGGAACGATAGACGTATTTGCCACCGGCCAGGACAATGCACTTTATCATAAGTGGTGGGACATCAACCAGGCGGCTAACGAGGGCTGGTCTGCCTGGGAGAATTTTGGTGGCAGCCTTACCTCCGCCCCGGCTGCTATTGCCAAAGACCGGTGGACGATAGACGTGTTTGCCCGGGGGGCCGCGAATAACCTGTTGCACAAATGGTATAACGTTAACCAGGGATGGTCTGCCTGGGAAGATTTGGGCGGAACAATTTCTACTGCGCCTGTATTGGTGAGCAAGAATGCGCAGAGCATGAATGTTTTCGCCAAAGGGGCCAACAACAATCTGCTACACAAAAGTTATACTGTCTCGCAGGGATGGTCTGCCTGGGAAGATCTCGGGGGATACATTACCTCACAGCCCGCAGCTGTTAGCATAGATGGTCAAACGATTGATGTATTTGCGAAAGGTTCAAGCAATAACCTGGTACACCGTCGGCTTACCAGTTCTGCGTGGTTGGCCTGGGAAATAATTTACTAAGCTGGCGAAAGGCGCATGCAAAAGGGGCTGCCCTGTTCTTGGGGAGAATTAGCGCATTTCGGCCAATTTTCGTAAATCAAACATAAAAAGGTTCGAGTTTTGTCCCAGCGGGATCACAACAAAAAAATCAAAGCATATTAAAGCCGCTTGAATCGTAGGATTTAAGCGGCTTTTCTGTTTGTACCATAGAAAGGTAAACCATATCAAACGAATTTGAAAGGATACAAAAAAGGATACATAAAACAGTTTTAATTTTAGTGTATCCATTTTTCTGGTAGATGCTTATCAGTAAATGGTTTTAGGACTAAGTTACAGTACGAAAGAACTCACATTTTAAGATGATACAAAAACAATTGGGAAGCATCTTACAGAACAGCATCGTAAAAGATGGGTACAGCTGCTAGTGGAAACGGCCGATGAAATGAATCTGCTCGATGATCCTGAATTCCGCTCCGCCTTTGTGGGCTATCTGGAATGGGGCACCCGTATTGCCGTTGTCAACTCCAACGAAACGGAGCTGAAAATGAACGAAGAACAACCCATGCCAAGCTGGGGGATGGGGCGAACCGGGAGGCCCCTATATTCCTTAACCGCCTACCCGTGATACACTCTGGAAGAAGTAATGATGCCGTCTTTTATCTCCAGTACTTCTCCTACCAGCAGATCCTCTTCGTCGGGCACCTGACGGAGATATTCCATAAATACCCGGTCCTGATTGGCGATTAACGTATGCAAGGTATATTGCAGGTGAGGATATCGCTCAAAAGAATCCTGCCACCAGGCACGGAGTGCCTCCTTGCCTTTGATAAGGCCGCCCGTAGCTGGCTGCCGAATTTTCAACTTCGGGCTGTAATGTATCGCATTATCGTGGTACAGGGATAATAATTTTTCCAGGTCATGTTCATTGAAGGCTTCGAACCATTTGTGAGCAATGAATTCCAGTTCGTTTGGTACTGACATATACTACTGTTTGTAAGCAGCAAATATAGGTTAGTTGTCTGGACTCCGCATACGGAAGGAAGTGGAGAAACATGGTAATGGTGTGAGATTTTTCTTTTCTCATTATATTTATGAGAATTATTAATAATTTAAATATTTACAATGAGTTATCCGACAATGGCGAATAGCCCCAAAAGCCAGCTTGAAAGTGTTTTAGGTGGATTATCATTTATGATTATATTTACTATAGGGTGGATGATAATTGGTGAGGTAACACTGTATGGTCGAGATTATTGGCTTATAGGAGTCTTGTTTACCCTGATAGTTTTATTGGGTTTAGTTTTTTATGCAAAGTTTCATTCCACGGCTAAAAAATTACCCGAAGAACCTGTTGTTGTAAATGGCGATGAGAAAACCAAGAGCAAAAGGTTTACTATTATTTTTATAGCCGAGGGTGTTGGAATATTAGTAATGAAAAATGTATTGGCAAATACCGGTCATGATAACTGGTTCATCCCTGGCATTGCATTAATTGTTGGCATACATTTTTTCCCTTTAGCAAAAGTGTTTAATCGTAAGTTTGATTACTTTATGGGGGTATTTGTTTGCATGGTTGCTATAGTAGGATTTGTATTGCTCAGCAAAGGATATCCAACATATGTGACAACACCGGTCATAAGCATCGGGTGTGCATCTGCAACCACGGCCTATGGCATCATGATGATTCTTAAAGGGAATAAAATACTGGCCATGATGGCGCTACCTCCCGGTAAAAACAGTGATACCCTAACTAAGATCTAATAAATCTTTTTGGATCATCATAATGAATTCAATGGTGATTTGTACCAGCGGGATCACCGCCAAGAGTAAAGAGAAATACTCTTAGGTAATTCAAGCCTTGTAGAATCAGATTCTACAAGGCTTTTCTGTTTTTTGTCGTAAAGTTTTGTAAAGAAAAGGTAGGCAGAATAATGAATAAATTATGCTAACCTACACTGTCCTGAAGTGCTTGTCCGTATTGTGTTTGACTAATGTTAAGTGGAGTCAGATAGGTGAAGTTGAAACAAAATTGGAGCTTTTAAAGCTGGAATTGGTTTTGATCTAATTTAGTTTGTAGTCAGGACTGGACCAGTCTCAATTTGAAAGATATGCCGGCAGGTGTTACAACAAAGGTATACGGTCACGTTGTATTTGGTTACCAGGAGTATCGTCATCTGCAGCGAAGGGCTGTGGCGTATTTAAACTTCGAATACCTGCGTTTCAATTATAATCTATAATATTGAAGTTGATTTTAACTAAACTTAAGGGTAGATAACCTTATGACCACTTTTTCAAGCCTCAGTGATATTGAGATGATTGCATTGGTGAAGGCCGATGATGAGCAGGCCTTTGCTGAGCTGTATAAGCGTTATTGGAAAAAGCTGTACCAGACAGCCTATGACATTATTCAGCAGGAACAGGTTGCCCAGGATGTGGTACAGGAAGTCTTTATCAGTTTAAGGAGCAGTCGATTAACTTTTTATACACGAAACGATCCAGAGATCTCTTTCTGCCTTTTCACTTAAAAAATTTCGGAGAACGGAAATTATCGGCCGCTATTCCGGATAATTACTGGAGCCTGGCCAACAATATCACCGTGGATGATCAGTTACTGTCTAATCGGGCGTACCTGGGTTTTATTACGCAGAGCTATCTGGATTTCCTGATGTTACAAGAGCTGAAATCCCTGAAAGCCATAGACAGTACCATGTCCAGAGAGGAGCGAACAGCATTTAAGTATCATGTGATAGAAAAAAACTACACAGGCAGGATCCGTAGTATTACTTTACGTACCCTACTGGAAGGAGGACTTGACAGGAGCAAAGACGTGGAGGTATTTAAACCACTGGTGGACCAATATGTAGCGCAATATGCCACCGCCGAAGATGCTAAGTCGATGTTGGATACTTACAACAGGTTTACCAAAACAAACGTAGGCCGCGTGCCGCCGTTTTTCACCCTCAAGGATGTGAATGGTAGAGATGTGACGCTAAAAGATTTCGCCGGTAAAGTAGTATACATGGATTTCTGGGCCAGCTGGTGCAGTCCCTGCAGATATGAAATGAAAGAAGGTAGCCCTAAATTGCATGCCCGGTTTAAAGACAATAAAGACGTGGTTTTTCTTTATGTAAGTATTGATGATCGGGAAACGCTATGGAAAAAGGCGATTGCAGAAGACAAAATTGAAGGCGTACATGTTTTGTCCACCGGCGGATTTAGAAGTCAGGTAGGCCAGGCATTTAATATTAGTGGTGTTCCGCATTATATTATTATTGGCAGAGATGGAAAAATATTTGATAACAACGCCCCAAGGCCAAGTCAGGACACAACCGTTCAGAAACTGAATGAAGCCTTGAGCAAGGCATATTAAGAGCGAGCTTACAGCAGAACGTGATATCAGTGGAAAGCAGGTATCACGTTTTGTTGTTGATAATATGCTCTTCTCACGAGATATGGGTCTTTTGAAAATATAAATGCATGATTCACTGCAAAGCTCAATATGCGAAAGTAGACCAGTATAAAAATCTGTTTGATGAAAGGTAATTGTTGTTAAATTACAAGGCGTTTTTATTTTACATTAGAAAGAATTATATGAAAATAATTGATAAACTCGCTTGGATAGAAATTAAAAATAAGTCAATATTATCTACAAAATCTCTCGGAAAACAGAAGTATTATATTCCAGGTGGAAAAAGAGAACATGGAGAAAATGATGAACAAGCATTATGTCGCGAAATTTTAGAAGAACTTAGTGTTGAACTTGAAGCGAAAACGCTAAAATTTATAGGAACATTTGAAGCGCAGGCAGACAGTCACCCGGATGGTGTTTATGTGAAAATGACCTGCTACACGGCAAATTACAAAGGAGCGTTAAAAGAATGTTCAGAAATAGAAAATTTCAAATGGTTAAAATATTCCGATAAAGAGAAAATCTCTGAAGTTGATAAATTGGGGACTATTTCAATAAGTGTGTAAACTTAAAAATCGGGGATCAAATTAAAGGTTAGATTCTCACCCTTTTATCAAAAATAGTTAAAAACTGATTTAGGATCATGCCCCAGTTTCTAATGGGCATGGTCCATTTTTTTGACACTTCCCGCAAAGCCAGGTATACAGATTTAAGGACAGCTTCGTCAGTAGGGAAGGATAGCTTGTTTTTGGTATATTTTCTAATTTTACCGTTCAGATTTTCGATGAGATTGGTCGTGTAGATGATCTGTCTGATCTCCATGGGGAAGTCAAAAAAGACAGTGAGGTCTTCCCAGTTTTCGCGCCAGCTTTTGATGGCGTATGCATACTTTGTACTCCATTTAGCATCAAGGGCGTCAAGAGCCGCCATGGCAGCTTGTCTGGTTGGTGCTGCATAAACATCTTTCATGTCCGTAGTAAACTCCTTTTTATCTTTCCAGACTACATAACGGCAGCTGTTGCGTATCTGGTGTACGACACAAACCTGAGTAGCAGACTGTGGGAACACCGATTTGATGGTCTGAGTAAAGCCATTAAGATTATCCGTGGCCGTTATTAGAATATCTTCCAGGCCACGGGCCTTCAGATCTGTAAGTACAGTCATCCAATAGGCAGCTGATTCATTCTTCCCCAGCCACATTCCCAGGACTTCTTTGAGGCCATCCCGCTTTAGGCCCACAGCGATATAGATGGTTTTGTTCACTACTTTGCTGTTCTCCCGTACCTTGAACACAATGCCATCCATCCAGGCGATGAGATAAACTGGTTCTAAAGGCCGGTTTTGCCAGGCGACAATATCTTCGGTCACACGGCTGGTGATGCGGCTGATCGTGGCCGTCGAAACGTCAAATTTATAGGCTTCTCTTATTTGCTCTTCTATGTCAGACACGCTCATCCCCTTGGCATAAAAAGACACTATTATCTCTTCAAGGCCCTGAACCATGCCTTCCCGTTTAGGTACGATCATAGGGTTAAAACTGGCATCACGATCCCTGGGAACTTTTATTTCAGATTCACCATAGCAGGTCTTAATCTTCTTTTTACCGTATCCATTACGGCTATTTTCGCTTTCATTTGGCTCATGCTCATCATAGCCTAAATGGCTATCCAATTCACCTTCCAGCATCTTTTCAATGCCCCGCTTCTGAATCTGGGCCAGGAAATTATTTAGCTGATCTGCTGTTTTAAACTGCTTCAGAAAGTCGTCTGATAAAAAATCTTCTGTCTTCATAAAACTGTATATGCTTTAAAATTAAAAAATCGGAGCGAAACCCCGATTTTTATGATTTACACAGTTTTTGAGATAGTGTCATAAATTGATTTTTGACTTTTTAAAAGATCAAAATTTAATTGACTAGTAAGAGATGGCATGTTCGGTCAGCGAGCATATTTGCCATGGATAACCACCATTTACCATTTTGTTAACAAGTAAAAGACTACTTTTATAACCTTACTCACTGGGTAGCGCTTTATATTTCCATTTATTCTATTGACATATTTGAGATTTATTCCTCGCTTCTTTTAAAAATTTCAAATATGGCCATCTTTATTTTTTTTGCTACCATTTGGTATCTTTCATTGTTCTCTCAGACTTTCTTTCAACATAGATATGCCGCTCATGGCGCGTTTACCATGAGTAAAGGATGGGAAAAGTTTTTCTTTTTATTTACCTATATCACACAAGGCTCATCATATATGAGTCCCAGGGCTTATGCTATTATGCACAGGCTGCACCATGCGCATACAGATACGGAGTTGGATCCGCATTCGCCATCAAATTCGTCCAACATATTTTCGATGATGTGGGGTACAAGAACAGTATATCAGCAGATTCTCCATAATAGAGTGGAAGTGGAGGCACGGTACACCAGGAATCTGCCAAAGTGGATCTGGTTTGACAAGTTTGCCAACAGTAGTCTTTCCAGATTGTTATGGGTTGCAGCTTATGTATTGTTTTTTGTTGTGTTTGCTACAAATCCATATCAGTATTTGTTGTTGCCAATTGTAGTGTCGATGGGTGCATTTCACGGAGCGATAGTTAACTGGTTTGCACACAAATATGGTTATATCAATTTCAAGTTACGAAATACAGCCATGAACCTCTTGTTTGTGGATGTATTGATGCTGGGAGAATCTTATCATAATAATCACCATAAGCATCCATCTTCTGTGAATTTCGGACGGCGTTGGTTTGAGGTGGATCCGGTATATCATATCATCCGGTTATTGTCTTATTTAAAGGTTATCAGGCTGACACATAATCCAAGGAAGGAGATGACTGTTGCCTAAAAACGCAATACGTAAGTCAGTTAACAACATTTATGCGCAGCACTGTAAAAGTAATTCCCGCTGGCTGCAATGTTGTTAACTGGCTTCTGTAGATGTATTTCAATAAAGGCTGCATCTCCAATAATTCCTTTGTCAGGAATTTTTTGTCCTGGAATCAGCCTTTCCTACAGCAATTGCACTGTAACCTCTCGGAGTTTTTTCCCGTATAAAATGTACCTTATCTCTCTCCTTTACAGGCTCTGATATATCGTTGATATGAAAGAATATACTTTCTCTGGATTTGTCATCAGTTATAAATCCAAATCCTTTTGTGGTATTAAAGAAATTAACAACTCCTGTTCTGGTGGTATCTTCCGGAGGCCGGGGAGTAGCGCCAATCCGGATGTCTTTTGAATCTATTTCTGCTCTTTTAGTTTCTTTGGGAGGTACGGAGCTCAGGTTTCCATCTTCATCCACGTAAGCCAGCATATCTTCCAGACTCTTGCCTTTATTATTGTTGGTTTTCCGTTCCATCTTTTTTTGCATCTTGTCTTCTTTCGCTCTGACTTTCTTTTTTCTGTTTTCTTTTTTTGAAAAAGATTCACTCATAATTACTTCGTTTTAGTTAAATCGCATTATTGCGTGATTATTCTCTATCTGGCCACTCAAGCTTCTGTATTCAGAAGCTTTTCTAATGGCAGAGCTGTTATCATTATCATTTCCCATGTGTATCACCATCCCTTTGACATCGATATAATACCAGACTGAACACAATAGAAAAAAGTACAGTTCCTTTTCAGAAACCATACAAGGCAGGATTCCAACACAAATCTCTTATCGGAGATAAAAGATTTATGTAAAATAATGTCTTAATATCTTGTCCTGGGAAAACGATCCCTTTCCGTTTTTGGCCTTGCTTCATTGACAACGATAGTCTGCGCGTCAACGGAAGTGCCGTTCAGATTCCGGATAGCGCGCTCTGCATGAGCGTCATCCGGCATCTCTACGAACCCAAATCCTTTGGAACGGCCGGTGTAATTGTCAATAATTACTTTAACATTTTGTACAATACCAAATGGAGAAAACAGGGCTGTTAACTGTTGCTCAGTTGTCTGGCCACTTAAATTGCCAACAAAAAGGTTCATAAGGGTAAAACTTTAAATATGAAAAATACGGCAGCTGGAAAAGCGAAGACTGAGGAAGAAGAGGAGTTATCCAGACTAAATCAGAAGAAGCCGAGGCAGTAGCCTAATGTGATGGTAATTATATTAAAGATAGGCTTTAAATGGAACAAATGCGGGATTATTTTGAAATTGCTTAAATATTCCGAAGAGTATACATAAACAGGTTAATTAGCTTTTTACTCAAAATGATAATAAATTACAGGCGCTACATGGTAGTAAATTAAATATTGAGAAATAGTATTGATATGTTTTTTGTTAGTGAGATAAAAGAAACCGAGCCATCTGAGTTCAAAACACCATTGCAGCGGATGGTGTATGAAATGTTCAGGGAAAAAGAAGTAAAATATGAAAGGGTAGATACTGATCCTGCGATCACTATGGAAGACTGCGTCAGGATAGATCAAAGACTGAACGTGAAAACGGTAAAAACACTTTTTCTCTGTAATCGTCAGCAAACAAACTTCTATTTAGTAGTTACCACTGCAGAAAAGCCTTTTAAAACAAGTGATCTGAGTGCAGAACTGGAGATTTCCCGTTTGTCCTTTGCGCCTGTGGAATTGCTCAATTCCATACTTGGGACAGATGTTGGTGCTGTTACTGTCTTCAGCCTGATGCTGGATAAGCAATTGAATGTACAGCTGGTGATTGACAGGGATGTTCTTGCGGAGGAATGGTACGGTTGCAGTGATGGCACCACTACCAGCTATCTCAAACTTAGTACTGAATGGGTACTGAACGAATTTATCCCTTTTATTGGCCATGCGCCGAAATTCGTGCAGCTATAGTGTGATGTCCAAACCATAGCCCCAGCTATGCTTCATAGCCGGGGTCATCATCACTCGTATCGCCCAAAATCTTTGCGACACGGTTCTCCATCGGAAATTTGCGTTCATCCGTTAATATTTCATTTTTACAATCAATTTTGTAAATTAGTATGGGCTAAAAACACGCGATACCTATTCTGTAGTAGTACGTTCAAAGTAATGTGGAGCTTATGAAATAGTAATTCAACCAAAATAAGCTTCTAATGAAACCAAACTATCTAACATTTATCTCAATTATCTTCCTCGTTGCATGCCATAACAGCACAAAAACAAGGGGAACACAGGTAACCGGTAAAAAATCACCGGATATTCTCTGCTATACCTCCAGGATAACAGACAAGGACTGGTATACTTCAGGTAAAAAGGCGCCTAAGTTGGAAGGATTAAAAGGTATAAATTTCAGGATTTCAACAAACAACAAGGAGGCGCAGGAATATTTTAACCAGGGAATGATGTTGCTTTATGGCTTTAATCATGCAGAAGCGGCGCGGTCTTTTTACGAAGCCACACGGTTGGATGCTACCTGTGCCATGGCATATTGGGGATATGCTTATGTGCTGGGTCCTAATTACAATGCAGGCATGGAAGAAGATAATTTTCAGCGCGCCTATGAGGCGGCTGTTAAAGCAAAGTCACTATCTGCACCGTGCACTCAAAAGGAAAAGGCACTTATCCATGCACTGGCTTCCCGCTATGAAATGCCTGCTCCATCAGATCGAAAGCCCCTGGATATGGCCTATGCAGCGGCCATGAAGAAAGTATATGGTCAATATCCGACCGACCCTGATATTGGAGCGTTGTATGCTGAGGCAATGATGGATATTCATCCATGGGATTTGTATGAAAAGAAAACAAAGAAGCCCCATGCCTGGACGCCTGAATTGCTTGCGGTGCTGGAACACCTGATCAAAATTAACCCCAGACATCCGGGGGCACATCATTTCTATATTCATGCGCTGGAGGCATCTGCCACTCCTGAAAAAGCACTGGCAAGCGCCCGATTGCTGGATACATTGGTGCCCGGAGCCGGGCATTTGGTTCATATGCCTTCACATATTTATATTAATACCGGCGACTATCATTCAGGCACCCTTTCTAATATACATGCTGTGGAAGTAGACAGTAGTTACACGGTTGCCTGCCATGCGCAGGGGGCGTATCCGCTTGCCTATTATCCGCATAATTATCATTTTCTGGCGGCGCTGGCTACGCTTGAAGGCAATTCTGCGCTGGCATGGAAGGCCGCAAAAAAACTGCAGGAACATACAGCAGCCGATATCATGCGTTTGCCCCGATGGGGCACCTTACAGCATTACTATACTATACCATATTACATTGCGGTGAAATTTGGAATGTGGGATACTATTCTTTCTATCCCTGCGCCGGCAGAAGATCTGGTGTATCCGCAGGCAATCCGGCATTACGCACGGGGTATGGCATTTGTGGGAAAGAACAGGATACCCGACGCACAAAAAGAGCTGGACACCCTGCGGACATTGGCTGCCGACTCTGCACTTCAACACCTTACTGTTTGGGATATAAATACCACGGCTGATTTGGTGCAAATAGCCGTGAAGGTATTGTCTGCCGGAATAGCTGCAAAACAACAACATCCGGATGTCTCCATTTCTTTGCTTAAAGAAGCGGTAGCCATAGAAGACAATCTGAATTATAATGAACCGCCTGACTGGTTTTTTTCTGTCAGGCATTACCTGGGCGCAGCACTCCTGGATGCCGGGAAATACAATGAAGCGGAAAGCGTTTACCGGAAGGATCTGCAAACATGGAAAAAGAACGGATGGGCGTTGATAGGGCTATACCATTCGTTAATCGCTCAGAAAAAAAACGATGAGGCACAAAAAGTAAAGTCGGCATTTGATGAAGCATGGAGATTTGCTGACGTTGAAATTGTATCGTCTTCAAGTATGCATATGACAAACTAAGCGCCTGCTAAAGGTCCTTTGAACTAGCGGTTGCCTCAAATGACTTTTTGAGGCAACCGCTTCAATTTTTGAGAAAAGCGGATGGATCATCCGGGGAATCGCTATCTGCAGGGGCCATTCACATCCATGATGTTTCTGTTAGACAGACTCTCCTCCAGCGCTCTGCGCACCATCCGTTGTACGTACTGTCGTCTTTCATCCGTGGAGGCTGTCGCCAGATTGCCCTGCACAATGATATTGGCAATGGTCGAACTGCCGTTCATGCCATTGATATCTATCTGCCAGGTACGGCCGCCGCCAGCAATAGCTCCCCTTACATCCAGGTATACAGTGCCGAACTCTATCCTGAATGGAGGTAGTCTCCATACATCAGCAAATGTCAGCTGGCCAATGGCATTTTGTGCATCTGCGATATTGCTATTAGATACACTGCCCGGATAATTGAGGATTCCACTCTGAGGAGTGATGGAAATGGGACAATTAGGGTCGCCGGCCATTACATCAGGACCAAGGGGTTGTCTTTGTTCTGTCATAGTGATAGATTTAGTTTGTTAGGAAATGATCAGGAAGTATTGTTATTCAGATTAAAAACAATGAGCGGAGGTAAGATCTCATCTCATTAAGATAGTTTCCGTGCTTGAAATTACAGTGCTGAAGAAAATGAATGGTGAAGGAAAGTTACCACCAGTCTGTATTTTGAGGATAGTTACATAACATGTTTATCGTAGTTATTGGAGGGTTTGAATAAACAATTAAATGCCTATGACAATCATGATCTGACCGAATTTAAATAAAAAAATTAGTTTAACGGGATGAGTTCCGCATTATTTTATACATAATAAAATTTTATATGTGATTTGTTCTTAATCTTTATCGTGCCTTTTGCATTGTTCGAGGGCGATCCATCCTTCCGGCGTGATGCCCATAATCTCCGTAGCAACGCCCAGCGTTTGGTAGGTGTCGAAGAAAGCCATTCGGGCAATGGGGTGGTCCACTTCGCTGATGACTGCATACCCCTGTGCACGCAGTTCATGGGTGACCCTCTCGAAATCACTTACCGGCAAACGGAAAGCAAGGTGCTGTGTTCCGCCTGCAGGGTACCGGGTGAGATAGTCGTGGAACATGCTTTGGCCGGAAACAGGCTGGACCAATTCGATGAAGGTGCCTCCGTTATAAGTCTGAGTGGTGAGCCATTCACCAGCCACAACCTTGCCATAGTAGGTCATATCCAGATCCTGCGCGCGGATATGTTCCGGTGGGGGAAAGCCGGCAATGCCCAAGGCGTTCATAAGGAATTTTACCGCAGCGTGAATGTCCGGGACCACCCAGCCGATTTGGGCGAGTTCAAGTCCGGCGATGGTGTTGCCAATGTTGTTCATATTCGTTTGCGTTTAGTTTTTCCGGAAATCTGTAGGCCGTGAATGCGTAAATTCCTGGAAGGTATCGCTGAAAGAGCTGACAGAGGTATATCCTACGGCGTAGGCTATATCACTCACCGGACGTGATGTCTTCAATATCATCTCTATCGCCTTTACCATCCTCAGCGTTTTCAGAAACTGCAGAAAGGAAATCTGTAAGGCCGACTGAAACAGCCGTGACATGGTGCGCTGGCTGATATTGAAGTGTTTGCTCACACTCTCCAGGGTCAATCGTTCCCCTATATTTTTCTCCAGGTATTTAATAATATGCTGCATCTGCTCATCATCAGTGGTGGGCAGAATGATGGGCAATGCCTTGTTGTTCAGCTGTGGCAGCAGCTTTTTCAGTGAAACCAGGAACTCGAAATTATAATCCTTACGCGTTACATGATAGCCATCCCAGCGCTCCGTGTAATTAATCATCTGTATCAGCAGCTCACTGGCGGGGTAAATACCGAGCTGCGTGTAAAACGGATCTGAATCGTCATCATGTGAATAGAAATACAGGGATCGCAGGACGGTCGCGGAATAGCCTATCCGCAAAATATGCGGCACTCCCTGTGGTATCCAGAAAAAATACCTGGCAGGTACTACATATGTCTTATAATTTATCGTAATATAGGCGATGCCTCCCTCCACATAACTCAACTGTCCTTTATTATGCTTATGTAACGGAATCAGCTTCTCCGACTTCTCATGCATGACAAATACCGCATTCCGCTGTTTATTAATCTCTGGTAATGAAGCAATCAGACCCATAACTCACATTTTTTGTCCTGCGTCAAAGGTAAAAATTTAAATTGGCTGGAATGATGAAAAGATTGACTATTTATCTGAAATGACAAATTGTATCCTGTAATAATTTTGCACCCGGATATTGATGATAGATATCTGTTTTTTATGAATCACAAACATCGGATTATTGCCATGGGGCTATTCCTGGCAATTCATTCATTAAGCGTTTTCGCACAGGAGCACACAACGGCAGTAAATGATACCCTGAAAATTACATTGCCGGAAGCCTGGCAGAAAGCAGAAGCCTACAGCCGCACAATCGCCATCAAAAAGAAAGCTACGGACATCGCCGGAGAAGAAGTAAAAGATGCGAAGATGGAAAGACTACCGGAACTGGGAGTAATGGGCAGCGCAGAAAAAGCGACTAATATTCCCATCTATGGTAATGGTATCTTCTCCAAACCTACCAGTCAGCATGAAGTCATTCACACGCTCTACAAAGCCAGCGCTGATTTTTATCTCAACATCTACAATGGGAATAAGTTAAACCTGAAAATTGAAGAGGATAAAGTCCTGCATCAGCTCTCGGGTATCCGTCAGGAGGAATCTGTTTCCCAGATACGTTATCAGACGGCTGCGCTGTTCCTGGATTTACAGCAGGCACAGATTTTCAGGGAACTGATCCTGAGCGATATAGCTGACCAGGAGAAACAACTGGCGGAAATCAAAACATTTCATCGTAACGGAACGGTGCTGAAAAGTGATGTGCTCCGTGTAGAGCTGGACCTCTCCAAACGCAAGCTCACCCTGGTAAAGGTTGAAAATGATATTCTCATCGCAAATCAGAAACTGAATATTATACTGGGAGAACCAGACGACAAACCGCTTCACCCGGATTATGCGGTGATGGCACCGGATACGGAGTCTTACAAAGACTATCTCGCTGCTGCGCTTCATCATTCCTATATATATCATATTTCGGAACAGCAAACAGATCTCAGCCGGATTCACCTGCAGCAGGTACGTGCCAATGTACGCCCAAAGGTAGGCCTGTACGGGGATTTCTGGTATGCCAATCCGCAGATATTCCTGTATCCGTATAATCCCAGTTGGTATTCTGTGGGCATAGGCGGGGTAAAGGTGTCCTTTCCCATATCTTCCCTGTATCACAATATGCATAAGGTGAGTGCGGCAAAACTGGAACTGGAGAAGGAAGAAGAAACACATAAGGATACAGAAGATAAGGTACGTCAACAGGTGAAAGAAGCATTTCTTCGTTACAGGGAATCCTTGGTGCAGATTGATGTTGCCACTACCAATGTAACCCGTGCGGAAGAAAATGCCCGTATCATTAAAAGCGCTTATTTTCATCAGGCATCCCTCGTGACAGATCTCCTGGATGCAGATGTACAGCTGCTTCAAACCCGCTTTGAACTGGCATCGGCAAAGATTCTCTCCCAAAATAAATACTACTTACTCCAGCATATCACAGGTACGCTATAATCAAAATGAAAAAGAAACATTTAGTCACAGACAGACTGATCACCAGGATCACAGGCTGGATGGCCGGTATTATTGTCCTCGCACTGGCCGCATGGGGATTGCTCACTATCCGCTCCTGGTATCTGTATGAACAAACCAATGATGCCCAGGTACAGGAATATGTAAACCCTGTCATAGCAAGGGCCGGCGGCTTTATCGTTGCGGTAAGGTTTGAGGAAAACCAGGTCGTGAAAAAAGGAGATACGCTGCTGGTCATAGACAACAGAGAGTATACCCTGCAGTCTGACCAAACGGTGGCGTCTATACGTAAATCAGAAGCCCAGCTGCAGGTGCTGGAAAGTAATATTCACACACTGGAGAAAACAGCCAGTGCTGCCAGTTCCCAGATCGATGGTGCTAAAGCCCGCGTATGGAAGCAGGAGCTGGAATACAAACGTTACAAGGAAATGTATGCTGATGAAGCAGCTACGAAACAGCAGCTGGAAAACGTACAGGCAACGCTGGATATCAATAACAGTGATTATAAATCCGCCCGTGAAAATTTTGAAGCAGCTACTTCCCGTATAACAGATGCCCGTGCAGAAAAGCTGGTAGTGGAAGCAGAGATTACGAGGCTCCGGGCTTTGTTGGACCGTCATAACCTGGATGTGGAATATACGGTGGTTAGAGCAGCCTACGACGGCCGTATGGGCCGCAGAACAGTGGAACCGGGGCAAATGATCGATGCTGGAGAAACACTGGCATATATCGTAAATAATGAGACAGATAAATGGGTAGTGGCCAACTATAAGGAAACACAGGTGTCCCATATGCGTGTAGGCGATACTGTTAATATTGTGGCGGATGCTTTCCCCGATGAACAATTCAAAGGAACAGTCATCTCCCTGTCCCCAGCTACCGGCTCCAGTTTTTCCCTGTTACCTCCGGATAACTCTACCGGTAACTATGTAAAGATTGTTCAGCGTATACCCGTGCGTATACGGGTGGATGGCGACAGAAAGGATATTGACCGTCTCAAGGTAGGGATGAATGTGAATGTCTTTCTGCCTAAAAAACAGCATCATGGATAATTCCATTCCCATATTCAGGCCGTGGACACCGGAATGGCTGATCAAGATCATGCTGTTCCTGCTGATATTGCCTTCCATCGTGATATTTTTCCTGCCCATGGCCAATATCAATGCGGCTGCAGGATATTATGGCGGTGAGCCGGCGGATATACAATTTGCGGTGGCGTTGTTCTATGCGGGATATGTAGGCTTTTATAGCCTGGAACGCCGGTTTTTCGTATATATGGCAGCGAAGGAGTACTTTATTGTATTTACCTTTTTGCAGATACTGACCTGTTATATCTGTTATCTGACCAACGATCTCCACATATTTCTGCCAATACGTTTTATCCAGGGTATGTTGTTCGCATGTACCGTCAATCTCTCTTTGTCATTGATGTTTACCCGATTGAGAAGTGAACGGGCCAGAGAAATCAGTTTTTCTGTATTCTTTGGATTTCTGCTCTGTGCCGTGCCTTTCAATAACCTGGTAACAGCAGACCTGATCGATGCAGTTGATTTTAATGCGGTGTACAAGGCTGCAGTGTTTGCCTATCTGCCATGTTTGTGTCTCTTGCTGATAACGATGAACGGGGTGAGGCTCAATGTCCGGTTCCCGCTCTATAATCTGGACTGGCAGAGCTTTTCCCTGTACAGTATTATGCTCAGTCTCTTCGGTTATATCATGATTTACGGACAGGAATATTACTGGCTGGAAGATCAGCGTATACGCTATAGCGTTATTGCAATCGTGGTGTTGTTGTTGATTTATGTCGTGAGGCAACGACACCTGCGCCGGCCTTATGTACACCTGAAGATATTCCGGTACCGGAATTTCAAGGTAGGCTTGCTGGTGCTTTTTATTATGTATATCTGCCGTTTTGCATCCGGAATTACAAATACTTTTTATGCCGTTGTGCTGAAGTTTGACCCCATGCATGTTTCGTATATGAATGTGCTCAATATCGCAGGACTGGTACTGGGTGTTATTATTGCCTGTGCCCTGATTCTGCAGAAGAAACATATAAGGTATATCTGGGTGCCTGGGTTTCTGTTGTTGCTGGGGTTTCATATCCGTATGTATTTTCTGTTTGATGTGCAGGCAGATGAATTTAATTACTATTTACCATTGTTGGCACAGGGTCTTGGTGTGGGCCTGATTATGGTGCCGACTATAGTATATGCCATTTCTTCTGTTCCAACAGTTATGGGGGCTTCGGCTTCAGCGGTATGTCTGGCGGTGCGTTATCTGGGCTTTTGCGTAAGTATCGGATTAATTAATTTCTTTGAGTTATTCGGAAAGAGCAGGCATTACAACGCATTTCAGGATCATCTTACCAAACTGGACCCGGTCGTCAGGCAGACCCTGCGTATGCAGGCGCATAAACTGGAAGCAAAGGGAATGGTGGCAGGAAAAGCCATGCGGGCCTCGGACAAAATACTGGTGAATGCTGTGAATACACAAGGCCAGATACGTTTCGCTATGGATTATTATGAATTGATGTCGTGTTTAATTGTTTTGACGCTGGTGCTGATACTTTTGTTTCCGTACCTGAACCGGACAGCAGTTTATCTGAGATCCCGCAGGCTTTCTCCCGCTTAAGACAAGCTTAATCATACATGTGTTAATAATCGCCACAGAAAAACCGGGACGTCTCTTAAGACGTCCTTTTTTGTTGGTGCAAAGGCTGAAATCTCCCGTTTACGGTGTTTCTATGACCGCAGTCGTATTGTCTATCTTGATGATGGATCTAATTTGTAAATCATGTCATTACAATACGATTATGTGATCATTGGCAGCGGCTTCGGCGGCTCTGTCAGCGCATTGCGGCTTGCGGAGAAGGGGTATAGGGTGCTTGTCATTGAAAAGGGAAGGCGGTTTAAGGAGAAGGATTTTCCCAAAACGAACTGGGATCTCCGTAAATGGCTGTGGGCTCCATTGCTGAAATTCCGTGGGGCATTCAGGATCTCTTTCTTTCGACACGTTGCTGTAATGCATGGTGTGGGCGTTGGAGGTGGCTCACTCGTGTATGCGGCAGCGTTACCAATGCCTCCTACGGGATTCTTTTATTCCGGTCACTGGCAGGGGCTGGCTGAATGGGAACAGGAGCTAAAGCCATTTTATACAACAGCCAGGCGTATGTTGGGAAGTGCACTTAATCCACGGTTGGAAACCGGCGATCATATTATGAAGGACCTGGCGGCAGAAATGGGAAGAGAGGAGCATTTCAGCCATACGGAAGTTGGTATATTCTTAGGAGAACCCGGGAGGCAGGTAAAAGATCCCTATTTTAATGGCCTTGGTCCCGATCGTTCAGGATGTACTTTTTGTGGTGGCTGTCTTATAGGCTGCCGGCATAATGCCAAAAATTCACTGGATAAAAATTACCTGTACCTGGCACAGCAAGCGGGAGTTGAAATATTGGCGGAGACGGAGGCATACGATGTCGTCCCTTTGGATGGCGCAAATGGAGCTACGGGGTATGAGGTGAAGTTTAAAACAAAGGGCCGCCGGCAAACAATAACTTCACATGCAGTCATATTTGCCGGAGGGGTGCTGGGAACAGTAAACCTATTGCTGAAACTAAAAAACACTTCGTTGCCCCGGTTATCATCCATGGTAGGGGAAGGTGTCCGCACCAATAATGAGAGTATCGTTGCCATGGTCAATTATAAACAGAACAAGGACCTTTCCAGGGGCGTGGCTATCGGATCTGTTCTTAGGCTGGATGAGACTACTTATGTGGAGCCTTTCCGGTATAATAAAGGCTCAGGTGCCTGGCGTCTTTTTTTATTACCTTTTACCCATAGCAATACGTTTGCAGGAAGAGTAGGGCAGATACTTGTCGACCTGCTCAGATATCCATGGATAAATTTAAAGACCCTGTTTGTGGATGATTTTGGCAAACGCACGCAGGCACTGCTTTTTATGCAACAGGGTGAACAGTCTCTCCGGTTGAAACGCGGCTGGCTGGGGTTAAAATCTGTTTTAAGGAAGGGAACAAAGCCTACTCCCTTTATGCCAATGGTCGGTGCGTTTGCGAACCGGTATGGACAGAAACTGGAAGGGAAACCCTACATGTTAAGTACAGAAGCATTACTGGGCATCCCTTCCACGGCTCATTTGCTGGGAGGGGCTGTAATGGGACGTGATAGTACAGAAGGAGTAATCGATAAGGATAACCATGTCTTCGGATATGAGAATATGTTTGTTTGTGATGGAGCTATGATTTCCTCCAATCCCGGCGTTAATCCATCGCTGACAATAACCGCCATAGCAGAAAGAGCGATGAGTAAGATAAACCCCAAATCTGCTGATATGAGCTAACCTAAGATACGTTCACAAATGGGACAAGCTTTTTTGTAAAGAGGCTTGTCCCATTTTCTTTTTGTATAAAGCCGATCTATTGTATTATCAACGATTAATCTTAGTTTTGAAGATTCATAATGAAAAATTAATACACTAAACGAAACCATTGTATTCAGATATTTTATAAATCATATTGCGCATGCCCTTGACGAAAGTTTTGATCACTATTAAAAGTTACCCTACTACATCTTCCCATTATGATGAACAGCTTAGCATCGCCGGGTTCAGAGAGGATGGTACTTTTATCAGAATATATCCCATTCCCTTTTCAAAAAAGACTTACGAAGAACAATATCAGCTGTATGACTGGGTGGAACTGGATGTAGAGCGCAACACCAGGGATTTCAGACTGGAGAGTTTCCGGCCGGTAACGGTAGACGAACCGGTGAAAAAGATAGGGCATCTGGGTACCGAAGATCATTGGAGCGAACGGAAAGCCATTGTGCTGAAGACTGTATATCGTGACCTGTCTACATTGGCGATGGAAGCAAAACACGAAGCCTTTTTCACTTCCCTGGCGGTATTCAAACCGTTACGTATACTCGATTTTGTGATAGAGGAAACAGAGCGGGAATGGGACGCTACCCGGCTGGAGAAATTACAGGAAGAGAAAAACAGCGGCAGGGTGTTTGAACAGCCGGAAGATCCTTTTGCCGTAATGGAAAAGCTGCCCTATAAATTTTCCTTCCGATTTACCGATAAGAGAAATGAAGAGATCACCTTACCGGTGGAGGACTGGCAGCTGGCATCCCTGTATTGGAAAATCCTGAAAAAGCAGCATGGCAGCGGAAAAGAGCTGAAAGCGCTCAAAGAGGTGAAAAAGAAATATCTGCAGGAATATGCCAGGAGCACCGATCTGCATTTCTTCCTGGGGACCACACAAAATATACATGCCAGTACCAAACAGCCTTTTACGATTGTTGGACTGTTTCAACCAACGGTGGCGCCGACAGTGATACAAGGCAGTTTATTTTAGGGGTATTTTTACTGGCCCCATCTTCGAACCTGAATGCCCAATTGCAGCTGATCGCAAATATGATCTGCCGCCAGACTAGATTGAACGTGATTATCAGGCTCAATCCAGGTTCACGACAAAATAACTATAACGTAAGAATACAATAGACATGAAAAAGACCCTTTTTATATTGTTATGTAGTTGTGTATTATCTGCACTGGCAGTTGCTCAGCAACCTGATTATACTGGTGCAGATAGTACCGCACTAGCGCTTAAAGGCCGTCATTTTTCTTCTGTGGCAGAACTGGTGAACCAACTTACGCCTGGCCTTAACAACAACCAGCTGAAGGCCAGGGCAATTTATGATTGGGTAACGGAGAATATCAAATATGATATGCAAGCTTTCATTAGCAAAACATACCTTAATGAGAAATCTCCGTTGATGACACTGACTGACCGTAAAGGCATATGCCAGAATTTTTCGGAACTGGTGAAAGAAATGTGTCTCCTGGCCCATATTCCGTGTGAAATAGTTACTGGTCTTGGAAAATTCGGCCCAAACCTGGGTACAGACCTGCATGCCTGGAATGCAATACAGCTAAATAACAAATGGTATCTTATGGACGTTTCCTGGGGCAGCCTTCAACGGCCGGGTAACAAATATGATTATTTTTTGACCCCGCCTGAACAGTTCATATGTGACCATTTCCCCAATAGTGCCAGATGGAGTTTACTGGATAAAACACCGGATAAACAAACATTCCTTAGTTATCCATATATCTCTATTGATTATTTCAAAGTAGCAGGAAAGGATTTTCCGAAGGAAATGAAATTAGTTGCCCGAAACCAGACCCTGACCATCAGCAATTATGCTGCAGCAACAGGAAAACTGCTGTATCCGGAAATAGTGGATGAGAAAAATATGAGGCAGCTTGAACATAGAGAAGACTACACACCCGTTGACATTGGCATCAGAGAAATAACCGATGCAGATAAAAAAGTAGTGCAATACCAGTTGACAGGAATCCCTAAAGGTAGCTACTGGCTTTATCTGTATGTGGTGCCGGACGTTGACCAGTCCCCTTCATCCATAATACAGTCCAGCATACTGGTATTCAGCGTGGAAAGCCTTTGATGAAAAATAGTAAACTACCTCCAAAAAGTAATATACTTTTTGGAGGTAGTTTTATGAATATTCAAATTCATAAAAATTTTAGGCGCTAAATTGTTCCTCTCTGGTCATTTGCTCCCATACGCCTCCATAGCCCGCATCCTGGAGCAACTGGTACATTTTTTTATTGAAGAGTTCATGAGGAGGGTAAAAGGAAGTGCTTACAAGCCACATCAGGCCAAATATCTCTAATTGCTTTTGTTCAACTGCAAATTCAATGACCTTGTCCAGGAATGCCTGTGCAAACGCTATATCTTTCAGCGGCTCTGAATAGATGTGCTGAACAGCCGGATGTCTGAGATCCGAGACAGCATTGATCCACCATGCCGGCTCAATAATATGCTGTACTGCTTTCAGGTAGTTTACCTCAAAATCAGGGATGGGCTGCAGCTGGTTTTCCCTTAACATTGTTTGCAGCGTTTCTGCCTGCATGGCTGCTACGGTTATGCCAGTTCCATATATTGGATCAAAACTGCATAATGCATCGCCTATTACCAGCAGTCCTGCCGGCCAGTCTGGCATTTTTTCATAATGCTGCCGGAAAACCTGCTTCATCCGGTATCCTCGCGGGGCTTCCAATGGAATGGCCGTTCTTAGTATATCTGAGAGAACATCGTTGTCCAATCTGCTTAATTCCTGTTCAAATGCTTCCGCGGTGGTAGGTGGATAAAGGCCTCCTATGTTGCCAAGAATGATTTCCATAACCTCGCCTTCCATGAAAGAAACTACGCAGGTTGGGCCGTTGTCGTTCTTTTTCTTCTCTATATGTAACAGGTCCCAGTGCGGTACCTGTTCACCTGGAACGGAATAGTGACGGGTACTATATCCTAAATCAGTGGTCAGTATCTCTGGTTGCGGCACTTCATATCCGTAACGTTTTAACCAGTCCGGCAGATGGGAATGATAGCCTCCTGCAAATACTACAAGGTCCGCACTGATCTCAACATGCTGCTGCTGTTCTCCTCTTCCTGTGATGCCACAAATCCTGTTTTCCTGTGATGCAAATTTTAAATCAGTCACTGTCACGCTGTTTAAAAAAACGACATTTACCAGGCGCTGAACATGTTGCCGGATATGCCATTCCAGCATTGATCTGCTGCAGACAGCATCATCAGTTGGCGTTTGAAGATTGATATGACCAAAAGGGTAGTCAAACAGTATTTCCTTTCCTTTGCTGTTATGAGCGCCATGCTTTAACAGTGTTTCATTCAACCCGGGAAATAATTGCTCCAGGATCATCCTTCCTTTGGGAGTAAGATGATGCGGATGACGGGCCTGTGGTGTTCCTGGCCTTGGATCCGGAGATGCAGAAACTTTGTCCCGCTCAATAATGGTGATTTCGTCATAAAAATCAGCGAGGGTGTATGCTGCCATTAATCCGGCCATGCCGCCGCCTATGATGATTGCTTTCATTGTTTTTTTCTGATAAATTTCAGCTACATCCGCTTCCTTTATTTGTACTATCGGGATTAGTTTTAACACAATCGGGATTTTTTGCCGGAAGTTTATCAAAAGATACATCGGATGCGCAGGAAAAGCCGGGCAGCATGAATTAACCAACTCAATCAACACAAATTTTGACTGAAAACTACAATAGGAAAACAGTCAGGAACGTTCCTAAGAAACATATCAGGTGGATAACTAAGATGAATCTTACAACCACTTCTGATTCGCTAAAGGCTAAAACGGGTTTTAATCTTATCTATAACTTAAACTAATGTAAAAATGCCCCAAACTCAAAAAATCGATAGGTCCATGAAAGACTGGCACAAGTTTTTTGCGCGCGCCGAATTTCCCCTGACCTTTTCCGACCGGGATCGTTCATCATTGCAGCTTTCTGCAAATACGCGCAGTCGCGAGGACCCTAATCCGCCGAGATCGTATCTTACCCCGGAAGGGTGGGCTCGTTTCCGCTTCATTGCAGTTGACCAGAACGATTATACCAAAGGGTACAAAATTTATGTTGATAATCGTTATGTCTCAAATATGGGGTCTTATGAGCGTTCAAACTGTTTGAATACATCTGCTGATCCTAAAGATGCTTCTGTTTACATGCCGGTCTTTACCGGTCCGCAGACTTTTTTCATCCGGCATATGGCTGATGGAAGACTACTGACACGACCCTGGGACCGGGCTACCAGTGGAATACATGGCCGAAAGGCGATCTTGTTGGCGGGACAGGATGCTCCTGGCTGGGATGGCATACAGCAGGTTTTTAAAATGCCGCTCTGGCCTGCCAGAATTTTGCAGATGGCTTATCTGGCACTTGGGCGTCATTTTTATTTGAAATCCGGCAATAGGGTTTTATATGCCAGCAACAATAATCTTGCATGGGGAGAAGTATCAGATCCCTCTGCCATTGCATGGGTGTCTGCTCCGAATCCTTCCTCTGTTCATGCGGGTTATGTCTTATCGGTAGGCGGCAAATACATTAGAATGGTCGGGACTGATCAGCCCATTACACTGGTCGATAATATCAATCAGGCAACCCACCTTTGTCCGATTTTGAGCGATGATAATAAGACCCTTTCTTTCTGGCATTCAGAGTCCGATCATGTTTTAACGATAAAAGATGACCTGCCTGTTTTTTCTCTTCTTGAAGATACCCAGGTTATTCCTCCGTCATGGGCAGTAGTGCCTCATGATCCACATGTTGCATTGTCTGGCCTTGGTGAAACCAAAACACTAAATGATACGGTATATCTGAAACAGATTGCCGGTAAATTGACAAGGGATGTGCTTTCCAAGAGAGGAACTACCTGGGATTACTCTTTCAACAACATATTACCCGACGACTGGCTCATTGCCACCCCTGAAAATGCTTTCGGGAGGTACAGTGACTTTGAGATGTCTATCCCGCAGGCGGGCGCCAATGATTTTAGTTTAAAGCCATGTGATGGATCTGCGCCTGATCCCAGACATCCTTGTGTTTCTCTGATCTCTTCGGTCAACGCCCCGGGCGGTACACCGCTCAGGCTTCACGCTGGCCACTCCCGCCGCATTTATGAGGAGATGTATAAATTAATAATTTCCGGTAATAATTTTATTGATATCCTCAGTCTGTTAAGAAAGGATGATACACCCAGTGGCGAATTTTTAGCTGCTATCCGTAACGCAATTACTTATTTGAGCCTCAAACCGGAGGCACGAAATATTACAATCAGGTTTTTGTTTGGTGAGCCGCTGGGATGGCTGGGCGAGACTCACTGGATTAAGGGCACCGGACCGTATAAACCTGCGGCTGATGTACTAGGGGAACTTATCCGGGATATTCCCTCCTTCACTAATTCCAGGATGAAAATCTATATTGCTTATACTTCATCCGTTCCTTTAATTACCTGGAACCACGCAAAGATAATAGCGGTAGATGGTGAGCGCGCTTTAGTAGGAGGGCATAATATGTGGGCTGGTCCTTATTTGGGAGAAAATCCTGTACTGGATGTTTCCATGAAGCTATCTTCTGGTAAGGCAGCCGTTGATGCGCATCATTTTGCAGATAATCTGTGGTTTTTGCAGGTTAATTCGCATGGGGATTACTGGATTGATGATGCTGCGTCTTATGTAGCACCCTCAACGCGTGCCCGGGCGGAGGCGGCTGTACCTCCTCCTCGTCTTTTTAATAATTTTTACAGCGAGCCGGCTGACGATCCTTCGAGAAAATCCGGAACAGGGGTGCCTATACTCTCTGCAGGACGCGAGGAGGGGACCGCTGCCGGAGCTGCCGCCAGTGATAAGGCGTTGATAGCTTTGCTTGATGCAGCAACGGAAACTATTTATATTTCTGCCCAGGCATTGAGCCACGATCCTATTTATCCGCGTTATTGGCCGGATGACTTTCTCACTTCCCTCGCAGAGGCCCTCAAGAGAGGTGTTCATATCACCATTTTTATGTCTGATCCTTCCGGAGGAGCTTATAAGGGCGATCCACCGGCAGAAGTTATTGATAAGGTGCGAAACAAAATTACCGGTAAGACAGGATCAGAAATCACCCTGCTGTTGAACAACCTGAGTGTCCGCTCTTTTCCCTCTGCTTCTACCTGGGGATTGGCCGCAGGTCAGCCGGGAATCTCCAATCATGCCAAAGTAATTATGGTGGATAAAAAGGCTTTTAGTATCGGATCTCAGAATTATTACCCTTGTTATCCGGCTACGCTGTCAGAATTCACCTATTTCGTAGAAGAGTCTGTCAAAGCCATGGAGCTGTATACCAATTACTTTCAAAAAATGGAAGCCTGGGCACTACCTGCGCCTCCGCTGCCGGAACCACCTGTGGATCGGGCCTCTTACCATATTTCTATTGTGCAGCTGATTTGCCATGCGGTGTCCAGTGGAGGCAGTGATGACCAATGTTATATCAAAAAAAACGGAACGAAAATATGGCCTGTATCCTCTAAGTATACCGTGATGCGTCGTGGATCAGTTGCGGTGTTTGCGGATATCAATCTGCCGCCGATGACCGTATTGGATAATGAGATGGTGCTGGAACTGTTCGAATGGGACCAGTTTTCCTCTGATGATCATCTTGGGGATTTCAGATTCCATCCTCATGGCAATATCACCTATTATGATGGCACTACGTATGTAACAAAGTGGCTCTCGGAGCTGGAGACCAATAAGATCTATGTGATGAATGGCAATATGGTGGATGATGATGCCCAGTACACAATGGCATTCAGGTTTACGAAAACTACCTTGTAGTATATGTGATTGATTGTACAGATGAGAAAAAGCCGCATAGATTGTATGATCTATGCGGCTTTTTAGTGATACAAGACAGTTTATTAGTTTCACAAATAGTCCTTTTACATTATCTTCGGCTCGGATTATATTAATTTTTTATTCATTCTATGAAGAATATATTGATGGACCTCAGAAAGGAAATAACTGTTTTCTTAATTCCTGTTATATTGCTGACAGCATGCAATTTTGGTAATAAAAAGCCGGGTAACAAACAACAAGGAGTAAACGCAGCCCATACGGATTCAGGGCCGGCGAAAAAGGCTGTGGATATTCCGGCCTTGTCTACCGAAGCTTATGTGTCAGCCATCGTCAGCAAGAGACAAGCCATTGCTGCTCAGCTGCCGGGTATAAATGCGGAAACGGCCGCCAAACTTTATCGTTCGCTTGCACTTTATGTAGACACTGCACTGGCAGGGATTTCCGGCAATGAAGCTAAATGGCTGGATGAATATGTCAACTATTACTCGGAAGCAAAGAAGGCCGTGGTGCCGCCTGCCAAGGTACAGCAACGTATTCAACTGCTGGCCACAGCGGGTATTGAACCATGGGGCATCGGAGAAGGGTATACGGAACTGCGTATCGAGCCTTCTTTCTATACACATTTATTCAAGACCTCCCTGCCTGCTGATTATAGTATGTTCCTGCAGCTACAAGCCGATGAAGATACGGTGCTATACAGTGCAGATGCGGGACTGATCGTTTCATTCAATCTGATTGGAAAGAGAGCCCTTAACTGGGAAAAGTTCCTGGATACTCATCCCAACAGCATCTTTGTTGCAGAGGCCAGGGAGCTTCATGAACGTTATTGCTATGATTATCTTTTCGGGGAAGATAACACTCCATCATTTGATCATCGGGATGATCTTGGTTCACTGTATCCGGAGAATAAGGCTGAATATCTCTCGTTTATACAACAGCATGGTGATACCAAAACCGGCCGCCTGGTAAAACAGTTTCTGGATAAATTAAGCACCGCAAAAACATATGATGACCTGTGGCGGTATATGCGGACTGCAATAGGAACGGCCTATTCCGGAGAACTGAGTTTACTGCCTGTTCAAACCGATTTTCTGGCCGGGAATATTGAAAGCCTGACTAAAAAAGTATACGATACCGTATCCACAGAAATAGGAATTGGTGGAGGCGCCGCAGAAAAGATAGAGCGTAACCTTGACTCCATCCTGTACTTTCAGCAGGATAATAATACCTACTGTGTAGCTATATTCACCAACAGAGGAAAGAGCGGTGGAGCACCGTTTTCAGGCTGGGTTGATGTATGGGCTTTCAAAAAAACAGATGGACACTGGCAAACCGCTGCGTATCTGCTGAACGCCGGCGGGGGAGGAATGTATGGCAATTCCGGTTCTTTCGATAAGCTTATCAGGATAGGAACGCATACCACCGGTATCGTAGTATCCGGCGGCATCACGCATATGGGAAGCAGTGTTTCCTGGGATGATATGATTGCATTTCAGGAGGAGAAGCTGTTTCCGGTAATGAATATTGTTACGCAAAATGCTTATGATGCTGGCAATGGTATACAAAAATGCAGTAATAATAAATGGGTACTACAGCATTCCGGCCAGCAGGAAAATTATGACCTCGTGATTTTTCCGGGTAGTTGTATGGGAGGAAATACGCCACTGGACAGAATTATGGTGCCCTATAAAAAGGGTCGTTATAATATTCCTGCTGAATTTCAGGATAAAGGAATCTGATCCATACACGCTAAGTTATTTAATAAAGCCGCCTGATCGTATGATTCAGGCGGCTTTATCGTTTTATTAGTAGCCCGGGAACTGCATCAGTACCTTGTTTCGGTCTATTTCGCTCTGGGGAATGGGATAGAAATAAAATTTGTTCTGCCAGTTTGCTCTGGTGAAAGACACGATCCTTTTATGAAATTCCGGATCGGAGAGGGATGTTCCTTTTTCTATGTTCATGCCGTGAAATGCGCCGCCCTGGTGCTGGTCGGGGTCATTGGCCACTTTCCAGCGGCGGACGTCCCAGTAGCGGTGGCCTTCAAACATCAGCTCTATACGGCGTTCCAGGCGTATCTGTCTGCGCATTTCCTCCTGCGATAAACCTGGCTGCATATCAGGGAGCCCGCCTCTGTTACGGATTTTGTTGAGGTATTTGAGGATGTCAGGATTGCCGGGCTCGTACTCATTGAGGGCTTCGGCGTAGTTGAGATAAATCTCACCAAGTCGTATCATCATAGCCGGTCTTGAAAAATTTCTGCCTGTCCGGAAATCAGTATTGGGATGGATGTTCTTGCGGGCGGTATAGCCGGTAGAGGGCCAGTCACGCGGGGCGCCGTTCTTGCCGGAGTTGCCGGTGAAGAAGAACTCGACCCTTGTCTGCCCCGACTCAGGCACCACCGGTACTACAGCACCATTGAAGGTCACATCTACATAAAAGCGTGGTTCGCGGTTGGTATACATGTTATAGGTTCCGCTCACATAATAGGGTGTGGCGCTACCCGTAAAACCATCCTCCGTATAGCCGCTGCTGTTATCACTGATGGCTTTGCCGTTGGCCGTTCTGAAAATATCCACCTGTTCCTGTGTGACGGCAATACCGTTCCAGCCCTGGCCGTTGGCGCAGCGCGGAGAGCAGTGTCGTTCCCAGTTGCTTACATGGGCGGAGGAGGTACGTATCCATATGGCTTCTTTCTGCCAGCCATCGAAGAAGAGGTTGCGGCAGGAGAGGAACGCGGCACGGAAAGGATCCGGATCAGCCACCGTGTATAATTCCCAGCGGTTAAGATCTATAACGGCTTTGGCCGCATCAGCAGCTTTTTTCCATCTCTCCTTGTCATACGACTGATTAAACAACGTGGTACCATCCGTATTTTTAAAGGAAGCGAGTTCGGTGTTGCCATTAAACAACGGGCTGGCGTGATACAGTAATATCTGTGATTTTACGGCCAGGATGATGGGCTGTGTGATACGCCCGGTTTGTGTTACATCAGCCTGGGTGGGATCTACCGGGTTCACATGTTGTACCGGCACATCGGGGAAGGCTTTGTCCATTTCGGAGAGCACATATGCCGCACATTCATCCCAGGTGCTGCGGGGTATCTGAAAATTATCTTCAGGCAGCCTGGGTGTTTCACCCATCAGCACTACAGGGCCGTACTGGCGCATCAGCAGCCAGTAGTAGTAGGCTCTGAGGAAGCGGGCTTCAGCCTTGTATTGTTTTAAAAGTCTGTCACCACCGGGCAAGGCTTTGATCTCCTGGTTCTGATCGGCATTCTGCAGGAAGATGGCTGCCTGCCGGATGGTCTGGTAATAGCTGTTCCAGTAGGAGGGGCTGGCATTGTCGGGTGTGATAGCACCGGAGTTGATGCCAGGCTGCACCCAGGCATAGTCGGCTTCGTCGCATTGTCCGGTCCAGGGAACGCTGTAAGGCTGGTTCCACATATCGGGCATGGGGTTATACAGCCTGGCAAGCCATTGTTCTGTCATGGCGCGGTTGGTGAATACGTCCTTCAGCGTGGTGATATTGTCGGGTACAGTATCCAGGTAGCCTTTTTTGCAACCGGCAGCAGACAATAACAGCAGGAGGAACAGTAGTATATGTTTGTGGTATGAATGAGTCATGATGTTATGTTTTATTTGAAACTGGCGCGGATGCCGAAGTTGTACGAAGTGGTGTTAGGGTATGCGGTGCCTCTGCCGTCGCCCAGTTCAGGGTCCCAGATCTTCCAGGGCGAGATGGTGAACAGGTTGGTGCCGTTAACATAGGCGCGCAGGTTTTTGAGGCCGTATCGCTGCAGTTTCTTCATGCTGAAGGTGTATCCCAGCTCGGCACTTTTCAGGCGGATATAATCGGCGCGTTTGAGCCACCATGTGCTTTCGTAATAGTTAGTAGTGATATCCTGGCGGGTAGACATACGTGGATAGAAAGGCCTGTTGTTGGGATTATCGGGTGTCCAGCGGTCGGTGGCTGCCGTATATAGGTTCCCGATAGTAGGACCTTCATAGAAGGGGTTGGTACCATGACCGCCGCTATACATAAAATCCACCATAGCTACACCCTGGAAGAAGAGGCTGAGGTCGAAGCCTTTGGCTCCCACGCTGAAGTTGAGACCATATACAATGCGGGGCACAGGGCCATAGCCGATTGCCTTTTGATCGAAACTGTTGATGATGCCATCACCGTTAAGGTCCGCATATTTGATATCTCCGGGACGTACATCTCCTGATTGTTTGGGAGATTTGGCGATATCTGCTGAATCGGTGAAGAGACCCAATGCCACATATCCGAAACGCTGATCGATGGTGTGGCCGGTGCGGTCGAGCCAGGGATACTGCCAGGGCGGAAGACCGTCATATATGTTTTTGTTGATGTTGAAATTGAAGTTACCCCTGAAGGCCACCCAGTAGTTTTTGGAAAATGACTTGTTGTAGTCGAGTGTGATATCAATCCCTTTGTTTTCCGTGATCCCGATATTACGGTAAGGAATATTATCGGTGGTATAGCCCGAAGAATAGGGAATGTCGTATTGCCGCAGCAGGATGCCTGTTCTGCGTTCGTTGAACAGTTCCACAATCAGTGACAGTTCATCCCGAAATGCTTTTATTTCGATACCAAGGTTCTGCCGCTTGCCTGTTTCCCAGCTCACCTCCGATCCGATCTGATCTTCCTGCAAACCACCGTAGGAAGTGGTGTTGCCGGGGACGCCAAACGTATAGCCCAGGTTGTTATCACTCTTTATCCGTGTAAGGAAGAGGAAACGGGACCCGGTGTTGCTGTTGCCTGACAACCCATAGGTATAGCGCAGCTTAAGGTAGGAGATCACATTGCTGAGTGGTGCAAAAAAGTTTTCATTGGATACTACCCAGCCTGCACCAAAGGAGGGGAAGAGGCCGTAGCGTTTTCTGGGCGTGAAGTTTTCGGAGCCGTTGTATCCGAAGTTGGCTTCCGCAAAATAACGGCTCTTATAGCCATAGGTGGCCCTGCCGCTGAGACCTCTTACACGAAAGGGAATAGAGCTGATAAGATCACCGGCATCTGCATCAACATAGTCAGACTGATTATATAACAGTAACGCAGATACGTCGTGGTCACCGAATTTTCGTGCATAGTTCAGCGCTGTTTCTGTATAAAAGCGGCGGTCACCGCCTCTTAAAACCTCGAAGCCCAGTACATTGGAGCCGGGATCAACAATCCTGGTGAGCAGGTTGCCGGCAGAGTCACGGCCGGTAGCGTAGTAGGTCTGCACTTCCCTCTTTCTGTTGAGATTATTCCAGCTGTAAGAGTCAAATGCAAACATGCTGGTGAAGGAGAGTCCTTTCAGCAGGAAGTCGAGCTGCTGCCTTAACCTGATGTTGGAACGGATAGTGTTGCGGTATTCGGTCGCGTAGCCTGACTGGGTAAGGTTGCGGTACGGACTGGGGTAGCTGCCACCGGGGATCTTGGGCCATTGTCCGTTGGAATATTGCGGCGGTATCAGGTGTGGAGGTACCTGGGTAGCGAGATTAAACAGGGCACCTGTGCCGATACCGGGGTAGTTACTATTGATGATAAAGCCGTTGACGCCCAGTTCCAGTTTGGTTGTTTTGGTGATGTTGGCGTCTACATTGGTGGTGAAGTTGTAGCGGTCCAGTTTGATGGATGAATTGTAGGATTGTATGTTGTCGCGTTTCAGCAGACCTACTTCAGAGTAGTACCCGGCTGATATATAATAGGTGGCGAACTCGGAGCCGCCACGCACATTGAGGTTGGCTCTTCTGTTCTGGCCGTATTCATTGAACAGTACCTTGAACCAGTCTACGTTGGGATAGAGGTCGGGGTCTTCGCCGCTGATATGTTTTTGTATCCTGTCTTCTGTGTAGAGGGGTGTTCTTCCGCGCATGGTGAGCCCTTCGTTGTAGAGACGCATGAACGTGGGCGCATCTACGAATTTGGGCAGCTGTGTGAATTTGGTAACGGCCTGGTTAAGTTCTATGTTGATCTGAGGTTTGCCAGGGCGCCCTGCTTTGGTATTGACGAGGATAACACCGTTGGCGCCACGGGTGCCGTATACAGCGGTGGCGGAAGCGTCTTTCAGGACGGTAAAGCTTTCCACATCTTCGGGGTCGAGGTCGTTGATGCTGCGGTCTGGCACACCGTCAACGATGATGAGTGGTCCGCGCGGGCTGGAGCCGAAAGTGGAGATACCGCGTATCCATATATCAGATCCATCGTAGCCGGGTTCACCGCTGCGCTGAACGGCCACGACGCCGGCCAGGCGGCCGCCCAGGGCGTTGGTCAGGCTTCTCACCGGCAGCTTCAGTTCTTCCGGTTTGATGGTGGACTGTGCACCTACGAGGCTGATCTTTTTCTGTGCGCCGAAGCCTACCACCACCACTTCATTGAGCCCTCCTTCTTTGGCCAACATCTCCACATTGATGTCTACTCTGTTGCGGACACTGATCTGTTGCGCCTGATAGCCGATGTATGAAAATTCGAGGGTGTCAGTCGGTTCTACGTCCAGTTCATAGAAACCTTTGTCGTTGGTGGTGGTACCTGTAGGCGTCCTTATTATTTTAACGGTGACGCCTACCAGCGGCGCGCCGAGTTTGTCTTTCACCGTGCCTGAAACCTTTACTTTGACCGCTGGTTTGTGAACAGGGGCGGGGCGTGGTTCGGCAGGTGTAATGATATATTGTGAGGGACCGGTCATGCTGAGGGTGAGGTCGTATGACTGGAGTATCTTTTGTAAAGAGGCGATGGCAGCGGAAGCGCCGGTGTTGAGGAGTTTATCCGGCAGAAAAATATTCTTTGCATATTTTTCATTCATGGCTATACGCAGCTGGTATTTGGTATAAACTTTTTCCAGTGCGTCTTTCAGGGATATGACCTGGCTGGCGGGCCCGGTATCGGCGGGGATATGTTTGCGGTGTTGCTGGAAATACTGTTCCGGGACGCTGGTCACGGCATCCTGTGCCTGCGACGAGGATGCTGTAATGCCCAGTAACAGGCATAGGCCGGCCATTCCCTTCAGGCAAAGCCGTAGAGATCCAAATTTCATAACGGATAAAATTTAGGTTAAAGACTACATAAAGTGGTATATGAATACTGAAGGATTATTTCCCGGGCGCACATTAGCCCACAGGAAAAGATTCCTTTCCATCAGAAAAAACAAAGTCACTGTTCCCGCAGGATGACCTGCGGCGATCGGGATTTTCCGGATATTTTTTTTCTGCTTAAAAAATGATGTTGCTAAAGTCTGGTTTTGTTTTGAGCGCGATTTTTATTTTGGTTGAATAATGATCCGGTTACTATCTTTTCTGACATCGGCTTCCAGCATACCTGCCAGCGACTTGCATAAGCTTAGTTCATCTGTTATCAGTACGCGGCCGCTGATGCTTGTATTCCGGAGTTTTTGCGGCTGTAATATTTCTACATGATACCCGTAGTTGATCTGCAATAATTCTTTGATTTCCTCCATGGAGGTGTTTTCAAATTTATAATCACCGTCTTTCCAGGCAGCAAACAGTTGTGCATTAACGCTATCCATCTGAAGCTGGTTGTTGATTACTGTTACTCTTTGTCCGGGCCGTACCAGCATTTCCCGGCTGTGGGCGCTGGCTTTTACCATTCCGGTGTTGACTATTACGTTGGTGCTGAGTTGATCATCGTTCACTGTAAATGAGGTTCCCAATACTATTACGGTGATACCGGGAGTATGTATTTTGAAAGGCGTTGCTGTATTTTTCACTACTTCAAAGTATCCGCTGCCGTTCAGCCACAGTTCACGCAGACCGTCTTTTACGTTGCGGTACTGCAGGGAGCTGCCTGGCTTTACCCAGATGCGGGTGCTGTCGGGCAGCACAATGTGCTGTACGGTTGGCTTCTGTGATACCAGGGTGATGAGGGGCTGCTGCCCGGGCTGTTTTGTCAGCACGTAGGCGGTTATCCCTCCTGCGATCACCAGCACCAGTAATACCGCTGCGTATTTCAGCCAGTGCAGGCGCCGTACCGGGGTAGCTACGTCTGTGGACTGCTGTAGTTGAGCCGCTATCTGCAGCCAGCGTTGATCCGTTTCTTCCCGGGTCACTTCTGACACACGCAGCTGGTCCAGTATATCTTTGACCTGGAAATACAGCTCACGGTTGCCGGGAGCGGCTTCCAGCCAGGCGGCCACCTCAGCGGTTTCCGCAGGGCTGGCCTGGCCATCGATAAACTTTATTAATATCGTGTAATCCAACCCGTTAGTATTATTAGGTGCCATTTCATATAATTTAGACGAGAAAGGGATAAAAACTACGTACTGTTTTTTCTAAATTTTTTTTACCGGAAGAGAAAGTTAATATAAGCGCTCCTTAAAACAGCGTAATGGAGGAGAGGAAAGTGTTGGCTTTGCGTATGAGTCCGCGCAGTTGTTTGATGGCTTTGTACAGCTGTGTTTCTACGGTACGTGCCGAGATGCCCATTGCTGCTGATATTTCACCGGTTTTGAGACCCTGCTGGTAACGCAGTTTCACCACTTCACGGCATTTGGGAGGCAGGGCCTCTATGGCCTGCCATACACTGGCTGCCAGGTTATCTTGTTGGAGCAGACTTTGCCGGGGGCCGTCAGGACTGAAATAGTCCAGCTCCGCTTCACTGAGCCCGGGAATGGTGGCATTCACATAACGCTGATGTACGGCCTGCTGCCTGATATAATCAAGGCAACCATTATGTACGCTGCGGAAAAGATAACTCCTGATGCTGGTGCTGATAGAAAGAGAGGGGCCCTTCCGGTATAATTGTATAAAAACATCCTGAATAATATCTTCTGCGGTTTCCCGGGTCACATACTTACAGGCATAGGCCAGCAATGCAGCATAACACGCTTTAAATACAGGTTCAAGCGCTGCTGCATCATGCTGTGCCGGTGTACCGGTTTGTCGTGCTTCATCTACAGGCTCCCCCATAGCTTATTAAAGGTATTTGTAACAATTATCCAAGATAATGACAATAATAATAAAATACAAACGTGTTGTGTCCGCGTTTTGAAACGATAATATATCGTTTATCTCCGATGATACCGGATTGCACTGACCCAGGATTTTTTGTCCGGATCACCCTGTAATAATGTCCATTTAGCCACGTGTCAGCGAAATATTTAAACCATAGTTTTGTTAATAATATCTCACAATAAAATCAAGAGCGTCATGGCAGATATCAAACATAAATTAGTGATAAAAACCAGTCCGGACAAGGTTTACAATGCCATTACCACCCAGGAAGGCATTGAATCATGGTGGTGTAAACAAACAACCGCACAGCCTGCGGTAGGGTTTGTGAACATATTTACTTTTGGCCAGTTCCGGAACGAAATGAAAGTAACGGATCTATCCCCCAACCAAAAGGTGAAATGGGAGTGTATCGATTCCATTGAAGAATGGGTGGGGACACATGTGTCTTTTGATCTGGAAGAAAAGAACGGAAACACCGTCTTGCGGTTTACTCATGGAGACTGGAAAACAGTAACAGATACATTTGCCGGTTGCAGTTATGACTGGGCAATATTTATGAAAAGCCTGAAATCATTTTGTGAAAGCGGAACAGGAGATCCCCGTTAATTATTATCTCACCCCAACAAAAAAATAGAACAATGATAACAACATCCCAAAAAGTACTGACTACACAGGAAGTGGCAGCCCGCTTCCATGAACTGGCCCAGCAAGAAAAATGGTTTGAGATACAGGACGAATTTTTTGCGGAAAATGTGAAGAGCATAGACCCTCCCGGCTCACCGTACATGGGATATGCGGAAGGTAAAGCCGCTGTTCGTAAAAAAGGCGAAGACTTCGTACAACGGATCACTGCGGTCCATCGTGCTTATACAAGCGAACCACTGGTAACCGGTAATCATTTTGTGGTAACGAGAGAGACGGATATAACTGTGGAACCACACGGAAGAATACAGATGAACGAGATCATGCTGTATGAAGTGAAAGACGGTCAAATCATACTGGAGCAATTCTTTTACTAAGGAGGGTATCTTTATGGAAATTAGATAAAAGACGTATTTTCCAGGATTAAAAGCATCCTCCATGATACGGGATATCCCATTTTTTAAAGAAGAACTGCTGTTTGAAGATTGTTGGGAGCCGCTTACCCCCGCACAAATAAATACCTTGTTCCCCGAAGAGTTTGAGGGTAACGCTGATTTTTTGAAGTTTTATCTTGCCTGCAATGGTGGATACTTTAGAAAGGGATGCAGGATTTATAGAGATCATTTTTATGATGTGTCCAAAGATGGATATACTTCTGTAGAAGTAGAGTCATTCCACTTTATACCCCGATATCCTGGCGACGATTCCCCTTTTCTTCAGGCAATGAATGTGGTATGGGAACGAAAAGCAAATTACTCTTCGGCTTTAAAGGATTTTTGTAAGTCCCATGTTCCTTTTGCTGGTGATGGTAGTGATAATGACTATTGGCTGGATCTTCAAACAGGGCTTATTAAATTAATAAGATGGGAAGAGAGCGATCATCCTGATGATGCTATTTTAATCGCTCCATCATTTTATGAATTTTGTACGCACCTGCAAGCAGGCTGCAGATAAATTAATGAGTCTCCAAAACAAAGACCTGGTAAAGAAAACCAGGCCTTTGTTGTATCATCTCCCGAAATCACTTCACCACAGTAGCTTCCAGTTCGACGTTTAATGTTTCAAAAAGACCTTTTACTTCCAGTACGCTGGATGCTTGTTTGATGCCATGTTTAGCTATCCAATCCTGAAAAACATCAAAGCAGGTAAAAAGTTCTGCAGTGGAAGTGCTGTAAATATTTAACCGCACAATACCCTGGCATTCGTAGCCGGATTCAGTGATTACCTGTTCCAGGTTTTGCAGGGCTTCGATGAGCTGAGATCTCATATCGGCGGTACTGGATCGTCCGGTGGCGTCTACTGCTGCCTGTCCTGAGCAATAGAGTGTTGCTGCAGCCTGTTTTATTTCTACCGCCTGAACATAACTGCGCTGGTCCTGCCATTGCCAGGGATTAATTATCCGCTTTTCCATTTGTCTGTTTTTAAGTGAAAAAATGTACCCGGCAAAGATGAGGACTGTGCATATTTTTTTAGTGTGACAAACATCACAATTATGAAACGGTTAAGAAGAACGCCTAAGTCTGCTGAGGGTTTCCCGCGAAACGCCCAGATAGGAAGCCAGCAGGGTTTTAGACACTCTTTGAAAAAGCGAAGGGTATCGTTTAAGTAATTGTTCATAACGCTCCTTGGCGTTGGAGGTCAGGAATGACAAGATGCGCTGTTGCGATGCAATGTGGCCGGCATTGGCTTTCCACAGGAAAAAATGTTCCATCTTATGAAGGCCCGCACATAATTGCCGATAGTCATCCAATGAAAGGCAGTACGCCGTGGTGTCTTCGATACATTGTAAAGACAAGGTGGCTTTGGTTTGCGTGAAGTAAGCCAGAAAATCACTTTCCCACCAGTCTTCCATTGCAAAGGAAACGATATGCTGGTTACCCGATTCATCGTCGTATACCAGTTTTACCAGCCCGGATATAATGAAATAAGCATACCTGACTCTTTCTCCTTTCTGAATAATGAATTCGCGTTTTCTGAAATTTTTTATGGTGAAGTGAGTGTGTACAAATGCAAATTCACCATCCGTCAGTGGTACAATCTTTTCTATATGTTGCCTTAGTATTTCCTGCATGGATAAGCCAGTGTATTGAGTTAGGTATTATCCGTTGTGTCAAATGTTATGATAAATCCGATAATTTGTTTCTGTTTAATATTTCATTCTCAAAGAATTCCCGTTGTTCCTTTGGAAGCTTAAATATGGCACTCTGATCATTATCCAGTTTCACCGATTCGTAGGTATTGATAAAGGTTTCCATAAGCTTTATTTCAGCGTATAATGGATAAATTTTATTGACGATTGTTCTTGTTTTTTTTATATCATCCTTTGTTAAAGAGAGGTTTCTGTTTGCTAAAATATTGGTAATCCAGCCAACTGCAACTGGCGCCATTTCTTCAGGTAATTCTGCGAAGTCAGCGATAAATAGACCAGAAAGTTTTTTCAGGAGAGAAAGAATACCAAACCTCGCAAGTTGTTTCCATGTTATCAATCTTTCTGCAGGAGTTAAAATACTGAATTTTTCGTGGAATGCTTTATCTCCAAATTTCTGCCTGGGATATAAAGCATTTGCAAAAGATAACAAACATCCCCAGCTAGTGTAGATTTCAGAGTTTTGGGGATCAATGAATGTTAATTGACTAAATAATTCGTCGGCTTTAATAGTACTTTCTCTGTCTTCCTCTTTTATTGACCAAATTAATAATTGATTAGCAAAATATAGACGATGGAAAGTGTTTTTTCCTTGTTCAAGATCAGCTGCTATTGATAACTCTGTTATGCCATTCCAAATTTTTTCTTTATTGTCCTGTTTCTCCCCAAAATGAATCAAGGCTTTCCCCAATACGTAATGAATGTTTTTGTACTCATCTGATTTGATATCAGCCAGTTCAAATTTTTTCTGGCTTTCTTCAAATAGTGTAACATCGTCATTGTCTATTGAAAGGATAGCCAATGCAGTGCCCCAAATGGCATAGGCCTGGGTTTGCACTAATAAATCATGCGGAATTCTCTTGAATGTTTCATTCGCTTCGAAGTTTTTGCCCACACAAGCCAAAAAGATTCCGAGCATAGCTTCCATAATGGGGTGATTATGTTTTTGTAAGGCTGTATTGATTTGTTGCTCGGCGTCTTCTATTTGCCCTGCTCTTAATGCTAAGAGTGCTTGATTAAGTATTGGTTCTACACTTTTAGCAATGCTCTTATGTTTTTTCTTAATGGCTTTTTCAATTGCAATGATCTCATACTGGAATTCCCTTTGCTGTTCAGTGTTTCCACAATCCTTTAAAAGGTCGCTAAATCTGGATATTTTGTTTTGTAGTTCCGATTCATCATAATACAATGCCAGAAAGTCAACAAAGAGAGCAGTGATGCCTTCGCGATGTTCTCCAACCTCAATGCTAATGCGTAATAATGGTTCATTAATATCATAAAGGCGGTTTCGTTTGTCATTTGGGTTGGGTATGCTCTCCAATAGCCGCTTCCTTACTAACTCACTCAATTGCTTGCTGAGGGAACTTTGATCTATAAAACAATGCTTTTGAATGCTGGTGCCTTGCTGCGGCTCCCGTGCTAAAGCAACGTAGCGAAGAATCTTCTGCTGTTGTGGGGGAAGGTAGCGGATAAAAGTTTCGTAGTAAGGTTTAAGATCGTTGATGGTCTTGAGAAAATGGTTGGATAACTTCGCAAGGGTATCACTTTTCAAAAACTGATAGAAGGTAACCAGCAGGCGGTGGTTTCCTTTAACGAGTTGATGGATTGCGCGTACCTGTGATTTTCCTTTGTTTTTAAGGTGTTTAACAACATCCGAACGATCATCCAGCTTAGCCAATGACACCAGATAGTTTAGCGAATCCTTGAAGGAAAGTGGTTTCAGGTAGTACAGATTAAAGAAACCATAGAAAGGTCGGTCTTCCCGATCAAAATCATCACTGATGGATTGATTGGTGGCGATAATGTTTATACGTTTATGGGTGTATAACCAGGCTCGCAGTTTACCTTGTTCGGTCAGCCCAATATCATTGAGTATATCACCGAAGTTTTCTGTCAGAATAAGTAATGGACGCTCACCCCGGTATTCATCAATAATCTGCTCCGCTAAAGCTGTTTGTCTTGTGTCTGGGGTGTTTTGTAATATTTCCAGTTTAGCCTTCAGAAAATCCTGGTTGGTTTCGTCCCAACGAATAAAGGCATACAGTATTCTGATCAGGAAGTCGAAATAATTGGATACGCCATATTCTTCTTCTGAAAAATAGGCCACAGCTAATTTATTCTGAGTTATATATTCCTGGCAACGATGATAAAGGATGCGGATCAGGTGGGTTTTTCCCATACCTCGTTGACCAATAACCAGTATCTGTTGGTTATTTCCATATTCTGCAATAGCTTTTACTGCATTGAATAAATAATTAGCGGCATCACTTCTTCCAACTAACAACTGCTCAAGAATGTCAGGGTTCACACTCTTTGCACCAAACGATAAAACTGTGTTTACGCTATGTTTATTCTCCACCATTCCTTAAAAATTTGAAATCTGAACTTATAGGTACGTTTGCCATCCGAAATTACCCGTGAGAGGTAGTGATCCCCATAAAGGGTGGAGACGGCTTCTTTAAACTTCTGTTCATCTTCAATGTTGACTTTTGTCAGCAGTTGGTCCTCTCTTATATAATCGTCCTCCATTGTCAGTACGGTTAATATTTTTTGCATCGATTTCGCGATGTCTGTTGTATAATAGATCTGGAGGCGTTCTTCCAATTGCTTGAATGCACCATGATATTTGGTGTCGTTTATAATCAGTTCGTATGCTTGCTTGATCGTTGCCGTAGAAAGTGAGTAGTCAAAATCCGTTTGAATGATATTGAACAGATGACAGGTATAAAATGGCAGACCATTGGTCAATTCATACAGGAGGGTTAAACAATTTTCTTTTGCTTCCTCAGTTACCTCAAAACCCGATAGTAAAATGCATTCACATAAGAACTGATGATCGGCTTTCGAAAACGGATTTAATGTAAATTCAACCATTTCGTTTGTTGGTTCGCCGGTGTATTTAAATTCACTCCGGAAGGTACTGAGCACAACCTTAATTCCGATAGAGCCACAGTAAACAAAGCGAATGCCTCGTTTCTCTAAATGCTGTCTTCTTTCCCGGAGAATGTCAAGCAATTCTAACGCATCTCTGTGTTTGCCTTCCTTATACCACTCCCATAACATGATGGGTAACTCATCAAAGATCAGTATTAATATGCCCTTTGTTTTTTCCTGTGCCTCTGCGATTTCGTCAAGTGCTTTAAAAAGAATTTCTTTCCAGGATTTGCGGAACTCCGGCAATGTAACAGAAAACGTTGATCCTAAAGCATCCACAGAGACTCCATCTAATAAATCTCTTAAAAATTTGTAGGTTTTCCTAAAATCGAGTTGATACCATTCTTTGAATTCTTTAAGGCTATTCATGATCAGATCAATAACCTGTCCGAGGTCTTGTCTGCCCTGGAAAGACATGTAACGGGCTTTAAAGTTGTGTCGTTTGAATTCATCAGGCAATTTACCGTGGTTACAGAGGTAGGCCATTTTGATGAGCATAAGTGATTTACCCATCCGGCGCATTTCTTCAACAGAAACGCTTTGTGATTTTAAGAGCCTGAGTAGCTTGGTAATGTCATCTTCCCTGCAAGGAATCTGGTCATCGGGGATTGTTCCGAGTGTTGGTAATAAGGGGTAAGGAACACGCATGGACTTTTGACCAAATATAAGATGAAATCATCGTAAGATAAAATCATCGTACGATGATTTTATCTTACGATAATAAATTTAAAATAATAATTATGTGTTTGGTTTTGAAAATTAATTGATAGGTTTTTTAGGGTAACTTCCCTATTGCCCGCCTACTTTTTAGGAATAATAGCCGTTGCCTCAATCTCTACCAGTACATCCTCCCTGAATAATTTACTGACTTCAACGAGCGTGCTGGCTGGCGGATTCGCGGTATTAATAAATTTATCCCGTACATCCCGCACGGCCTGTATCTGTTTTACATCTGTCAGGAAATAGCCGAATTTGACAATATCGTTGAGGGTGCCGCCGGCTTCTTCCAATATATTTTTGAGATTGAGAAAGATCTGTGTTGTTTGTGCGGCCACATCTTTGCCGGCCAGATTACCTTTGGCGTCCAGGCCTACCTGTCCGGAGGTGATGACCATTTTACAATGACCCAGGTCGATGACCGCTGCATGGGAGTATCCTTTAGGAGTGGCCAGGGTAGCAGGGTTCACCAGTTGTACGTTTTGAGAGAATGCCATCGTTGAAAAAAGCAGAGATAGGATAAAGAATACTGGTTTCATACAGAATGATTTTACCGGTACAAAAATAACTATCCGATGCTGCAAATATGCTGCAGTTGACATGTTTACCGGAAATGCTCCATCAGATCCCTGCGGTAGGTATTACCAATTGGTAAAATGGTGCCATTGTCGAGGTGTAGTTCTCCGTAAGTTATTTTCTGAATATGCTCCAGTGCAATGATATAGGACTTATGTATCCTTTTAAATCGTTGTTTGTCCAGTTTCTGCTCAATTTCCGTAGTGGTCATCGGACTTAAATAAACCTTGTCTACGGTATGCACCTTTACATAGTTGCCCCAGCTCTGCACATGTGTGATATGCTCCAGTTGTATCCTGATAATTTCCCCGTCTACTTTTAACATCAGAGAAGAAGGTGGGGCAGCGGTGACAGGAGCCTCTGGCTGGATAGCATTTACCGGCCTGTATCGTTTGAATACTTTGTGGACGGCAGCTGTGAACCGCGGCAGGTCAATGGGTTTGACCAGATAGTCTACAACCTGATATTTATAACTTTGTAGGGCGTATTCACTATAAGCGGTGGTAAGTACTACCAGTGGCGGGTCTGACATAGCTTCCAGCATATCCATGCCCGTTATACCGGGCATATTGATATCCAGAAATATCAGATCTACCGGTGTTTTATGGAGATATTCCATGGCCTCAATTGCATTATAGAAGGATGCGCTGAGGGCAAGGCTGCTGAAGGATTTCAGGTAATACTCCAATACCAGGTGGCCGCCTTCTTCATCATCTATGATAATACACTTCAACGGTGCTGTCATCTCAGTATGGGTTTAGTTTTAAGGTAAGACAGGTCCTGTATTCCTGTGTTGTGGAAGATGTTTCAAAATGATATCTTCCTTTATATAATAATTCCATTCGTTCGCTGATGTTCACCAAACCGATACCGGTGGAATAGGTTTTAAGCGATTCATCTGCTATGGAATTGACGATGTGTAGTTTTAAAGTGTTATTGGTGACGGTGATATCAATATGCACAAACCATTTGTTAGTGATCGTCAGGCTGTGTTTAAACGCGTTTTCTACCAGGGTAATAAGCAGCATGGGGGCAATCCTGTGCTGACAGATGGGATCACTCAGTTTTGGAAACCTGAAAGCGATCTCGCAACGTTTGCCGATACGCTCTTTCTCCATGATAATATAGTTTTCAATGAAATTGACTTCTTCACAGATGCTGACATTCGTTTTTCTGCCGTTTTCCAACTGATAGCGCATGAGGTTAGATAACTTGAGAATCAGTTCCGGTACCCGTTGTGGCTCAGTGAGACTCACGCCGTACAGGTTATTGAACGTGTTGAAGAAAAAGTGCGGGTTCATCTGTGCGTGCAGCAGCTTAATATTCATTTCATTGAGCAGTAACTGTGCTTCATGTCTTTTTCTCAGTTCTATGGAATACTTACGGATCAGGAAAAAAGACATGATGGTAGTGGTGCTGATGATGCACAGTGCACAACAGTAGATGAGTGACAGAAGAACGGCGGTGTTTTGATAGAGCTCAGGATCTATCCAGTAATAGTCAGGTAAAAAAAGGGTGATCGCCCCGAGTATGGTGAATGCCAGGCTGAATAGTGCATATCGGAGGTATCTCTTGTCGAGGAACAGCGGGAAAATAAAGAACCGATGAAGTTGTGCCTGGGCATATAAAATCAGAAAGAAGACCAATCCTTTGCTAAAACCGATGAATGTATCTATCTGCATCATCTCATGCAGCATGGTCAATACATACATGGATAAAAAAAATACCAGCTCCACGAAAATATTCTTGTGATACCACTTCTCCTTTTCAACGATGTCCATTAGCCTTTCATTTATACCTTTCAAAGAAACGATTTTTCTATCCGGCCGGCAAGAATTAATGATGAACTGAGTTGGTCATTTAAACCTCCCGGTTGCTCATTTAAATTTCAGCAGGTCTGAATACTGGCCTTTATTTGGGCTGTTTTTTATCTATCAATTATAAGCTGAGATGTTAAATTTAAGAATCTTTAGGATCGTATTTATAACCATGCTACTACTGACCGGCACTTTAACCCACGGTCAGACTACCTCAAAAACTATTACCATCAAGGGCGCCTTGGCAGACTCATTAACAAAAGCACCCATTCCATTTGCAACGGTAGTAGTCACCCAAACCGATAAGAAGGTCATTCAATCTACCCTAACGGATGACAAAGGCAGTTTTTTGCTGAAAGCACCGGAAAAGACTGGTTTGATATTGCACATCACCTATATCGGGTACAATACCTATAGCTCGGTAATTGTTCCTGTTGCCGGCCGGGCTGATCTGGGCCGGATTTATCTGGCAGCGAGGACAGGGGTACTGAATGAAGTGGTGGTGAATGGAAAGAAACCCATCATCCAGAGTATGGGTGATAAGCTGATCTATAATGCAGTATCAGATATCGGTAACAAGTCTGGTTCTGCTGAAGATGTGCTGCGTAAAGCACCCATGATTACCGTTAGCCCTGAAGGGGAGATAAAGTTGAGGGGGAATGGAAATATTAAAATTTTGTTGAACGGACTTCCTTCCGGTCTGCTCGCCAGGAATCTGAAAGAGGCGCTGAAAATGATCCCTGCCAGTTCTATAGAATCGATAGAAGTGATCACTTCCCCTTCTGCCAAATATGAAGCGGAAGGCGCTGCCGGCGTGATTAACATCACCACTAAAAAGAAAATGAATGGTACCGGTGGCAGCATTGACCTGAGCGCCGGAAACCTGGAGCAAATGGTAAACGGTAACCTGAACATGACCAAAGGGAAGTTCAGTGTTAACCTTAACCTGGAAGGTGGTATGGAGAAAGCCCGGACGGTTACTGACCTGGATAGGACCTCCTTGTCTGACGGGATCTCCATTGGCCACCTCACTCAAGGGAATGACGAAACACAAAAGACTAAAGGTGGTTTTGGTGGACTGGGAGTGGAATACCGCATAGACTCTTCCCAGAAAATTGGTGCCAACGTATCCTACTGGAATGTCAATTGGCCCACTGAAAGCCAGATCAACAGCCTTTATTCAGATAAGAAAGGAGTAACTGCGTATAACCAGTACAGTGATCAGAACGGAAAAGTGAACTACACGGAGTTTTCATTGAACTACCAGAAAAAATTCAAACGTCCTGCGCAGGAACTGCAGTTGATCACTCAGTATAGCACGGCCAATGAGCAAGCCAATTATCTGACAGACCAGTTCGATCTTTCCGGAAGACACTATTTCCGGGAAATAAGTCCTAATACAAGCTATAGCAAAGACTTCAGTTTTCAGGCCGATTATGTGCAGCCACTGGACCATGCCGGTAATCATCTGCTGGAAATGGGTGGCCGCTACAGTAAAAGCAATTCCAACAGTGACTATACTGTTTTTAACAACCGGGATACCCCCGGCGGCGCAGAGCTGATAGAAGATCCAAGCCGTGCCAATGCCATGTCTTATTTTCAGGATATTGCAGCGGCCTACCTGAACCTCAGAATCAAAACCCGGAAGGACTGGCAGTTCAGGCTGGGAGGGCGTTACGAGCATACCAGCCTCGGTGGGGATTTTAAAGGCTCACAACCATCTTTCCGGAATCGGTTCAATAACCTTGTTTCCAGCGTCATGATCAACAAAAGGCTCAACGATATCCATGACCTGAAGCTGAGTTACACCGAACGTATCCGCCGGCCCTGGATCTGGGACCTTAATCCTTATGTCAATGCCAGTGATCCCCGCAACCTGACCTTCGGTAACCCGGAGCTAAGGCCCGAAATAAACCGGATGCTGGAACTGGTACACAATTACACGGCCCCTTCCGGTTTTAATCTGAATTCGAGTCTTTACTTCCATTCCAATAGTAACTCGATTGAATCGCTGAGAACAGTGGACAGTCTGGGTATCTCCCGTACAACGCCGCAAAACATCGCCTCCAACAGGCGTTTGGGTGGTAATATCTTTACCGGCCTGCAGTTTAATAAAAGCTGGACCACGACCTTAGGAGCAGAGTTCTACCATGTATGGTTCAAAAGCAAAGCCCTTAACATCGGGAATGACGCCAGCTTTTATTCAATCAGCATCAACAGTGCTTATGAGCTACCGAAAGATTTTACACTGCAGCTTTCGGGAGATTACAGCAATGGGTATGTTACCCTTCAGGGGCGGACTACAGTCAACTACACCTATCGCTTTTCTGCCCGCAAGGAGTTCTGGAATAAAAAAGCCGGTGTCACGCTGAGCATCAACAACCCTTTCCAGCAATCATTCCTGCAACGTAGTACTGCCACAGCACCTTCTTTTAACAGTAACACCACCTCCTGGTATTACAACCGGTCTTTCTCTGTGACCTTCAGCTGGAAGTTTGGAACATTGCGTTCCAGCGGTGATAATGAGAAAGAGATGGAAGAAGGAACAGGGGAGAAGGGCCTGCGCAGAGGCAGAAATCATTAGCGTGTGATTAGTGGATATGATGACGCCAAAGCCTTCAGGTTTAGTTACCTGGAGGCTTTTAAATTTAAAAGGGAACCGGTCCTTGAAAAGCCCCGTTCCCTATTGGCAAATGTTTCTTCTTTATTCCCCTTCTATCAGACTATATCCTCTGGATTTAATGGCCTCGAGTATTTTACGTATATCCGCTACTGTGGTAACAGGGTTGAGGATGGTGAATTTCAGATAAAAATTCCCGTCTACTTTGGTACCGGCCACTATGAAGCTGCCTTCAAAGAAGAGTGATTTTTTAATTGCCTGGTTCAGGGCCGACAAATCTGTTTTCACGGAGCCCGGTTTAAAGCGGAATACCAGTATGCCCAGATCTGAACTACTGAGCAGATCAAAGTCGGGGTCCTGTTGGAGGAGGGCTGCAGTAGCGGCAGCCGTATCGATCATCATATCGGTATATATGCCGAGTTTGTGTTTGCCCATGATCCGCAGGGTGCACCAGAGTTTCAGCGCATCGAAGCGGCGGGTGATTTGGGTGATCGATTTGTTGACTTGTGCAGGCAGTTCGTCATAATCCTGTTCTTCAGGGTTGAGGTAATCCGCATGATGTTTTACGAGCTCGAGGGTTGATTTGTTTTTTACAAGAAGGGCGCTGCTGCTGATAGGTTGGAAGAAGGATTTATGGTAGTCTATCGTAATGGAGTCTGCGAGTGCTATACCATCGAGGAGGCGGCGATGTTTGTTGGAGAGCAGTAGTCCGCAGCCGTAGGCGGCATCTACGTGCATCCATAACCGGTATTCTGCAGCGATGGCAGCGATGGATTTCAGCGGATCGATGTTCCCGAAATCGGTAGTGCCGGCGGTAGCCACAATGGCCACGGGTATGTTACCCTGACTGAGCTGTTCCTCGATGGCGGCTTTCAGGGCTTGTGCATCCATGCGAAAACGTTTGTCTGTTTGTATTTTCACAATGGCCTGTTCTCCCAACCCCAGCAGGGCCGCATTTTTCAGGTTACTGAAATGTGCTTTGTCGGAAGCAAAAATCCTGAACCGCTGTGCCTGTGGAGGAAGTCCGTCTTTTTTGATCGAATGTCCGAGGGTATTGACGGCAAAGTGATCACGGGCCAGCAGAAGTCCCATCAGATTGGATTGTGTGCCACCAGAGGTGAATATGCCATCGGCATTGGTGTAGCCTATTTCGCGGGCCGTCCAGTCGATGAGTCTTCGCTCGATAAACGTTCCGCCGGCGCTCTGGTCATAAGTGTCCTGTGAGGAATTGATGGCACTGATGATCACCTCCGCTGCCAGTGCCGGGATCACCACCGGGCAGTTGAGATGAGCAATGTATTGAGGCAGATGGAAGGCTGTTGCGTGTTTGATAAAGATTTCATTGACTTCTGTCAGCAGCTCATCATAGTCAGTCAGCGGGGTATCGAGGTTGATGCTGTATACAGCATCCCGGATGGTTGCGGGCTTAATACCGCTAAAAGGCTGTCTGGTATTGTACAGGAAGTCTATCACTTTTTCACGGGCTTTTTCCACTGCCTGGAAGTATTCGGCGCCTGTTTCCTGATAAAAAATATCTTTCAGTAATTTATTGGAGCTGCTTGTCGCAGGAACGGAAGCGGCGAAAATAGTCTGATCAGTATGCATATGTATTATTTTTTTTCTTCTTTTCTTCCTGCAGGGCTTTCCGGCCTTCTGCGCGGTATTGGGCGGCCATTTTGCCGCCATCGGTATGGTTCCAGCCGGGAGGCATTATCAGGTACAGGAGTTTGTTTTTGACTCCTGGGGCGTGTTTTATATCGGTCCAGAGGTCGCGCCACAACAGTAGTTGTACCTGTAAGAGGTTTTTGCTGTTGATATGTTCATTCAGCAGGCCGTATACCGGTTTAACCTGGTCTATCTCTGTCTGAAAGGTGCGGAAGATCCTGTCCCATATGGAGAAGGTTTCGCCATAGTTCCTGTCGAGATAGATGGGGTTTTTGGCATGATGTACTCTGTGTACGGAGGGCGTGATAAAAAGAAACTCCAGCCATCGCTGTTTACCGGCTATATCATCAAAATGATCATTCACATGTTCATACAGCCCATAGAGCCTTGCAATCGCTTCACATATAAAAATCATAAACGGATCAAAACCCAATATCGGTAGTCCTATAACGGTGAGGGGCATATGAAGAAATCCCAGAAAAGAACCCCGCACGGCTACTGTCAGTTTCATTTCTTCTGCGGTATGGTGAACGCCGTGTATACACCAGAAGAACCTTACCTTATGTCCCAGATAATGCACCAGCCAGAACATAAAATCATACGAGAGGTAAGCCAGTATCCAGACGTACCAGGCATAGCCGGCTGTGAAGAGGCGGTGTTGATACATCCACATCATCGTACCAAAAATGATGAACTTACCCAGGAAGAAGTAAGGGAAACTGTCCAGCACATAAGAGAGCACATTGACCCATCCTTCCCGGTTGCTTTCCATCTTTTTGGTCACCACGAGTATTATCCATTCCAGTATCACAAGTCCGAGCACAATGTAACTGAAGGTGCTCGTTATTTTCCCCAGTAGCAGCGGGAGTGTCATAGCGTCGTTTTATGGTTTAAGAGAAGAGGTAGTACGTTATATCCCGCCCTGAGCGTTGGTTAATACGGTGGAGATAGCGGGACGTTTAAACGGCGCGATAGGATTCTGCAACATGCCGGCCAGTTGCAGACTGCCAGCCGGATCGGCCAGGTCTACCATCTGATAATGATTGCGCAGCTGCAGCCGGTTCAGGCAGGAAAGCATAAATTCCGGCATAAACATATCGTATCGTTCAAATTTATCTGCATGCTGCGGATGATCTGCCTGGTACGCATATACGCAGTCGGCGACCTGTTGCCAGAACGCATCTTCCGGATAATCACATGTTGTTACCAGGATATTATTCAGGAAGCGAAAGAAACAGTCAAATACATCCGTGAGGATACTGAGTATTTTCAACTCTTCTGGAACGGTGACGCATATACGTCTTCCCTTCTCCGGGATATCGGTATTCATACGGAATACGCTGATTTCTTCCGTGATATCTTTCATGATGGCTTTTACCGGTATATGGTTTTTCAGCACCAGAATAAGGTTTTCGCCATGCGGCATAAACACCAGATCGTGTTCATAAAAGCAGTGGAGCAGGGGCGTAAGATAAACACGCAGATAACATTGCAGCCATGCCTGTACAGAAAGGCCGGATGCAGCTATCAGTGCGGGTAACAAGGCTTTGCCGTCAAACTCAGTGTGCAGGAGGGCTGCCATAGTCATCAGCTGTTCACCGGGTTGCAGTACTTTAGCCGGACTTTCTCTCCACAAACCTGCCAGCATTTTATTGTAAGGCACCTGTTTGCCGAAAGGCTCGTAATACAGATTACGGTAGCCTACGGTGGCCACTTCGCATAGCAGGTGAAAGCCGCATTGTTTCAGATAAGGATCTGCTCCTACATACTGGCGTATCCAGCTGGTAATAGGAGGGGTGCTGTCCATGTAGTAGGGGGTGAGCCCGCGAACAAAACCCATATTCAGAATGGAAAGCGCTGTCTTTGTATAGTGTTTTTCCGGATGGGTGAGATTATAGAAAGTGCGGATGGACTGCTGCACATTGAACTGATCCGGGCTGTAACCGAGGCATACCAGATGCTGGTTGGCAAGATCGGGGGCGCAGATGATGGCCAGCTTGTTGTACCACTGCCAGGGATGTACGGGGATGAAAAAATAGTCATCTGCAGAAAGCCCTTTATCAGTGAGTTTTTTCCTGAATGCTGCCAGTACTGCTGTTCCCAGTTCATCTTCTATCAGTTTATTGTACGGAAGCTCATCCACGGCATTATAGAGGGTTCTGCTTTTGTGGCCTGCCAGCCAAATGAGTTGTATGGGCTGATCAGCTTCGGGCGCGTATTTCCTGTAGTCGTGGGCATCAAAGCCTATGCGGCCATTATTGGCTACGAAGCAGGGATGGCCGGAGGTCATGGCATGCTCGAAGTCCTGGTAACCCGATTGTACAAGGGCTTCTATGGAGGGCCTGGACTGGCTCATCATATAGGCGCTGCCGTTAAGGGTGCTGGTAATTTCTTCCAGGTAGGCCGGGAGGTTTTCCGGACTGATGTTCAGCAGGCTGCTGAATTCCTGTATCAGCAGGAGGCTGTCCAGTGGCTGTTCCTGGCCGTTGTTTACTTTACGGATACTTTCCTGGTCAATGGACCAGTGATGAAGGTGGAGTATGCTGGCCCGGAAAAAATAAGTGATGGCTGATTCAGGTACCTGCAGCTGGTAATGGGACCATTCCTGTTCGTCGCTGATCCATTCCGGCTGCAGCAGCAGTTCATGCGAAAACTCGCTGATGATTTTAGCGACATGCAGTCTGTTGACACGGGCCCAGATAGCTGGCTGCAGATGGCTGATCACCTGTTCGGGGGTGTGAAGGATGGTTTCGTTGTTATACATGTTCAGTTGTTTTTCTTTGCATGAAAGTATTGCGACCTGGTACAGAAAGCCAGGGCAGCGGTTTTGTGAGGTAGCTGTATTTCCTTTACATAAGTAAAGCCGGCGCGTTTATTAAGCCGATGGATTTTTTCGTTATGGATATCCGGTTCTACCACTACTCTGTCGTGATATGGATTTTCAAACAGAAAGTCCATGACGATGGAGAATACCTGCCAGGAGAAGCCAGGGATGCGTTGTTCGGGAGGGCCCAATAGGATATGCATGCCTACATCGCCGGGCTCGGGATCGTAATGACTGCCGATAGGGTCATGTGCAGGATCGTAGTACTCGCAGAGGAATGCTGTTTTGCTATTGATCTTCCCTGTCAGCGCTGCGGCATGTTCGTTGTGGCAGATGGTGGTGTATTCTGCTAATACCTGTTTGTATGATTTATCAGTCATGCCCCAGTAGCGGGCATATGGCTGTGTTACCCATTGAAAGATCTCCGGCGTATCGTGTGTGAGGTCCATGGGCCACAGCTCTGCGAGCCCCAGTGGATGACTGTTATCCTGATAGACAGGCATGATGTGTATGGGGGCTGTTGCTTTTTTCATGATCACGTTGTTCAAATCTCAAACTCAATAACTAAATAATTCAATAACTAAATACCTCTCTGGCACTCACCGCAAACTGCTGGAAGGCAATCCTTTTTTCAATCGGGTATACTTCACGGCCCAGCATCTCTCTGATAATACAGGCGTTGCGGTAGCAGCCCATTCCCAGGTCGGGCGTTACAAAGCCATGGGTATGCAGTTCAGCATTCTGAACAAAAATTTCATGGCCGTTGGTGTCTATCGTGTAGTTTCTGTTGACGGCATAACGTCCGCTGTCATCCAGCTTTATTTTATGCATGACAGGCTCCATAAAATCAGGGATCTGGTAAGTATAACCTGTGGCCAGTACCAGTCCGGAGGTCTGATGGAGATAATGTTTTTCTTCTTCTTCCTGGAAAAATGTAAGTCTGAATGAATCAGTGTTGTCATCGTATGATATTTCCCGCAGGTCTGCATTGGTGCGCAGGGAGATATCGATATCCGATACCAGTTTTTTAGCATAGATGGTATCAAAGATGGCCGCGATCAGGTCATCGTTGATACCCTTGTAGAGATGTTTCTGATGCTGCAGCAGGTGATCTCTTTTGTGTTGGGGAAGACTATGGAAGTAATCAACATATTCCGGAGAAGTCATCTCCAGGGTGAGTTTGCTGTATTCCAGCGGGTAGAACCTTGGCGAGCGGGTGATCCAGTGCAGGGAATAACCATAGGTGTCGATGTCCTGCAGCAGGTCCATGTAAATTTCTGCTGCGCTTTGTCCACTGCCAACAATGGTGATGGATCTTTTGGATTGCAGTGCCTGTTTGTTGGGAAGATAGTTGGCGGAATGCACTGCCTGATGCATGAAACTTTTACAGTTGGCGGGCACATAAGGTACAGTGCCGGTGCCCAGTACGAGCTTCCTGGCCTTTATCACCACATTGTTGCTGGTGGGCGTTGTACAGGTCAGCAGGTAAATATTTTCGGTTTCATCATAATCAATTCTTTTTACCGTTGTATTGAAATGGACTTCCGGTAGTTTACGGATAGCCCATTGGCAGTACTGGTTGTATTCATTTCTAAGTATTTTGAAATTTTCCCGTATGTAAAAAGCGTATATGCGTCCCTGTTCTTTCAGGTAGTTGAGAAAGCTGAAGGGATTGGTAGGATCTGCCATGGTAACATGGTCTGCAAGGAAAGGAACCTGCAGCGTGGTGTCCTGCATGAGCATACCGGGATGCCAGTTAAATTCAGGTCTTTTATCGAGAAATATTCCATTCAGGTCAGGAATGGAATGGGTAAGGCACGCCAGTCCGAGGTTAAAAGGGCCAACACCAACAGCCGCAAAGTTATAGATCATTCTGTTCATAACATTTTCATTTAATTGATAGCAGGGTGTTAAAAGTACGTGTGCCCGATAACGTTATCAATCGCCTAGAACTGGTAAAAAGCTGGTAGGAAACAGTATCCTGATTACCATGATCATGGTATAAAATGCGGCAGTATGACAGTAGGGGAAAAAAAACGGACAAGCTCCTTCCGGGCTTGTCCGTTTATGTGATGTGGCTATGGCATGGCTTATGGGGAGCGTTTAACGATACCGGATTCGAGCGCATAGTTGCACAGTTCAACGGCAGAATGCAGCTGTAGTTTCCGCATGATATTTCTGCGATGCGAATGAATGGTATGTTGGCTCAGATGCATGACGCCGGCGATTTCCTTATTGGATTTTCCGCTGGCTATCTGCCGGATGATGTCTGTTTCCCTGACAGATAAGCCTTCCGGAGGGAAGGTAGGAATGGTGGGTGTGCTTTTTCTGTCTGCCAGTAATAAGTCGAGGGCAAAGGTACAGAAGAACTTTTCGCCCTGAATGGCGCCGATGATGGCCTGGCGGACATCTATTTTCCTGCACTCTTTGGTCAGTACGCAATAAACGTTACTGTCGAGCAGTTTGAAGAGGTCCGTTTTTTTCTTCTGGCTGGATATGAGGATCACCTTGCATTCCGGGATAACAGACAGGGTATTGAGTAGTTCATCAGCATCAAAGTATACAGGATCATAATCCAGAATGAGTATATCCGGGTGAAAAGAAAGAAGGGCAGGCCGTAGTTCTTTACTGTTGCCTGCCTCTTCTACCCTGTAGTTCTTTTGAAGATCTGCCAACAAACTTTTAATTCCTTCTCTGTAAACGGGTTGAGCATCTGCCAGTATAATACGGGTCGAGTCTGTACTGTTCATAATGCTGATAAAACTAGCCCAGTATAAAAACAACCAGCCCGGACCTAAGTCCGAGCCAGCGGTGTATCTGTAGGATAGTCTTCTTAAACGGCATACAGATTATTTAATTACATCCTTACAATAGGTAATGCAATGCCATACGCGTTCATAAGGTTTTCCTCCGTGTTCTCCTTTTTCATCTTCTGTGAAAGTGCCTTCCAGTAAGTATCTTCCGTTCCAGGCCGGTACATACGTAAACGCCTCTCCGGACTCACCTTTTATTTTTTTAGTCCAGCCGGTGGGTGATTGGATGGTCAGTTCCGCTTTAGGCAGCGTGTTTTTTGTTTTATGCTGCAGGGATACTTTTTCAGCTACATTCACCTTTTTAGTGGCTGGTCCGCTGGTCAGCAGTACAAAGTCGTTTTCTTTCAGGTTGTTTACCCCTTTGTTGTTATTGTTTACCTGGACAATACCCTGAGCATAATAATGAATCTTGCTTCCACCGTATATTTCCTGAACGGTGTGGTCGATGTACAGAATATAGGCGCCATCGGTGGCGGGTGTAAAGGTGGCTTTAAAATGATTACCTGCCGGTGTGCATTCCAGTTGCTGTTTTTTACCGGAAGGATCGATCAGGTAAAGGTTGAATGCCTTCATGTTGCTGAACCAGTGCTGTAGGGAGTCGCGTTCATTGTCGGCATATTCTCCCAGGAATATTTTTACTTCCTGGGCTTGTCCCTTACGGCCGTAGACAGCTGTTTCGATCCAGAGTGCATGCCCGAAAACGGTATACATGCAGCAGCATAACATTGCAGAGAAAAATAGTTTTTTCATATTATTTTCAGGATTTAAGATTAAAAGCGATATCCAAGGCTCATTCTCACGTTACGACCGGGTTCTGTTTGCCAGTAATAGATTTTGTTTCCGTAGTTATCGTCGGAGGGGGCTCCGGTGTAGAGGTATGCGTTGAGCACATTGTTGACCAGCATATTGATGCTGAATTTATTCACGGTATATGCCAGCCCGGCATCCATTCTGAAGTAATCGGGCAGGAAGTTCTCACTTTTATCATATACTTGACCTGCAACACGTCCGATCTGGTACTGATAGCCGATATTGGCACGGAGTCCTTTTAAGGCGCCGTTTCCGATGGTGTAGGTGAGCCAGGTGTTCTGTATATGTTTGGCTATACCCGGAACATAGTTGCCTACCAGTTTGGCGTCTGCGTCTTTGGAGACGATGCCGTCGGTATAGGCATAGTTAAGCACCAGGTTAAGACCTTTTACCACTTCTCCCTGGAAATCGGCTTCCAGGCCTTTAATGCGCTGCTGGCCGTTCTGGCGGCTGTATATAAACTGGTTGGAAGTGGGATCTCTGTGTTCAAGGTCGGTTGTCAGCACATTGTTTTTAGTGATCTGATAGATGGCAACAGAAGAGGTAAAGCGACCGTTGAACCAATCCCGTTTAACACCGAATTCAATATTGTCACCCGTCATCGGATCGAAGGTTTTTTTCTGCCAGTCGAGGCCGGGATTCTGAATAAAGCTCACATCATATACGCCGTAAACAGCACTGTGTCTGTCAAGAGAATAGCTGATACCAAAGCGGGGCGTGAATTTGCTGTCTTTGTTGGTGCCATCGTAAGGGCTCACCACATTGTTGGTGGTATATCTACCGGCCAGGGTTACACGCAGCTGATCGTTGAAAAAGCCGATCTGATCCTGGAGGTATACTGCATTGTAGCCATAGTTGTATTGAACACCACGGGTACGGATATCCGCGGAACGGTCCCATTTAGGCTGAGTAACGGCACTATGGTTGGGTTTGTAGATATTGAAAGGGACATTGCCGAAGGTGGCGCCCTGTGCCCAGTCTGCGTAATAATTACTGTACTTCATATCTACACCACCAAGGATATTGTGGGTGACAGCTCCTGTACGGATAGTACCATTTACAAACACCTGCGCTGTTTTATTCAGGCCCAGTGCATCCCAGATGCTGATGTTGCGTTGAAGCAGACTGTCATTGTCCTTGATGGAAAACCCGGAAGGCCACATGCTTTGACCAATCTGTTTATAGTGGAAGAATCCGAACTGGGCAGTTAGTTTCCAATCCGGAGTAAATTTGTGTTCATAAAAGGCCATGACACTGTTGTCGTTGATTTTAGTAGGGGCCATGTTACCTTCGATGGTAGTGAAGTTAACGGGCAGGTCTCCATAACCACGTTTGGAGAAGGAATAGTTTCCACCGATAACCGGTAGTTGCATGTACTGCAGGTTGTATTCCAGGGTGATACTGTTTTTTTCGTCTATCAGATATTTTAATACGGGGGAGATGCTGTAGCGGTTGGTATAGTCAAAATCACGCCAGCCGTTTTTCATTTCACCGGCCAGGTTGAGGCGATAAAGCAATGCACCGTTTTTGGATAGTTTGCCATCCAGATCAAGGGTGGTGCGGTAGTTATCGTAACTGCCCAGGGATAAGGTGACTTCACCCTGACTCACACCGGTAGGTTTTTTGGTGACTACGTTGTACATGCCACCGGGTTCTCCGTTGGACATCATAAACCCTGCAGGGCCTTTAATAAACTCGATACGGTCTACCATGCTCATATCTTCCGTAAGCGGGCTCCAGGAGCTGATAAACACATTCATGCCATTGCGGAGTGAATTGGCACGGGAACCACGGATTTGTATGTTGGAATACATATCCCAGTGGCCCAGACGGGAGGCGCCGCTCACATTCCTGGTCACGCCCTCCTGCATGTTATAGATCTGCTGGTCGGCCAGTACTTCTCTGGAAACTTCTGCAATACTCTGTGGTATTTCTACCAAAGGAGCATTTAACCGCAATGAATTGGAAGGAGTCAGCACTGTATATTTATTATAGTCTCCTACAATGGTCACTTCTTTCATTTGCTGGCCTGAAGCACCCAGGCTGATGGCTACCTGGGAAATTTTATCGGTTTCTACTTCCACCTCCTGAATGACTTTCTCGTATCCTATCAAAGAGATGACCAGCGTGTATTTCCCGGGTTTTATTTTTTTGATGACAAATTCACCATTGGCATCGGTGAGCGCGCCATGGTTGGAATGATCTATTCTAACGGTAACGTATGGTGCAGGTAAGCCATCTGAAGTCATTACTTTTCCTTTGATTGCGGACAGTATGTCTCCCGCTGTTGCCTGGCTCCGGGCGGCTAACAGGACCATCAAAAACAGCAGTACTTGTTTTACCCGCGGGCGCAGATAGAATTGTTTCATCGGCTTTTTTTCTTTTTGAGTGTAAAAGTATACCGCGGTAAAAGAGTAGCATTTGCGAAGCGGGAAATTGATTTACGCAATCAGGAAAAATCGATAAAACATGTTATTTGTTAATAACGTATCATCCGGAGAACTGAATGATACTGTCAGGTTTGCCAATCAATACAAAAAATGTCACTGCGGTTATTTTGCTGTCAATGTTCCTACCTTCAGCATCCTGTAAGAAATTGTCGTTATGCCAAACCCTTCTGATATTTATTGTCACCTTCAATAATCACCAAACCCACAAATCCACAAACATGAAAAAGAAAAAACTGTCCTTAACCAAAAAATTGTTCATCCAAAAAGAAACTATTAGCCTGCTGAACCAGGGACAACAACATGAAATAATAGGCGGGGCACGTACCACCTATGGTTGCCCTACCTGGTTACCTAATGCAGGTTGTTTAACAGAGACTACCCCCCAGATTCTTTGTATCTAATTAAACATTTTTCCTGTACGAAGAAGCCGTCTCATTTTTGAGACGGCTTCTTCGTTTATACGGCCCGGCATTTTCTGATGCGTACTGTTTGCACATACGATAGGATTTACCGAAATTCGTCTGGATGTTGTACATTGTTGTATGTCTGTTTAGTCCCTTAAATAGACAACCGCACAATATCTTTTTAGTCACTCACCTGCCGGTTTTTTTATTAACATATCCTACTAAACACAACACGTTAAAAATTATGAGCAAGATTATCTTTGACAGCGGAATATCACTTGATGGCTTTTTCGCAGGCGATAACAGAAGTCCTGGCAACCCAATGGGCAACAATGGACCTGCAATTCATAACTGGATGTATAAACAAAAAGCATTTTGGAAAAACATCAATATGGAAGGCGGTGAAGAATACGGTGCAGACAGTAAGTTAATTGATGATGTGTTTGCTAGAACAGGTTCTTACATTATGGGAAAACGAATGTTTGAAGAAGGCGAAGTCCATTGGGCAGAAGATTTATACAAAGCAGATGTTTATGTTCTGACACACGAAAAACGGGAGCCCTGGGTTCAAAAGGGGACAACAACTTTTTATTTCATCAACGACGGAATACAAAGTGCATTGGAAAAAGCAAGACAATCAGCCAAAGGAAAGGACATAAGAATACAAGGTGGTGCGAATACTATTCAACAATTCCTCAATTCAGGGCTGGTGGACGAATTTTGCATTCACATTGCCCCTCTTTTTTTAGGAAGTGGTATCCGACTGTTTGACGGCATTGACAAAGACAAATATGATATTCAAATTGTAGAAGTAATACCATCAAACCTGACAACACACTTGAGATACAAATTGACGAAGAAATGAAAACAACCGCCGCACAATTTTGAAAAATATTTGCATCTCTCATAAAATTTTACGAAGTTCGTTATCAGGTGAATAGATGTTTATTACCAATGAACTGGCATTAAATCAACCGAGCAAATCCCTATGTCTGTTTCCTCCTGTTTTTAGTGGCATGAAGTGTTGTTCTGAGTAATTCCTGATGTTTAATGTATTAACTGTCAACTGTACGGTTATTGAATATATTTTTTTATTCAATTTTTTGTCCCTATATGATGAGTGCCAAACCCCTGAGAGCTATCCTGCTGATGATGCTCTTTTTAGTTCCCTGTAGCACGGTCTATGCCCAGCTATACCATGTTAGACTTGGATCAGACAGTGTTAGATTCGATATTACTTACGCTAAAGGAAAGATGACAGTGGAGGCGGATAGTGGTTCCATACCAATTGTTAAGAAATCCTCTGAAACTGAAAAGATTGCCTTCGCTGATGACTGCGAAAAATTTGTCTTTAATCAGGTATTACAAGAGTTGGGCAAACGTTTGGCTGGTATGCATCCTGCAAAGATGGATAAGGAGGCTAAAAGGATCTCAAAATCTGTTGTCAATCTGTATTTTAATGAGAAGGTGCAGATCCTGGAAAAAGTGACCGTTGAGGGAGTTGGTGATGTAGGGTTGTTTCTCCTAAATGACGTATATACGTTATCGGTAACTCCGGCAACAGGTGATCCACGCAACATCATTAAAAAAACGGGGGATACCTATGAGTTTGAGGTGGCGGCTGTGAAGGTCTACCTGGCTGCGTTACCGCAAATTATGGCCATTACGGAAAAATATAAGGGTGATTTCAGCGTGCCGGATATCTATCTGTTACCATCACAGAGATTATATATTCGGAATACAGTAGCGGATTCTACCACCATCACCGGAATTCCGGATGCAACTTATAATGTATTGAAAGGAGATACGTTGGCCATCTCGCCCTTGCCATGCAATAATTGCAGTAGGCTTTATACCATCAAGGGAGCAGTATCGAAAGGAACGCCACAACCAGTACGGACAAAAGCAGCCAGAGAGGAAGAAAAACAAGAACAGCAGGAACAGGAACAGTTGATAATACCTGAGCGGAAGTTTACCTGCGACCAGTCTTTTGTCCTTGGAGCATATACTTATCCGGCTGCCATCGCGGATAGTTTTCGGCAGGTGATTTATTTCCTGCAGACTGCCAGGAAGAAGGATACGATATTTAAAAACACAGACCTGGAAGCTGCCTTTGTAGAGGCTGTATTAAAGGATATGAGCAGCGATTGCAGAAATAACGTACAAGCTGCTGTTGAACTGTATTATCGTGATCTCCAGGCAGCCATTCATCAGCGGGCTGCAACAAAGAAAGAAAGTGAGATAATAGAACAGTTCCAGAAAAAGTATGATGATAAAATCTCTCAGATAGCCAGTGAAAGTGGCTATGCCGCTAAACTGACAGTCAATAAGAGGATAGAGGTATATGCTGGTAACCGGAAATTTAACTGCAATATGGCACAAAGCCAGTCATTGGTAAGTAATGTCAATGTATTGGAAGTAGACTCGGTTCATCTGGAAATACAGAAAGACCGTATTTATCAGGTGGATATTACCGGGCGGATGAATGGAGAAAAGACCCCACTCATCTCCAATGATAATTATGGGATAACGCTTCGTTCTCTGATAGACGGTTCAGGCACTATCTCCTTTGACCATCAGGGACAGAAATACCATCTTTGTTACGGAAAACTGTTTCAGGTTGGGCCGCCTCCGAAGGGGGTTATTAAGTATGAGATCAAAGATAAAGAATACACTTTTATTCCGGACGACCCCGCCAAAGCCTCACAGCTCATTGAAAAAAAGCAACTGCTGGATTATTTTTCGGCTTCGGCTTTCCTCGATATACTGGCATTTAACCAGAATAACGGTAACAAAAACCTTATAACAGAATTGTATTTTAACCACTACGTTAACAAAGGAAACTTCTGTAAAGGTTGGGGCGTTTTAAAAAATGTATACATGCCTGTTACATTTGGTCTGAACCTTTTTAAACAGGGAGATGGAGCTATGGAAACGGTCAGGGTAAGTGAAATTATGCGTATAGATACTACTGGTGGCAGGAAGGATACAATCTCTGCTAATAAAAACTATTTTAAAAACCTCGATTTATTACGCAATTCCTTTTTGCAATTAAATCCGATGGTGAATCTCATTGCCTGGGACAATAAAAAGCTACGGAGTGTATTTGAACTGAATGGAGGCTTTTTACTCATGGGTAGTAACGCTACTTTGAGAGATCCTGCAAAGGGAGTGGATTCCATCTATTCCAAAGCGGTATACTCTTACTCATGGATGCTGGAATCCCGTATCCGGTTCACTCCGATCTCGCAGTTCGGGTTTGATCTGCATGTGGGCTATTCGTTTGGGTTACGGCCCTTCAACCTGTACATGAAATCCGTCACTGGAGACTATGATGTGAAGGATCTTGCCCGTGCAAAAATGTTGTCCGAGAATAAGGACGATTTTATCAAAGGAGAGCTTAACATTTTCTTCAACCCAAATAAAATCCCTTCCTATACCAATAAAGGTGGGGTGTACTTTAAACTAAACTGGTTTAAATCGACGCATTATGCGGATGGACATTTTATGTTCCTGGTAGGGTATTCTACAGATGTGAACAATTTCTTCAAATAGGAATGCCTGTTTAGGAATCTATATAACACCACAAAAAATTATAGCAAAGGCTTCACGATTGATGATTTGAAGCCTTTGCTATATTTTTGCCTATACAAACCTCCTTTAGCCCATAAAATGTCCTGGATGACTATCTATATTTAAATTCTGGAAACATTCTGGAGAAATTGTTAACGAAGCATGATGAATTGATTATGTTTACGTGAAATCCTTTGTCCCCACTATATTCTGAGGTAATAACTCTACACATTTGCAGTGTTAAAATCAACATATGGCCACTGCAAAAAAATTTACAAAACTAATTTTTTCAGCATTTCTTGTATCCTTCACCCTTCAGGCTTATTCGCAAGTGATTAAAGGCCGGGTAACAGATGCAGTAACCGGCGAACCCTTAGTAGGTGCCACCGTCATTTTAAAAGGTCTTTCCGGCAAGGCCATCGTGAAGCTGGATGGCTCCTTTCATTTTAAAAACCTGAAACCCGGTAGTTATGAGCTGATGGCCACCTATATCGGTTATTCAGTGGCTAAGGCAGGCCCTGTGCATATCAAATCGGATAATGATATAGAAGTGGTGGACATCCTTGCAAAACCTTTGCACAGCGAGCTTTCAGGAATCACGGTGGTAGGCAGCTCCAGGAATGATGAGTCGGGAGCCAGACACCTGGAACAAAACGCCAACCAGGTGGTCAATATCCTGTCTTCCAAAACACTGCAACTGCTGCCTGATATTACAGTCGCTAATGCGCTGCAAAGAGTCAGCGGTGTGACCATCGAAAAAGGAAGCTCAGGAGAAGGACGTTATCCTATCATACGCGGGATGGACAAACGATATATCAATACCCTTGTCAATAATATTAAAATACCCAGTCCGGATAATAAAAGCCGCTTCATTCCGCTGGACCTTTTCCCCTCCGAACTGCTGGAGCGGCTGGAAGTCAGCAAAAGCCTGACGCCCTCTATGGAAGGTGATGCCATCGGAGGTACCATCAACCTGGTCATGAAAGATGCTCCTGCGACCAAACTGCTGCAGGTGAATTTTTCAGGCGGTTATAACAACATCTTCGGCGAGCAGCCTTTTCAATCCTTCTCCAGCAGCACCATGAATAAAAGGTCGCCCAACCAGATCAACGGGCCCGCCTATGTTGCCAATGAATCCGAGTTCCCGCTGGGACATATGAACTATACCCCTAAATCAACCCCCATCAATACCACAGCTGGTCTTACTATCGGTAACCGCTTTGGTAAAAATAAAGAACTGGGCGTTATTTTATCCGGCAGTTATCAGAATCAGTACAGAGGTACCGCCACTTCCGTATTTACCACTGCTACCACGCCCAATGTGGACAACATCCCATCCTTTGAATTTCTGAGGGAGCGGAAATATTCTACCCGTACACAGCGTATAGGCGTCAGCGGTAAGGTAGACTACCGGTTCAACCAGAGAAACAAAATTTCCCTTTTCTCCACCTATGTCAACCTGGATGATAAACAGGTAAGAGAATCGTATGATACGACCAATGCCATTAACCAAACACTCTCATACTCTTACAGGACCACCTGGCAGTATCAGTCCATTTACAACGCCACTTTACAAGGTGAGCACCAGATAACCGGCACCAGTAAAATAGACTGGTCCGCAGCATACTCCATCGCCAAAAACAGTATCCCTGATCAGACCTCCTTTTCCCATGGCGGATTAAGTGTTGACAGGACCGGCAGCAAAGTGCAACTGGCAGGTGAGGATATTTTAAACGCCATGAACCGCAGCTGGATGCAAAACAGCGACAGGGACCTTTCCTTTTATGCCAACTATACCAAAGAAACAAAATTACTGAACCGGTTTTTTGAACTGAAGGCAGGTGCCTTATACCGGAATAAACACCGTGATAATTTCTACAATTACTATTCCCTGAACCCGCTGCGCATCTCAGGAAACAATCAACTGTTCACGACCATTGATGCTGCCAGGTTTACCTTCATCGGCTCTGATGCTACTGCACAACTGAACGGCAACAACTATACGTTCAGCGAAGATGTTTCTGCAGCTTACCTGCAGGGCAAATGGCAGCTTACACATCAGCTGGAAGCATTGGGCGGTGTAAGGGTAGAACATACCCAACAACAATACAATACACAACTGCCGACCACCGCGGATTATAAAGACGGTACCATTTCCTACACCGACCTTTTACCCAGCCTGCAGCTTAAATATCAGCTGTTCCGTAATCAAACACTGCGTCTTTCTTATTACAAAGCCATTGCCAGACCTCAGTTTTCCGAACTGATACCGGATGGTCCTGATAACTATGAACTGTTTAAGGAAAGAGGAAACCCGGAAGGACTGCAACATTCCACTGCACATAACTTCGACTTCCGTTATGAGCTCTTCCCCGGTAAAGCAGACCAGCTCCTGCTGGGCGTGTTCTATAAAAAAATCGATGACCCCATCGAACTTTCTGTAAGGAAGTTTGGCTACAATACCCAGGTGTTTAAACCGGTTAACATTGGAACGGCGGCTACCAACTATGGGTTTGAAGCGGTATTCATCAAATACATCGGTTCTTTCGGTATCTCAGCCAACTATACGTATACCCATTCCCGTATTACCAACGACAGTATGCTGTATAAATACAGAGATCCGCAGTTAGGCATCACCGATAAATACATATCAGAAACCAGGCCTATGCAGGGACAGGCAAATCATATCGGCAACCTGTCTTTGTTGTATAAAAACACCCAAACAGGAACAGACCTGCAGGTGGCAGTAGTATATACCGGTGAAAGGCTCGCTATCCTGAACACCTATGCCGGCCTGCATTACTGGCTACAGCCCACCACCCAGCTGGACCTTTCCTTTGAACAAAGGATCTATAGAAAACTGACTTTCTATGGAAAAATCAATAACCTGACCAACACACCTTCTATCACCAGTATGCATCTCCCTTACAACAACTATCTGCAGAAAACCAGCGTGCCATTAAGCCAGCAGTCAACTCCGGATGATAAGATTGTTGTGCAGAAAGACTATTACAAAACATCGTTTTTATTTGGTTTCAGATACAAACTTTAAAAAAAGCAGTATGAAGCATAATATATTCAGTATCGTTTCTCTTCTGGGCTTATTGGCGTGTACTGCGGCATGCAATAAAGTGGCAGATACCAAAGACCTGTACAAAGCGCCGCAGGCGATAGCTTCCCCGGTAAGTGATGCGGTATGCCTTGGATCAGATCCTTTGAACAACGCAGTAAAAGGGACTATGCTGGCGGGTAAGACCTATACGGTATGTGGTGATATCTTCATCAATGAAAAAGATACCCTTATCATCCAGGAAGGAGTAACGATCAAGTTTACAGGGAACTATGGATTAGGTGTCAGAGGAACACTTATTTCATTGGGTACCCAGGAAAAGCCCAATCTGATTACCTATCCGGGTATTACCAAAACGGATACCTATGGTGCAGACCCCAACCAGGACCCGGCTCTTCGCGGTAAATGGGTAGGTATCATCGGCGGCCCTACCTGTCCGCTGATGGTCATCAAATGGACCCGTATTGAGTTTGGTGGTGCCGCGATCCCCGCGGCCAGCGGCATCCGGCAGATTTACACCAGTCCCTATCCGCTGTTTTTCCAGAATCCTCACGGTGTGTTTGTAATGGAAGACTCCTGGATATACGGCAGTGTAGACGATCCACTCAGAATCTTAGGTGGTAAGGTGTCTATCATGCGAAATACTTTTGAGAAATGCGGATACACCGGTGGAGAAGCCATGAATGGCAAAGCCGGCTTAAGAGGCGATTTTGCCTATAACCTCTGCATCGGTATGGCAACCAACGGCCCCAAACTTTCCAATGCCGGTGCCATTGCGGGTGTGCCTAACAGTAACATGCGGATGTACAATAACACCATCGTGAACTGTGGCTACAGAAGATCGTCAGCAGGACGCGGCGGCTCTATCAACTTTGAAGAAGGTGCCGGGGGAATGGCTTACAACAACCTGATCATTAACTGTAAATTCGGTCTGAGGGTGGTACAAAACCCTATCGCCGATACGGCTAACCTGCGCTACGGTTACAACTATACGTATACTGATTCTTTGTCTGTTGCCAACAGCATTTATCCTACACAGGCGATCAGTGTATGTATCAGTAAAGCGCCTGCTACTGACTTCCCGGCTCCGGCTTCCTTCCTGCCAGCCAACTGGACGCCCGGTGCTACCTATGCAGCCAATCCCGCAATACTCGGGGCCAATAACCCGCAGTTTGTGAATGGTCCCTGCCCTTTGCCTGCTGGTCTTAACCTGAGAGATATTTCTTTTGTAGGTAAATATGATTTCAGACTGAAACCCACTTCGCCTTGCATCGGTAAAGGTTTTACCGGATTCTCTCCCAGGGCTGATGTGCCGGTAGATCCTATCTATGGTGCTACCGAAATCACCCCGCCGGGAAAAGATATGGGATGTTATCAGTTTAACGGCTATGGCAACAAACACTAATCTAAAAAACCGCGAATCATAATGTTGAAGAAGACGTATTGTTTATTTTTTGGTTTATTTCTTCTCACCAAAGAAATCAACGCACAAACAAACCAATCCTTTATTACACCACCATACCTGCAGATAGGGTACCAGCCTTCGGCCACTTCGCTGGAACTGTTATGGCATAGCGCCGACAGTACTACTAACTGGGAGGTGGAGTATAAAACAGCCGCTGCTGCCAGCTGGCAGAAAGCAGCCAGATCGGAAGCTACCAGAGTAGCAGTGGCGAATGTGAACACTCATTTTGTATACAGAACACTTTTCGCTGGTCTCACTGCAGGCAACAGCTTTAATTATCGGGTGTTAAAAAATAAAAAAGTAGTATTTACTGCCCAGGGCAAAGCACCTAAGGAAAAAGGCCAGCCTTACCGCTTCGTGGCCTTCGGTGATATCGGTGCCGGCACCTCCAGTGCTAAAACACTGGCGCAGCAGGCATACGGCGTGAATCCCGATCTGGTGGTAGTACCAGGAGATATTGTGTATGAAAGAGGACTGATATCTGAATACCGCACCAAATTCTGGCCGGTGTACAATGCAGATACCATCAGCAGCGAAGGCGCTCCGCTGATGCGTTCCATTCCTTTTGTAGCGGCTTTAGGCAACCATGACGGTGATACCCGGGATCTTAACAGTTACCCCGATGCCCTGGCCTATTATAGTTTCTGGGACCAGCCGCTGAACGGTCTGCAGGGCGCAGAAGGGGGGCCGGTGGTGCCGTTGATCAAAGCAACTCCTGAAAACAAAAAAGCCTTCGAAACCGCCGCGGGCAAAGCATATCCTGTAATGGGCAATTTCTCCTTCAATTACGGAAATACACACTGGACTTTCATTGATTCCGATACCTATGTTGACTGGACCGACAGTACGCTGTTGAAATGGGTGGCCAATGACCTGAAATCAGCTACAGATGCTGTTTGGAAGATAGTAGTGTTTCATCATCCGGGGTTTAGCTCCTCCAGAGACCATTTTGAACAGCAACAGATGCGTTTGTTGTCTCCCGTACTGGAAGCTGGTAGTGTGGATGTGGTGTTAAATGGTCACGTACATAATTATCAGCGCAGTTTCCCCATGCATTTCAGGCCGGATAAAAAAGGTACTTTACTGGTAGGTGGCAAAGACAACAAAACCATCCGTGGTAGGGTAGTGACCGGAAAATGGCAGCTGGATAAAAACTTCAACGGGCAATCGCAAACCAAAGCCAATGGCATCATCTATCTGGTAACCGGTGCCGGCGGCCAGGAACTGTATAATGAAGATCAACAGGAGGATACTGATTCCTGGCAGAAGTTCACCTACAAATTTATCTCCAGCACACACTCCTTTACAGTAGCGGATGTAGATGGAAATAAAATCATATTCAGACAGTTGTCGGAAGAAGGAAAAGAAGTAGATAATTTTACCATCACCAAATAAATACAGCTTAAAAGAAGAGGGGATCTCCTTGTTTTTACAAACATAGGAGATCCCCCTTTTCTTTTTTATTGCAGGCGGCTGTATCCGCTAGATGGTTGTCTCCTGATGTTTCAATTCAGCAATACGTACTACTAAATCCGCGAGGCGGTTGGAATATCCGAATTCGTTATCGTACCAGCCTACCACTTTCACCAGGTCCCCTACGATGGAGGTCAGTAAAGCATCGAAGGTGCAGGAATAAGGATTATCTACGACATCTATGGATACGATAGGCGCTTCTGTATATTTCAGTACACCTTTCATGGAAGTGGCAGCAGCTTCCTTGAATTTGGCATTGATCTCGGCCACGCTTCCGGGTTGTTTTTTCAGGATGCACGTGAAATCAGTCAGCGAGCCATTTAAAACCGGTACGCGTATGCCTGCGCCGCCCATTTTACCTTCCAGATGTGGAAATATAGAGGTGATGGCTTTTGCCGCGCCTGTACTGGTAGGAATAATAGATGCTGATGCAGCCCGTGCTCTGCGGAGATCCCTATGTGGCGCATCATGCAGGTTCTGATCTCCTGTCATGGAATGAACGGTGGTAATGTAACCATCTTTGATACCCCAGTTGTCATCTAACACTTTTACCATAGGCGCCACATTGTTCGTGGTGCAGGATGCATTAGACAATACCGGTGAAGTAAGATCTATTAAATGGTCGTTCACGCCCAATACAATAGTAGGAATATCTTTGTCCGGTGAAGGCGCTGACACAATGACCTGCCTTGCGCCAGCCTGCAGATGCTGTTCTGCAGCTTTCCTGCTGGTAAATTTACCTGTCGCTTCAAGTACCAGATCGATATCCATGTCTGCCCAGGGCAATTTCAGCGGATCACGTTCTGATAAAATACGGATCGGTTTCCCGTCAATAATCAGAGAATCGGCGGTGGCCTCTACACTTCCCTGATACTGACCATGTACGGAGTCGTACATGTAAAGGTGTGCCAGTGTCGGAATATCTGCCAGATCATTTATTGCGATTACTTCAATTCCTGTTTTCTGCAGTAGTATACGTAAAGACATCCTGCCGATACGCCCAAAACCATTGATAGCTATTCTCATGCTCATATCTTTGTAGCTTGTAAAATTACCAGATATTGCACTAATAGCCAAAAGACCCATGTCATCCTTTTTTAATGCATACAGTGCAGCCAAACAGCGGAAAAGCGCCTGGGACTAGTTCTCTACCGGTGGTTTAGTTAAAAAGTTTTCCGCATCCTTTGATTTGGACACCTTTATTTTCCCGAACTTATACATGAAGTTGACCCCAAAAGACCGGTACGGAATATACAACAGGCTCGTAGCGTTTAAATTAGTGGTTTCCTGAATAGTCCGCTGTTTCAGATACGGGGCAAAGGGATTGGCGGCCACGATGCCGATACTGCCCTTATTATTAAACAGCTGTTTTTTAACAGCGAACGTATAGGAGAGAAAGTCTGCCTGACGGCCCTGCCATCTTATCCCTGATTTATAATTACCAAAAGCTTCTGCAATCAGGTCTTTCGTGATCTGCCAGCTGGTGTTCAGGTTCATCCGGTATTCAAAACCACTCATCCTGGAAGGGCTGGTATGGATATTATTGGTTTCCCGCCTGTACAGCTGCACATTAGGCCTGATGGTAATAATACGGCCCAGGGCTATGGTGCCGGAGATATTGGTGCCTATCCTCGTCTCGGATGCGATATTGTCTCTTTGTGTTACGTTCACGTTGTTATATACGGCATCGCCAAAGGTATACTCCGGATGAAAGGTGGTATAGGATTTTATATCCGGACTATTATGTGTGTATAACAACACGATGTTCAAATTATTATCGTTATTAAAATTCCGGTTATAGGCGAGTTTAAAATCATTCCCGATCTCTGGTTTCAGGAAAGGGTTGCCCATCGTGATGTTATGCGGATCGGCGAGATTCACGAATGGGTTTAAGTCCCGGTAATCAGGGCGCTCCAGACGATAGGCATAACTAAAGGAAAGCGTTTGCTGATTTTTAAAGGTATGTGCTATGGTGAGGGATGGGCCTGCATTGCTGTAATCAGGGATAGCAGTCTGGCCTGCTTTATCGTAGGTAGCGTGGTTGGTGGTGTATTCCCAGCGGAAGCCCGCCAGCACATTTAAATACTGAAACAGGTTCATACTCCCGGAAACATATCCAGCATACACCTGACGTTTAAAAACGGAAGTATAGGACTGTTTATCATCGGGTGCCCATCCGCCATCAGCCGGATTAAAGGAGAGGACCGCTGCACTACTGGAAAGTGTTTCCATCTCTGACTTCAAACCAGCCTCCAGCAGAAAATTAGCGGTAACGGGTTGTGCATAGTCAATGGCCCAGCTGTATAGCCGGTCAGTACCCGGGTTGTGACTGCCTGAGCCGGAAAATATATTTTGATCATTGATACCATGCTGGGTCTGAGAATACGATGTCTGATTATTACCGTTGCTGCTGTAGAGTACAATGGATAACTGCTGTTTATCTCTTTTGAACTTATGCCGGTAGTCAAGAGAAAGGTCCAGAGAGCCGTTGTTTACTTTGGAGAGGGCATTCCTGATGCTGGCTGTTTCTTCCAGCAAGCGGCCGTTGATATCTCTTGTATTATCATATTGTTGAATCACTCCTTCGTTGCTGTTGCCAAAATGATTGTAGCTAAGGGAGAAGGAAATATTGTCTTTAGCTGTAGGATCCCATTCTACTCCCAGTCCGGTCTGGTAGCTGTTGCGGTGAAAATCATTTACACCATTTTGTTGCAGGTAGTATTTGTTGGTGGAAAAAGAGTCGGTAGCATTTCGGTCTGTTGTGGTCCGGGTTTGGGAGCTTAGCTGCGCGCTACCGTTGAAATAACCGGATACAGACAGGTTATTGGCTTTATAGTAAAGATTGACAGATCCGTTTTCCAGCCTGCTGCCTGCGGTAGCATTTACGCTGCCACTGAAGCCCTGTGTTTTGTTTCTTATGAGGATGATGTTGATGATGCCGCCGGTTCCTTTTGCGTCGTACTTAGATCCGGGGCTCGACATCACTTCTATGCTCTGGATCTGCGAGGCCGGAATGGTTTGCAGGGCGTCGGCAATACTGGTCCCGAAAATCGTAGAGGGCTTACCGTTAATCAGAAACTGAACGCTGGGATTGCCCAGCAGTTCTACGTTGCCGGAGGCGTCTACCGTTACCTGGGGAATCTTCCTGAGTACATCTGTTACCATGCCTCCCTGTGAAGTTACATCGCGGTCTACGTTATAAACCAAACGGTCTATTTTGTTTTCGACCAGTTGTTTTTTACCGGTTACCTCAACGGCGTTGAGGGTTTTGCTGCCGGAGCGCAGCTGTATGGCTTTTTCAAGGATGCCTTTATCAGTGGTATGGATGGTCACCAGCTCCTGATAGGGCTCATAACCGGCATAACCCACCGTAAGGCGATAGGTGGCTGCCGGAATGTGTTCCAGTATTGCAATGCCGGTACTATCTGTAAAAGTGGTGGCATAGTTTTTTTGAGTATCCGCTGCAGTCAGTATAATAGTAGCCCTGTCCAGTGGCTGGTGACCGCCGGCATCCTGTACGATCACTTTCAGTGATGTTGAAACCTGTGCAAAGCTGAATTGAATAAAAAGCAACAGTATTGCTGACAGCACTATTTTTCTTAAGGACATAAAAATTACCATGATTATACGCTGCAAATTAGCAGGCAATTCTGGAAGCTTTCTGTAGCAGGGAGTTTTACCAGTTAAAGGAAAAATGATGCATCCCGTCTCTATACTCGTAGGAAGGGGATATCTGGGAGGAGATACATATCTGCCGTACAATAGACAGTCCAAGCCCGTTATTTTCGTTGTTAACGGTATTTTTATAAAACCTGGAAAAAACCTTTTCTCTGTCGAGGGCGGTATCTGTTCCGGTATTGGAGATGCTGACAACCTTTGTATCCAGCGAGATGGCAATGTTGCCGCCTGGTTTATTATGTCGGGTGGCATTGCTGAATATATTATTCAGCAGTATTTCCAGCAGGTCTGCATTCATTTTGATATAAGCGTGGCATACCTGAAGGCTATACGAAATTTCACTGTCTTCCCAGATTTCTTCAAACTGGCTGGCTTTCCGCTGTATCGTTTCGTGTAATGCAATGTCCTGCTGATTGCTGAACTGGTTGTTCTCGATTTTGGTCAGCAGCAACAACGACTGACTTAATCCGGACAGCCTGGTGACGGCACTGTAGGCTTCTGCCAGCAGTTCTATCTGCGTTTCTGTGAAGTTGTCCTGTTGTATCAGTACATCGAGTTTGGAGCGAATGATAGCCAGCGGAGTCTGGAATTCGTGGGAAGCATTCTCCGTGAATTCTTTCAGTAAGTGGTATTCTTTACTGGCATTAGTGGTTACCAGCTGCAGGTGTTCATTCATAATACTGAATTCATCAATATTACTTTTTTTGAACTCCACAGATTGATGGTTGTTCAGCCTGAAATTTTTCAGGCTGTTCAGGGTGCTGTAAAAGGGCCGCCATAGCCTGGAAACAAAATAGCGGTTAACAACGGCCAGGATCACTATCAACAACAGGATCATTGTCATGGTGATCAATACGACGGTCTTTGTGATATGTTTTATTCCTTCAAGCGGCTTACTGATGATGATCCTGTAACGCTGATGATCGAGGCTGACAGAAAAAACCAGGGTGCGGCCTATGTGTTTTTTGCCTTTCACGCTGATCGGTTCACTGGCGTTGAGCAGGTAAGGCTTGTTCACGGGGCTGTTGGCGGGTTCTGCAGAAATCAACAGATTGTCGTAGGTGGTGGATGGTGGTAATGTGTGATGGGTTTGTATATAGCTGTTGACCTTGTCCATCGTGTCTTCCAGGCTTTCGTCCAGTTCATTGAGCAGCACGCTTTTGGTTAAAACATAACTGGCAATACCTGAAAGAACAAACAGTAAAGTCAGGAAGAAAAAATTGTGACGGTTGTAATGTACGATCAGCTTCATGCTGTCAGGTTTTCTTCCACAAACTTGTATCCCATGCCATAGAGTGCTTTGATATAGTCCGGACAGCCTTTGTCCATGAGTTTTTTCCGGAGGTTTTTAATGTGGGAATAGATGAAGTCGAAGCTGTATCCCAGTGTGGCATAGTCTTCCCACAGATGGTCTGCGATGGCTTCTTTGGTGACAATACGATTTCGGTTACTGATAAAATATAACAGCAGCTTGTATTCCTTTTTGGTGAGATGAATTTCTTCAGAACCGATTTTTACTGTTTTGTCGAGGATGTTAACAGTTAGTTTGTCGAAGGAGATGATGTTGTTGCCTTCAAAGCTTTTTCTTCGGATGATGGAGTTGATGCGGGCGGTCAGTTCTGCGAGGTGAAAGGGTTTGGTGAGGTAATCATCTCCACCCATTTCCAGTCCGGTTATTTTATCATCCAGCGAATTTCTGGCAGAGATGATGATCACGCCGGATGAGACATTACGTCGCTTCATGTGCTGCAGAAGCTCCAGACCGCTGCCTCCCGGCAGGGAGATATCTAAAACGATACAATCATAGGAACAGGTGTCCAGCTTGTCTTTTCCTTCGGGAAAACTGTAGGCAGCATCACATAAAAAATTGCTTTGCAACAGATAACTATGGATGCTTTTGGTAAGTGGTTTTTCGTCCTCAATAATTAGTAATCTCATAGTTTGCAGGCTTAAAAGGGAATATACTGGCCTTACAAAAATGGTTAATTAATTATTACTGAAGTATTAATTTAATATGAAATTTACCTGTCCGGGAACCGGACAGGTAAAGAATGAACTTATCAGTGGCTGAGCAATGGAATGATATGTTCCCAGTTCAGCTGCCGGGCAAAGTCCAGGGCTGTTTTCCCATGGAGGGTCTTTGCATTTTTATCGGCACCGGCTTCCAGCAGTGCTTCTACTATTGTTTTGTTGCCGGCGATGGTTTCTTTATGCAGGAGGGTGTATCCGGCATCATCCTGCTGGGTGATCTCATTGGGGTGCTGCTGCAGAAAGCTGATGAAGCTGTCTTTCATATTCACGCTCATGGGATGTTCTGTCAGGTTGTCGGGGTGTTCTTTTTGACCGCGTACGATCAGTATATCGTTATAATCGCCAAAATCGAGATCCCATGCTTCATCATGTTGCTGCCGTTCTTCAAGGCTCATCCCGGCGCGCAGCAGTTGAACGGTAAAACCTCCATAACTTCTGCCTTCGGTGGCCAGCAGCCAGTCGCAGATGCGGGATAACGGGGCTTCTATATAATCACCGTTCTTTACGTTTTGTAATCTGTCTGGTTCGTTGATCAATACACCGCGGACAGTCTCTCCGTCAAAACTGATCTCGTTTACCCACATATATTCAACGATGGGTTTGCCGGGAATATCTGTTTCTTCCGAAAAGGCTACTTTAACGCAAGCGAAGTCCAGTGCAGGCACAATCCTGCGGGACTCCCAGGATAGCTCCCGCCAGCAGTATTTAAAGGTTTCCTGAGCTTTTTTAAAAGCCCCGAGCATGGCAGGGTCATCGCCTTCTGTATAAAAAATGTGCTTTTCTTCCATAGCGCTATATATCTGGATTTTTTGGATGCCATTGCAGCAAAAGCCATGCCCATTGAATTAATAAACCGAATCATATCTAAAACCGTTATCAGGTAGGTTAAACAGCAGAAAAAAAATTGCTAACCAGCTAAAATAATCAGACATGCAAAACCAAACCACCATCCCCGTTGCGCCGGCCACTCCGCTTGATCCGGCTACTGATCCGCGGATAGAAAGTAATACCAAAGCCTTCCTGAATGCATTGAATGCCGGTGATGGCAAACCGATAGAACAACTGTCTCCTGTAGATGCCAGAGCCGTTTTAACAGGTGCGCAATCATCCATACAGGTAGATCTGTCAGGCGTCGAAGTCTCTGAAAAAAACATTACCCATGGCGGCCAAACGGTCAAGCTCCATATTGTAAAGCCACAAGGTAAAACAGGGATACTGCCGGTGTTTATGTTCTTCCATGGCGGAGGCTGGGTACTGGGTGATTTCCCGACACATCAGCGCCTGGTGCGGGACCTGGTAGTGGCTTCAGAAGCAGCCGCTGTATTCGTTGATTACACCCCGTCTCCGGAGGCACATTATCCGGTGGCCATCAATCAGGCTTTTGCCGCTACGCAGTGGGTGGCCACCCAAGGCGGTGAAATTGGTGTGGACAGCAAAAGGCTGGCTGTAGTGGGCAACAGCGTAGGCGGTAATATGGCGGCCGTCATCGCACTGAAGGCCAATGAAATGAAAGGGCCGGCTATTAAACTACAGGTTCTCATGTGGCCGGTAACGGATGCCAATTTTAACACCGATTCCTACCAGGAATTTGCTACCGGCAGATTCCTGACTAAAAACATGATGAAATGGTTCTGGGACAACTATATCACAGATGAAAAAGAACGCCGGCAAATATATGCGTCCCCGTTACAGGCTACCCATGAGCAGCTGAAAGGGCTGCCGCCGGCAGTGGTGCTTACGGCCGGAAATGATGTACTGAGAGATGAAGGAGAGGCATATGCCCGCAAGATGGATGAGGCAGGGGTAGCAGTTACAGCCATGAGATACAATGGCATGATCCACGACTGGGGACTGCTCAATCCGCTGGCCACCATACCTGGCACGCGTAGTGCTATGTTAATGGTGGGAAGTGAATTAAAGAAAGCACTGGCATAATCGTTTGATTGAACGGCCTGAAATTTTCAGGCCGTCTTGTTTTACCAGGCTCCATTTTCTTAATCTATGTTAAGTCTGTTTCTTAACATAGTTCATCGGCCGGAAACGAAGGATGACTGAACTTTGTAGCATAAACATTTCACCTATGGCACAACATATTTTGCATAAGAACGAAAGTCGCGGTCATGACCATTTTGAATGGCTCGATAGCAAAAAGACCTTCAGTTTCGCGGATTATTACAATCCCAAGCGAATGAACTTCGGCGCCTTGCGGGTATTGAATGATGATATAGTGGCAGCAGGGAAAGGATTTGGATCACATCCGCATGATAATATGGAGATCATCAGCCTTCCACTGGAAGGTGCACTGCGGCACGAAGATACCGCCGGTAATAAAAAGGTGGTTGCTGCCGGACAGGTACAGGTCATGAGCACTGGTAGTGGCTTGTTTCACAGTGAGTATAACAACAGTGATACGGAGCCTGCGAAGTTTTTACAGATATGGGTATACCCGGAAACGCTGAATACTACACCAAAATATACACAGATCACTTTGCCCCGGGCACAGGAAAACAAACTGTATGCGTTTATAAAACCAGGCGAGGAAACAGATACAGCCACCATCCGCCAGGATACCTGGTTTAGTATCGGAACCTTTGATAAGGATACACAGTTCACTTATCAGACGCATAAAAATGGTAACGGCGTGTATGCTTTTGTGATCGCTGGCAACTTCCTCATAGCGGGTAAAGAGCTTTCAGCGCGGGATGGGCTGGGCATTTGGGACACTACGGAGATAGCTGTTCAATCGCTGACAGAGAAGGCTGAATTGTTACTCATGGAAGTACCCATGGAATTTTAATCATCTTAAAAATTAATCTGCTTATGGATAATACAATCAGGATACTGGCAATTGGTTATGATGAGCCTATTATGAAAGTGGTGAGCCGGCTGATAGATAGCCATGGCAACTGGCAGGGAACTGTTGCTATGTCCAGGGAAGATGGCATGTTAAAACTACAATCGGGTTTTTATGATGTGGTGTTGCTTTGTGTGGGTGTTACAGAAGATGATGAAGCCGCTTTAAATCAGGTAATGACCATATCCAACCCGGACGCAAAACTGATACGACATTTCGGAGGCGGCAGCGGTTTGCTTGAAAATGAACTGCGTGCCGTATTTGATAAAAAATAAAAAAACAGATAAACATGAAAGAACAGATATTAGGCCTGCACCACATTACTGCTATTGCAGGCGATGCACAACGTAATTATGATTTTTATACCAAAGTATTAGGTCTGAGAATGGTGAAGAAGACCGTCAACTTTGATGATCCCGGTACCTATCACTTTTATTATGGTGATGAAAATGGTACACCGGGTACCATCCTCACTTTCTTCCCCTGGGAAGGAATCGGACAAGGCAGCAATGGCACAGGGATGGCTACAGAAATAGCCTACGCTGTACCGGACGGAAGCCTCGATTTCTGGAAAGACCGTTTTACCCGTTTTAATGTTTCTTTCACTGAAGCACAGGAAAGATTTGGAGAGACATTATTGCCCTTTACTGACCCTGACGGATTAAACCTCTCATTGCTGGTACCTCAGACAGCCGATAGCCGGAAAGGATGGGAGACAGCAGATGTAAAACAGGATGTGGCTACTAAAGGATTTCACAGCACTACCTTGTCTTTAAAAAGAATAGATCCTACCGCCAAAATACTGACAGATATATTCGGTTACCGTTTATTATCACAGGAAGGCAACCGGTATCGTTTTATTACCGACGCCGTTGAAAACGCCGCTGTGATTGATCTGCTGGAATTACCGAACGGAGACCGTGGTCATAATGCTGCAGGAACCAACCACCATGTGGCTTTCAGGGTAGCCAACAATGAGATACAAATGAAATACCGGGAAAAAGTGCATGCCAAAGGATTACAGATTACACCACAGATCGACAGAGACTACTTCTTCTCTTTGTATTTCAGAGAACCAGGAGGCGTGCTTTTTGAAATAGCAACAGACAACCCAGGTTTTACTGTAGATGAACCACTGGCAGAACTAGGCCGCAACCTGAAATTGCCCAAACAGTATGAGCCGATGAGGACCGATATTGAAAAAGTGTTGCCTCCATTACACTAACAGAAAAAGAAGCTTGATCATGCATAAGGAAAATATTGTAACAGCAGGAGCGGAGCTGGCAACGGCTAAAAAAGCACTGATAATGATTCATGGAAGGGGAGCTTCCGCAGAAGATATCCTGGGCCTTTCCGGTCATCTGAATGTGGCTGATTATGCTTTGCTGGCCCCTCAGGCCACCAACCATAGCTGGTACCCGCAGTCTTTTCTGGCGCCTCCGGCGCAAAATGAACCCTGGTTGTCTTCAGCATTGGACATACTGAAGAAACTGGTGGCAGATATACAGAGAGAAGGCATCCGGCAGGAAGATATTTATTTCCTGGGATTCTCTCAGGGAGCTTGTCTGACGCTGGAGTTTATAACAAGGAATGCCGGGAAGTACGGTGGTGCTGTTGCATTCACCGGTGGACTAATCGGTGATAAAATCTATCCTGAAAATTACCAGGGAACTTTTGAGGGCACGCCTGTTTTTATCGGCACCAGCAATCCTGATTTTCATGTGCCGGTAGAGCGGGTGAAAGATACCACCGGCATATTAAGAAGTATGGGTGCAGCTGTGACCGAAAGGATATACGATAACATGGGACACACCATTATCCGCGATGAAATAGACCTGGCGAATGAACTGGTATTCAGATAAGGAAGATGTTTATTTCTTCTTCTGAATACCACTTCTCACCTTACTTAAAAATTCTGGTGATACGCCCAGATACCGGGCAATCTGGTTTTGAGGTACCCGCTGTACAATCTGCGGGTACTTTTCAACAAATGCAAGGTAACGCTGTTCCGCCGTCTGGGAAACAAGGCTGTGAAAGCGCCGCTGTAAAGCAAAAAGTGATCGTTGCACTAACAGGCGGAACAGTGTTTCAAATTTGGGTATCTTCTGGTAAAGTTCATTTTTACTTTTGTGGTCAATGATCAGCAGCTCACAGTCTTCAATAGTTTCAATAAACATATTGGAGGGCTTCTGCTCCGTAAAGCTGTACAGATCGCTCACCCACCAGTCTTCTATAGCAAAGGACAAAATCGTTTCCGTGCCATCATCGCTTAAATAATAAGTACGGATGCACCCTTTCACGATATATGCTTCAAAGTCGCATATCTCTCCTTCCTGTAACAGATAAGTACGTTTTCTCACCCGCCTGAACTTCAGCAGTGAATGAAACAACTCCCTTTCCTGTGGTGTGAGGGTAATACACTGATCTGCAAATTTGTCAATCTGTTCAAACATAGTGGGTTAAAGATAAGTCAAAATGAATTACAGGATTGATTTTAAATGCTTAGTGTTTATCATATTTTTTGGTCGCCATGTTTTCCAGTTTTTCAGCTATTTGTTCTGCGCTATGAACCTTGAGGGCCAATAATATCACGATTAATCCTCCTGCAAAACAAATGCTGGTAAGCGACCATTTCCTGTGATTATAGTGAATAAAGAAAATGATTAGTGACCAGAGGAAAAACAAACCAATAGTGCTTGTTTGTTTATAATATCCACTAAAGAGATTCAGAGAAGCACAGCAGGCCAGCAGGATGAATAAGACTACTGTTATCCAGAGCCATCTTCCTTTTACCTTGGTAGCAGGCGATGCTCCTAAGTAACTGGCGAGATCGCAGTTACTGTTTTTGAAAAGAAAATCAATGTCTGTGGCTTCTCCCTCAATATCCTTGACTTTCAGTTTTGCCATATATTTTATTAAGAAGAATAGGAGTTAATGTTTCTTTAATAATGAAGCTATGCGTCGCCGCGCTTGTTTCAGTTGTTCTTCCAGATCACGGGATTCCTCCAGTAGCTGGTTCACAGATTTTCCGTCTTCTAATATCTGCTCGTATGGAAGATCTCTGTAAGCCGAATACCGAAGCTCATATTTTTGGGCAGTAATTTCCTGTGTACTGATGACTACTGCATGCGGATTTTGGGTAAAATCCTGAGAAAGAAACTGGCTGATAAATTTATTGGTAGTCTCTGAATTCAGCTGTACTGACCTTAGGGAGCCGGAGCTGCTAATGCTATCTGTTGCGGCATTAAAGAGAAATACTTTATCATGGTGCCTGTTTTTATTGAACAGAAGAATGGCTGTGGTTACACCGCTACGTGGGAATATGCCAGGTGGAAGATTTATTACTGCATCTAAAATATTTTTTTCAATGATAAGTTTCCGGAATTCATTGAATACCCCCATGCCGGATAAAAATACGGCCGGAAGGATGATGGCGGCCTTCCCATTTGGCGATAAACTATTCAGTACCTGGATGGCTAACGACATGTCACTCCTGCTTGCTTGTTCCAGAAGGGATGTCCATTCTCTTTTAAAATGTCTGTTTACACGGCCGAAGAGTTGTTCAGATATACCAAACGGGGGGTTAGTAATGATGAAGTCAAATTTTAAATGCTCGAAAGGGCTCTCTGTGAGTGTAGTCGGATAGATATTTACATCCTCACGCAGATCGGAAAGGAGCCGTACTGCAGACCACTTACGGAGAAACGAGGATTCAGTAATGCCTGAAATAATGGCTGTATTTTGGGTCTGTTTTTGGACTGCTTCCAGCAAGTCTCCGGTCCTGCAAAAAGGATCTAACACGGTTGTATTTTCAGCAGGGTTCAGTAATGCAGCCATCATTGACCCTAATTCCTTTGGAGTTCTTATTAATTCGGGACCTGTTATTAATATATCAAGTGCAGAAGTAATACAGCCTGCTCTTTCCTGTAAAGCTACATTGTCCAGCTGATCTGCGAGGTCCAGCCAGAGCTGGCGGAAGGAGGACCAATCATGTATAGTAAAATGATTGTTTTCCTTGTGCTCGAGGGCTAGTAGCCCTTTCATGGATGGAGGAAGCAACTGTTCCAGCTTTTCAATAGTTTCAGTTATTTTACTTTGCTGCGTTTTTTCAATAGTCTGCTGCATGACAAAAGAAAAACGATATTGCTCTGGTATATACGGGATATTATTATGATCACTATTATCGGTAGTAATCCTTGCTTGATAATCAGAAAGGATTTTCCAGGCGGTAAGAGATAGGGTAAAATCAAAAAAAGACGTCCTGTCACCTCCGCGACTGTAATAGTGATAATATAGCGCATTGACTATTTTTGATATCGCTTTGTTCATGCAGGTTTTTTTATACGTTCCCAGATATAGCTGTCACACAACTGCTCCCTGTTTTTCATGAGCATACTTAATAAATCCCTTTCCTGCTGAAACTCCCTGAATACACTTGCCAGATGTTCCTGTTCTTCTACCGGTACAATGGGAATGGGGAGATTGGCCAACACTGGTTTGGTAAAAGAAGGTATTGTAGTACTGGCTGCTGCATGTTGAGTCAGGTAATGTCTTGCTGGAGGCTGATTCAGATACCAGTATAGATAGCTAGCCTGTAAATCCGGCCCTGGGGTGATAACAAAAAAAGAAGAGGTGGCAATGGCAAATGCGGGACTATTGGAATAAAGGAATGATCCGAACCTGGACCCCTTATTGACAATCAGTACATCATCTTTTTTCAGGAGATGATTGTTCAATGCAGGAACCTCCCCACTGTTTATCATGATAGGAGGAATAACGATTTTACCATCTGATAAGTCCCTTGGTAGCAAAACACTCAGGTCGCCATGTTCCGTAGGTTGTGGTGCTGTCTTGAACGTTTGCCCGGTCCGGATTGTGGCAAGTTCCTTTAGTGGAATAGTAAGATCACCGTTTTTCATATAGTGAAGTTAGGGATTATTATTGAAAATTCTGTATGTAAGATGGAGAATGACGGAATCAATATGATACTTTTTTTATCGTTACTGCTTATTAAATTATAATTTATAATTAATTTAAATATGAAAATAGCTCCTCTTCATTCAGTTCTCCTAAAGGTATGTCCGGATCAAATAGTTGATTCAAATATCGAGTCGCGCAGATAGCGTTTGAGTACGGAATAAACTTGTCAAGACCAGATATAAGAGACCTTAAAACCGCAAAGGAAACTTGTGTTACAAATAATTGTATATTAGTCTTAATGGAAAGTATAGTAGCAGCTTACCCAAAACCTATGAAATCTCATTAGCCTTATTACATAACCCAAACAGCTACCCTGATGGAATTAGAAGAGATTCTAAACGAGGAGAACATCCCTGTTGGCGATCTGCAAAGCCACCTGGAAAGATTGGGCCTTGAATTATCTATGTTTACTGTAGTAGATAATGTGGTTCCGCAGAAATTACTGGCACTCTTCCGATTATTGCTGAAAGAAGGTGCGGAAGGATTGGCCTCTTCAGAAAGAAAGTCCTGGCAGCATAAATTCAGCAATTTCTATTCCCCGGGCCTGTCTCCGAAAGTGTTGGGCAAAATAGAACTTCCCCAACTGCCAGCTCGCAGAAACCGGACAGCAACAGATCATAACGCTACTTTATCCCAAAAGAGAGAAGAAATTAAAGATCATGACCAACAAACAACCGGCATTGTAAAATTTATTGATGAAGCCCAAACCCATGGATATGTTATTCCTTTTAAAGCATTTAATGAGGTGTCGGAAAAATCATTCCTCAGTGGTAATGGACACTTTATTGATAGAACAGGACTGAAAAAAGGGCTGCGAAAGGGTCAGTTGTTAGTATACCAGCATAAAACACTGAGTGGAAAAAATTATGCTAATCATATCAATACTGTTCTTCCATTATTTATTGATCATCGTTCGACTGCCTCCTTACTGATTGAAAGGCAATGGGAGCAGGTGGTTGGCCTGGAAGGTATTACAGAACCTGGCTTTATCATGGCGGAAGTTGAGCCAATGTTTGGTTTGGGAACCTGGAAGCTTGTACACAAAGGACCATGTGCACTTGCACTGATCAAGGATTATGGTCATAGACTGCTGATGAAATATGTGTCGGAGCCACAGGATCGTAAGGATGATATTGCCTTGCTGATAGAGATATTACAACCCCTGTTGGACGAGCATAAGACAGAAGAACTCATTTCCATTGCACTAAACAAGTTGCAGGAAAAGCCGATGGAAGTTTTACTGCTGTCAGTGAGTAGCATAGTGGCCAACATCCCGAAAGAGGTGCTGGATCCCTGGTTACTGTCGTTTAATAAGCTAAGTTTTGCCTGTTGGTACAGCGGATTTATGGAAAATCTACCAGTCATATCCAGCCAGCCTGAAGTAGACATATGGCGTTATGATATTGTACAAAGCCTTGACCAGGCAACCTTACAACAGGTATTGCTGAAACTCCTGGTCACAGCCGGTCCTGTCACCGCATTTATTGAAACATTGCCTGATGGCCAATTACATCATTTTTATCAGAATGATGCTGTATTGGCTGCTGCATATGAGAATTACCTTATCAGGAATTTAAAACAGGAGCTTCTACAGACCGGTTACCTGGTGTTTGACCTGGAATCTGATGGAGAAAGAATTTCAGAGGTGGCTTGGGAAACAGAGGAAGGGAGTTATAGTCACCAGAATTTTCAGCAGCTGGAGCTGGCTATACAGGCTTTAACAACTACTATTAATACTACACAAAGATTAATTGTAGGACATAATATAACACAGTTTGATCTGCCCATACTTCGATCGTATGGCGCTAGTCCCAATGTGGAGGCTGTTTGGGATACATTAAAAATAGAAATGCTGCTTCACGCACGAAGATCCAGCTATGCGCTGAAAACTACGCACACGGCTATAGAAGATGCAAGACATACGCAATTATTATTTCTTAATCAGGTATTGCGTATCCTTACTTTAAAAAAGGAAGATGCTGAATATGTGATACCATACCTGCCCTCTCAATGTATTGCGCTGATAAATGAATGGCGGGCGCTAAACAAATGGCAGCAGACTGACACGGATATTGCCGGGAAGAGATCAGATGCGTTTTTCCGTCCGTCTACTCAGCAGCTGCATATACCAGATGGTACTTTTAAGAAATTGAAGAAAGCGTTGGAAACACCCGCTAACAAGATACTTGTCGCACCAGCGTTATTACATGAGACATTGGAGAGTCATTTCAACCTACATTTCGGACTGGGAGATAATGGGGGATGGATGTGCTTATCCGAAGAGCGTATTGTGACTAACGGAGAAAAAGGCGCATGGTTGACAGGTGTGCTGTTACAATATGTCAGGCAGTGTGCAGGGAAAAACAAGCCTTATTATAAACGTTTGCCGATAGCCATCAGGACAATGCTTAAAGAGGATCAGGCGATGATGTTGTGTCTTTCCGACCAGGGGGAAAATGAAGCCTCGATAACCTGTATTTCCCTGCTGGATACGGCTGAATTGAGCGCCCGGTTGGATTTGTTTCCAGATCTGGAGGTGATCATAGTGGGTACTGAATTACACTGGCATGTATTTAAACAACAGCTGGGAGATGATTTCGACTTTGCAACCATTTATGATAAACTAAAAAAGGAATCAGTATGGTTACAACTATCGGGTGGAAAAAGCTTTGCAGCCCTGGAAAAGGAGCAGGCCGGATTATTGGGTATACAGGATTTTCCTGCCTATATGCATAATATGTGGTTGGAGAAGATAGGTAAGGGCAAGTTAAAAGTATGGTGTAACCTGAATATAGATGCCTTCCTGAAATCTTTACCTGTCAAGAATCTCAAAAATATTTCCTGGACTGATGAGTCGTCTGATAAGGCCCATGCTTTTGTAGTCAGAAGTAACGGGACGGCCAATCAACTCGCGGAACAGGCAAGGGTAAACCCGGAGTCGTTATATCGGCAATTGTATTGGACCTATCAGTTCAAGATACTGGAAGGATTGGTCGTTACGAATGCAGGTAAAAGTTTCGTGCTCCTTTTAAATGATTATCTGGAGTTACCCCAGTTACAGGCATATGCACGGAAAATGGGATACTTTATTCCGGATAACAACGCCTCTCTGGGCCGGCAACTGGAAATACTGCATATGCACAAATCTTCCCATAAATTGTTGATTGCAACGCTCAGAGAACTGGAAAAGGTGATTAGCTCCAATTATCAGGGCCCTCTTTACTTTATCTGGGACAGTTTCCTACTCCAGGAAAAGTATCAGATGCTGAGAAGAGTGTATCCTATAGGAGATACTAATAATAACAAGGATGATTTCCAGTGGGGACTCAAAATGGATCAGAAAGGCCCCGCATTATCTGATTTGATTAGTAGTTACCGGCCACTGATTGATTTATACTACAGCATGATTATTGAAAACCACCCGGAATCGGGCTTATACATGCTCGATGCAAGGTTGTCTGACTACCATGATATTGAAAAGGATCTAAAAACAGGTAAGATAGATTTGCCTCTGTGGCATAGTGATACAGAATATAAAGCACAGATAGCTGCAGCTGCATATTTTTTCCCTCCTGTGCATCAGAATGCAATGGCGGATTTCGATGTGGAGGAAGCCAAAGAGGTACTCCGATATATTTTCCTGATGCCGGAAGGTGGAGGAGAGCCTTATCAGTGGCACTCCTATCAGCACCCCTGTTTGAATGATATTCTGCCGGCGGAAAAAGATTTACTGATTTCCCTACCCACCGGAGCTGGCAAATCATTACTGTTTCAGGGACCAGCTTTGTTTCGGTCTGCTTTTACCTGTAAATTGTCGTTGGTGGTTAGTCCACTGAGAGCTTTAATGCAGGATCAGGTAGAAAATCTATGGGAGATGGGATTTTATAGTAATGTGGATTTTATCAGTGGTGATAAGTCACAAGCGGAAATCAGAAGCATTTACAGGCGGGTGGCTGGAGGTGAGATAGCTTTGCTGTACATTACGCCGGAACGTTTCCGGTCACGCGCTTTTGAGAATTGTTTGCTAACCCGTTTGTCAGTGGATGAAGGACTGGAATATGCTGTTTTTGATGAGGCACATTGTATTTCGCAGTGGGGGCAGGAGTTCCGTCCTGACTATCTGAATGCAGGGCGAAAGATAGCAGGTTTTGGGGCTGACTTCTCCCTGCGAAAGCTTCTTTTTTCTGCTACCATCTCCGAACAGGTATTTGAACAGATTAGCCGGTTAATGCCAGGTATCACAGCGGTACAAGGCACTGAAAAAAGTTATAATCCGGTAAGAGACCATATAAAAATGGAGTTCAGACATGTACGGGAAGAGAATGAGCGCTTGTATCAGATAGCAAAATATCTGGAGCAGGGCGAGTTTAATCCGGAGAAAAGCAGAGCTATTATTTTTGTGAAAAGCAGAAAGGGAACAGAGGAGGCTGCCGAACAAATGCCGGATATCCTGAAAAAGGTAATGGGGGAAAACTGTAATTATGCTCATAAAGTAGGAAGTTTCCATGCAGGTATGGATGCTGAGGAAAGGAAGAGCAGCTATGAACAGTTTAAAAACGGAGACATCGTTCTGTTATTTGCCACCAAAGCATTCGGGATGGGAATGGATATCCCGAATATTCATTTTGTTACACATTACTCTCCTCCGGGTACCTTCGAAGATTTTTTACAGGAGATAGGTCGCGCCGGCAGAAATGAGCAACAGCGTAGTGCGGCAGGATTCAATAATACAGACCGACCCATTAAAACAATTTGCCTGACAGCCCCTGATGATTTCCCCAGATTAAAGGACCAGTTGCTCGAAAGTACTATTTCCTGGCATGAGGTAATAGAGATTAAAATGCTGTTGGAAAGTTATATTGCCCAGTTCAGAAACCTGAGATCCGATACGGACAAACCAGTTGCTGTGCCGCTCAACCTCTATGGCAATTTAAAGGGGAAAACCGGAGAAGACCTGGATACCAGATTTCGTTTGGCACTGCACTGGCTGGAGCGTTTACAACGAATCAGCCTTGGGTATCTTACTGTTACACATCTGTCATTTAAAGTAGAACCGATTAATACGCTTCAGGAAAGGTTGAGAGATTGTCCGGATAAGGAAGTGGTGAATATCTGCAAGGCACTGCTACAGCTATATATGGAACAACAGATAGATCCGGATCAGAAAGAAATACGGATAGCTATATCTGCATTGAGAAGCACCTCAGGAATGGGATTGGAGCGCCTTTTCGGTTCTCTGTTGAGAGCCCATCAGGCAAAACTAATCATGATGGCTGAAATGGCTGTTATCGAGCCTACAAAATTACGTAAGGAAGAAATTATTTATTGTCGTAAACAACAAAGCCGTGAAAGGAAATATCCTGCATTGCGGGCAATGTTTGCGCTGGCCAAATGCGTCATGCAACAAGTACCTGCTATCAGTGCAAGGATTTTTGATGGTGATGAACTGGATATAATGCTCCGGGAAGTGCTGGAAGAAGAAATAGGAGATGAGAAACTGCCCTGGTCACAGAAGGAACAGGAAGAGGCTATCAAAAAGGAGAAAGAAAAATATATCACAGATATCCGTAAAAAAAGAGTCAGACATGCTTTTTCCATCATTCAGCTGTTGAAAAAAACGAGGCATGAGACACTGATGGATAAAGAACCGGATGCTGCAAGAAAGATCAGTATACGCCAGTCTGTCTTTAATGGTTACCATAAGAAGGAAGAATGGGTTAGCCGCTTAAAAATGATGGAAGCTGATTGTATGAAACTGGTGGATGAGGTTGCAACAGGTGCTTTCGATCTAAACATGAAGACGTTCAATTGGGCGGATATAATCGCCAAATTAGGTATTGAACAACATGTTCAGTACCTCTCCGACCTGTTGTATATTCTGTCTGTAGCCGGCTATATTAGGGCAGAGGGATTGATGCCCTCTGGTATCGAAGTATATCTGAAGTCGGTGGAAGATATCCGGGAAAAAGACCTTCAGTCAGATGATAAAAAGGTGTTTGACGAATTTGAAACAACTAAGAAGATCCGGGAACTGAAGTTGATAGCCCTGCAGGTAATGAAGGACCTGGATAGAAGCCAGCACGACCAGTTTATCAAAGGTTATTTTGCTTGTAATTCGTTGGAAAGCCTGTTACAGTTATTGCAATCAGCATTGCCTCCCAACGATCCATTACTCAAAAAATGGCGCGGAGATGCTATTCTGTTGGAAGAAAAAAAATTGAATGCAGAACAGAAAGCTGTCTATGATACGGAGGTGAAACAACATGTTAATGTAATGGCTGGTCCAGGTACGGGAAAAACGCATACACTCACACTAAGGGTTGCAAAACTGGTACACCATATTGGAATTAAGCCAGAAGAAATACTGGTACTGGCTTATAATAGAGCAGTCGTTTCAGAGTTGAAGGAACGGTTGGGGAAACTATTTAACGCCTTGGGTTATGGTCGTTTAGCCAGGCGTTTGAAGATCTTCACCTTCCACGGACTGGCTAAACGATATTGTCGGGAAGAGCTGGAAGGAAAACCATTTGATCAGTGGGAGGATGTTCTTCTGGAAAAGCTGAGGCAGTCAGCGGGCTTGGTGATGAGCCAGATGAGTGAGCTGAAATATATACTGGTGGATGAGTTTCAGGATATTAACAACGTAAGGATTAATCTGCTGGAACAGTTGTATAAACATACCCGTGCTTATTTATTTATTATCGGAGATCCGAATCAAAGCATTTATGGGTATGAAAGGATAAAGGATGGAGGAGAGATGGGACCATGGCCATATTATACCCGGTTTAATAAGATTTTTTCACCTGTTCTCTTTTACCTGAATGATAATCACCGATCCTATCCCGATATTCTACATACCGCCAGCAGTATGTTATCCCTGAATGAGGAGTACCGGAACCTGATCCCAAGACCTACCAGGATACCCGACGCAGGGTTTATGACTAATTATGTGGAATTGATAGATACTACTAAAGAGAAAATAACCTGGTGGTCAAAAATACCGGTATTACTGGCAGAAAAAGTTGCCGGTAAGGAATACAGACAGATTGCGATTTTATTCAGAACCAATAATGAAGTATTTAGAGGATATCAAAAAGTAAAGGAATTAAATCTTCCCCATGTCAGAATACGTATTCAGGGTGCCCTGCCCTATGAGTTTAGCCGTATCCGGGAATGCCATGCTGTGATGGCTTATATCCGGAGTAAGTCCGGCTTGGAGATTGCTGCCGGTTTTAAGTATGATATCGGTAATTTCATTCAGGATCTTATTAAACAGTATCCTGGCTGGAACCATTTTTATCTGCGGGTAATTCATGCAATAGTACTGGAATTTCTGGCGGAGCAGGACGAGTATACACTATTTGATGAACTGGTTGATTTTATCAGTGAACTTACTCATAAAGATGATGGACAACTATATCGCATATATGAAAAATATATTGACGAAGTGAATGAGGCACTTCATGAAACAGAGATAGTATTGACTACAATGCATAAAGTAAAAGGGCTCGAGTTTGATGCCGTATTGATTCCTCCGTCTTTCTCCAATCTGCCGCTGGTTGCCCAAACAAACATTTTACCGGCAGAACTTATGCAACAGCTGGAAGAAGAGAAAAGACTGCAGTTTGTTGCCTTTACCAGAGCTCGGTATAGGTTGCTTGTTTTCAGATATCACAGAGAATGGGCACTGATCGCAAATAGGCAATATCTGTTGCCGGAAACGGATACTACCCGCTTAGGTAAACCAATGCCGCCAGGTATTCAAAAACTGAAGATTGGCTGGGCTGCTACTGCATTCAATTTTAGCCAGGGAATTAATGAATATATCAACGAGCATGTGAAAAGCGGTGACAGTGTTAGTATACGAAGAGTAGACCGATATGCCAATGGTAATACATTTAGCATATATCAACTATGCCTTGACAGTACCAACAGGGTTATTGGGGAGCTGTCTTCCAAGGCTGGTTTAGTTGGGGACCTTATTACGTTAAATGGTTATGTGGTTAGTGAGGTTGTTGTCTGGACGTATGAAGACACCTGTAAATATGATCAGGAGAACCAAGCCAGTTATGCTGATAAGTGGTCTGAAGCAGCTAAGGCACAAGGATATATTTACCTCGTTGATTTTGTAGGATATGGTATTGGGCCCAATCTGTCTTCGGCCACTTAATAAATTGTTAACGTACTTACCCAATTCAACCACCATGCTGGAAGGCTCCACGAATAAAAACGGGGCAGCTGGAAGGCTGCCCCGTTCTTATTTGTCTGTTGTATAGTTTTAGTTGGATTTCACCGGTGCGGAAGTGCTGCTGGGTGTGTTGAAGTCCAGCTCGTTCATCGGTACATCCCAGTAGTCGAGGTAGTTATACTCGATGGTTGCATTCTGATCCAGTTTGTTGTCAGGTTTTACAACCCATGCGTTTTTACGGCCACCACCTTGTGCAGCAGGTGCAGTAATACCCCATCTTCTGGCATCATAGAAGGCCACGTTTTTCAGGAAAAGGCCGATTCTTCTTTCGATACGCAGCTCTTCAAGGGCGTCTGTTTGAGTAAGACCTGTACCAGATACGTGAGCGAGTCCGGAGTTCTGGTAGTCGCGTACGTTGTCTACATGTTTTAAGCCTTCGTCGATATTGCCCAGGTGGATATTGGCTTCGGCCAGCATCAGTTCATTTTCTTCGTAGGTGCAGGCAACAGGCAGTTCGGCCAGGCCGGTGGTGGTAGAAGCCCAGTCGCCACCATCGGAAATCTCAAAGAGGTACCATCTGGTAGCATATTGCGCGCCTCTGTTCCTTTCGTTGCCATAAGGTGCGTACGGACCATCAATGTTGCGGTCGTAACGTTTATCGCCGGCTTTGAAGTCCTGTACAAGGCGTTCGCTGAGGTTAGCCCAACCTACCTGTAATCTGTATGGAGACCAGGCTGTAATAGACACCAGATCGTTTACGTCTGCGCTGCGCATAGTGAAGATTTTGTCATCTTTTGCAAGACCTGCAGTGGCCAGTGTTAAAACAGTGTTCCAGTCTGCAGCAGTCATCTGCGCTACCTTTTTGTTCGCGAGCAGATTTCTGGCTTTATAGGTGGCAATTTGTCTTTTCCATGCGTCAGGGCTGATGATGCCGCCTTTGCCGCTGGTGGTGAAGTCAGGAATGAGACGTTTGAACAGCGCATTGTATGCATCAATATTGGTTACTTTGTTCAACTCAGCGACACAGGCATCAAAGTTGTCGTTACCTAATTTCACCACTGCGTCATGGGTAATGAAATCATGGCTAAGTAAGGTACCATCTACAAATTTATCCGCCTGTATACCGGCGATGTACATAGAGCCGATTCTGGAGTAGACAAAGCCTTTCCACCAGTAGGCAAAAGCACGTATCAGTGCTTTTTTGGTGGCCTGTGCATAGGCACTACCACTCATCACCAGATCATTTTGTGAGGTAACGTCCAGCATGAGGTTAGCCTGATTGTTAACCAGGTAAAGCGAGTACCATTCATTGTAGAAGGCATTGTCACCACCAAATGAACGGTCATTACGGTTTTTAAGTTCAGTACTCTGAGAACCGCCCTGGGGTGGGGTCAGCACAGTCCCGTTAGATAAGGTGATTTTAGATACCTGGTTTACCCATCTCCAGGAGAAGTTACCGGCGCTGATAGTGTAGCTGTCACCCATAATATCATGATTGGCGAGGGTCAGCCACCAGAATTCAAGACCGAATTTACTGTATATGCCAAGGGCTCCCCTGATCAATCCCTCTTCTGTTTTTAGTACAGCAGGGTTGGGTGCGTTAGGATCTACCAGGTCAAGACTCTTTTTATTGCAACTTAAAAAGAGGGATGCTGATAATATTGCGAGAAATACTTTCTTCATGATCGAAATTTTTTGTGTGTTAGAAACCGAACGTAAGACCAATCTGTACAGACCTGATGTTAGGGAAGGAATATACATCGATACCTCTTCTAAGCGGGTTGTTTACCCTGGAACTGGCTTCCGGGTCGAGGCCGGAATAGTTACTGACAGTGAAGAGGTTTCTGCCGGAAAGGCTTATCTGGGCATTGCTGATGAATTTATTGGTCAGGTATTTATCCAGTCTGTAGTTGAGGGAAAGGTCACGCAGTCTTACGAAGGAACCGTCTTCTACGAACACAGAGTTGGTAGTGTTGGTGTTATAGAGGCTGTTATAATAAGCTACATAAGCACCTGTCTGGCCGTTGATTGTAACGGGCTTTTCGAAATCGCTGCTGATTTTGTCTGCATACAGCCATTGACGGGTTTGGTTGTATACATCGCCGCCATAGACCCAGTCAACCTGGAAGGAGAGGGTAATCTGACTGTTGAAGGTAACGGTGTTGGAGAAGCTCATGTTGAATTTAGGTGTAGGGTCACCTATTTTCTTGTTCTCAGTACCAAACATAACGGCTTTGGAAGTTTTGTTCACCACGTATCCATTAGGCCCTACTTCATAATTACCTTTCACTGCAGTACTGGGGAGCTGGTCGAGGCTGGTGAGCGGTGTTACTCCATAGAACGCACCTACGCTTTCTCCTTCTTTCAGCACAAACTGACCTTCACCGGACCCGCCGATTGTAATCGGTCTATGATTGGAGATGTAATCAACAATAGAGCGTTGTTTGCCAAATCTTACACCAAAGTTCCAGTACCATTTTTTGCTTTCCAGTACGTCCAGGTCCAGTGAGAACTGGAAACCATTGGATTTCAGGGTCAGTGCATTGGTTATGATGCCGCTGGCGCCAGTAGAAGGGGGAACGTCAAGAGAACGGATAACGCTGCCGGAGCTTCTGGTCCAGTAGGTAGGATGGAAGGCCAGTTTTCTTAACCAGGCTCCTTTACTTAATTCGATACCAAAGTCAATACCTACTTCCGTTTCTTTGGAGGTTTCTACGGTAAGGTCAGGGTTTTTAAGGTCATTTCTCAGGCTCAGATAATTGGCATCTCCAATGGCTCCCTTATCGAGGGTGATCTGCCTGTCATATACACCGGGCTGAGTACCTGCAGCACCATAGGCGCCTCTGATTTTGAAGTCATATATGCTGGGTATTTTTAATAATTCTCCCAGTCTGAAGTAGGCATCCGCACGGCCGAAGGAGAATGGCTTGCTGCCTCTGCCGAATGCGGAAGAGTAGTCTACCCTTACGCCACCAGAGATACCGAACAGATTACCATAATCAAACCTTTGATTGATCAGGTAGCCATAGGTGACAAATTCTTCCTGTGTTTCATCATTTGTTTTGGAAGCTGCATTGGCGAAAGTAAAGGGAGGGAAAGGTGCAAAACCAACACCTTCCATACGTATGTTGCCATACATTTTTTTACGCCAGTCGTAGGCTACCTGTGTAGTCGTCTGGATGGGCAGCGACCAGTTGAAATCGCGTTGAAAATCTGTTCTCAGGAAGAGGGTCAGCAAGGAATTCTGAATGGTTTCATTATCCCGGTCGTATACCAGTTTACCATTAAACGGATCTAAACCTTTACCGGGAGTCAGTGTTTTTTCCTGGTTGTGAATGAAGTCAGAGAAATCATAACGGGAATAGTCAATTCCATATTTATAATTTATTTCCAGGTATTTGACAGGTTGGTAATTCAGATCGATGCCCTGTATAATACGGCTGGTTTTAGCCTCATAGGTCCTGTTCTGGAAGGAATAATAAGGGAATACTGAGTTGCTGGACAGAATAGAGTTGAAAGGGTAATTACCTAAAGAGTCCTTAAACAGCAGGTCTTCGAATGGATAGGAAGACATTGCGGTACCCAGACCGCTGTATATATTATTCTGCCCCGTGATGCCTCCGGTTGTATTTTTAGAGGTGATGAGCTGTGTAGTGGTGCGGATCTTCAGGTTGGACAGAATGTCTGCGCCCAGGTTCAGGGACAGGTTGGTCCTTTCGTAATCCCCGTTGATAACACTTTTTTGTTTGAGATTGGAGAGGTTCAACGCAAAATCATAACCTTCCCGGCCACCGGAAACATTGATACTGTTATTGTAGGTAGGAGCATTTTTTTTGAATATCTGATCAACGTGATCATATAAGGGTTCTTTAAATTCTTTATTGGTCTCGGTAGTAGGAGTGATGTCTCTGTTGGGTTGTGTCCATACTCCCCGGTAATCTGGTTTGATCCTTTTACCGGAAGGATCAATGATGTATCCTTCACTGTCGGTAGGATAGTAATGTTTGGATATTTGTTTGAAGTTTCCTTTCAGTACATTGTCAAAGCTGGCCCTGGAGCTGAAGTTGACATTCACTTTACCCGCGCGTGAACCTTTTTTGGAGAAGAGCTGGATCACACCGTTGGCGCCCTGTGCGCCATAGATGGTAGCAGCAGCGGAACCCTGCACAACTTCTACTCTTTCAATGTTGGAAAGGTCCAGATCTGACAACCTGGAAGAGAGGTTACTGCCTGAACCGTTCGTACTGTTGCTGGCGCTTATCTGCACACCATCCAGGAGTATCATTGGCTGGGTTTCTCCCAGAGTGTTGATACCACGAAGGAGGATCTGTGCCTGCTGACCGGGTTGTCCGGATACAGAAGATATCTGTGCACCGGCAATTTTACCAACCAGTGCCTGGTCAATAGATGCCGCCGGTACTTTAGGAAGGTCTTTCCCCGACAATGATTCTACGGAGATCGCTACTTTCCTTCTATCGGTGGCGGCACCCACACCTGTTATGATTACTTCCTGTAATCCTTTGGAGTCGATGCGTAATGCTACATCCACCCTTGTTTTACCTTTGGTGGATATATCCTGGTTAAGATAACCGATAGAGGAGAAACTTAAGGTGGCATTTTCACCTGCCTGTATCCTGTAGGATCCGTCAGGTCCCGTCATGGTACCCACTTTGGTACCTACGATGGTTACCGTTACACCGGGTAATGGTGAACCATCTTTTTCATCTGTAACTTTACCGGTGATTGTTCGTGTTTGGGCATAAGCATGCACAATACAGCTGGCCATGAGCAGCCATGAGAGTAGCAAATTTTTCATGAGCAATTTAGATTTGATTATTCCTAGTTAACTGTTAAAGACAAGAATTCCCCAACCATTTACGGGTACATGATTCCGAGGTTAGTAATGAAAATAAAAGGCAGATGGATCCGCTGCCCCTGGTTATTGATCACTCACTAGGAACGTTGTGTAAATGGCAAAAAAAGTACTGCAGGCCAGGTAGGGCCTGAATGATGACAGTGTGTATGTTGGGCAATTATTCCATTGAAATGTGCAGGAAACTAAGTTTACTACGACGCACCGAATAACGCTTTCATCATAGGTTGTCCAGATTTTGGTTTAAATCAGATGAATGAATCTCTCTTTGGCCAGGCCTTAGCAACAGCACATTTATTTTAAATACGATATTTGTTACTTGCTAATCTCAGTATAGATTCGGTCCCCAAACAACTCATTAATTAATAATTATAGGGTATTAAGAATTATTGGGCATTAAGGAAAATGATATCAGATTTTGGTCTTTTAAGTATGTGACACACCAAATATAGAAAAAAGCTACGCTAAACAGAATAACACATTGATGTTATGTGCAAAATGGCTGATATATTACCACTTACGTTTAAGATAGTTTCTTATGGGTTCATCAAACAGCTTCATAGCGCCCCAGCCAATGCCAATAAGGATTACAACGGAAGCTGTAATGACAAGGGTTAGTGTGGTCTGGTCTGGTTTGCAGGTTTCCAGGTAGTGTGCAAAAATCCAGATGAAACCATAATGTGTCATGTATAATGGGTAGGATATCTTTCCGGAAAAAACACATAGGCGTTGCAGTGAGGATACCAGTCTGGCTCCTGCACCCAGGGAGATCAGCAACGGAAAATAAAACAACACGACGAACAGTTCCACTGCCCAGTTATTAGGAAAATAAGGGAGAAAGAGCGCGATGAGTAACAACAGTGTAAGACCCGGAAATCCCAGCCGGCTCCGGATGATCAGCCGGAAACGATATATCAGCATCCCCGCCAGGAAAGAGTAAGAGAGCCGTGCACAGCCATCTGTAAAAGAATCTTTCCCCCATCCGCCCATCAGATTACCGGCGCGATATGCTGTAAATCCCAGCGCTATTGCGGCCACAAAGGCCAGCACCATCAGCACATAACGGTTCACTCTCCAGAGTATCAGTCCATAGAAAATGTTGGCCACATATTCCCAGAATAAAGACCAGGAAGGTGCGTTAAAACTGAACAGGTTAAAATACCGTTCCGGCATTACCGGAAAAGGTATCAGCAGAAAAGAAGTGAGCAGGATCAGTGCGGTTTTACCGAAGCCATAGGCCGCGGGCGGAGCCATAAAAGGATCAAACAGGAAAGTGATCAAACCCATGACAGTGCCCAGTATCACCAGTGGATGCAGACGTATCAGCCTGGCCCGGAAAAAGTCTTTGATACTCATCTTCGCCATACGATCATCGTAGGCGTATGCGATCACAAACCCCGACAGGCAGAAAAAGAAATCTACTGCCAGAAATCCACGTCCTGCAAAGTTTTTACTGTAATCGGGAAACACGACTTCCATAAAATGGAATATCACCACTACTACAGCGGCTATTCCTCTGAGCCCGTCAAGGATCTCAAAATGTTGTCTGTTGGCAGGCGATTTCGCTGGCTGCACTTGCTCGGTTATCATTGTTCCTGTTTCCATGTTTTCCTCCGGGATCGGTAAAGAATCCGCACAAGATACAGTGTAATGGCCTTATATACAAGCCTGACGCAGCTGTCAGGAGACATCGAGCCCTGCATCCCGTGCCAGCTGTTCATGCTCGCGGGCTTTGGCTTCGTCTTTTACGATATCGTTGTAAAGGTATAAGCGGTGCAGTTCCAGATGGGCATTATCTTCACCCAGTTCCACGGCTTTGAGGTAATAGTTAAGGGCTTTGCGTGGATCGGCTTTACAGCCAAGGCCCAGCTCATACAGCCTGGCGAGCTGGTAGGCACAATAACCGTCTTTGTTTTTGACACCGCTTTTGTAGGCATCAAAGGCGTTGTTGTAATCTTCTTTCTCTTCAAAAAGATAACCTACGTAGTTATAACAATCATAACCAAACCTACTGGCATATATAAAATGCCGCAATGCTTTATCATAGTCCTGTGGCACTTTTTCGCCTTTATAATAAAGCATCGCAAGGTTATAATACGCATGCGGAACATGATGCGCAGCGGCTGTTTCGTACAGGTCAATGGCTTTGCGGATGTCGGGGGCGGTGCCGTTGCCATGCTGATAGCAGTTGGCCAGTCCGTTGGCTGCATGCGGTGATCCGACCTGTACGCCACGGGAGTACCAATCGAAAGCAATGGTTGCATCGATATGCCCTTCTGCTGTTTCATACAGATAACCAAGATCGTTCATAGCATCTCCGCTGCCTTTGTCGGCCGCCATTTTGTAGTACCGGATGGCTTCTTCGTACCGTTGTTTGTCGAATGCCTCAAATCCTTTCTGGTACAGCAGGTCGGCGGGGATGGCATCGCCGGCCAGAGCGGTGAGCATAGCCAATTCTTTTTCATTATAACGGTAACGCATATCCGGGCCTATCTGGACCGCAATGTCGGTGGGTGCCAGTGGTGTGATATGTCCTTTGGAATCGATGCGGAAGGCTGCATCAGTATTAATGGCCAATGTTTCCCATTTATCATCACCATGCCAGATGACATCGGAAACAACAACCTGATATGCAGGTGGCACCAGTGGCTGACCAATAAAATAAAGCCCTTCCTTTTTATCTTTTGTAATGATATAGGCGTTGGGATAGACATGATTGATACGATCGAAGCCCATTTCCAGTATCCATCCTTTTGAGGCGGAATATACGCCGTATTTGCCCTGCTGACGGACAATCACTCCATCTTCCAGGCCCGGTGCGATCTCCTGGTAAACAGTGGGCAACAGCTGTTGGCCTTCAGAGGTAGCAAGACCATGCAGCTGTATTTTCTTTTTGCCGGATTGTTGTTCCTGTATAGTGCGCAGTAGCGGTGAATGGTTGAAGGTACCTGTCCACTCTACCCGGATCGTGTTGTCATCGCCTATTCTGGCAAAGGAGGGAGCATAAAAATGTAATACGCCGGAAAGATGACGGGCGTTGAGTAGCGGCATATCATCCAGATACGTTATCTCCATATCGGAATGGAAATCAAAAGGTAGTTTTAGTTGTCCCGCTGCATCCAGGGCGGCGTATTTTCCATCCCGTTTCACAACCGCTAGTGTTTCATTGCCCGGGAAAACAAATACTTCTTCATATTGGGCCGGTATGATGATATTCCCTGCTTTGTCTTTCAGGCCCATCATGCCGTTTTCTGTGAAAGTCTGCTGCTCATCTTCTTTCTCCTCTTCATCATCAGCATAATATCCTGACTGTATCACTTCCCACCCAGACCCATATACGTTGTTGCTGAAAAACTGCCGGAAAGATTTAAATCCATAAGGATTTTTGCGTACATCCGGGCATTCATTGAGCAGCGCAGGGTCGTTGGCGTTAATAGCAGCTTGTATACACTCGTTGGTTTCCTGTATAAGTGACAATAATTCGCCTGCCTGTTCTGCATGAGGCTCGTCGTCTATGTTAAACACATCCCAGGCATCAAGATGAAAGCTGTTGTAGCAGGCTTTTGTATCGAGGAAGTGGAAGATTTTTTCTTTTTGCTCACGGAAGTTTACAGGATCATCGGTCAGTATATCCGCATGTTGGTCCATAAAATCGTAGAAGGCACGGGGGGCACGGATACCAGCAGGACCGTCCGCATAGAGGCCGCCGCTATCTCCATTGTATAACGGTGTTCCGAGGTAAGGATCGCCGGCAAACAAAGGATGGAGAAAAAAAGGAAATTCATATTTCCATTCCATCATCATCAGGTTATCGTTGCCATTGCCACCGATAACAGGTAAAAGCTGGTCCAGGATACCGTTTTCACGGGCTTCAGGAATGGCATGGTTTTCCGTGTTGTTGAAGTTGTACAGATAGATACGGTGCGACATCTCGAATATTTTTTATTTTCCGCTCAGGTTCGTTGTGGACGGGTTATTTAACAAAGTGCCAAGATGTGTATTTTTGTGGCATTGGCCAAATTTTTTCTGAGGTGGAGATGTTTGAGTATATAGCATGTCGTGAAGGATACATGAGAATTAAACAACGTAAATATGAATTATAAAACTGCCCTTATTCTTGCTTTTCCCTTGGTTGTGTTTTTCAACGGTTGTAGTCTTATAGATTATAGTAAGGCGATCAGTGAGCAGGCTGAAATGAGATTTAATAGGAGCCGGGCTTTTATCAACAAAATTATGTTTAAGGGTAGCGTTATAGAGAAGATCAATTGTGAAAATTGCGATCTAACAAACTATTTTATCAAAATTAAAATTGATTCAATTTCAGAAATACCCTCCCTATCAAGAAGTAGTTATAATCCCTATTTCGAATTTCAGTTGCAACCTCATCAGGTGTTGAAGATTTGTGTATCGAAGGAGCTCTTTGATGCTGTTGAGCAGGGCACTGGTGTTTTGAAAAGTGCCAACAGTAGTAATTTAAGCTTTAATGGAAAGCAAATGTTGTTGATAGGCCAGGAAGATATGAAGTGGTTACCATAAACAGGGAATAGTATTGTTATAAGTTTCATAGAATGGTTGTATAGAAAGCCGCAATGTTATTGCGGCTTTTCTGTTTAAACGCATCATTATCTTAACCGGTTACAGGTTTGTGGACTAGCATATTTCTGTAGTACGCGCTCTTAACACTATATAACACTTCTCACCCCATTCTGGCACGCTTTTATCATCTATACTCACAGGAACCCAAACTGCTGCAGGGTTAGGGGCTCCGCCAACACATCACAACTATTCAAAAGCTTACGATCATGAAAATGTTAAAATTTCTCATTATAGCGATAGTATTGATCTCTGGGTTGAGCGGGTGTCTGGTGGTACATGACAGGCCAGGCTATTATCACCGCCCTTATTATCATCATCACTATGGGCATGGCTATTGGCGGTAAAAGAAAGGAGGCCGCTACCAACGGCCTCCTGATAAACCACCTTATCTTATGCTTTTTAAAAACCAAACCAACCATTATACTTTATGGATGAGCCGACAGCGCTGATTCCAGCGCTGTCTTTAGGTTACTTTCAGACAATACGCCTGTATGCCGCCATATTTCCTGGTTATTTTTCATCAGCACCAGCGTGGGCACTGCCATAATCTGAAAACGGGAAGTGAGGCCCTCTTCCTCATCAATATTCACGCGGGCCACCTGCAGCTGAGCGCTCATCTTTGTTTCGATGGCATCCACTATCGGGGATAATACTTTACAGGGACGGCACCAGGTCGCAAAAAACTGTAATAAGGTAGGTGAATCTCCTGTTGTTTGCTGACTCATATCTTATCATTTTATACCAACAAAATTAGGACAGACATTACCGGAAAAATGACACGATCCGCTGGACTTTTGGTACAAACGACAGCTTTTATCAGGAGGCATGGTGACGATGCTGCTGGCGATACTGCGCTGGTGTGATACCCGTATGTTTCCTGAAAAAACGACCGAAATAGGACTGGTCTGCAAAGTTCAGATGCGCTGCAATACCGGCAATGCTCTCATTGCTCTGAATGAGTTGTGCCTTGGCTTCCGTTATCAGTTGATGATGAATGAAACTGCTGGCCGGACTACCAGTGATCTCTTTAATAGTATCATTCAGATAGTGAGGGTGGACGTATAATAACCGGGCATAGTCCGTTACCTGCTTCCATTCCATATAGTGGCGGGAGACCAGATTTTTGAAAGATGCTACCAGCTGCTCTTTCCTTGGCAACGGGGTAGTGACTTTGTTTTCGTGAGACCTGTAAGCTCTCTCTGCTTCTATCAGCAACACGTTGAGGTACAGACGTACTAACAGATCATCATTGAAATGCTGACGCTGACAGTATTCTGCCTGCAGTTTCTGAAAGAGGCCCACCATCCCTTCCATTTCTTCCTGGGATAAATCAATAAAAGGAGGATGACCATGCTGAAAAAACGGATATTCATTCAGCCTCACCTGGTTTTTCAGACATAACAGAAAGTAGTCTGCATCAAATATGCAGTGGTAGCCCCGGATGTCTTCGCTCCAGTGATGGATGGTATGCAGCTGGTACTCCGGGATAAAGTACAGCATGCCGGCGCTAAAGGTATAGGTGTGGGAGCCGATGGTTTCCCGGGCGCTGCCCGCTGTCAGGAGTACGGCAGTATAAAATTTCCGCCGGGTACTGCTGAAGGATGACTGCTTATGTAGTTGCTTGAGTTGTTCCAGTGTTGCGATCTCCAGAAAATTACTGGTCTGCCTGCCGCCGGTATGACTGCAGGAATCACAAAAAGAATGATCCGGACTGGATAGGTATTCCTCCTTAAAATCCTGCGGATTGCTGACTTCGCGGAAAGTATTTTTTAGATAACTCATCTCATCACTTTATGGTAGCGGCAGCTAACTGCCACAGTTCCGTATTAACAGTTAAAGGTACTAAAAAACAACTATTCAATTAAATTATTGAATAGTTGTTTGGGAGATGAAGACGTTTGTTGTATTTTCCCCTGGCATTAACATCCTATGAACAACACAATACTGCTGATCCCTGAAAAAACGGACATTGAATTTGAACAGATAGTGGCCGCCTGGACCCATAGAGGCGGACAAGTTAAAAGACTGGGTAAATACTGGATAAAAGATGAAGAACTGACCCGCAGCAAGATTGCTATCTATGGCAATCAGGCCTTTGCATTTGTGCTGGCCCAGATATACGGAGTAGCGCTCCTTTCTCCGGACGATACGCTCATTGCCACCTTAGACCATCAATGGACCCAACGACAAATTACCCTCAGCACTGTAGGGCAAATCAGCGCAACAGCCTTCCCGGTTTTTATTAAACCGGTGGTTCCTAAAATATTCCTGGCAGGCATCTTCACAACATTGGAAGACTTCCGCCAGGCAACAGCCGGACTGCCGGAAGATGAAGCGGTGATGATGGCTGCAGTCGTGGAGCCTATCACAGCTGAAGCCCGTGGTTTTGTGTTGAACGAACAACTGATCGACCTCGCCTTATATGAAGGAGGGGCCGACCTTACAGCAGGAGCCTTGTTCTTAACCGCTTTTGTCCGGGAATACGGTCATCAGCTGCCAGCTGCCGTGATTGTTGATATTGCCTGTAACCCGCAGACGGGCTGGTTTGTCCTGGAATTTAATGCCTGCTGGGGTGCAGGCCTCAACAACTGCCGGGCAGAGAAAGTGATGGATTGTATCATATCAGCCACCATTCATCCGGCCTTACCGGCTGATCTTCCTGCGCGCGAAAGCTCTTAGTAATAACACCAGACTGATGATCGTCATGAGAGCGGCCATCAGATACGGCATGCCCGGAAAGTACACAGGTGCTGTGCTACGGGTAGCCCAGGCAAAACTGTTGGTCATCAGAGGTGGTGCAATCAGCGTGGTCAGTCCCATCAGGCTGCCGAGGGCGCCTTGCAGTTCTCCCTGTTCATTGTCTGGCATAGTGGCCGCCATAATGCTCTGCATCGCAGTACCTTGTACACTGCCTGCGATGTAGATGATCAATGCCGGGAAAAGCACCCATTCCCAGGCAGTGAAAGCAAACAGCAGATAACCGGTGGTCATCAGCAACAGCCCCATAACAGCCAGCTGCTTATCATTCAACACGGGAGTGAGTTTGTTTACCAACCATGTTTGTGATAGGATAGAAAGTAAACCGACGAATGCGAGGGAATAACCTATCAGCTGATTGCTCCACCGGAATTTTTCTATGGTGAAGAAAGCCCACACACTTTCCATGCTATGCGTGGCGATAGATATAAAGATCATGGAAAGTATCAGCGATTTTACCAGGGGGAAGCGCGACAACTGTCGCAGCGCACCCAATGGGTTGGCTCTCTTCCAGTCAAACTGCCGGCGCAGGGTTTTGTCCAGCGACTCCGGAAAAAAGAAATAACCGAATATAAAATTGGCGAAGCTCATAGCTGCCGCCACTATAAACGGGGTATGAGTGCCAAACTGTCCCAGGGCGCCGCCTATAGCCGGACCAATGATAAAACCCAGTCCGAAAGCGGCGTTGATCAGTCCATAGTGGCGGGTTCTGTTCTCATCAGTGCTGATATCGGCCACACAGGCGGATGCCACTGCATAACTGGCACCGGTAATACCGGCGATGGCCCTGCCAACGAAGAGCCACACAATGTTAGGCGCAAAGGCAAGAAAGAGGCAGTCAATGGAAAAGCCTAACAAAGACAACAGTAAAACAGGGCGCCTGCCATAGTGATCACTTAAGTTGCCCAGCACCGGCGCGAAAATAAATTGCATCACAGCATAGGCAAAAGCCAGCCATCCACCATACCTGGCGGCTGTACTGATATTTGCATGAAGCAGATCACTGATCAGCTGTGGAAGTACCGGAAATATCAGACCAAAACCGGCAGTATCAATTACAACAACAAGGATAACGAAGAATAAACGAGACGGATATACGGATTTCATGTGTTGGATGATAATAATTATAGGTTTGGAAATAGTCATGAAAAGAAGCCAGGCAATGGGAGAGGGCCAGGATAAAGAGGCGGGAGCCGCCGTATGTGTTTAATTATTGTCTCATGATGCGGCAAAAGTAATAAAAAGTGTCAGGATTTAATACAAGGGTCCGGGTGTTTTACGCTAAATTGTTTTCAGTGATTCGGACGACAGGAAGGCCTGTGCCCTAACCTTGCAGCCTGAACGAAAAAGGACCACGCTCAAGACAATTCTGCAGGACCTGCGACTGGTGATGGCCGCGATCGGGCCAGGCAATATCCGTAAGGTAAGCAGCCGGGAGGCGCTTATCAAGGCAAAATATCCTATGGGGAAGATGAACTATCTCTGGTTTATCGGTGTCATGCCCGGAACACAGCGTCAGGGCATTGGCCGTCAACTGCTTCGGGAGGTGGTGGCCCATAGCGGGCGCCCTGTCTACCTCGAAACATCCATGTCGGAAAACGTGCAATGGTACGAGAAAAACGGCTTTGAGGTGTACCATACCCTGCATTTTGATTATGCAGACCTGTACATGCTGCGGACCGTCTGAACTCCGGGATAATGTTGGCTGCTACAGCCGAATAAAACAGCATCAGTTAGTTGGCCTGGTAACTACCGGGCAGAAAACGCTTTTTTTCTTCCCGCCATTTGATAAACATAATATGCTGGGCGAATTCCAGGAACTGATAGTCTTCTATCAGTGCAGCCAGGGTTTGCTGCTGGTCCGGACTACGTCCTTCTCTTTTACGTGTCTCTTCATAGCGGGATAGCCCTTCCTGCAGGGAGCTGGTCATGGATTTTACCAGTTCCGGGAAGGCGGCAAAAGTTTCGTTCATGATAAGTTGACCTCTGGGGGTCTGTTTGAGCTCCTGTATACGCTGATGCGTCAGAGCCGGGAATGCAGTTCCTGTCATCTGAAAAGTCTGGCCTACGGTCATTGTTTCGATTTTTGCTCATTTAGGTTAATTGGGTTAAGCCAGGCACTTTATGCCTGGTGATATGGATTAGAGTACAGATTTCAGGAAAGGTTACAAAATGTGGACTTTTTTTGTAACTTATTCAGACTTTATTCATCTAATAACCGACTTCAATGAGTATCATTTCGCCTATTGACACGCTTACAGACAATGAAATCATTGCCAGGGTGCTGGCTGGAGAAAAAAGGTTGTTTGAGCAACTGATGCGTCGCCACAATACCAGCCTGTTCAGGATTGGGATGTCTTTTCTGAATAATGACATGGATGTGGAAGATGTGATGCAGACCACCTATATCAATGCTTATCAGCATCTGGACAAATTCCGGCAGGAATCTGCCTTCGGGACCTGGCTGAAAAGGATTCTGATCAATGAATGCAGCCAGTATCTAAAAAAAGGGAAAAACGTTGTCGGCGAAGATATCTCGGGTATGGAACATCATCCGGACACCCCTAAAACAAAAGAAACGCCGGTGGACACAGTTATTAACAAAGAATTGGGTAAAGTGCTGGAAAAGGCACTGCTGAGCATCCCGGAGAAATACCGGGCCGTGTTTGTATTACGGGAAATAGAGCAGCTGAACGTAGCAGAAACCAGTCAGGTGCTTAATATTTCGAAGGTCAATGTAAAAGTACGGCAGATCAGGGCCAAAATGATGCTGCGGGAACATGTTGCCAATTTCTACAAAAACGATGTATTTCCGTTCCATCTTATCAGATGCGACCGGATTGTCAACAATGTGCTCAGGGAACTGGGTATTCATTAATGATAATATATATAGTCAAAGCGGGGAACAGGAGCATATCCTGTTCTCCGCTTTTTTATGCCGCAACGTATATACTACGGCGTTAAAGTTGTTGTATCAACCTGCACTGGCCGAAGAAGTGCTGCAGGACGTATTCCTGAAAGTATAGCTGAAAAGGGCTATGTTATCAGTCTGCATTTTGGAATATGTTTGGGTGGAGTATCAAATGAATTACCTTATATTTACATATTCCTCTTTAAATATTTTCCGAGATGCAGTTTGCACAAACCACTACACAGATTTTTGACTCTGAGAAATGGAATGGCCAGTTGTCGGAGTTGAGTCAATCGTACCAAGGGGCGAACCCTTACCCACATATTGTTTTAGAGAATTTCCTGGACCCGGAGGTGTTGGATGAGTGTGTTGATGAGTTTAACAAGCTGAATGAGTCAGATGGTTGGATCAATTACACACACTACAATGAGCGTAAGAAAGGGCTGAACAAGCTGGACATGCTGCCGGCGACCATCAGAAAAACCATCCATGAACTAAATTCGCCGGAGTTCCTGCAATTCCTTAGTGAACTGACAGGTATCAAGAACCTGATAAAAGATGACTTCCTGGAAGGTGGAGGCATTCATCAGTCCAGGAGGGGAGGATTCCTAAACATCCATGCCGATTTTACGGTGCATCCCCATCACCGGCATTGGCAACGCAGGGTGAACGTACTGGTATACCTGAACAAGGACTGGGAAGAAGAGTGGGGTGGTAAGCTGGAACTATGGGACCGGGACATGAAGGCCTGCAAAAGAAAAGTATTGCCCGTTTTCAACCGCTGCGTGATCTTCAATACAGATGCGGACTCCTACCATGGGCATCCGGAGCCAATGACCTGCCCGGAAGACGCTTTCAGGAGGTCTATCGCTTTGTATTATTATACGGAGGAAGATAAACCTTTTCGCAGAGCTACCCATTATATGGCCCGTCCGGGTGAAGGCTCCAAAAAACTGATGGTGAAACTGGATAATGCCATGGTAGCCGTTTATACGGAGATCAAAGGCTGGCTGGGCTCCAATGATAAATTGGTGAGCAGTGTGCTGCGGTTCTTCTCCAGAAAAAAATAAAGTATCCATACTAAAAGGACCGAAGTGAAGATATCAGTATTCTTCGCTTCGGTCCTTTTGCATTGTAGGTTTGGAATCCTTTTACTTTGTTACTTTTTCCCGCTTCAGAAACACAAATCCATTCTTCCGGTATAACTCCAGTATACCAGCATGTTGCAGGTATCCTTCTACACGGTCTATTTTGGTAACGAAATAGGCTGGTTTATCGATATCGCCCTTCAGTAGCCATTCTTCGCTGTAGGCATTTTCATTGGCGGGTTTTTCCTTATGGGTATAGAAGAAGGGGGCATAACTCCAGTAGCCCAGTACGGTCACATAACAGTCTTCTCCCTGTCTGGCCTCAAAGAAGTCGATGGCCGCACCCTGTGAGTAGCGTTCTACCTTGGGCACAATGATGGCCGCAGCCAGGAAGATCACCAGGGCTGTGCCGCCAAAATAAGTCCAGGCAGCCTGGGTGAAGCGTTGTTTGCGGAGCATCATTACGCCTACAATCAGCGTAATGACCATCAGGGTGCCTACCGCGCCTTCCCAGCCGCTCCAATGTACGTCAGCAGCCATATTGGCCTGTGCAAAAGGATCTTTCACATAGGGGATGATTTTTTTCAGGTTCAGGGCCACCAGTGTTACTCCCAATAAAGCTACAGCCACCAGCACACCCAGGATGGTAACGAGAACGCCTATATATTTTTTATACGGCATCTCTTTCAGATCCCATTTATAGAAGGTGTAGGCCGCCAGGAAGGTGACCGGGAACCAGGCCAGCGATGAATAGTGGATGATACGGGACTGTACAATGGAAAAGAGGATCGTCACTACCCAGAAAAGTATCACCATCCAGCGTTTGAAATCTTTGTCATAACGGCTGCTGGCCGTAGTTTTGAAGAAAGAAGGGATGGCAAAGATGGAGGAAGGGAAGCAGCCTATCAGGATCACTACATAGTGGTAGCCGAAAAAGCCCGCCTGTCCTGCATCATGGGTCGTGAAGAGCCGGTACTGGTACTTCAGGAACTCGGTGATGAACCAGGGACCATTCTTCCAGGTCTCCCATCCATACCAGGTACAGGATACTGCCGTGGCTACCACCAGGAACAGCAGTGCATGACCCCAGCCAAAGAAGAACCTGAAACGGTTCCAGATAAAGTACACACCCAGCACCAGCAGGAATACCATCAGCGCTACCTGCCCTTTGGTGAGGATGGCCAGTCCCATGAACAGGCCGGACCATACGGCATAGAACAGTGGTGTCCTGTTAAGACCAGGTTTATCATAGTCATTCCGTTTCCAATGATAAAGAATGAAATAATACAGGGAAACGAAAGTAAAGAGATTGAACCAGGGATCAATGATGCCTGATTTGAAATACATGTTTGGAAACAATGATCCGCCGTAAGCCAGTGCCCAGAGGATACCGAATTTCCGGTCGTACAGCCTGGACCCGATCAGGAACAATGTTACCAGGGTAACGATACCGCATAGCGCATTGGGAAGGCGGGAGGCAAATTCATTGATGCCAAACAGCTTCATGGCTGTACTCTGCATCCAGAAGAACATGGGAGGCTTTTCCCAGAAAGGTTTGAAATTGACGTAAATGCGTGAGTAATCATCCAGTTTGATCATTTCCCGGGCACATTCGGCGAAATTGATCTCATCCCAGTCGAACAGGTGCACCCGCCCGAGGAATGGAATAAATAGCAATGCGGCCACTACAGCCAATAATACAACGTTGGAAACTTTGATTGCACGCATATCTGTGAGCGTTTTTTTGAGATGGTTTTTCTGGGAAATAATGAGTTCATAAATATAGGTTCTTTTTTTCCGCTCTTGATATTTTAGAGAATTAGTTTTTTATGAATTCTGACCATTCAACAAACTTCTTTTAATTTTTCTTTGACTACTTACTGGTAGTAAGGGTCCATGATGTTGGATGGCTGGTATCGATGTATAAAGGCTGTTAGTATGCTGTTTTTCCTGTCAGACGAATTTCCCCAGTGGATTAGATACCACTTTGTTTCACCTTGCTTGTCTTATCATTAATCCCAAAGTAAAAATATCTCCTTATTACACTGGAGAGAATTGTTTGAAGGTTCTCTGGAAAGATTTTCATTTGACTGGTCGAAGGAATGGCAGCGCGGGATTTTTAAACTTACAGTGATACCGGAAGATAGATTATTGGGTTTGATGTCCATTGCTGTTATTTCTCTGGAACAAAGGCTGGATATCCGGTTATTGGAATTGTCAGATGAGAACATTGGGACGAATAAAGAGTTTGACAGGGTTGCCGGTTGTCTGATAGCGTATGCATGCAGAGAATCTTTTAGATTAGGATTTGATGGATTCGTTTCGCTGATGCCCAAAACAAAACTGGTAGCACACTATATTTTTAAATGCGGTTTTGTCCCTTTGGGAAGATATTTGGTGGTCGATGGTACAGCATCAAGAACATTAATTCATGAATATCTGAATCAATAAATAATGAAAAAAAAATATGAGGCAAGCAGAGAGTTGTCGAAGAAATATCCTTTTCTTCAAGGGCTTACAGATGAAGAAATAGCAGATGCCTATATATTCCCACATGGGCTTACAGATGAGGAAAAAGCAGCAGCAGATAGAGAGCTGTCAGCCTACATAAAGGAAAAAAGGAGTAAAATGACCTGGGAAGATCATTTGATGTCCAGATTACTTCAAATCAAGTTTCAAATGGAAGATGCAGTTGCTGCAGATAAATTTCTGGACAAGCTTAATTTTGGTTATTTTCTCTCTATGTATATCCAGGCTATTCAAAAAAAGCAAAAAGAATTTGCGCAGGAAATAAGCCTGGATGAAACGCGTTTGAGTCGCCTGATCCACAGGAAGGAGTGGCCTAATGAAGAGTTATTCATCAGGCTTGAACTGCATTCCAATAATATGATCCCGGCTATGCACTGGTTTAAACTGGTGGAGAAGGAAAAAGCCCATAATATTAGTGCGAACACTGAATTAAGAAAAAAACAGAAAAAATTTGTTCGCAAAACATTAGGACTGACAGGGTAGTATATCGTAAGCTGCATATTTACGCTGTCATAAAATCAAACGCACCTTTTCTCAGGTTGATATTATATTCCAGGTATGCTTTGAGGCAGGCGAGGAAATTAGCCCATCCTTCTGTGTTTTGTCTGAGCCAGGTAATACCATCTTCATTGGCCGGCATTTCACTTTCTGTGATTTTTACCAGGGTGCTGCCATTTTTGCCTGCAGACAGGGTGATGTTTGTGGTGGTGCGTTGTTTGGGAGAGCCTTGCCATTCAAAAGTCACCTGTTGGTCCGGGTTGCTTTGGGTGACAAACACGTCGAGCTCTTCACTGAATTCCGGAAATTTCCATGTGAGTGTTTGTCCTTCTTCCATGCGGCCGCTGCCTGTGGCGATAAAATAGCCGCTCATCTTTTTCGGGTCAACAATTGCTTCGTAAACTTCGTGTGCAGGTTTGGCTATCTGAATAGAAGCTTTAATGATGAGTGGTCCCATAAGAAATGTGTTGAAGGTTATAATTATGAAGATACGTAAGAAAACAAAAAAGCAGCGAAGATCGTTCGGTCTTCGCTGCTTTTATTTTCTGATGATATCTTACAGCTGTTTCAGTACTTCTTCACCGATGGCATCTGTGCCTTTGATCATGTGGGCGGGTGTTTGCGGGTTGGCGATGTCGCGGGTGCGGAAGCCGGCTTTCAGTACCTGGTCTACAGCGTGTATAACAGCGTTGGATTCTGCCTTCATGCCGAAGGAGATATCGAGCAGTAATGCAGCTGAGAGTATGGAAGCCAGTGGGTTGGCTACACCTTTGCCGGTGATGTCGTGGGCGGAGCCGTGGATGGGCTCGTATACGCCGGTGCCATCGCCGATGGAGGCGGAGGCGAGCATGCCCATGGAGCCTGCTATCTGTGAGGCTTCATCGGTGAGGATATCGCCGAAGAGGTTGGCCGTAACTACCACATCGAAGCGGCGGGGATCTTTGATAAGCAGCATGGCGGTAGCATCTACGAACTGATGTTCTACTTCCACATCAGGATATTCAGGTGCTATTTTCTGTATGACTTCCCTCCAGAGCCGGGATGTTTCGATGACATTGGCTTTATCGACGGAGCAGAGTTTTTTGCGTCGGGTACGGGCGGCTTCAAAAGCTTTGCGGGCAATACGTTCCACTTCAAAGCGGCTGTATTCCGCGATATCGAAGGCGGTGTCACCGTCGTTTTTTCTGCCTTTCTCGCCGAAGTAGATGTCGCCGGTCAATTCACGGAAGAAGAGGATGTCAGCGCCTTTCAGTATTTCCGGTTTGATGCTGGAGGCGTCGAGTAGTTCGTCGAATAATTTGATAGGGCGCAGATTGGCGTATAATCCCAGTTCCTTGCGCATGCGAAGCAGACCTTGTTCCGGCCTTACTTTGGCGGAAGGGTCATTATCGTATTTGGGATGGCCTACAGCGCCAAAGAGCACGGCATCTGAGGCCCGCATTTTGGCCAGCGATTCATCGGGCAACGGGTTGCCGGTAGCCTCGATGGCAGCATGTCCTACCAGTGCTTCGTCATATGTGAAAGTGTGTCCGAATCGCGCTGCGATTTTGTCCAGCACTTTTTTACCTACTGCGGTTACTTCCTGTCCTATTCCGTCTCCGGGAACAATTAAAATATGTTTAGTTGCCATCTGTTGATAATAAAATGATGATTGATCAGATCAGGTTGAGCATTTTCTGGGTGGCCTTTATGGCAGACACGGTCTGGTCGCTGTCCAGTCCTCTTGTTTTGAACTCCTTATTCTGGAAGTTCCAGGTGATAATGGTTTCGCATAAAGCGTCGCTTTTACCGCCGGGAGGGATGTGAACAGAGTAGTCTGTGAGTGCAGGCAGTTCCCGTTTTTTCTTTTTGTATACCTTTTTGAGTGCATTCATGAAGGCATCATACTGACCATCGCCCTGGGAGTGTTCTTCGAAGAGTTCTCCTTCCACTGATATTTTCAGGGTGACAGAAGGGTGGAGGTTTTTGGAATGGGAGAGCACATAGTTTTCTATTTTCACCTTTTCCTCTATCCGGCTGCTGTCGAGAATATCAGAGATGATGTAGGGCAGGTCGGCCTGTGTGAGCACTTCTTTTTTATCGCCCAGTTCAATGATGCGCTGGGTAACCTTTTTGAGGTTGGCATCAGAGAGCTGGATACCCAGCTGCTGAAGATTATTTTCAATGTTGGCCTTGCCGCTTGTTTTGCCAAGGGCGTAGAGGCGCTGGCGGCCGAAGCGTTCGGGCATCAGGTCACTGAAATACAGTTTGTTCTTTTTGTCGCCATCGGCGTGTATGCCGGCTGTTTGTGTGAAAACGTTGGCGCCTACTACTGGTTTATTAGCCGGGATGCGGATGCCGGAGAATGTTTCCACTAGTTTGCTGGCACTGTATAATGATTTTTCTGACACGGCTGTTTTGATTTCGGGCATGAAGTCGTTGAGCACAGCGATGGCGCTGGCCAGCGGGGCGTTGCCTGCTCTTTCACCCATACCGTTGATGGTAAGGTGTATGCCGTGAGCACCGGCTTTCACGCCTTCCAGTACGTTGGCGGTGCCGAGATCATAATCATTGTGTGCATGGAAATCGAAGTGCAGCTGCGGATAACGTTGCACGATGGCACTGATGTATTGGCTGACTTCTGCGGGTGTGAGTACGCCGAGCGTGTCGGGCAGCATGATGCGTTTGACAGGCTGGTGCTGCAGGAAGTCGAGGTACTGGTATACGTAGTCGCTGGAGTGGCGCATGCCGTTGCTCCAGTCTTCCAGGTATACATTGCACTCCAGTCCGTTTTTTCTGGCAAGGGCAATCACGGCGCCTACTTCCGCGAAGTGTTCTGCCGGTTTTTTCTTCAGCTGATGGGTGAGATGATTGAGAGAACCTTTTGTGAGCAGGTTCATGACCCTGGCGCCGGACTGCAGCATCCACTCAACAGATACATCGCCATCAACGAAGGTGAGTACTTCTACTTTATTGATAAAACCATTTGCCTCAGCCCATTGGGTAATGGCCTTTACCGCCGCAAATTCACCTTCCGAAACGCGGGCGGAGGCAATTTCAATCCTGTCGACTTTTACTTCTGTTAATAAAAGCTGGGCAATGGTTAGTTTTTCCGAGGGAGAAAAAGAGACGCCGCTGGTTTGTTCACCGTCGCGGAGGGTGGTGTCCATTATTTCAACATATCGCTGCGGTACTGGCATAAAGCAAATAATTATGGGGTTAATACATACTCTTTGCGGCAAAAGCCTGTATATCATCTTTCATGGCCTGGAGGTAGTCGATGTCATCAAAGCCGTTGGTCATGTTGTGTTTTTTGTAGCTGTTGATATCGAACTGCGTGTTTTCACCGGTAGCGGTGATAGTGATGGTTTGAGCAGGCAGGTCGATGACCAGTTCGGTTTGGGGATCGGCTTCTATGGCGGTAAATATCTTATGCAGGAATTCCGGGCTCACCTGTACTGGCAGGATACCGATGTTCAGGGAGTTGTTTTTGAAGATATCGGCGAAGAAGCTGGACACTACGCAGCGGAAGCCGTAGTCGTAGATAGCCCAGGCAGCATGTTCGCGACTGGAGCCACTGCCGAAGTTTTTGCCGGCCACCAGTATTTTACCGGAATAGATCGGGTTGTTGAGTACAAAGTCCGGTTTGGGAGTGCCGTCTGTATTATAGCGCCAGTCGCGGAACAGGTTGTCGCCAAATCCGGTGCGCTCTGTTGCTTTGAGAAAGCGGGCGGGGATGATCTGGTCGGTGTCCACGTTTTCGATGGGCATGGGTACAGCAGCGCTTTTCAGTACGGTAAATTTATCGTAAGCCATGATGTTTTTGCTAGTAGTTAAAGATGAAGAAGTGATTAGATCAGTTCACGCGGATCGGTTACAACACCGGTGACAGCGGCGGCAGCGGCAACAAGCGGACTGGCCAGCAAGGTGCGGGATCCGGGTCCCTGGCGGCCTTCGAAGTTGCGGTTGCTGGTGCTGACAGCATACTTGCCGGCGGGCACTTTGTCGTCGTTCATGGCGAGGCAGGCGGAGCAGCCTGGCTGGCGCAACTGAAAACCGGCAGCGGTCAGGATATCAAGGATACCTTCTTCTTTGATCTGTTGTTCTACAATATGTGATCCGGGCACGATCCAGGCGGTCACATGATCTGCTTTGCGGCGGCCTTTCACGATGGAGGCAAAAGCGCGGAAGTCTTCTATGCGGCCGTTGGTACAGCTGCCGATAAATACATAATCCACTTTTTTACCTAACATGGGTTCTTCTTCGCTGAAGCCCATGTACTGCAATGATTTTGTATAGCTGGCTTCACTGCCGCCGGCAGCCTGGGCGGTAGGGATGCGTTGGGTGATACCCAGGCCCATACCGGGGTTGGTGCCATAGGTGATCATCGGTTCTATCTCACTGGCATCAAAAGTATATTCCATATCGAAGGTGGAACCTTCGTCTGTTTTTAATGTTTTCCAATAGGCGAGAGCGTTATCCCAGGCTTGTCCCTGCGGTGCTTTTTCGCGGCCTTTGATATACGCGAAGGTGGTTTCATCCGGAGCGATGATACCGCCACGGGCGCCCATTTCGATACTCATATTGCAAACAGTCATGCGGCCTTCCATGCTCATCTTTTCAAACACTTCACCGGCATATTCCACGAAGTAGCCGGTGGCGCCGGCAGCGGTGAGGCGGGAGATGATGTAGAGGGTCACATCTTTGGGCGTAATACCTTTGCCGGTGGTACCGGTAACGGTTATACGCATTTTCTTTGGTTTCTGCTGCATAATGCACTGGGAGGAGAGGACCATTTCCACTTCTGAGGTGCCGATGCCGAAGGCGATGGCTCCAAAGGCGCCGTGGGTGGAGGTGTGGGAGTCTCCACATACGATGGTCATACCGGGCAGGGTGATACCGTTTTCCGGTCCTACTACGTGTACGATACCGTTGCGGGGATTACCCAGGCCCCAGTGGGAGATGCCGTATTTGGCGGTATTGGTTTCCAGGGCTTTCAGCTGGTTGGCCGACAGCGGGTCCTGTACCGGAAGATGCTGATTGATGGTAGGTGTATTGTGATCCGCAGTGGCAAAGGTTTTTTCCGGGAACATCACCTGCAGTCCCCTGTTTTCTAATCCCAGGAAGGCTACCGGGCTGGTCACTTCATGGATAAAGTGACGGTCTATAAACAACACATCAGGACCGTCTTCAATTTTCCTGACCGCATGTGAATCCCATACTTTGTCAAATAAGGTAGCGGGTATTTTACTCATTTTTATAATTTTAAAGGTAAGCGCTAAATTCTTAAAAAATATCCAGATATTCTTATGATTGTCATATTTTTTCTAAAAATAGTGATAAAAGTATGATTATTGTTTTGTTATGTGATCGCAGTATTTGTTTTTAATATATTGATAATCAATATAAGATAACAAAAAATTCATATAACAAATGACTATTGAGAGAAAGGGTTATGTTGAGTAGTGTGTCATTAAAATGTCATGGATGTAACTGCGTATACACGGCACCGTTAGCGAAGAACAGTAAGGGGGCATAATAAATCCTGACCGCCGCGAGGATTGCGTACAGACGTTGGGGTTATATTTTAAAAAAAAAGAAGTATCGTGTAACCGTGCCCGTACTACAGGGTGGAGGCAAGGCCGAGGAGTTCAATAGAATTGATGTATTTCACGTAGGGATATGTTATCCCATAAAAGTAGTCATATTTTTTACAGTATCTGCAGGCCTTTGGTTTTATATCCCTGCAGGGCTTCGCTGCCGGCGGGCAATTCGGTGATGAGATAGTGGATGTCCTGCAGGTCAGCGATTTTCATTTTCATGGAGGTGTTGAGTTTTTCGCTGATGGCGAGGATGGCCACTTTGTCGGCTGCTTTGATCATGGCTTTTTTCACCTGGATGGTTTCCCAGTCGGCATCGGTGAGGCCGTTGACAGGATCGATGGCATTGGTGCCGATGATGCAGAGGTCAGCTTTGATGTTGGAGAGGTATTCAAATACTTCGCCGCTCACAGTCATCTGGCTGTAGGCAGATATTTGTCCGCCTATCACGATGGTTTTGATCATGGGCTTGTCCAGCAGTTCTACTGCGGAGAGCACATTGACGGTGATAAAGGTGGCGCGCAGGGTGGGCGGTATTTTTTTGATGAACTCACGGATGGTGGTGCCGCCGCCGATGAGTACAATCATGTCGTCACGCAGCAGCTGCAGCGTTTTTTCAGCGATGACCAGTTTGTTATTCTGCGCATAGGTTTCGGATTCATGGCCGTAGTGGTAGGCGATAGACATGGCGCCGCCTTTGATCTTCACTACTTCCCCGTCATCGGCCAGTTCGTTGACATCACGGCGGATGGTATCTTCAGAGACATTAATCAGACTTACCAGTTCACTGTAAGTGATCCGGGTGTGAATATTCACTTGTTGTATGATGAGTTGTTTCCTGGATTTTTTTGTGAGGGAAACCGGAGGAACATGGTCCTGTGTATTCATACTATCCATAGCATCTGATAAATTCAAAAGGTGATGATAGACAAAAAAAACTGTATATGCAAAAAATGCGATGGGTCTTTTTTGCATGCCATAACATGGGTTGAGGACAAAAATAGAAGATCAGAGACAATTTTGCACTTTTGGAGCGAAAAATAATTTTTGTTGCAGAATTTGATAATATTAAATGATTGATTGGTAGTTTTTTAGAGAGAAATTAAAGATTTGTGAAGATAGTTTTTTGCATTATTTGCAAATAAATTTTGCGAATTATTTGCAGTTTTGGCAGGAATAGCTATTTTTAACCCCGTAATTTCCGCATTATTTGAAGAACTATCAACCAAACCACATGATGAAAAATATCATAAGAGTGGCCTCCTTACCGAAGATATTCCTGCCACTATTAGGCCTGTTATTTTCTGTATGTAGCTATGCCCAGTCTGACCTGATATCCGGTACCGTCACCAGCGCAGCCGACGGTCAGAAAATTATCGGAGCCTCCGTCTCACTCGTTGGTGCCAAAGGCATCGGTGCCCTGACCGACGAAACAGGTAAATTCTCCGTTAAAATACCAGCCACCTTCACCGGCGAACTTACAATCGCCGTCACTTTTGTAGGCTTCGAAAGAAAAGAAGTAAAAGTAACGAGAGGACAATCCAACATCAGCATCCACCTGGAAACCAACACCAAAGCCCTTGGAGAACTGGTAGTCACCGCTCTCGGCATCAAAAAGGAAAAAAAGGCACTGGCCTATGCTGTTACAGAAGTAAAAGGCAGTGACTTCACCCAGGCCCGCGAAATCAACGTGGCAGACGCTCTCACCGGTAAGATAGCCGGCGTGAACGCCTCCAGCCTCGCCAGCGGCCCCGGTGGCTCCAGCCGCGTAATCATCCGTGGCAACGGCTCCCTCAACGGCGATAACCAGCCACTGTATGTAGTCAACGGCATGCCTATCGACAACACCACCCAAAGCGCCGTGATCAGCGGTGCTTCCAACGGTCTCAACTACGACCGCGGCGATGGTATCGCAGGCATCAATCCCGACGATATCGAAACCATCACCGTACTGAAAGGTGGTCCCGCTGCCGCCCTCTATGGTGCCCGAGCTTCCAACGGTGTGATCCTCATCACCACCAAAAAAGGCGTTACCCAGAAAGGCATTGGCGTAGATTACAACACCACCTTCACCGTAGAGACACCTGCCATCATCCCTGACTGGCAATACGAATACGGCTCCGGTGAAAATGGTATTAAACCCGCCAGCCAATCCAAAGCTATCGCCGCCGGCCGCCTCTCCTGGGGCCCTAAAATTGATGGCAGCGATGTTGTGCAGTTCGATGGCGTAGCACGTCCTTATGTAGCCCAGAAAAACAACATCAAAAATTTCTATAAAACCGGCAACACTTTCACCAACACACTGGCTTTCTCCGGAGGCAACGAAAACACAAAATATCGTGTATCCCTCTCCGATATGAACAACCATAGTCTGGTGCCTAATCAGTCACTCAACAAAAAAATCGGTTCTGTCAGCATCTTCTCCAACCTCAGCAAACGCCTTACCATAGAGGCTTATGCTCAGTACAACATCGAGAAGGCCAAAAACAGAAGCAGCGTTTCTGACGCGCCTGGTAATGTCAACTGGGGTACCTACATGATGGCCAACACTGTTGACATCCGCAATCTCAATCCCGGCTATAACGCCGATGACAAGGAAGTAGAGTGGAACCCTTCGGGTTTTGCCTCCAACCCTTACTTTGTAGCTAACCGCTTTCGTAACAACGATGACCGCAAACGTTTTATCGGTAATGCCAGCATCAAATACAACCTGCTGGACAACCTGTTCGTACGCGGTCGTGTAAGCCATGATTATCTGAACATCAATTATGTTGGTATAGTGCCTACCGGAACACTCTTCGCTCCAAAAGGCCTATACCAGCAGTACAACACCATCAGCACCGAAACTAACGGTGAACTGACCATCAACTACCAGGGCAAACTGAGCCGCGATTTCGGTCTTACCGCCATGGCCGGAGGTAACAGACGCAAAACCATCTCCGATGCCGTGAACCTCAATGGTACCGACTTCTTCGCACCCGGCTTTTATGATCCTTCCAATGTGGTAAGCCTGAATACCACTAATGTCAACCAGCGCCAGGCGACCAACTCGCTCTTCGGCTCTGTGGACCTGTCTTTCAGAGATATGTTGTTTATCACTGCCACCGGCCGTAACGACTGGTTCTCTACCTTGTCAACGCACAACAACAATATCTTCTATCCTTCCGTAGGCGCCAGCTTCCTCCTGTCTGAAGCCATTAAAATGCCTTCCTGGATGAACTACGCCAAAGTACGCACCTCCTGGGCTCAGGTAGGCGGCGCCACTCCGCAGCCTTACATCCTCAGACAGACCTATTCCGTTTTGTCTGGTGGCGGCCACCTCGGACAGCCCCTGCAAACGCCCACCCCAACCACCCCTCAGGGTGTCGGCTCCGGACTGTTCCAGGCACCCAACCCTAACCTGAAACCTTTGCTCTCTACTACCTTTGAAGCCGGTATCGAAGCACGCATGCTCAACAATCGCCTGTCTGCCGACATTACCGTATACAGCCGCAAAACCACCAACGATATCATGCAGGCTGCTATCTCCCCGGCTTCCGGCTATAACTTCGCCATCCTCAACGTAGGCGAAATGAGCAACAAAGGCATCGAAGTATTGCTCACCGGTGTTCCCATCAAAAAGAAGGACTTCTCCTGGGACCTGAGTTACAACATGGCCTACAATAAAAATGAAGTGGTGAAACTCACGGAAGGTATCAACAGCCTTCAGCTCGATGTGAGCGTTAACAGTTACGCCTATATTTTTGCGGAGATCGGAAAACCATACAGCACCATCAAAGGCTTTAAAGTGCTGAAAGATGCAGCCGGCAATACCGTGTATGATAAAAATACCGGCTATGAAATGCGTACGGCGCTCACTGACCTCGGCACCGGTGTATCTCCTTTCTCTGCGGGTATCACCAACAACTTTACCTATAAACGCTTTAACCTGAGTTTCCTGATAGACGGTAAATTTGGTGGTCATGTGTATTCCGCTACCAACTTGTATGCTACCCGTTTTGGTCTCAACAAGATCACACTGCCGGGCAGGGAAGATGGTCTTACGGTAAATGGTGTTGATCAGGATGGTAAACCTTTCAGCAAAACCTTTACCTACGCTACCGGTTTACAACAGTATTACGATAACTTCAAAAATCTCTCTGAGAAATTTGTATACGATGCCAGCTTCATCAAACTGCGTCAGGTGGTACTGAGCTATAATGTTCCGGCGAAAGTGTTCTCCTTCGCCAGACTGCAGTCAGCCACTGTGTCCTTCGTAGCCAGGAATCTGTTTTTCCTGTATAAGAATGCGCCCAATATCGATCCGGAATCAACCTTCAGCAACTCCAATGCACAAGGCTTTGAAATGTTCGGCGTGCCCCGTACCCGGAGCTATGGCGTCAACCTGCAGGTAAAACTTTAGTTCATTCTTAAAAATTGTAAGCTCATGCAACGTATTGCCAGATATAAATTCATTCTTCTTTTAGGGGCTGTACTGGGATTGTCTTCCTGTGACAAGGGTTTTGAAGCGCTCAACGTCAATCCCAACGCTTCCGAAAAGCCTAATGTCGATCTGCTGTTCACACAAAGTCTGCTGAAAGGCAACCTGCCGCTGGACCGCGCCTACTTCTTCGCCTCTTACCTGCATTGCGGTACCTATATCCAGCACTTTGCCATCGCCAAGGAGATCGCTGGTTCAGGCGCCGGCGATAAATATGCCGTTAATGATTTTTACCAGAGCTTTTATTACCGTAACGTATATACGAATACGGTTACCACACTGGCAGAAATCATAGAAGCGGCCAAAGGACCGGAGAACGTCAACAAACTCTCCGTAGCCCGTATCTGGAGAGCGCTGATCATGCAGCGTATCACCGACCTGTATGGAGACGTGCCTTACAGCGAAGCTAACCGCGGTAAATATGATCTGTTTCAGCCTAAATACGATCCGCAGGAAGACATTTATGCCGGCCTGCTGAAAGAAGTGGACGAAGCTATCAAAGCATTTGATCCTTCCAAGCCTACCTATGGCAACGCCGACCTGATCTACAAAGGCAATATCGCCCAGTGGAAAAAATTTGGTTACTCCCTCATGCTGCGTCTGGCGATGCGTACCACGCGTGCTACCAGCACTAAGGTGGTCGCCAAAGACTGGGCCCAGAAAGCCATTGCCGGCGGTGTGATCACCGATGCAGCAGACATTGCTGTTATGAGATACTCCAACGGACCACAGACCTATAACAACAATCCCATTGCTTTTGAACTGGTAAATCAGGACTATACTACCAGTTCCAAAGGAGCCAGTAATCAGGAATGGGGCAAATTCAGCAAAACGTTTATCGACTTCCTGAAAAATAATAATGACCCACGCCTGGGCGTAGTATCTGTAGTGTGGACCAACGGTGCACCCGACACAACTGCAGCCCTGCAGAAAGGAATGGCCAACGGTTCTGATGTAAAACCAGCCAACCCGGCTTCTTACTCTGAGCCCAATCCGGCTACCATCCTCAACTACAGCTCTCCCTTACTGGTGATGACTAACGCCGAAATGAACTTCCTGCTCAGTGAAGTAGCGCTGCGTGGCTGGGGCACCGGCGATGTGGCTCAGCTGTACAACAACGGCGTTACCGCGGCACTCCGCAACTGGGGCCAGTTTGGTGCTGCCGGCGTGATCGCGCCCGCAAGGATCGATCAGTATGTAGCAGAGCACGCACTCAATACCGGCGGAACTTTCGATCAGCAGATGGAACAGATCCATACGCAGTTCTGGGCTGCCCTGCTGCTCGATGAACAGGAAGCCTATGCCAACTGGAGACGTACCGGTTATCCGGTACTGGTACCTGTGAAATACACCGGTAATGTTACCAACGGCACTATCCCGCGCAGACTGCCTTATTCCCAGACAGAACAGGGTATCAACGGCACTAACTACAACGATGCCGTGAAAAGACAGGGTCCGGATTTATTAACAACCAGAATGTGGTGGGATAAATAGTATGAGACGCATTTTCCTTTTTTCTGTATTCATAACGGTTCATACATGCCTCTTCGCACAAAAGAATCGGGTCGCCTCACCGGCGGCCCTGATTCCTTTGCCGGTGGCAGCTTCCTGGACGTCCAGCAGCGCTTTTATTACTGCCAACGCGGAAATAAAGGCTATGGCAGGTCTGGAAAAAGAAGCCGCCCTGTTGCGGGAATACATAGGTGCAGCCGTCAACCGGCCATCTGCTAATCGTCAGGCTGCTATTATTCTGTCGCTGGATACCGTGCAGGTAAAACAGCCGGAAGGTTATCTGCTGAACATCAGCGCTCCGCAGATAAAACTCACGGCGCATGATGCGGCCGGTATAGGCCATGGTATCGCTACCCTGCGCCAGCTGTGGCACCCTGCCACCGCAGGAGGGCTGGTAGTGCCGGGAGCTGTTATCACCGACTATCCCCGTTTTGCATACCGGGGCATGCACCTGGATGTGGGCCGGCATTTTTTTTCGGTGGATTTTGTCAAACAGTTCATCGATCAGCTGGCGTTTTACAAGATCAACAACTTCCACTGGCATCTTACCGATGATCAGGGATGGCGGATGGAAATAAAAAAGTATCCCGCTTTGCAATCAGTGTCCGCCTGGCGCGCACAAACCATGATCGGGCATAAGAAGGAACTGCCTCATCGCTTCGATGGCAAAAGATACGGTGGCTACTATACGCAGGAACAGATCAAAGAAGTGATTGCCTATGCCGCAGCCAGACATATCAATGTGATACCGGAAATAGAAATGCCGGGGCATGCACTGGCCGCACTGGCTGCCTACCCTTCACTGGGATGTACCGGCGGACCTTACAAAACAGCTGAGTTCTGGGGTGTTTTCGATGATGTGTTCTGTGCGGGAAAAGACAGCACCTTTATTTTCCTCCAGGATGTGCTGGATGAAGTGATCGCCCTGTTTCCTTCTACGTATATCCATATAGGTGGGGATGAATGCCCCAAGGTGAAATGGAAACAATGCGCCGCCTGTCAGCAGCGCATGAAAGCCCAGCACCTGCCTGATGAAGCGGCCTTGCAGAGTTATTTTATCCGTCGTATCAGCGATTATGTACGTAGTAAAGGTCGTCGTATTATTGGCTGGGACGAGATACTGGAGGGTGGCCTGGCACCGGGTGCGGTAGTGATGAGCTGGAGAGGGGTGGAGGGCGCTGTATCGGCTGCTAAGCAGCAACAGCAAGTGATCATGACACCGGAAGATGAGTTGTATTTCGATCATTATCAGTCTTTATATCCCGAAGAAAAAACAGCTGCCGGCGGTTATACGCCGTTGGAGGAAGTGTATGCCTATGAACCCTTGAAAGCAGCAGGCGATACTGCGTTGTTGCCCTATATTTCAGGCATACAGGGAGAGATCTGGAGCGAATATCTTTCTACACCTGAACATGCCAACTATATGATTTATCCCCGTCTGCAGGCAATGGCCGAAAGAGCCTGGTCACCTATGCAGGTGCGGAACTACGATCAGTTTACCCGGCGGCTGGAAGCCCTTACCGGCAACGGCTATACGACCTGGCATGAGATTAATTATGCACTGGACAGCCTTGCAAAAGGAAAGCTGTATGTATCATTGCGTTCACAGCTGAAGGGGGCTACTATCCGTTATACCACAGATGGCAGTACACCGGTGGCAGCCAGTCCGGCTTACAAGGGCCGTATACTGCTGACCCGCAGCTGTACCCTTCAGGCCATGCTTTTCGTACAGGGCAAGCCCGTAGGGCGTTTGTTCCATCAGCCTTTTGAGATATATAAATCTACCGGCGCGCTGATCACACTGCAGCAGCCGCCCAATACAAAACATAACGGTGATGCTACTACGCTGGTGAATGGTATAGCAGGTACCCATCGTTTTAATGATCAGCAGTGGCTGGGTTTCTCGGCCAGAGATCTGCATGCGTTTATTGACCTGGGTAGTAAGCAGGAAATAAAGCTGCTGGGCGCCAATGTGCTCAACTATCACTGGCAGCGTATGTGGGAGCCGGCCAGCCTTTCGTTTGAAGTGTCTGCAGACGGAAAACATTATGAGCGTGTAGCCGTGGCAGATAGTTTCCCGGTGAATGGTATCAATCAAATACGTTTATCCATCAGGCCGGTACAGGCAAGATATATAAAAGTGACCGCTGTCAACAAAGGTGTTATCCCTGCCGGAGGCTACGGTGCCGGCGGCAACAGTATGTTGCTGGCTGACGAAATTATTGTTAACTAAATGCTGTCGTACATAACTTTTCCACGTTAGCATTACAATTTTGACGACATGGCATTTCTGATCGTTGTTTTATGCATCCTGGTACTGATTGTACTGGTGACGCTGGCCAGGTTCAATGCCTTTCTGGCTTTCCTGATTGTTTCGGCGCTGGCGGGCTGGTGGCTGGGCATGCCTGTTGCCAAAATCACGGCTTCCCTGCAGAAAGGGATCGGTGATACGATGGGAGGGCTGCTGATCATCATCACCCTGGGTGCTATGCTGGGCAAGCTGGTGGCGGAAAGCGGGGCTGCCCGTTGTATAGCCGGTAGTCTGATTCGTTTGTTTGGCACCCGCTATATACAATGGGCCTTGCTGATAGCCGGATTTATCATCGGCATACCACTTTATTATGGCGTGGGTTTTGTGTTGCTGGTTCCTTTGATCTTTTCTGTGGTCTACCAATATAAGCTGCCGGCGGTATACATCGGTTTACCAACGCTGGCGGCTTTATCTATCACGCATGGGTTTCTCCCGCCGCATCCTTCACCGGTAGCGCTGGTCACGCAGTTTCATGCAGACATGGGATTGACGCTCATATATGGGCTGGTAGTAGCTATTCCGGCTTTACTGGTGGCCGGCCCTTTGTTTGCCCGCTATCTGAAAAAAATGCCGGCAGAGCCTTCATCACTTTTTCAGACTACTGACAACGAACCTGCAATGATGCCAGGTGCAGCCAACAGCTTTATCACTGCACTGCTGCCGGTATTGCTGCTGATACTGATGACGGGGCTGCAACATCTGACCCGTCAGGGCACTGGGATGCACAGTTTTCTGGTGTTTGCAGGTGATGCGCCGGTGGTGATGTTATTCTGTCTGCTGGTAGCCACTTTTTCACTGGGTGTGTTTCAGCGTCGCCCGATAAAGGTAGTGATGGGCATTTATTCGGAGGCCGTAAAAGACATCGTCATGGTGATGCTGATTATTGCCGGTGCTGGTGCTTTAAAGCAGGTGCTGGCGGACAGCGGGGTGAGTGAACAGATTGCAGTGGCTATGCGTTCCTGGCATATACCAGTGCTGGTATTGGGTTGGCTGATGGCTGCCGTGATACGGGCCTGTATAGGATCGGCTACCGTTGCGGGTATTACGGCTGCCGGCATGATGGCGCCACTCGTTGCCGCCGGGCAGGTAGACCCCAATCTGATGGTATTGTCTGTTGGCGCCGGCAGTCTGATGTTTTCACATGTCAACGATGCCGGTTTCTGGATGTTCAGAGAATATTTCAACATCAGCATAAAAAATACACTCCTTTCATGGTCCGTGATGGAAACAATAGTAGGCATCGTGGGACTGCTGGGAGTATTGGCACTTAATATACTCATCACAGGTTAAAACAATTTTAAACCAGTACATATGGAAAACAAAGCAGAAGAAAAATTAGCGTCATTAGGGTTGGAACTGCCACCCGCACCAACACCACTGGGCGTTTATAAACCTTATCTGATAGATGGTAAATATCTGTACCTGTCAGGTCATGGTCCGGTACAATCCGATAAGTCGCTGATCATCGGCCGTATAGGACGGGAGCTGGATATGGAAGCGGGCAAACTCGCTGCCAGACAGGTAGGGTTAACTATGTTGTCTACCATCAAAACACATGTGGGTAGCCTCGACAAAGTAAAAAGAGTGATCAAGGTATTGGGCATGGTCAACTGTACACCGGAATTTGAGCGTCATCCCTATATCATCAATGGTTGCAGTGAGTTGTTTGCTGCAATCTGGGGTGAAGAAAACGGTATCGGCGTAAGAAGCGCTGTAGGCTTTGGATCACTGCCTGACAATATTCCGGTGGAGATAGAAGCCTTGTTTGAATTGTATTAATATCATCTGCAGCGGATGCAGATGACAGGGAAAATATTATCTTTCCCTTAAATTATGGATCATGCAAAAGCGGGATGGAAAAACAGCAGTCCGGTTGGCGGCTTTCGGAGAATTTCTGTTAAGACTTCACAGTAATACAGGAAAACGTTTCAGTCAGTCGGACGGATATATTCCTTACTATGCCGGTGCGGAAGCCAATGTATGTGTGCTGTTGTCGCGCCTGGGCATGCAAGCGGAATATATCACCCGTGTGCCGGATAATGACCTTGCCGCTACAGGGATACAACTGCTGAAAAGCCATGGTGTCGGTACCGGAAAGATACAGTATGGAGGAGACAGGCTGGGTTTATATTTTACAGAATCGGGCAATGGTATTCGTCCCGGACGTGTGATCTATGACAGGGCTGGTTCTTCTTTTGCCACGCTGCAACCCGGGGATATCGCCTGGCAGCCGTTGCTGGAGGAAGTGGATGTGTTTCACTGGTCTGGTGTGGCCGCCGCTTTATCTGCCAGTAGTGCCGCTGTCTGCAGGGAAGCGCTGGAAGCAGCACTTGATGCGGGGCTTACCATCTCTTCGGATTTTAATTACCGTGCCACACTCTGGAAATACGGACAACATCCGTCTGCCGTCATGCCAGCTTTATTACAACACAGCGATCTGACTGTGGCTGACCTGGATGCCGTAAACGTGTATTATAATATTGAAACAGACAAACAGCTGCCGCTGGAACAAAGGTTTCAGCAATGCCATGAACAGCTGCGCCGGCATATGCCCCGTCTGAAAACACTGGCCATGAGTTTCCGCAAGGTACAGGGCAATCAGATGGTCTACTTCGGCGCACTGGCCAAGGATGAACAGTATTATTTTGCAGAAGGGTTTACCATCCCGCAGGTCACCGACCAGATCGGCACCGGCGATGCCTTTACAGCAGGCATCCTGTTTGGCATGATGAACAATTATCCGCCGCAACAGACCATCGACTTTGCCACCGCCTGTGGTACGCTCAAACAAAGCATCCATGGCGACTGGGCACTTATCAATAAACAGGAAGTAACAGAACTGATGCTCAACGGCCCGTCCGGAAGAATAGTTCGCTAATTTGACACATTATGTTTACGATCGATGCACACCTGGATCTTAGCATGAATGCTATGGAATGGAACAGGGACCTGCAGCTGCCTGTTGACGCCATCCGTAGCAGGGAAGCCGGACAAAACGATAAACCCGACCGCGGTAAAGGCGTCGTGTCTTTCCCGGAACTGAGAAAAGGAAATATAGGCCTGGTAGTGGCCACTCAGATAGCCCGTTACGTAGCGCCGGACAACAACCTGCCGGGATGGTATTCTCCGCAGCAGGCCTGGTCACAGACACAGGGCCAGCTGGCCTGGTATAAAGCCATGGAAGAAGCAGGAGAGATAATCATGATTAAAGATAAACAGGGGTTGGAACAACACCTGGCTTATTGGAATGATGGTACTCCCAACGATAAAAAACGGATTGGTTATATACTCAGCCTCGAAGGCGCCGATTCACTCGTAACCGTAGGACACCTGGAAAGGGCTTATCACGCTGGATTGCGTGCTGTAGGTCCTGCGCATTACGGGCCCGGACGTTATGCCAACGGCACCGATGCTACCGGTCATCTCAATGAACAGGGGCGCCAGCTGTTGAAGGAAATGGAAAAGCTCAATATCATACTGGATGCTACCCACCTCTGCGACGATGCCTTCTGGGATGCCATGGACCTCTTCAACGGCCCTGTATGGGCCAGCCACAACAACTGCCGCACACTGGTAAACCATAACCGCCAGTTCAGTGACGACATGATCAAAACGCTGATACAGAAAGGCGCAGTGATCGGTGGTGCACTCGACGCCTGGATGATGGTGCCGGGCTGGATCCGGTTCCAGTCCACCCCTGAAACGATGAACTGTAACCTCGAAAAGATGGTCGATCATCTGGATCATATCTGCCAGATCGCTGGTAATTCCCTTCACGTAGGCATCGGCTCCGATCTCGATGGAGCCTTCGGAAAAGAACAGTGTCCCTATGACCTGGAAACAATTGCTGACCTGCAATCCCTGCCGGTATTGCTTTCCAAACGGGGATATACCGCCGCTGACATTGAAAATGTCATGCATGGCAACTGGCTGCGCTTTCTGCGTAATGCCTGGAAATAACGCACGCAAAAAAGATTTAAATAACAAAGCAGCAAAGAACGCTCATCGGTTCTTTGCTGCTTTGTTGTTTTTATATCATTCATTATTCAGTCCGGAGGCTGCGTGCAGGGTCTGTCAGAGAAGCTTTGATGGCTTGTGCGCTCACTGTCAGCAGCGCGGTGAGAAAGGCCAGTGCACCTGCTGCGAGGAAGGTGCCACCACTAATATGGGTATGGTAAGCGAAGTTGTTGAGCCACTCCTGCATGCCCAGGTAGGCCAATGGGCTGACGATGAGAAAGGCCAGCAGCACCGGTTTCAGGAAGTCCTTCGATAACAGGGCGGTAATACTCAAAGCAGAAGCGCCCAGTACTTTGCGGATACCGATTTCTTTAGTCCTTTGTTGGGCATCAAATGCAGCCAGTCCGAAGAGACCCAGACAGGAAACGAAGATGGCGATGAAAGTAAAGTAAGTCAGCAGATGGGAGGTGTTTTTTTCCGCATCATAGTTACGCTGGAAATCTTCATCCAGGAAGGAATATTCAAAAGGTTCTTCCGGCAGCAATGTCTTCCAGCTGTCTTCCAGTGAGGCAATGATGTGCTTCATGCTGGCTGTGTTGCTGTGTACCATGAGATAGTTGAAATGATGATGTGGTGCCATCAGAAAAGCATAGGGCTGTATGGGATGATGAAGGTCTTCGAAGTGAAAGTCTTTCACCACGCCGATGATTTCATACGATAAAATCTGGCCCTGCCAGTTGAAGTTAAGCCGTTGTCCGACAGCGCTGGCTACCGGGATGGCCAGTTTACGCAGGGTGGCTTCGTTGACGATCAGCCGCTGGCTGGTATCGGCCATGGTACCGCTGGCAAAGAAACGGCCACTGACCAGCTGAAAGTCCATCGTATGGAGGAATTCCGGAGCTATCCAGTTGATGCTTACCTGTTGGATATCTTTGACGGTTTGGTCCGGACGGTAAAGGCTGAAGTCCATGTTATTCCGGATGCCGGGATAGAACAGGGTACCGGCCGCGTCTTTTACCTGCGGGTTCCGTAATATCTGTTGACGCAGGCTGTTGTACGCATTTTGGGCGGCTTCACTGCGCAGGGGGATAACGATCTGCCGGTCTTGAGCAAAGCCCAGTGGCTGCTGGCGCAGGAACTGCATCTGATCATGGATCACCAGGGTGGCGAGTATCAGTCCGATGGCAATAACAAACTGCACTACCACGAGTCCGCGCCGCAGAGAGGCTACGGAGATACGGTTGGTATATCTGCCTTTTAAAGTGTCTACCGGTTTAAAGGCTGAGAGGTAAAAAGCCGGATAACTGCCAGCCAGCAAACCGGTGATCAGGGCTATGCCGGGGAAGATGGCTGCTACAGAAGGAGAGAGCAATACGCTACCGGAGATGTTTTTGCCGGTGATGGTATTAAAAAGTGGGAGGGCAGCCATCACCAGGATGATGGCCAGCAGCAGCGACAGGAATGCCAGCAGGGAGGATTCTCCCAGAAATTGTTTGATCAGTGCTCCTTTGCCGGCACCCAGCGATTTTCGTATACCCACTTCCGTTGCCCTCCGCAAGGAACGGGCAGTAGACAGGTTCATAAAGTTGACGCAGGCGATGATCAGTATCAGCAGAGCGATGGAGGCCATTACATACAGATACAGCATGCTGTTGGTAGGCGTGACGATATTGCGAAGTCCGCTATAGAGATGGAGTGAGCTGACGGGCAAGAGAAAGAGGCGTTTGCTGAAACCGGCTTCTCTCATGTCTTTGCCGGCAATACGCTGCATAAAGGCGACCAGTTTTTTATCTAGTGCGGGTGCATCGGTGCCGGGTTGCAGCCGCAGATAAGTATAGAAAATATTGTTGGTGGAGAAGGATTGAGAAGACCGCAGGAAATCGCCCATCCATCCAGCAGACAATGGAATAAAGAAACTGGCATCGATATGGGAACGGCTGCTTTCGGCCTTGTATACGCCGGTTACCTTATAGGCAGTGCCATTGCTGAGTATCACCGTCTGGTTTAACGCCGGCGCCTCTCCGAAAAGTTTGGTAGCTGTTTCTGCTGAAAGCACGATGCTGTTGGTTTCTGTTAAAGCACGGCTGGCATCGCCTTCCAGGAACTGATAAGAAAAAAGCCGGAAGAAGGAGGGATCTGCCTGACATCCTCTGCTTTCGTAAATGGCCTGTACCGGCCGGCCTGCAGCTTTTACCTGTAACAGGGTTTTATCTTCCATAGTATACAACCGGGCTACATCGGCTACTTCGGGGTAGGCCGACCGGATGGCTTCTGCATAAGGTGCCGACAACATGGGGTATTCTTCTCTGGCGCCGGTAGCCACAGTGGCTTCACTGTTGATCAGATACAAGTCCTTGCTGTGCTGATGGTGACGGTCAAAGGATAATTCACTCCGGAGGTAGAGCAGCAGTAACATGCAGGCAGCCATACCGATGGCCAGCCCGGATATATTGATCAGGGAAAAGGAGGTGTTTTTGAGTAGCTGTCTGCAGGCAATTTTCAGATAATTGAGGAACATGCGTAATGCTGTTTCGGTGTGAGATACCAAGAAGATGCCATATTTTATATTCTTGAAAAACAAATACTTGCACATATCACCCGGCACTAACTGTTCGTTTTCGATACGCCGTCTGTTCGTCGCCGGACGCTGAAAAGATGGCTAAAATTCGTGTAGTCGGTGCCGTTTTAACAGGTTAATTTTACCAAACTTATCATTCTCAGGTAAAATTTTTTTTTCTTGATAAAATTCCTATCTTCAATAGCCTTAAAAGCTCAAAATGACCTGTCACTATGTCTATGTTCAACTTTACATAAATCCGGACCATCATATTCCCATCACTAAGAATGTACGCTGAACAACCGCCCCAGGGCGCTACCGCTTGGTTAAAGACAGGGGAGGATATTATGAAAACTATAGTTTATGAAAAAGAAAAAAATTTCACTGGAGAAAAAACTGTCACTCCACAAAGAAACCATCGCTTCTCTTTCCGAACAACAGAAAAACGGTCTGAAAGGTGGTGTCAATACCCAATTCTGTAGTGGTATTACCTGGGATCCATGGGCTACTTGTGAAACACACGCCAAGCCAGATCAGGTGTGCATGTAAAAACATTCACTATCATCAGTTTGATAGCTGTTAACCTGGCATCAACGATAGTTACCACCATGCATTTTAAACATTTAACCCGTAAACAAACCCTGTTATGAGAAAGAAAAAAATCTCCCTGGACAAAAAACTGTCTCTGAACAAATCTACCATTGTCACACTGAACGCACAGCAGCAAGCTGTTGTTGAAGGTGGCGCAATACCTGTAACACGTTTTATAACTTGTCTTTCCTGTGGTGAAACTTGTGATATCTGTGTTACACTTACTCCTCAATGTATCTGAGATTCACTAATGTAATGCCCTTTTTCTAAACCGTAGATATGCCCGCTTCCAGCTGTGATCCTATAGCTAACAGGATAAGTATGTCTGCCTGAAAATCCCCTATTATGAAAAAGACAAAAATCAAACTCAGTAAAAAGCTGTACCTGAAAAAAAATGCGATTGTTGAACTGAATCCGGAACAACAATCCAAAATAGCCGGTGGAATGCCTTTGACCAGAACTACCATCTGCTGTGTCCCATCGGATGTTTCCCACTGTGAAGTTTGCTGATATCAATAACACTTTTAATTCTCACTGCGACCTGTATTCTTTTTATAATCAGGGCACCGGAAAATGATGTCCTTTAAAATTCACAATTATGAAAAAGAAAAAAATTCAGCTCAACAAAAAACTGCTGCTTAAAAAAGACAAGATTGTAACCTTAAATCCACAGGAGCAATCCAAACTGGCCGGGGGTGTACCGATCACCTGGTTTAGCTCCTGCTGCGTGGAAACAGATGAAGTTACCTGTCCGGAAGGATGTGTCTGGACCCGTTAATAACAATACCAGCCCAGGACTTAAGTCCTGGGCTGTAACAGCCGAACAACCGCCCCACGGCTATAGACAGGGGAGGATTTTCAACCACTTTCTGAATCATGAAAAAGAAAAAAATTGACCTGGGCAGAAAACTGCTGCTCAACAAGGAAACAGTAGCAGCTTTGAATGCTACCCAGCAACATCAACTGGTAGGCGGTATTAACACATTGTATCTTACCTGCACCGAAGATACCCGCGCAATATCTTCCTGCAGGGCTACCAGACCTAGTCCTAACGCAACTTGCTGCCAGATACCATAATGGTACAACAGCGGCAACCTGCGGACATACAGGGGGATAGTTTTGCATGAGCATTCTTCTGTTTCCGTATTCCCAACAGGGAGAGCACGATCTTTCCCTGTTGCACACTTTAAATATCGCAGCCAATGAATAACATCGAAACACAGTTAAAAAGTCTGTATAACGATATGATTCCCGCACTACGGGAACGTAGGTTTTTATCGGAATATGCCAACAGTTTGTTCAAAGGTCCCTGGGGCGCCTTGTTGTTTATGTTTTATTACGAACAATATGCCGACACCGAGGCCGACAATGCTGCTGCGCTGCTGGAAGAACTGTATGCTGAATATACACCGGAAATCGGCGATAACTATTCCTTCTGCAATGGCCACACCGGCCCTTTCTGGCTGCTCGAACACCTGAGCCGTCACGGGTTCCTGGAAATGGATATCAATGATCTTGCTACCGATTTTGTAACGGCCACCATCTCCCAGAGTTCCTTCCACAGCGACCATCTCCACTTCGATTTCCTGCATGGTAGCTCCGGTATGTGCAATTTCCTGCTGGGCTTTACCAGCCGCCCCGATGTAAGGGAGCATCTCGAACAGTTCGTACAACGCCTGTGGGACAAAAGTGTGGTTACTGATAAAGGAAGAAGCCTGCCCTTCTTTTATACACATGATCAGCCGGAAGGTATTTATACAGACTCCTTCAGTCTCGCTCACGGCACCTGCTCCCTGCTCATTATCCTGGCTAAAATATATCAGGCTGGTATCGCGCAACCGTTGTGCCGCCAGCTGATCACAGAAAGCATCACCTTTATTCTGCGGCATAAAAATACCTATGATGATACCTCCCTGCATGCCCTGTATCCCGCCATCCTGGATGGAAAATCCGTGGGCAGCAGATTGTCATGGTGCTACGGCGACCTGAACGTAGCGATGGCGCTCTGGCACTGTGGTAAAGTGTTCGGCGAAAAAAGATGGACAGACGAAGCGCTGGAAATCATGCACTATAGTGCCCGCCGCAATACAGATGAATCTGCAGGCATAATGGACAACTGCTTCTGTCATGGTTCCGGTGGCATTGCTGCTTTTTACCGTAAATTCTGGTTCGAGACAAATGATACTGCTTTCCTGGAATGTGCCAACCACTGGCAGCAGAAAGCGATGGAAAGAATAACCTTTTGTGAAGATGGCAGTCAGCATGGCATCAGAGTGTGGCAGGGAAAAGACAAGCAGTGGGATTACTGCTGGGACCTGCTCGATGGCAGCAGCGGAGTAGGATTGACAATGTTATCACAATTAAATACAACCCCATTACCATGGGATGAGTGTTTCCTGCTCTCCTGAAATTTTATGATCACCCGTTAAAGGAACAACTATTATGGCATTATCGCATACAGGATTTTTCCTATTAAGAAGTCCGCTGTACGATGTCAACAGGTACAGCGAAGTGTTACAGGACAATTTGCAGGAACTGGCAGACAGGAACCCTTTATTCCTCTATGCCCTGTGCATCGCCTCTGGCGACCTGCTGAAGGAGCTGGAAAGATTCCTCAGCGACCCGGCATCGTTTAACCGGAAAAAAACCGACAAGCTGCGTAAATCACTGTACAAATACTGGGTACGTGCCTGTACCCGAAGCACCCCCTATGGCCTCTTCGCCGGATGTACCACCGGCACCATGGGCGAAACCACCTGGCTGCAGCTCCATCCTATGAAAGATGCCCGGCAGTTTGTACGCCTGGATATGGACTACTATACCCGCATCAGTACCCATATCAGCCAGCAGCCTGCTGTTAGCGACGCCCTTCGTTATTACCCCAACAACAGTCTTTATAAAAGCGGTGATAAATACCGCTACGCGGAATATACTATTGTCAACAACCGGCGCAAGTACCTGCTCACCGCAGTGGAAGACTCCGTATTCATGACAAAGATCATTACAGAAGCCACTGCAGGCATGACGATAGCGCAGATCGTGCAGCTGATCCTGGAGGAAGACGCTTCCATCACAGAGGAGGAAGCCGCTGCCTTTGTACGGGAACTGATCGACTCGCAGTTGCTCATCGCTGAAACAGAACCCCGTATTACAGGCGATGATAACCTGCAATCCCTGACCGAAAGGCTTTTGTCTATCCCTGATGCCAGCGAATTTCGTGAGTCTCTGCTAGCCCTGCAAAAGCTGCTGCAGGAGCAGGACTACGAACGTTCCCGCCTGGCCTCCATCCATCAGCTGTGTGAAACAGCTTTCCCCATCAGCATTCCCAAAGACCTGCTACAGGTAGACCTGTTTAAAACAGCACAGCATTGTGAACTGGGAGAACCACTGGTCAACGATATCGTAACCCAGATCAATCAACTGCTGGCACTCTGCCACGGTTTCCCGAAAGGACATTCCGAAATGGCTTCCTTCGTGAGCCGTTTCCAGGAACGGTATGAATCGCAGGAAGTGCCACTCAACCTGGTACTGGACGGAGAAACCGGTATCGGTTACGGCTCCGGTATTGAAAACGCTGTACACGCACCCTTCGTGGAAGATGTGATGGGTGGTGCCGGTACTGAAAATAATACAGTCACCTGGTCTCTCCTGCAGCAGCTCAGTCTCGATAAATACGAACAGGCCCTGCAACAAGGATTACAAGAGGTGACCATCACTGAAGAAGACCTGAAGAAACTGGGTGACCACGAAACCGTAGAGATGGCACGGAGCTGCTACCTCTTCGGCAGCCTGCACGCACCTTCCGCAGCAGCCGCCGACAAAGGAGAATACCGCTTCGCACTCAACTCTATGGGCGGTCCTTCTGCAGCTAATCTGCTCGGCCGCTTCTGTAGCGGTGATTCGCAGCTGGCCTCCAAAGTAAAAGATATCCTGGAGGAGGAAGCTGCTGCCTATCCCGACCTGATCCTGGCGGAAGTGGTGCACTTTCCTGAAGCCCGTGCCGCTAATGTGCTGATACGGCCTGCACTTCGCCCTTATGAAATTCCATATGTCGGAGTAGCAGGTATTCCGGAAGCCCACCAGATCCCCATCTCCGATCTGATGGTATCCGTAAGACAAAATGAAGTCGTTCTCAGAAGCAAAAGGCTCAACAAACGCGTGATACCACGTCTGAGCTCTGCACATAACTATACCTTCAACAGCCTGCCTGTCTATAAATTTTTGTGCGATCTGCAGCACCAGTCCGGTAACTCTGCTGTATATTGGGACTGGGGCGTGCTGGGATCCCGTAAACGCCTGCCCCGCGTAGTATATAAAAACATCATCCTCAGCAAGGCATACTGGACGCTGACAGCTAAAGATGTGGAACATCTGGGTGATGATACCACTGCCAATATGAAATTCTTTGAACAATACTGCCAACAGTATGGCGTACCGTCAAAAGTGCTGCTGGCAGAAGCGGATAACGAGTTGCTGATAGACCTTACACAACCGGTGGCAGTACAGCTGCTGATCGATCAGGTTAAAAAAGGATCTTCTGTAAAACTCAAGGAGTATTTGCTGGAAGATGCCGGTGGTATTGTGTGCGATACGGAAAACAACGTATATGCGCATGAGTTACTGCTGCCACTCCGTAATGTGAAGGCTGCAGACAAGGCTCGTCCGGCTGCTCAGACTGCCGCCGCACCGGCTGTGGTGCCAGCCTCTCTGCCGGTCCGCAGTTTTGCGCCAGGCAGTGAATGGATGTTCGTGAAAGTATATTGTGGTTATCGCATAGCAGAAGAACTGCTGGCGGGCTATTTTGCGCAACATATTCCGGAATGGCAGGAAGATGGCCTTTTTGAAGATTTCTTTTTCCTGCGGTATAGTGATCCGCAGCCACATATCCGCCTGCGTTTCCTCAACAGCGGCCGGCCTTCCAATAACGATGAGATCCTGCACCGCATAGAAACGGCGCTGCAACCGCTCATCCACAGTGGCCAGGTATCTAAAATTGTATGCGATACCTATATCAGGGAAATAGAACGCTACGGCGCTTCCACCATCCATCTGAGTGAACAGCTGTTTAGTGCCGACAGCCGTGCTGTAGTCGGCATCGTCAGCATGCTGGAAGGAGAGGACGGTGAACATTATCGCTGGAAACTGGCCCTGCGCGGTACAGACATGCTGCTGGAAGATTTCGGGCTGACACCGGCGGAAAGAAAGTCGCTGCTGGCAAGCCTGCGGGAAGGATTTACCGCCGAATTCGGTGGCGCCAAACTGTTGCATAAACCACTCAACGACAAATACCGTAAACATCAACAGGAGATTGCATCTTTCCTGCGTGCAGAAAATGATGAAAGCAACGAAATCACAGAAGCCGTGGTCTTCTTCCGGCAACGCTCGGAGATCAACGTGCCGCTGGCCAGACAGATACGGGAACAGTACAACAACGACGCCCGCTATTTTGATATCCTCGCCAGTCACATACACATGTTCCTGAACAGGATATTCGTTGCCAAACAACGTAAACACGAAATGGTACTGTATCATTTCCTGGAAAAATATTACTTATCTCAACTGGCTATGGAAGCAACGCTTAAATAATGGCATTTACTTGTTACAGACAACTGGACGCAATGGACTGTGGCCCCACCTGTCTGAGGATGGTGGCGAAACACTACGGTCGTGACTACCCGCTGGACCATCTGCGGGAGCTGGCCAATATTACCCGTGAAGGCGTAAGCCTGCTGGGTATCAGCGAAGCTGCGGAAAAAATCGGTTTCCGCACCAACGCTGTCAAGATCACTTTCGAACAACTCGATGAAAGCGTAGAGCTGCCCTGTATCCTGCACTGGAACCAGCAGCATTTTGTGGTATTACCACCACAGAACTATAACCGGGATAAGAAGAACGATAAGATACTGGTAGCAGATCCTGGTCATGGTCTGGTAAAAGTTGACCGGGAGACCTTCCAGCGATGCTGGCAGGGCAACCAGCAAACCGGTGTGGTACTGATGCTGGAGCCTACCGAAAGTTTCCACCGGCAGCCGGCCCCCGCCAGGGCCGCCACCGGTTTCCGTTTTCTTTTCAATTATCTGCGTCCTTACCGCAAGTATGTGGCGCAGCTTTTCCTGGGCCTCACCCTGGCCAGTATGCTCTCGCTGGTGACACCCTTCCTGACGCAAAGCCTGGTAGACTATGGCATCAACCGGCACAATACTCAATTCGTATACCTGATACTGATCTCTCAGCTGCTGGTCTTTGCCGGCAGCACCGCTATCGAAATGATACGAAGCTGGATACTGCTGCATATGAACAGCCGTATCAACATCAACATTATCTCCGATTTCCTCATCAAGCTCATGAAACTGCCTATCCGCTTTTTCGACAGCAAAATGATCGGAGATATTCATCAGCGTATCGGTGACCATACCCGTATTCAGAACTTCCTCACCGGTACCACGCTCTCCACACTGTTTTCATTTGTAAACCTGTTTGTGTTTACCATCGTGCTGGCCGTGTACAGCCTCAAAATACTGCTGGTGTTTGTACTGTTCAGCGTGGCCGCCATCACCTGGATATTCTTTTTCCTGCGCCGCCGTAAAGCCCTTGATTACAGACGCTTTCAGCGGATGAGTGATAATGAGAACATTCTCTTTGAACTGATCACCGGCATGCAGGAGATAAAACTGAACAACTGTGAAACGGCGCGGCGCTGGGAATGGGAACATGTGCAGGCAGGTCTGTACCGGATCAATGTAAAAAGTCTGGCCCTCGGCCAGTATCAGCAGCTGGGGTCCGTATTCTTCAACCAGCTGAAAAATATCCTGATCTCTTTTATCAGCGCCCGTGAAGTAATGAACGGCCATCTCACACTGGGCATGATGCTCTCCGTGAGTTATATCATCGGGCAGATGAACAGCCCGCTGGACCAGCTGCTGGCCTTCGTACAGTCGGCCCAGGATGCCAAAATGAGCCTCGACAGGCTGGGAGAGATACACAACCGTCAGGAAGAAGAAAATCAGGAACAGATCATTCCCCAGTCTAAAAACAACGGCGATATTGTGCTGCAGGATGTATCGTTTCAATATGGTGGCGCCAAGTCACCGTTTGTACTGAAAGATATCGACCTGGTAATACCGGAAGGAAAGGTGACCGCTATCGTAGGTACCAGCGGCAGCGGTAAAACCACGCTCATGAAACTGCTGTTACAGTTTTATGAGCCTACCAGCGGACAGATATTGGTGGGGGAGGAAGACCTGCAGCGCCTTTCGCCCAAGTGGTGGCGTCGTCAGTGTGGCAACGTTATGCAGGATGGCTTTATCTTCTCTGGCAGCATCGCTAAAAATATCGCCATCAGCGACGAGCAAATGGACAAGGAAAAGCTGGTGCATGCTGCGGAAATGGCCAACATCCGCGGTTTCATCGAAGACCTGCCAATGGGTTATCAGACTAAAATCGGTAACGCCGGCAGTGGTATCAGCGCCGGTCAGAAACAACGGATACAGATAGCACGCGCCATCTATAAAAATCCGCGTTACCTTTTCTTTGATGAAGCTACCAGCGCCCTCGATGCCAACAACGAACTTGTGATCATGGATAACCTGGAAAAGTTCTTCCAGGGCAAAACGGTGGTCGTTATCGCGCATCGCCTGAGTACCGTTAAGAACGCCGATCAGATCATCGTACTGGAAAAAGGACGTATCGTGGAATCGGGAACACATGCTTCCCTGACGGCCCTGAAAGGCAATTATTTTGAACTGGTAAAAAATCAACTGGAACTGGGAGGATAAGCATATGCCTGAAAACAACTATTGGGACCATAGCATTAAACCATTAAACGGGCATCCTGTACATGCTTCTCTAGCGGAGGTACGGAGCGAAGAGGTGCAGGAGATCATGGGTAAAATGCCTCCCTGGATCATCCGCAGTGGTATCAGCCTGATTGGTGTACTGATTGTGGGAGCCTTTGTATGGGCCGGATATTTCCGTTATCCGGATGTGCTGCCGCTCCAGGTGAGGATCACGCCGGGCGCGCAGGCCCTGGTCGTACAGGGCAATATTCCGGCAGCAGAGGCCTGGCGTGTGAAAACTGGGCAGCCGGTGATGCTGCGGCTGGCCGCCTATCCTGCCGACACCTATGGACTGCTGCCGGGTACTGTGACAGCGGAAGCCGTAGCGGTAAACGACAGCTCCTTCCGCGTAGACATCCGGCTCTCACAGGGCATGCGCTCTACCACCGGCCAGGAGATACCATCCCAGCCGGTGCTGACCGGTACCGCTGAAATTATGACAGCCGACCAGAGTGTGCTTCAACGGATAATGGGGCGGGTACTGTCACCGTTGACAAGGAGGTAATCAGCTACCAGACTGGTTTTGCAAGCGCTTGTATATGTTTTGTAGATACTTTTTTTCAAGGATTGTAGATGTGATGTAATCTGTAAAATTTGGTCGGATCACGTAAAGTTTGTCATCTTTGCACCATTGATCTAACCAGACCTATCTGATGAGAAACATTGTTATCCTGCTCATTTGCCTGCTTGTTGTCATGTCAGCGTTTGCCCAGGGACCACAAACCGCTTTTACACCGGACAAGCATATACGAACTATCGGAACCTTTTCGGAAGGACTGGCGAGAACGCGCGTAGCCGGCGGCAAACACGGATATATCAATACCTCCGGGCAGCTGGTGATACAGCCCGTTTTCGGGGAAGCCGGCGATTTCAGTGAAGGCATGGCGGTAGTAGGGCAGTCCTTCGATGATCATACCCTATACGGTTATATCGACAGGACCGGCAAACTGGTGATACCCTGCCGCTATGAAGAAGCCCGCGACTTCTCCAGCAACCGTGCCGCTGTCAATAAAAACGGCACCTGGGAATATATCGATCGTCAGGGTAAAACCGCACTGGACAGCTCTTTTGTTCGCATAGATACGCTGATAGACAAAATATATAGCGGCGTCTATAATGAAATAAAACCCAATCCACATTCTTTTCATAACGGACTGCTGCTGGTGCGCCGGGGTAACCTGTACGGCTATACAGACACTACCGGTAAATGGATCATACCGCCTGTTTATCCCCATGCCCGTGATTTCTCCGACGGTGTGGCCGTAGTGGCCAGCGGGATCAAAAAAAGAGATACCCTGTCCGGCAACGATGAGCTGGCCCGTATATACAACAGGCTTCCGGAAGGAGAGCCCGAATATGCCTACGGTATAATCGATACCACCGGCAAATTGTTGTTTACCGTTGATGTAGACGGGCTGGGAGATTTTATGAATGGATGGGCGCCCTTTCAGCAGGATAGAGATTGGGGCATGATGAACAAAGCAGGTAAAATAGTGATACCCGCACAGTTTGGAGGACAACCCTATGAGATCTCTAACGGAATCTTTTTTGTACAGGTAAATGGTAAAGCAGAAGGTAACCGTGATGGCTATATTTATATTTTAAATACCGATGGCCGCACTCCTGTCAAAGTCCCGTTGTGCGACACGGCAGACCACTGCATCGTAGACTCCCATCTGCGCTTCTCCGACGGTTTGCTGGCTGTTCGGATTGGCAACGAATGGGGATTCCTCGACGCCGGCGGTAAAATGGTGATCACTCCTCAGTTTGAAGAGGTCGTGGACTTTCACGATGGCCTGGCCGCTGCGGTAACGCTGGAAGGCAACCTGGTAGTGCTTCGCAACCCTGTAAAATAATCAACTGTTTTAGCCCTTTTGTATATGAAGAAAGGAATACGTATAGCCCTTGGCGTAGGAGCATGGCTCCTGATAGCCGGTACTGCCTTCGCCCAGGCTCCGGCCACCGCAGACTACATCGATGGTTTTGACGGAGAATTTGCCACGGTCATGGTCAACCGGCAGCCGCAGTTCCTGCATCGCAGCGGCAAAATAATGGTAGACAAGGTAGAACGCATCGGCTACTTTCATACCGTAGTAGCGGTAAAACATGATGCCTACGGTGCCATCAACAATCAGGGTACGATCATCGCCCCGTTTAAATATGATGAGGTAAACATCCTCGATGAAAAAGACAAGGAACATCCGGAGAAAAACTACTGCTTCATCACCGTGCGGCTAAACGGTAAAACCGGCGCGGTAGACAGCATGGGCAATGTATTATGTCCTATAGAATACAATGAGATTGATGCCCTTACTCCCCGCACGTTTAAAGTGAAACAAAATGGTCTGTACGGCTTTTGTGATATGAAAACCGGCAAACTGCTGCAGGCACCCCGGTATGAAGATATTCACAAAAGTTATGTGATCGATAACGTCATTGAGATCAAAGAGCAGGGCCGCATAGGCCTGGCGCTGGAAGACGGTACCATTATTGTGCCTCCGGGATACAAGGACTTCAGAGGATTGGGCGAGGAAGACACTGACCTGTTCAGCTATTTCACCACTGCCGGCAAATGCGGGCTGATGAACAAACAGGGCAAAGTGGTCACGGAAGCCCTCTATGATGATTTCAGCCGAGGGCCTTCAAAAGAGCTGGTAGGCGTAACTGTCCAGGGAAAGATCGGCTTCCTCCAGACAACTGATGGCGTGATGAAAGTACCTCCGCAATATACCCGCACACAGCGATTAGGTCATATCCTGCTGGTATGGAAAGGAAATAAATGTGGAGTAGTGGATGCTTCAGGGAAAGAAATCATCCCGGTTGAAAATGATGAGATTGCCCTGCTGGATGCCAAAGGCGATGGTGTATACAATGCGGCTCCTGCTGCTGTTACCGCTGCTAATGGCCCTTATTGCCTGCTCGTAAAAAAAGCGAAGACTGCAGCTTTGTACAATGATACCGGCAAACAGTTATTCCCTTTCGAATACACTGATATTAAGATCCTGCCTTATTACGGTAAAACCTACGTGGCGGTGGTGAAAAACGGAAAATGTGGCCTGGCTGACCTCTCCGGTCATCTGCTGCTGCCTGCACAGTTTGATGGACTTTCTACAGAACGAAGCCAGAATGGTGGCTATGACGATGATTACGCAGGAGATGATAAAAATAATTTTATAGGTGTGATGAAAGGAGAGAAGGTAGGTGTTTACAATGTGGCTGCCGGCAAAATGGTGGTCCCTGTCCGTTACTCCGAAATCCGCTGGCAAAATGCTGAAATGCTTCATCTGTCAGCCGGGGATTCTTCTGCGCTGGCCGATAAGTCAGGCAATATACTCCGGCCCATGACACCGTATGGATTCTACGATGCCGTAGCAGCCAACAGGATCGTAGAGAAACGTTATACTAACAATGAAGGCAACACGCTGTTGACAGATAAAGCAGGCAACATCCTCTACGAAAATAAATACTGGGAGTTTAATTCGAATAACTACAACCGGCTGCTGATGCCCAAAGACCGGAAAAATTCACCGCTTCAGTTCAGCAACGGACTGCTCAAGGTGAGAGGATATTCCCGGGAAAACCTTTTTGTAGACAGCACCGGCAAACCACTTGTATTTGAGGACTACGCCTATGTGGGTGATTTTTATAACGGACTGGCCGTTGTTGGAAAAAAAGATGATCATTATGGCATCATTAACGCGAAGAAGGAAGAAGTATATCCGGTAGTGCTGGATGATATCGCCTCCTTTGAAGATGAGTTGCTGCAGATCAAAAAGGATGGGAAACTGGGGCTGTTGCGTAAGGATGGTACAATGTTTCTTCCGATTGAATATGAAGATATAAACCGTATTTATGACACCACTTTTTATGTGGTGACCCGCAATGGCAAAAAAGGTGTGCTGAATGCCGCAGGAAAAGAAGTGTTGCCGCTGGAGTACGACGAAATCCGCTACAATAGAGGTATTCAGCTGTTTGATGTCACAAAGGGCGATAAAAACGGTATGGTAGATGTTTACGGTAAAACAGTGATCCCTGTAGTATACGATGAACTGGACAAAAACAGAGACTGGGGCGGAGACATCTTTCCATTGTTCGTGAAACAGGGTGAATGGTATTTTTATCTTGATAAAGATGGAAAAGAACTGCCGGTAAAATCAAAAAAGAAAAAAGGTTACGATAACTAAAAATCAGTGCACATGAAACCGGCAATATCTATTTTATGCGGCCTGTTGCTGACCGGCAATACATTACTGGCTCAACAGGGATCTGTTTTTGTGAACGGTTTTGCCCGTATTGCCAACAAAGGAAAAAACTGGTATATCGATACCACAGGTGCACGCGCTTTTGATAAGATCATCGAAACCTTTCATCCGGTGGATAGTATTACCGATCAGCGAAACGGGTTTCAATCTGTTCATGAAAATGAAAACAGACAGATGGCGATCGTGAGCAGCAACCACAAAGTGGGCGTGGTAGACGATCAGGGAAAATGGGTATTAAAACCATTGTATGATAAAATCGAAGTGAAATGGAAAACCTATCTGGCCCTTTATCAGCAGGGAAAGATGACCTATGCGGACACCTGGGGGAAACTGTTATTGCCCATGATGTTTGAAGATGCCGGTATACTGGATGATGACCGCTTTGATGTAAAACAACAAGGTAAATGGGGTGTTTACAGTGTCAGTCAAAAGAAGCTGGTCATCCCCGCTATCTATGATGCTATTGACTTTTGCGGAGGCTGCGGCAGCAAAAGCGATTATGTATATGCACAAAAAAACGGGAAGTGGGGTATCGTTAGTTCCCGTCATGAAATACTGGTCCCTTTTGAGTTTCAGCATAGTCATTCCATGATGCGAAGCGATGAATGGGTATGTAGTTTTCAGCAAAAGGGAAAAGCAGTGATCGTTAACATTCCCCTGAAAAAAGTATATGCGTCACCGGAGTACAGCGATATGGAAATAGTGGGCAATGGGCTGCTGAGGCTGAAGAAAAACGGATACTTTGGCCTGATCAACAAACAGGGGAAGGTAGTGCTGGATTTTTTATATGAAGATATCTCCGATCCCTACGGTACCTTTACCAGTGGCCCTTTCCTGACTTTTACCAAGGATCGTAAAACCGGCGTGGTAACAGAAAGCGGCCGTGTCGTTGCTCCACCTGTCTTTGAAGATGGCGTGACCTGTGCCGGTGATTATTTTATAGCTGCACAGGACGGACTGTACAACGTATATGACAGTACCGGAAAACCCTTGCTGAAACAAGGTTATAACGATATCTCCGGCATGGCGGTCAACACAGCCACTGGCGACAAGGAGCAGCTGTTCAGCCTGAAACGGAAAGCGCTTTATGGTTTTTACAATCCGGCCAACGGAAAGCTGGTGGAGCCAGCGTTCCATGAAGTACGAGCGCTGGAGACCCGCGGGCTGCTGGAGGTGACCTATCAGCAAAAGACCGGCTTGTACAAACCGGATGCTACGCTTTTCCTGCCTGTCCGTTATGATAGTTATTCCTTTATATCCGATAAGCTGCTGTCTGTGAAAACACAGGAGGGTACTGGCGTTTATGACGTTGCTGCCCAACAGGAAATCGTTCCTGCCAGATATTATGATGTGGATGTTTTCGGGCCGGACAGCAATCTGTTCAAAGTAACCCTTCATAAGAACGATCAGTACATTTACGGACTGTATGACCTGCAGGGAAAAGAACTGTTGCCAGCCACTTATGCAGATATAACAACGCTTAATAAAGACCAGTGCCTGCTGACATCAGAAGTGGATTCCATTCAGCATTTTGAACTGTTTGCGCTGTCCAATGCTAAGATCACCACCTGGCCATATACAGAAGTTTCCCCATCCGGTGCCCCGGGTTTATTGATCGTGTCTGATGGAAAAAATTCTTTCCTATGGAATATTACATCTGCCAAAGTAATATCAGCCCCTTTCCCGATGCATAAAAAATACGATTGGGATACCAGCCAGACAGTGTCTATACAGCCTTTCATCAACGGGATTGCGCCGGTGGTGAAAAACGGAAAAGTAGGTTTGATCAATGTCAGCGGTCAGGAGGTAGTACCGTTTATTTACGATGGAGCGGCAGGAGTGAAAACAGGGCAGATATTGCTGCTCAAAAAGTATATAACAGTCAATGGTCTTGAACAGTTGAAATATGGTTATGTGGATACTACCGGTAAGCTGATCACTCCGGTAGAATATGACTACGACGAAAACAGCTATCTGTCAGACATTGAAGACAGTACTTATCTCAAATTGTTCAAAGCAGCTCCGGATAGCCGTTATGGTTATATACAGGGACTTGCAGACAGACAAGGAAAGATATTGCTGCCGGTTATCTATGATAAAATATTCATCGGCGAAAAAGGCACAGGCTTCCTGGCCGAAACACAACGCCAGTTTGTAGTATTAGATGCAACCGGCAAACCTGTCAGTCAGGATAAGTTTACCAGCATAATGCTGGACTTGTCAGCGAATCCCTATGCTACTTCAGCCGTGATTCCATATCCGTTGTTATGTCGTAAAGGCAATCGTTATGTATACCTGTTGTCCAATGGCAAACAGTTGCCTGTTCAGCTGGATGGGACAGTACCTTTTCTGGAAGGGATGGATACCGTTACCGGACAATCTTTTTAGCATGAGACGACAGCGGTAGTAGGTTTATTTTGTATCTTATACGCTGTAATCTTATTGTATGAAGTATATCCTATCTCTGCTCGTAGCAGGACTTTGTATCTCCGCTGCATCTGCACAGCGACAAGCGCCAACTGTTTTTACTTCAGATGTTGATAACTTCTGGAACGCGTATGACAGTATCCGTAGCACCAATGATAGCCTGAAACAGCTGGAATATCTCGATAAACTATACATTGAAAAAGGAACGCCAGGACTGGCTGGTTTCAGAAAAGTTAAAAATTATACGGATACTTATTATCTGAAAGTGATACGCAATTATCCTAAGTTCTGGAATTCCATCAGGGCCAACACTTATAAGGTAAAAACACTGGCGCCGCAGTTTGGGCCCAGCATCGCTAAACTGAAGAAGCTGTATCCTGAACTGAAACCGGCGCAAATTTATTTCACCATAGGAGCGCTTCGTTCCGGCGGTACCACCAAAGACAGTATGGTGCTTATCGGTAGTGAAATGCTCACAGGCGACTCCACTATTGATATATCGGAGTTCTCACCAGGCATGCAGAAGTTTCTGGGCAATTATTTTAAAACCAACCCCATCAAAAGTGCTGTATTGCTGAATATTCACGAGTACGTACACACGCAGCAGCGATGCTATGGCTACAACCTGCTGTCACAGGCGATCTGTGAAGGGGCCTGTGATTTTATTACTGAGCTGGTGACCGGCCAAAAGATACCACTGCCCTATATGGAATACGGGCCTAAAAATGATAAGGCCATCCGTGAACGCTTCAAATCCGAAATGCTCAGTCCTTCCTGGGACAACTGGCTCTACAACTCCGCCTCTGAAAATACACCAGTAGGTGATCTGGGCTACTATGTAGGATATACCATCTGCAAATCCTATTACAATCAGCAAAAAGATAAACCCAAAGCCATCCGCGAAATCATAACGCTCAACTATAGCGATAGCACCGCCGTGACTAACTTCTTCAAACAATCCGGATATTAAGAGGGCTAAAATTTCAAATTAAAAATAGAAAAACGGGACAAGCCTTTTGCATAATAGGCTTGTCCCGTTTTTTCAATACGTATTCCGTATTTCCTATTTTTTATCCCACCACACTTTAGACAGATAAGTATCTCCTTTGGATAATCCTTTTAATGCCTGCTGATAGTTGTCTGCGTTGAGCAGCGTTTCCAGTGAGGAATATACAGCCCTGCGGGGAATGGTACCATTCGTAGAGCCGGGGTTGGGTCCGGGTGTAAGCACGGGATAACCGGTGCGGCGCCATTCAGCGAAGGCTTCATAATCGCGGCCAAACAACTGTATCCATTTTTGGGTCATGATTTTTTCCAGCTGTTGTTCGGGAGTGAGGCCAGCCAGCGAAAACTCAGCGTCGATGTAAGACTGTGGTATACTGGTGATATTATAAGGTTGCATGGCCATGGCTGCTTTGATACCATCCTGGTAATATTTCTCTGCATCAGCAGGTGTGGCGCCCCAACCCATCAAGGCTGCTTCCGCCTTGAAGAAACACACGTCGGCATAGGTAAGTACATAGCAGGGAATAGGAGTGGTCAGTGTTCTGTTGAAGTAGGTGGTGGTAGCAGCGGTAGAGTAGTCGTCTTTGATAACACCAGCCAGCAGTGCGTCGGTGAGGGCAACTCCTATGCCACGGTATACCGGTGTCCCACTGTTTTTGGAATTGACGGTGGGAGCAGCTATCAACGTGAGCCGCGGATCTTTTTTGTTGTTGAGTGTACTTACAAAGGCACTGGCAAGATAACGGAGATCAGGGCTGCCGGTGATAAACTGTGCCAGTATGGGATGGGCGTTGGTGGTTTGCGCATCATTAAACGTAGGTACGGCAGCGTTATCTTTATTGTCGGTAAACAGCGGGGCGCTCATGGCTTCACGCACGGTTTTTTCGGCCAGCTGCGGAGCCACATATTTGAGGCGCATGCCTAAACGAAGTTTGAGTGCATTGCCAAATTTTTTCCAGCTGTCTGCATTGCCTTTATAATAGAAGTCTGCATTACCATAGGAAACATCACTGGCATTCAGTTGGGAGATCGCGGCATCCAGATCGGAGATCAGCTGTTTGTAGATGGATTCCTGGCTGTCGTATACTGGTTTATTATTGACATTACCGGCATCTTCGGTTGTTTGGGAGAAAGGGACATCGCCAAACAGGTCGGTGAGCCTTTGCCATATAAATATCTCCAGGATACGGGCGATGGCCAGTTTGGTACGGCCACTGGGATCGTTTTCTCTGCCTTTGAGGGCCTGGTTGCGTATCTGGCCGAGATTGCGCAGCCATGTATAGTGCGTCGCCCACATGTTGTTGTCGGGTTGCTGTATGTAGCGGGAGGTAGGCGCTACAAGGCCGCCGGCCCAATATTGTACCCAGGAACCCACCTGTATGTTGGCGGTTTCCGTGCCTTCGGCGAAGGCAGCATCTTTTTGAACTTTAGACAGCAGGATGGCCGCATCGATATTGGTTACGGAAGTCGGCGGCGTATTCAGCTCGTTAAAATTTTTGGTGCAGCTGCCAAGCGTCAGACTACCTGTCAGCAGTGCGGCATATATGGAAAAGGTACGTTTTTTCATCTGTTTACTTTTTAAAAGACCAACTGATTATAAGTCCAGGCTCAGGTTGATGCCAAAGTTCCGCATCATGGGCAGTGCAGTAGATTCCAGGCCGAGAGAGGAATTGTTGACATTGAAGCCTGAAGCCTCGGGAGAGAATCCATCTGTTTTGCGCTGGAAGTAAAACAGGTTTCTGCCATAGATGCCTATACCGATCCGCTTAACGATTTTACCCGTCAGCATGCTGGCCGGCAGTTGATAGCTGAGGCTTATTTCGCGCATCGCAATATAACTGGCGTCGTTCATCATTTCTTCCGATACTACGTTTTCTTTATCACTGGCTACCACGTTCCAGTAGTCTTGTGCTTTTACGGTCATGGTGTTTTGTTTGCCGGTGCTTACCCAGTTACCGTTATTGTCTTTGGCTGCAATTACGCCACTGGCTACATAGCTGCCGTCGCGGCCTGCCAGTGTTCTTTTGGTGGTGCCATAGATCAGCTCTTCACGGTTGCTCTGGGAGTATACCATACCACCCTGACGGATATCGACGAGGGTGTTGAGGGTAAAACCTTTATAGCGGAAGGTGTTGGTGAATCCACCTGTCCAGTCAGGAAGTGCATTGCCCAGTTCTGTCAGCTGCCGTCCCTGGGTACGGAGTGGAAGGCCGGTGGCCGGGTCTATGAGTCGGTTACCGTGTTCGTCTTTAAGCCAGGCGAAGCCCGTACCGATCATGGTACCAAAGGGTTTGCCGGGAGCGGCGATTATGTTGATGCCGCGGTCACTGCCCAGCACAAAGGTTTCCACGCCGGTGGTGAGGGACACCACTTCGTTACGGTTACGGGAGAAGTTGAAGGCACTTTCCCAGGTGAAGCCGTTGTGCAGTTTCAGCGGAGTACCGCTGACAGACACTTCTATGCCTCTGTTGCGAATCTCGCCGGCATTGATACGGCGGGCTTCGAATTTGCTGGAGGGAGGGAGTGGTACGTCCAGGATCTGATTTTTCGTAGTGGCGTTATAGTATGTAAAGCTGACGCCTAAACGATTATTCAGCATCCGGAGATCGGTACCGAATTCTGCGGAGGTGGTCAGTTCGTTTTTGAGGTTGGGGTCGGGGATTACGGAGGTAAAATATCCCAGTGGCTGCCCGCCGTGTGTAAACTGATCAAGGCTATAGGTGCCGGTGAGCTGATAGGGATTGCCGGAGCTGCCTGCCTGTGCCAGTGAACCTCTGAGCTTCCAGTAGTTGACTACATTGCTTTTGATATTGAGGAGGTCAGTCATAATAAGACTGGTGCTGACAGAAGGATAGAAGAAAGAATTGTTTTGGGGAGAAAGGGTAGAAGACCAGTCGTTTCTGGCGGAGAAATCCAGGAACCAGTAGTTACGGAAGGCCAGCTGACCGAAGCCATATACAGAATTGATCTCAGACTCCTGCAGGTCAAAGAGATAGGAGTTGGTGAGGGTATTGTTGATTACATGGAGGTCGGGCACGATAAATTCCTTGCCGGTATTGCCGGTCATGCGATAGAATTTTTTCTGATGACTGGTACCAGCGTTCAGTCCCAGTGTAAAGTCTTTGTTGAGTGGCAGGTTGGCGTTGAGTAACAGGTCGTAGTTATCTTCTCTTACACGGATCACCCTTTCTTCTATGTCACCGTTACGGTTCTGACTCTGATAGGTGCCTTTGGCGCGGTAACGCAGGCGTTGTTCTGTATAGAAGTCGGTGCCTCCGCGGGCGGTGAGTTTCAGCCAGTTGGTGAAGTCGTAAGACAGGCGGAGCATACCTAGTACTCTGTCGCGCTGGTCAGCATTGTAGGTTTTGTTGATGGTCCAGTAGGGGTTGGCTGTGGAACTGTTGGTGGCATAGGTTTTTTCGAGGCCTGGTGTTACGCCGCTGTAGCCGAATTGTTTGGCCACATCATTGGTGGTCCAGGCATAGTCTGCCAGGATGTACATCGGCATGCTGCGTGGCTGGCTGATAAACAGGTAGGCCGGGTTGTCGGACGCGTCGGAGAGGGTTGGCCGGTTTTTACCTTTCTGTGAAATATAGTTCAGTTTGGCATCCAGCTGGAGCTTCGGTGTGATGTTGGCTTGTGTACGAAGGGTGAAGGTATTACGGTCCAGCGTATTTTTGGGGACATAGCCGTCTACGTGTGTATTGGAATAGGAGAAGCGGTAGTTGACTTTATCGTTGCCGCCTTCGGCGCTGATATTATTGACGAATTGTTTTTCCTGATTGAAGAAATGCTGATAGGTGTTGGGTTGTGGTGTAAGGGAGAGTATGTTGCCCCACTGGTCCTCATATTGTTGTCCCTCCATTTTAGGGCCCCAGCTGCTGCGGGCGATCCTGTCGCGGCCGGCGCTCATTTTGGGGATGCCTTTTAAACCCTGTGCCCTGGCCTGTTCCATCGTATATACTTTGCCATCGGCGGCGCGGAAGTGGGTGAAGTCGCCATTGAGGCCCTGACCATATTCATCCTGGAAGTCGGGTGTCACCAGGGCGTTACCGAGGGAATAATCGCTGCTGAACTTAACACCGATACCTTTACGGGAACTACCTGATTTGGTGGTGATGAGCACAACGCCGTTGCTGCCGCGCTGGCCATACAACGCTGCGGCATTAGGGCCTTTCAGGATAGAGATGCTTTCGATATCGTCCTGGTTGATATTGGAAATACCATCGCCATAATCTACACCGCCGGTGCTGCCGGCAGCGCCGATGTTCTGGTTGTCGAGCGGTACACCATCTACCACATAAAGTGGCTGACTGTTGCCTTGCAGGGAGTTGTTGCCACGGATCACGATCTTGGACGAGCCACCAGCGCCGGAGGCAGGGCGGCTGACCTGTACACCGGCCACTTTACCGGATAGGGCGTTGGCAACATTCACTTCTTTTCCTTCTGAAAGATCGGCGCCTTTCAGTTCGGCTACGGTATAGCCGAGTGACTTACTTTCCCTTTTAATGCCGAGCGCTGTCACTACCACTTCAGACAGCCCTTTGGAGCCTTCAGACATCTTAACGTTGAGCGCAGTGCTGCCGCCGGGTTCTATGCGTTGTTTGCTATAACCAATGAAGGAAAATAACAATGCTTTGGCACCGGAAGGTAGCTGAATGGAATAACGTCCGCTCCCATCGGTAACGGTGCCTCTGGAAGAACCTTCTACAGTAACAGTTACACCTGGCAGCGGTACGTCTTTTTCATCTGTTACTTTACCGGTGATGACAGTATCGGCCGCCAGATGGCCAGACATTTTTTTTACCGGCGCTTCTTTCAGGGAGATGGTACGGTCGATGATTTTATATTCCACAGGTTGTCCGGCCAGGCACTGGTCCAGAACGGTGGTCACATCTGCATCTTTTACATGCACGTTTACCTTGCCGGTTTTTTTCAGGAGATCATTATCGTACAGAAAATAATATCCTGTCTGCTGACGGATCGCTGCAAATACCTGTTCCAGCGGCACCTGCTGTACAGAAAGGGTTATTTTCTGGGCATAACCGATGGCAGAAACGCTTAATGCTGCCAACAGCAGGAGCATGGTGAGCAACTTTGCGGCCATGCTGATTTTTACAGGCAAAAGGAATAACATACCCCGCCCGTAGGCGGAAATAGATCTTTTCTTCATCAGTTTGTTTTTTAGATTAATAGTGGTTTAATCTTAGTGGTTATGGCATGACATTGATTACAGATATATTTTATCGCGTATATACGTTTACGTTATATTATTTTGATAGGGAGATGCTTACCTTTTTCCCCTGAATGTTGAAATGAGCACCACTCACATAGTTCAGCATTTCCAGCACCTGTGACAGTTTAGCCTGACGGCTGATATTTCCGCTGATTTTTTTGGTTGGCAGCGGTCCTTCAAAATTCAATTCCAGGTCGTACCAGCGGGCCACCTGTTCCATAATATCGCGCAGGTCATCATTCTTAAAATAAAAAATCCCTTCTTTCCAGGCGATAGCTTTTTCTGTATCGGCATAGGAGATAAACACCTGTTCCTGCTGTATATGAGCCTCTTGTCCGGGCGACAGCTGCCAGGAGCGTTTATCGGGAAGGCATACTTTAACAGCACCACTGATCAGCGTAGTGTTGACTGCGTCGTTGTAAGCACCGATATTAAAGCGGGTGCCCAATACAAGTACTTCCACACCGTTGACCATTACTTTAAATGGCTGGCGGTCGTTGGCGGCCACTTCAAAATATCCTTCGCCGGTAAGTTCCACTTTTCTTTCATTGCCAGTGAAATGAACAGGGAACTTCAGTGAAGATGCGGCATTGAGCCATACTTTGGTTCCATCTTCGAGAGTCAGCTGGTATTGCCCTGCCCTGGCAGTAGACAGGATGTTGTATATGCCGGCAGTTGGCTGGCCGCGTTGGTGATCATATACCAGGCCGTCCTTATGCTGATAGATGGTCGTGCCATCGGCTTCCCGGATGGCTTCGTGATCATAGCCGCCGAGGTGCACGGTCTGGCCGTTGGCCAGCTGTAATACAGCCTGGTTGCTGCCTGGCAGAACATCATTGTGGAAGGTGTGTGTCTGGTCGGCCACGATCCGGTTATCATGCGATGATATATGCCGATAAGGATACAGCAGCACGACACCGGCTACTACGGCGGCAGCGGCGGCAGTCCATACGGCGATACGACCTGGCCATACCGGCCGTTGACGGCTATTCGGCTGGTGGCTGCGTGCCAGCACAGCTTCCCAGTCGGCTTCTATATCAATACTTTCCTGAAAGGCAATGCCGGCCGTCAGCTGTGCAGGGTCCAGGAAAGAGGCATACAAAGTCTGATGCCGCGGATCTTTGTCCAGCCATTCCTGCAGCTGTTGCCTTTCGGCATTGGTGGCTTCTCCGTTGAGACAACGGAAAATCAGTGCTGCATAATCAAAAGCGTCCTGATGTTGCTCCATAATATTGTTCTCATCATAAAGAAACGCAGGAGCGAAAAAGGGGTGACAACCAGTGAAAATATTTTTTTGAGGGATGGATTACAGAAAGAAGAGAGAGTAGATTTCAGGATTAAGGCGCTGCCGTAGTAGATGCAGCCCTCTTTTTTTCTGTGTTTTGACGGTGTTGATGCTGATATTGAGTTGCCGGGCAATCTCCTGGTTTTTTAATCCGTCGATATATCCCATGCGGATGATCTCCTGACAGGATGCAGGAAGTGTTTGTAATACACGATTGATTTCTCCGAGTACTTCAGCCTTTATCATGGTAAGTACTACTGTGGTGTCGTCCTCCGGAGCGGTGGTTTGTGCAGCCACAAATTTCTCTACTACTTTTTCATGCCGGAGCACATTCAAACAGGCATTGCGCACGGAGGTGTACAGAAAATTCCGGATGGCCACCGGATGCGGGGCCACGCTGCCCCGTTGCCCGAGGTAGCTTACAAAGGCTTCCTGGGCTATATCCCTGGCCTGGTCTTTATCTCCCGTAAACTGGAATGCAAAATAACAAAGCCGCGTATAATAGGCTTTAAAAAGTATGGCAGGCTCCAGTGCTTCAGATTGCATAGACATAGTCACTCCCTTTTCTTACCAGGTTACTAATATAATGCGATTTTCGCGTTATACCGGTACCTGCCCCTGAATATATAACACTCGGGTAACATATGGCTATTTCAACAAACTATTTGTCTAAGGCGATAATATAATCTCTCAATATCACAGGGACATAGTTATGATTAACATACAACACCGGGAAAACGCCATTCCGGTGCTGTATATAGTCATAGGCGGCTTTGTCCATGTTGCTGAAGTCGAAGGGTTTGAGATATATTTCATGGCCGCCGGTGAAAGAGGAGGGAAGGGATTGGGAGGGCATGCCATCCGTGATAAGGGAGGGCCGTAGCAGCAGGGCCACTGTTTGGTCATCCGGATTGCTGGTATTGGAGGGGATGTTGATCACCCTATCAGAAATATGTTGCAGTAATGCTGTATCCCAGCGGGTATCGCTGGTACTGAAAATACCATAATAAACCTGTGAGTGTGCGTTGCCTTTTACGATTTTGGCCAGACATACCGGTTTTTGGGAGATGTTGGACAATACCTGTTTTTTTCCTCTTCCGTTGATGAGTACAAATAAAAGAATGCCTGTCAAAATAGCCATGCTGGCGATAAGGCCATAGCTGCTTTGCAGTTGCCGGGCCTGGAGTAGAAACAGGGTCAGGCCACCGCCTGCAATCAATAATACAGGTAATATCAGTAGTTTGTTGACAGCAGTGTGGTAGGCATAATTTTCTTTCCATTCGGTTTTTCTTTCAAGATGTTCCAGTTTGGTGACATCATAATGTGTCATGTGTTGCGATTGTTTTGGAGATGAATAGTTTTGGTTTTCCGTCAAACAATAGGTGTGTGGGGTGGGTTAATAGGACCTGCCGGTAATGGTTATGAGGCAATAAATATAAACAAACTCCCGCAGTTAATGACAACTGCGGGATACATGATGAAAATATTTTTTTATGGATAGACTTGCTGTGGCTGCTTTCATCCGGCAAGTTTTGTTTCAATGGCTGTGCCCAGTTCCGCTGTTTCGGGTGTTTCATTATCGGTGTCTTTCTCAAACCAGATATCAGCACCATCGCTGTCCTGTTTTCTCACCAGTACTAAGGGCTTGTTGGGTAATGCTACTCGAAAAGTATCGGCTGATTCCTGCGAAACGGGTATCAGCTGTCCATGATAATCAATATGAAATGTACTCATGGCATATCGTTTTATAATCAGGCCACAATGATTATGCCCGTAAAAGAGCTAGCGAACTGAACAACCCTGCATTTTTCAGACAACTTTGCCTATTTTTAATCGCAACAATTCTATTTTATGAAAAGATGTTTTAACATCCTGTTATTATTGTGCATGGCAGGGCTGTCTGTGAATGCGCAACAGCTCTACGAGCCCCGTAATATCAGGAAGGCTTATGAGAACAATACCCGCTCCCGCAGCGGAAACCCCGGTAGTAAATACTGGCAGAACAAAGGGCGGTACGATATTCATATTACAGTGGCCCCACCTTCTCCTACGGTGTATGGAAAAGAATCGGTCACCTATATCAACAACAGCCCGGATGCGCTGCAAACACTGGTGTTTCACCTTATCTGCAACGTACATAAGCCACAGGCACCCCGTTCCGGATACGTCAGCAAAGACTACCTGGCCAGCGGCGTCGTGATCGATACTTTGCTGGTCAATGGCGCCCTGGTACCATTCAATAATGACATCGGTACCGTAGGGGTTGTCAACTTACCCACTCCGCTGGCCTCTAAAGATAGTCTGCAACTGAAAATCAGCTGGCATTATGACCTGTCTCTGGAAAGCGGCCGCGAAGGTATCATCGACAGCGCCACCTATTTCCTGGCCTACTATTATCCGCGTGTAGCCGTTTACGATGACTACAATGGATGGGACATGCTGGAACATAACGGCAGGGCCGAGTTTTACAACGATTTCAACGACTACCGTGTAGCCGTGAAGGTGCCTAAAAACTATGTGGTATGGGGTACCGGTAACCTGCTCAATGCAGATGAAGTGCTCCAGCCGGCATATGCAGCCAGACTGAAAAGTTCCTATAACAGCGATTCGCTGGTACATATCGCCACCAAAGCAGAAATGCTGACCAGAAAAGTAACACAGCAACAGGACTGGAATACCTGGAAGTTCAGCTATGACCACATCACAGATGTAACCTTGGGGCTGAGCAGCCATTACACCTGGGACGCTGCCAGCGTAATGGTGGACAGCGCCACCCGCCGCCGTAGCAGTATACAGGCTGCTTACAATGATACCGCCTATGATTTCCATTCCTCTATCCGCTTCGCGCATAATGCCCTCAACTGGTTCTCCCACCAGTGGCCGGGAGTAGCTTACCCTTATCCGGTAATGACTGCTTTCCAGGGATATGCAGACATGGAGTATCCGATGATGGTCAACGACGGCTCTGTCGGTAAAAACCTGAGCTTCGCGCAGCTGCTGCAGGACCACGAGATGGCACATACCTATTTCCCTTTTTATATGGGTATCAATGAAAGCCGTTATGCGTTTATGGATGAAGGTTGGGCCACCACCTTCGAATACCTGGCACGCATCAACGAAAAAGGGAAAAGTAATGCAGACGATCTGTACAGACGCTTCCGCGTAGCCTATTATGCCAGCGATCCTTCTACGGAAGAAGACCAGCCCATCATCTCGATGTCCAACCAGGTGAGTGGACTAGGATATGGCAACAACTCATATGGCAAGGCCTCCCTGGCTTATCTGGCCGTGAAAGACCTGCTGGGCGATATGGTGTTCCGTAAATGCCTCCACGCCTATATGGACAAATGGAATGGTAAACATCCCATCCCCTGGGATTTCTTCTACTCCTTTAATACAGCCGCAGGTCAGGACCTCAACTGGTTCTGGCAAAATTGGTTCTTTACCAATCATTACATTGACCTGGCGCTGACCCAGGTACAGGTAAAAGGAAAAACTGCCAGCCTGCAGATTAAGAATACCGGTGGTTTTGCCATCCCGTTTGATGTGGTGGTAAACTATACAGATGGTTCCCAATCCCGGGTGCATAAGACACCGGAGGTATGGAAGAAAAATGATAAGTCATTACAGCTGACAGTGCCGGTAAATAAAGCCGTCGCTTCCATTAGCCTGGAGGGCAACCTGTTTATGGATGCCACCCCGGCAGACAATACCTGGAAAAAATAATCACGGTCTAACGGCAAAGGGCGTACTGAAAGTCAGGGAGTCCTTGCTGGTGATGTTGAAGTACAGTGCAGTGGTGCCTGCCGGTATAACAGCAGATACCCCTTTTTTATCAACGGTAGCAGTAACTGATTGCCATGAACGTTTTTGCCAGTTACTGCTATCGGTGGTAAAACATAATACCGCTTTTTCGATCTGATATTTCCCCGATAACTCCGCCACGGCCGTTGACCCTTTGATAACAGTAGTACTATTGGCCGGCAGTGTGGTTTGTTCCCCTCTCACTACTTTACCGGCAAAAGCAAATATTTCAGGTTGTTCCCATTTATGCCCGTGTTTACTGGTGATGGTCATCGACAGTAGCCGTGGGCTTTTACACAGCAGAGCAGATTGTTGCCAGATATCCAGCGGAAACGCGGGATCGTTGGTGCCGGTTACCCACAAGGTAGGCACCTGGCTGGAAGGGAGATAAATGGATGGGTCCCATTTCTGTTTATAGGCCTGGAGCTGTTTGGGTGTCATGGCTTCAAAAAACTGCCTCCAGGATGGGTTGCTGGTATTGTACAGGAAGCCGCAGCCATATACAGGCACAGCGAAGGCCCAGCGATGGTCCAGCCCGATCACGGCGGAAGTGATCACGCCGCCCCAGGAAATACCGTGGATGCCTATTTTTTGCTGATTGATTTCAGGGAAAGATGATAACAGAGAATGGGCCCTGATTACGTCGGCCACGGCATGATAGAACCACTGCTCCCGGTCGGCCAGTTCTATATCGCCAAAGGTGGTGATACGGGCGGGGCCGGCGTTTTCATGCCATTGCCGGTTGGGGTAACTACCGGAAGGCAGGTGCCCTTCCAGGTCCATGGCGATAGCTGCAAAACCGTGATCTACCCAGGCCTGCACCCAGGCGGGGAAAGCGGTGCCACCGCCGCCATGTACACATACAACAGCAGGCCATCCACCCGGAGGAGGTGTGCCGGCAGGCGTTTTATAATAAGCGAAAACTTTAGTGGGACGGGCTTTATAGGTGATGCCTTCATAGAAGAAGGCGCGGAAGCCAGGTACCTGACAGGAGTCAGCGGGATAGGTGCGGGGCGTTTCCTTTAACTGGGATAGGTCCCAGGGAAGCTGACTTTGAGCAGTTGTTATCAGACTGCCCAAAGTCAGCATGAATAGCAGTAATGTTCTCATGAATCTCAAAATAGAGAATCATTTCTGCTATTTATAATTTGATGAATTCTACGCGGCGGTTGTTGGCTTTTCCTACTTCTGTAGTGTTGTTGTCAATAGGTTGTGTTTTGCCTTTACCATCTGTATCCATACGGGCCACATCGATGCCAAAGGTTTTGTTGAGTGCTGCCTTTATCGCTTCGGCCCTGCGTTTGGACAGGTCCAGGTTCAGCTTGTCGTTGCCGTCTGCATCGGTATGACCTACGATTTTAACTTTTACAGCTGCATTTTCAGAGAGCACGCTGGCGATATCTTTCAGGGCACCGTAAGATTCCGCTTTGATCTGATCGCTGTTGGTATCAAAGAGAATACCGTGGGTGATAAATTTACCCTCGGTGATCAGTTTGTTGCGGGTATCGGGTGCACCTACGGCCAGGTTGATATTGCTGATAAAGAAGATGCCATCTGTCTTATCGTAGTCAGGTGCGTAAGCGGAGAACACGAGGGTGTTTAAGCCGCCGTCTGCATCCAGGGCCCGGGGAAGGTCCAGTATCTTGGTACTGTCTACATATACGCGTACCCGTTGTTTCTGACGCCAGATAGAGAGCCTTACATAGTTTTTCTTCGGTACATTAAAATAAGGTGTGCCGCTGATGCTATGATCACCAATCAGATTGGAGGAATAACGAAAAGTACCTTCACCGGAACTCTTAGGGGAGAACGTTACCTTAAAGGATGGATTGGATGCAGCGCTGCCATCTCCGTAATGGAACTTTTCATCTGTATCGGCCGCCTTCACCAGACCCACGGTAATAGCTCCGATGCCTGCAATACCATTGCTGGCCATCAGGTCTACCTGCAGGGTAAAGTTGTCCGGCAGTTTGTTGGTAATATATTCCGGATAAAAAATACCATCCTGTTTGATGGCCAGCCATTTGCCGGGACGGTTGCTGACAGTCACCAGTTCTGCGCCGGAACGGGTGTTCCACTGACCAGGGAATTCACCAATAACATCCTGGGCAAAATTTTCATGGACAATGATTTTTTCTCCCGGCACAAAGTCAAAGCGGGAATAGGCTTTGATATCCGTGCTGGCCGAAGATCCGCCGTTGTTGGCGGCAGGTGTATTGTTGGCGTCAGCAGTATTGCCGGCGTTGCTGCTGCCGGTGTTATCCTGATCGTCTTTCTTTTTTGGGGTAGTGGCTTTATCAATGGTCTGGTCAATTTTTTCATTGACCTTCTGTTGTACTTTGTTTTTGATGCGATCAAATAATTGGGCCTGGGTAGTGCTTCCCAGGGCACATATACCGAGCAGCAGGAATATCTTTCTCATGGTGCAGTGATGGTTTCAAAAAAAATGGATAAAAAGAGCTGCAAGGTACTGATGTTGACAATATCTTTGATGGCTGCTGTATTATTTTTTTAGAAATGGCGGGTTGGGTGTTGTAACACTTTTATACTGAAATATGGCCAGGATGTTAAAAGTTATTGCTATGGCCGGTCTGGTGACCGCCCTGCTTTCAGCCAGTGTATCGGTTGTCCGGAAACCTGTTCCTGCCGCCTTGTCCTGGCCGGCCTATTTCGGGAACCGGGTATTTGTGCCGGCAGATAATCCCACGACGGAGGAAGGTGTACAATTAGGCCGCATGTTGTTTTATGAAAAAGCATTGTCTGTCAATGATAAGATGAGCTGTGCTACCTGTCACCAGCAGGCGAAAGCCTTTACAGATGGAAAAACATTCAGTGCCGGCGCCGATGGTACGCTACAACCCCGTAACACCATGGCACTGGTCAATCTGCTGTGGGTACGTCACCTCTTCTGGGACGGCAGAGCCGCCGGTTTGGAAGAACAGGCCGTAACACCACTGACAGCACCCCATGAAATGGGACAGTCCCTCGAAAGCGCCGCTGCCAAACTAAGACAGCGTAAACAATATCCGGCATTGTTCCGCCGGGCATTTGGCAATGACAGTATTACCGGCGACCGTATTGTAAAAGCACTGGCGCAGTTTGAACGTACCCTGATATCGGCCAACTCGCGCTATGATCAATATCTGCAGGGAAAATATCAACCTACAGTATCCGAATTAAAGGGCATTTCCCTCTTCTATACCAACCCGGACCCTTCCCGTGATATCAGAGGAGCTTCCTGCGGGCATTGCCATGGCGGTCCCAAAACCTACAGTGACCTGTTTCACAACAACGGACTGGATGTTGTGCCTACAGATAAGGGGCGGCAAAACATCACCGGCCAGACTTACGACAATGGACGGTTCCGGGTGGCCACCCTGCGCAACATTGCACTCACTGCTCCGTATATGCATGACGGTCGTTTTAAAACACTGGAAGAAGTGATTGACCATTATAGTGAACATATCGCACAGAGCGAAACGCTGAGTCCTTTTCTCCAGCGTAGCTCCAACATACCGACAGGTACTTCGTTACAGCTGTCGGCACAGGAGAAAAAAGACCTGCTGGCCTTTCTGCATATGCTCACCGATTCCAGCTTTATCACCAATCCCCGTTTTTCAAATCCATTTCCCGGTAATTAAAATATATGAAAAGATCCTGTTTATTAGGGCTGTTGTTAAGCCTGTTTCTGACCGCTGCAGCGCAACAGCGGCCTTCCGTAAAGATATCCGGCGAAGTCACAAAGCTACTGACCTTATATCCGGAAAACCTGCATACAATGAAACGTACCACTGTTGCACTAAAGGACCGTGATGGTAACGATCACGCCTACACTGGTGTACCACTGCAGAACATCCTGGAGCAGGCCGGTGTCACCACCGGTAAAGCTTTGCGGGGAGAGAACCTCAGCAAATATCTGCTGGTAAGAAGTGCTGATGGATATGAAGTATTGTTTTCACTGGCAGAACTGGACAACGATTTTACAGACAGAATAGTAGTGCTGGCAGATGAATCCGATGGGCAACCGCTGCCTGCCGGTAAAGGGCCTTTCAGGCTGGTGGTACCGGGAGAGAAAAGGCCCGCCCGCAGCAGTTTTCAGGTGACGGAGTTAATTGTCAGGTTTGCGAAAGACTGATCTCCTTTTGCAAAATTGATGGAAAGGGGTATCGTATTTATGCTTATGTTTGTCTATCTTAATAATTTCAGGAGCATATGCACATAAACCGATTACTTATACAGAATTTCAGAGGGTTTGAGTCGCTTGAATTGCGACTTAACCCAAAGTTTACTGTGGCAATTGGTGATAATGGAAAAGGTAAGTCTTCCTTGTTGCATGCTCTTCAGGTTTCATTGGGAGCATATCTCCAATGTCTTCCTATCCCTGCTTCTGCTGTATATCGGCGACAATTTAAGCCTCAGGAACGTTTCGTTAAATGGAACAGTAATGAACGTGATTATTTCCCCAATCAGACGGATACACTGATTCAGGCCTGGGCTTATTTTGACGATACTAATCCTGCAATAACCTGGACACGTCGAATGCTGAAGAGTGGGGTAACAAGCCATTCTGGTAGCCTTGCCGGTGAATTGATATTTGCTGTGACCCACCTATTGTTCCAAAGAGAGAAGCATCATGATGAAATACTACCGGTAGTTGCAAGTTTTGGTACGGAAAGAACCGTAGCGCAACAACGGAAAGGGAAAAAAGCGCAACAAAGACGTTCCCGTATGGAAAAAGGATACCTGGCTGCTTTAAGCAATAAGGTGGACTTTGACGGAGTATTGGAGTGGTTACACAATTACGATTCAGAACTGAAATATAATAAAGAGTTTGAAGGAACAAGGGATGCTGTTTTTAATGCTATTACAACCGCTATCCCATACCTTGAAGATGTTGCTTACAATAATAGATATCAGGAACTGGAAGCTGCGGTGACCATTGATGAGCATTCACTGGGAAGGATGACGCATTCAAATATGAGCGACGGCCTGATCGCTATGCTGAATATGGTGGCAGAACTGGCCTTTCGTTGTGTGATTCTTAACGGCTTTCTGGGTACTGATGCTGTCAGGAAAACAACAGGAGTAGTATTGATTGATGAGCTGGATATGCATTTGCACCCAAACTGGCAACGACATGTTGTAGCAGATTTAAAGCGTGCTTTCCCTAATATCCAGTTTATTGTTACTACACATTCGGCCTTCATTGTTCAATCACTGGAGTCAGATGAATTGTACAATCTTGATAAACCAACTGATATTCCTCCAAAGGATTTGAAAATAGATGAGGTAGCAACCGCAGTAATGGGAGTGCCAAGCCCATTTTCCGATGAGAATACCAATACTTATAATGATGTAAAAAGTATGTTGTTAAAATTTCAACAACATGGCTTAACCCCTGAGTTAAAGGATGAAATTAATAATATTGCCGATCCTGCTCTCAGAGCTTTCCTTGAGTTAAATATTCACTCGAAAGAAAAAAAATAACATGAGACCTTTGAATAAAGGTACAAGCCCGGTGGATCAGGCCGGAACCCCCATTGCCGTCTCTGATTATGATAGATGGCGGAAGTTGTTAATCGAAAGGATCGGGTATTATTGCTGTTACTGTAATATTCCTTTAAGCCATAATTTACAGGTAGAACATGTTGTTCCAAAGAATCCGCCACCTGGTTATGCAGTTGGTGATCCATTGGCGTGGGACAATATGTTATTGGCTTGTGGCCCTTGTAATAGAACCAAATGGAATCAACCGGTTGATTTTAACGATTATTATTTCCCTGAAAAGAACAATACATTGATCCCATTTGAAATAATTTTTCATCCAGTTGATCCTTCGGCCGCTATCGTAAACCATTCTGAAGACCTTCAATTGCATCAGCAATCAAAAGCCAGGAGCACAATTGATTTAATGGGGTTAAATGTGATTGATCAGCGAGCTGATATTGTTGACATACGTTATATGAGACGGCGGGATGCCATCTTGATGGTGGATGCTGCCTATGGTCTATTTCAGGATTTCAAACACAACAACCCCGGGAATTTGGGCCAGGCTGCAGAGAGAGTAGCAATTTTGGCTAAGGGAGTGGGTTTTTTCACATTATGGTTTGATAAATTTGAGCAGGAACCAGTGGTAATCAGCGCTCTGATTAACCCGGCCATTATTCCGGGGACTGCACAGGATTGTTTTGATACTACTCAAAATTACCAACTCATTCCCCGGAATCCTGGTAATCCGGTTGATCCGATTTAAGACCTATCGTTCCACGCCAAACTCCACTTCATTCGCCCAATGTACCTTCCAGTCCGGATGGAAGGCCCGGGCATTTTGTTTGGACACACTTCTTTCTTTGGCCAGCTCCATACAGCTGCCTGGCGCACCATTATCATTCACCCGGAAGGATATCTTAACCGGCAGTCCTTTGTCGATGGCTTCTTTTACATCTGGTATTTCAGACCAGGGAATGGCACATTCCGTGATCACAGTATTGCCTTCTCTATTGATCACCAGTTTCCCATTTGTAACTGGACCTTCTTTTTCAGACACCGGCTGCCTCGGAAAAAAATGTTTCCTGTTCAGACCCGGTGCCAGCAACCGCCATATCTCCGTGCCTCCTCCATATTGAGGGGCTACCTGATTAAGCGCATATTCGTAGTCGGTGCATTTGTATCCGGTATAACGGGGCATAGTACCTGGAGGACAGGCCAGCAGGCCGTCCTGGCCTTCTGGAATAACGTTGAATGCCAGCAATACATTGTCGTATGAATAACCCAGCCCTGAATTATCCGGCGTGACGGGGTTTTTCTGATAGGTGTAGTGCCGCACGCCGGCTGGCCATATCAAGGGCTGTTTAACTTCCCGGTGGACGGGTGACACCGTCACACCGCCCGGTAACTGCGAACCCAGACCGGCAATATGATAACCCATACTACCATATACACCACGCCAGTTGCCGCGTGTATCAAAATCCTCTTTTACAAAAAGGCTGTCAGTGCCGGGCGGATCAAACAGCAGGGCGGCCAGTTTGGGCGTATACCACCAGCCGTTGCTGTGCAGCACGATCCTGTTATCACCCTGTAGCCGCAGTACTTCCCAGGCGCCGCCCCAGAGATTGGTGAGGGTACGCCTTAACCGGCAGACACCGGTATGATTATCAAATACCTCCAGTACCAGTGAAGATACCCGCAGGTTGGGCAGATAGAGGGCAACCTGTGTAGGTTTTGAAAGCCGGAGATCTATTCCGAAGGAGTTGGTGTTGTCACCACTTTCCCAGTAATGAAGGATACGTCCGTTGTCGGCTGGCAGTTGCAGTGCGCTGGCATCAGTGGCTGCTGCGCTGTTCTCTTTGGTTACCAGGGTTTGCTGCATATCCATCGCGTAAGCGGTATCAGGATAAAAAAACGTATCGTCGGGCCTTTGGGCAAAGCGGTAGGTGCCGGGATGGGGCGTGCTGTCGGCTACTTTGGAAGCAAAATAAAAATACTGATCGTCGTAGGCGAAGTAACCGTTCGCATATCCGTTGGCGTTAGTGTCAAAATTTTTAAATGGATACCAGGCTGCTTCTGTAAGACTAACGGTGGCGGCACCTTTGCTGCTGACGGTTTGAGGTAGGGCTGTCTGCCAGTCGTCCAGCTTCCCGTCTACGTGTATGCTTAACCGTGAAATGACATTAACATGCATGTCTTCATAGTGTGTGGCTATACCATCGGCACCGGCATCGAAATGTACGGAGAGAGGATAGGTATTGTTGGGGACCTTTACCCCACCTGTGATTTTCACCGGAATGGTCCTGGTTTCATGGGGGGCCAGGCTGATGGTGGCCGGTGCCGCTGTCTGCAGTCCTGCCAGATTTACTGCAAGCCTGCCTTGCACCGGGCGGTTGAGGATATTGGTCAGTTGCAGCGACATGATGGGTGACTGTTCTATGCGCGCGGTCATATCTTTTGCGATGATCTCTACCGGCTGATAACCTTCAATACGGGCGGTTTTTAAGGCTGCCAGCAGTTTGTCGAAAGCACCTTTGGAACCGTCGGTACGCAGGTAATAGCCCTGGCTGTTGAGCGGTATCTCCAACTGCCTACCGGTAGCAGGTATGAGATTGCCGTAAAAATCATATAGCCGTATGTAAGGGGCTGCGGGCAACAGCATCCGGCCACCACGAAGTGGCCGGGATGTTTGTAATTCCTGTTGAAGGCTGTCTGCGGCCGTAGGACCGGCGGTGGGGGCTGCTCTCATTTTTTCTTTCTCCATCACTTCCGTCAGTCCTCTTACACCGCGGAACAGTACCCGTTCGGGACCAAAGGCTTCACCGATGTCGCCGCATATTACGGCAGTGCCGTCGTCGGCCTGTTTGCCGTCAAAAACCATTACCCAGGGCAGCCCATTGGGAAACAACAGTTGCCGGAAGTTCCTTTCTCCGATCAGGTGCTGCACCGCGCCCAGGGCGGCGGCGGGAGACCAGGTGTCAGGTATGCGGGTAATCTCCGTGATGCCTGAAGGGGTATGTATTTTCTGTGTGAAATGTTCGCTGCCTCTGCCGCCGGTATACATATAACCGGCATAGATGCCCATAGACCGGTCGTAACCGGCAGAACGGTTGGTGGCCACGGTAAGGCCTATACGATCATCGGTATTGCCCACCCAGCTCTCTGTATCCCATATTTTAACACGACCGCGGGGAGAGCGGCGGTTAACCCACTCCGGATAAATGGCCGGCGATTCCATCCCCTGATAATGGATAGAACAAAAATCAAAGATGGGAAGGAAGGTCATCTTCCCATCTGCAAAAAGTTTATCCCAGGCGTTGGAATTGGAGTCACCACCTCCCACCAGCACATCGGCCCCTTTTTTACGCGCGTCGATCACCGCTTGTGCCATCACGCGGTATATCTCCCGGTATCGCAGGATATCAGACTGCCATCCTGAGATAGACAATCCCTCCCAGGGTTCATTCCAGAGTGACACCGCCGTCACCGGTCCTTTGGGCCAGCCGTACTGCACACAGAGGTGGTGGACAAAACGTTCGAAATCAGCATCCGAAGAGGGAAGCCATACAAAATCCTGCTTGGTTTTCCGCATCACGCCTGCACTGTCGAGGAAGGGAAGGGGCCTGCCCAGCGGCATAGGAGCTGTGCCTGCGCCAAACATCAGCAGCACGGTAATATGCTTAGCCTGGTATTCTTTCAGTTTACGGTCCAGTGCCTGCATCTTCTCCGTATAGTCGCTGGCGGTAGTGGGCGTGTAATCTACGCCCATCCGTATGGCCTGTATGCCTACCCGTTGCAGGAAGTCGGCCCCCATATCGTCGAGTGATTGTTTGGGATACTGCAGCCGTTGCGGGTTAGCAGCGAATGTACGTACCAGGCTGGTAACAAACCTTCGCCCATATCTGCCCAGGTCCATCACAATAGCGTAACCACCCAAACGCTCCGGTATCACCGGTTGATGTATTATATCGAGATAACCGTTGGCCGGGATATTTACCTTTACCGGCATGGAGATCACCGGGCCCGCAGCCACTACCTCCGGCAGCCATATATCACCGGGAAGTCCCCGGGTACCGTATGGAATCAGCTCTATCCTGCCTTCTGCCACCATGGGCTCTTTTAGCTGGTTGACAATCTGCAGTGTATAGGAAGGCTGTTCTCCCGGCCATAATATATTGGTAGCACAGGAGGCACGAACAATGGCCACGTCATAATCATAATGCCGCTGATTGTTTTTAACGCCCATTAGCTGTTCAAAGTGTACCCATTCGGCAGGCGCCTTCATTTGTGCCATACCGTTATACCCGCTGCTGATCAACAGCCCGAGTATCCATACATATTTCATTCTTTATCTTTTAGAGCTTAATAAATTTCTGTTGCCCCAACACCTTGCTGCTGGCGGCATCGGTGATGCGCAGCACGTAGGAGCCTGGCAGCAGACTGGCCACATCGGCCTGTAAGGTGCTTTGGCTGCCTGCCTGTATTGTTTTAATGGTTTTTCCCATGAGATCATAAATATGAATGGTGAACCCTTTGGCAGCCTGTTGTTTCAGATCGATATACAATGTTTTGTCTACCGGGTTGGGATATATCCTGAAATCAGCCATGTTGTGGCCACGGGCCAGTGTAGCCGTTGCCGTTGTACTGCTGTCTGTTGCCGGTGGTGGTGTGGGTGGTGTCCAGCGATACAGCACTACTTTATTGGCGTTGTAATCATCCTTGGTGATGAGGTATTCGCCGGTGCTGCGGTGGAAGGCTCTGATACCATATTGTGAGTCCACATCGTTGCCTACATAAACAGCAGGGTTGCTGCTGTTCATCGTCAGTACCAGTGCACCGGTGCTGAGGTCAAATACATCGATGTCAGGAATGGCGTAGTATCCCACAAAGAGATAGTTGCCGGCGGCCGACATGGATTTGGCCTGAGCCCTGCTGAGGGTGATCACCACATTCGGTGTGCGGTTGCCGGCCTGCCATCCGCGGTACACTTCTATCCGGTTACCGATCAGTGTCCAGTCGGTATTACCGCCGGCCAGCACCATCACGTCGCTGGCAGGAATATATTCCAGCCGGTTGAGACGGGCGATGGATGCGGGTGTAGGAGTAGATACCACTGGTCCCCAGATGGGTTTGCCATTAGCAGCAAAACCAGTCAGCGGATAATGCTGGATAGCATTGGTTTTATCCTGGGATATCCAGATGTCACCGAGAGAATCGAGGCAGAAGCCGTTGCGTACTTTGGTGATGGTATCACCGGGAATGGCGATATATCCGTCGGTGGCGGGATTGAAGTAGAAGGTATAAAACACGTCGGGGTTCTGATTGCAGGCTACCAGTATTTTATGTCCGCCTACGTTGGCAAAGTGTCCGAAGAAGGCGCCGCGGCCGGGATCACTTTTCTGAATGCGGGCATCCTGCGGATAACGGTAGGGATCTATGGTGTTGGCCACATAGGAGCCGCCATCAGTACCGTTGTACGAGAAGAGGATATTGCCGGTATAAAAGAGGGAGCCATCGCTGCCCGCATCTGCGGCAGCATTGCCTTCGAAGTTAAGCGCCTGCAGTGTCCAGCGGAGAGTGCCGGTATTACTGTAACAGTGGATATCGGTAAGGCCGTTGCGGCCGAGGTCCCAGGTGCCACCCCAGGGATTGTTGAGCACATAGAGATTACCAGCAGCATCTTTGCCGATGCCCACTACGCGGGTGAATCGTTTGTCACCGGCGGCGCCACGGGTACCGCTGGTTTCGTTGAGATAACCACCTGTTACGCCAAATGTGCCGGATAGTGTAGGCGTTCCCGTGAGGTTATTGTAAATTTTGATGTTCATGTCTGGTCCCTGGTCACCGATGAGCAGTTCACCCCGGATGCTGTCTGCATAGAGGGCCGACGGACGGGCAGTGGCGGCCAGCTGTATAATCGTACTGGCGTTACCGGTAGTGTCATAACTGCGTATGGTGCCGCTGCTTTTCTGGGCCACCCACAGCTTTCCGCTACTGTCTACTGCCAGCGCACCGGGACCTGCTACCGGCCATTGCCGTATCTGCACGCCGCCGGTGGTAAATACTACAATCCGGTTGCCGCTGGTGTCGCTCACAAATACACGGCCGGCGGATACAACGATGCCGCCGATAGCGTCAGCGGTACCGGCGCTGGCCACAAATAAAAGGTCGCGGGTTTTGGTGGCACGGTTGTACCGTCCTACTTTACCACTGTTGGGCGTCTCCTGCGCGGTGAAGATATAGGTGGCATCACCCCCGATAGCACAGCCCTGCGATTCCTTGTTGCCGCCCATAGAGCCAAGGGTATTACCGTTTTGATAGATGCCGATGTTCCTGGCTTTTTCATCCCATCCCGACGCCGTATAAACAACGCCTTCGGGGGATACCCACATAGACCTTGCGCAGTTGCCCACATGACGGTTGACGTCTGGAAAGTTGTTGCCGAGCCAGGTAGTGGTATACTGGCCATAGCTGCTGGCCACTGCCAGCAGTATGCCTGACAGTACTGTAAATAGTTTTTTCATGGTGTTTGGGTTGAGGTGAAAAGAAAAATATTAATAACCGTGATTTTGTACCAGCCGTGGATTACGCCCCAGTTCCCGCAACGGAATCGGCCACAGTGCCTGATCAGCATTGATGCCTAACACGGCATTGGCCCTGCCGGTGCGTACCAGATCATAAAAACGGTGGCCTTCAAATGCCAGTTCCTTAAACCGCTCGTTTTCTATAGCCAGTGTAAGGTCGCTGTCTGTTTCTCCAGCCTGGGGAAAATCATAGGAGGATGACGTAGTGGTAGGCAACCCGAAAGCCCTGCGGCGGATGATGTTCAGCATATCCACCGCTTCAGCATGTTTGCCCAGTTTGTCGAGGGCTTCTGCTCTCACGAGGATAATGTCTGCCAGCCGTAACGCAATGATGTCTGGTTCGGTGCCGTTAGTCAGCCGGATGTATTTGCTGACATAATTGAGCGCCGGCGTAGCGGTATTGAGACCGAGGGTAGCGTTTCTGCGGATATCACCCGGCTCATAAGCTTTTACGATTTTATCGGTAGGGGCTATCTGATAACTGCCCGGCTGTACACCGGCAGGGATGCCATTTACAGGGATATACAGACTGAAAAGGCCGTTGGCCTGTGCAGAAGAACTAACATATTGTATCTCGAAAATGGCTTCTGTACTGTTTTTGCCGCTGACGGTAAACATGTTGTTATAGGCGGTGCTGCCACTTACCAGCGTATATACGGGACTGTTAATCACATCCAGTGCTTTGGCAGCGGCAGAGTCGTAACGCTGCAGACTCAGGTATGCCTTGGCCAGCAGGGCTTTGGCCCCACCCTGGGTGGCCCTTCCCCTGGTATCTGCTGCTGTAGGGTAACTGACAGGCAACGATGTTTCTGCAATGGTAAGATCCGCAATGATCTGCCGGAAGATAACGTCGACGGGTGTACGTTCTATGGTGAAATCAGCATTAAAGGAAGTGTAAGGTGTTGTCACCAGCGGCACAGGGCCATAGGCTTTTATCAGATTGAAATAAAACCAGGCCCGCAGGAAACGGGCTTCTCCCAGTATCTCCTGCTTACGGTTGCCAGTAAAAAGGCTGTCTTTCATGTCTGGCACATGTTTCAGCAGATCGTTGGCCCTGCCGATACCGGTATAGTTATTCTGCCAGTAAGAGGCTACTATCGCATTGTCTACCGGAATACCATGCTGGCTAAAGGGGGCATAGTTGATCAGCAGGGCAGTAGCGGCATCGGAAGCGGCATCAAAAGCTACGGGCAACTGCATGGAGAGACTTTGCACAGCAGGATATATTCCTACGGCAGCGCTTTCCGCATCATTGGCAGTAAGCCAGAAGTTATCTTCTGCAATGGTATATTCCGGTACCTGGTCCAGTACTTTGGTGCAGGCGCTGAAGGCTATGATGATAAAAAAGAGTCCTGTTTTTTTCATGTCATACTGCTTTAGAAGTTCACGTTTAACCCTGCCATAAAGGTGCGGGGCTGCGGTTGTACAGCCCAGTCGATGCCCAGCTGGGAGTTTTTGACAGACTGGTTCTGCGACTCAGGATCATATCCGGAGTAGTGGGTGATTAAAAAGAGATTCTGTCCGCTCACATACACACGGGCATTGCTGATACGCACACGCCTGAGTAGTGCGGTAGGAAAAGTATAACCGATGGTGATGTTTTTCATCCGGATAAAAGAACCATCTTCTACAAAGCGTTGGGATACCTCTCCATTGGTCAGGCTGTTGGGCACCACCGGATCGTTGAAGATGGCCTTGGGCACGTCAGTGGCGGTATTGGCAGGAGTCCAGCGGTTAAGCGTACGGGCGTCACCGTTATTATAGCTGCTCATACGTTCGAGCATGCTGCGGGTCTGGTTATATACCTTGTTGCCATAAGACCAGTAAATGAAGAAGCTGAGGTCTATGCTTTTGTAGCCGAAAGTATTGGTAAGGCCGCCGGTATAGTCAGGGAGGGCGTTGCCAAGGATTACGCGGTCGGCCGCAGTGATCCTGCCATCTTTGTTGATGTCATCATAGATCATATTGCCGGTGGCCGGATCTACGCCTTTGTTGCGGTAACCGAAGAAGGAGCCCACGGGCTCGCCTACACGGAATATGCTGGTAGGCTGGCTGGTAAAGAAGGAACCGGGGAGGCTTTCCGTGAAATCGGAACTGGAAGGATCTCCGGCCACTGTTTCAGGCAGACTGGTAATTTTATTACGGTTGAAATAAAGATTGAAGTTGGTGTTCCAGGTGAACTTACCCCGGATATTGTCTGTATTGATGCCTATCTCAAGACCTTTATTCATCAGCTGTCCGATATTGGCGCCATTGGTACGGTTAAAGCCGGAGGTATAGGGCAGTTCCAGTTTAAAGATGAGCCGGTTGGTGATTTTGCGGTAGGCATCTACGGTGATGTTAATCCGGTTGTTGAGGAAACTGACATCCAGACCCAGGTTGGTTGCGGTGGTGGCTTCCCAGCTCAGGTCGCGGTTGGAGAGGGAAGTGGGGGCAATGCCGGCGGAGGCACCGTAGTTGTATCCGGTAGAATAGGTGGCGAGGGATGGGAAGTCGTTGCCCAGTCCTTCATTATTACCGGTAACGCCTATACTGGCACGCAGTTTCAGATCGTTGAAGAAATGCTGGTCTCTCATGAAGCGCTCGTTAATGATACGCCACCCTGCTGATACGGAAGGAAAGAAGCCATATTTTTTATTGGCACCAAAACGGGAAGATCCGTCTGTACGAACCACACCTTCCAGCAGATAGCGGTCATCGTAGTTGTAACTCGCTCTGCCAAAATAAGAGACCAGTCCCCATTGCGAACGATAGTCCAGCGGAGAGAAAAGGTTGGTAAAGCCAGTCACGGCCTGAATGATATCAGTGGAGTTGGTATTACCGGAAACACCTATTCTGCGCACGGTAGCCTCCTGTGCGCTTTGCCCCAGCAGCACACTCAGGTGGTGTTTGCCTTTGAGGGCAGGGGTATACGAAAGGGTATTTTCATTGACCCACAGGAACTGAGAGAAGACGGATACAAAGCCGGTGGCGGCAGACTGGTTGTTGACCTGTTTGGACTGGTAACGGTCATCGGTCACCTGCTGATTATCAAAACCGAAGCTGGTCCTGAATTTCAGTCCGGGTAAGATAGTGTACTCACCGAACAGGTTGCCGATATAGCTATCTACTACCGACTGGAACCGTAGTGAATGGGCGATCATCACCGGGCTGGTCCAGCGCCGGTTGGGATCCGCATAGTAGGTGCCATTGGAGTTATAGATAGGATCGTTGGGATTTTCTATCAGTGCGAGGGCCAGTACGGATTGGCCGGAGAAGCTGTTGTCCATACGGTTGTTGATGGAGTGTACGCCGGTGAGGTTCACACCGATTTTGATTTTGTCGGTGGCGGCAAAGTCAAAGTTGACACGGCCGTTGAACCGCTTAAAATGCTGTACACCTGCAACGGTGCCGGTCTGATCGAGATAACCCACAGATACGTAGTGGGAAGTTTTAGGGCTGCCGCCGGAAATGGAGAGGTTGTAGTTGGATACCGGTGCAGCGCGGAAGATGGCGTTCTGCCAGTCAGTATTCCTGCCTGTTTTAACAATGGCGGGATCTGGCGGGAGTCCGGCATTGGTGCGGGATTCGTTGAACAGGTCCACAAACTGGTCACCATTCAGGAGCGGCAGTCTTTTGGGTACATCGGCAACGCCGGTGTACATGCTGAAATTGAAGCGTGATTTGCCTTCTGCTCCTCTTTTGGTAGTGATGAGGATTACGCCGTTGGCGCCACGGGAGCCGTAGATGGCTGCTGCGGCAGCGTCCTTTAGTATTTCAACCGATTGTATGTCGTTGGGATTAATATTGTTGGTGGCGGTGATACGCTGACCATCACCGGAGATGCCATATTGTGCTGCAGGCAGATTGCTCATAGGCACCCCGTCGATCACGTACAGGGGGCGGTTCTCACCGAAAAGGGAGCCGTTACCACGGATACGGATATACGTTTCGTCGCCGGGGGCACCGGAGTTCTGTACTACCTGTACGCCGGGAGCTTTGCCCTGCAGGGCAGCATCGAGGTTGGTGACGGCTACGCCGGTGAGTTCGCTGCCTTTGATGGAAGAAACGGAGGACGTCAGATTTTTTTTCTGCTGGGTGCCGTATCCCACTACCACCAGGTCATTCAGGGAAGCGCTCTTTTGTTGCAGCGTGATATACAGTGTCTGTTGTCCGTTGATAGCCACTTCTTTTGGCTCAAAGCCAACAGAAGAGCATTGCAGCACACTGTTGTATCCCGGCACATTCAGCATATAGTTTCCCTGCGCATCTGTAGTAACGCCGATGGTAGTGCCCTTTATCCGGATACTGACACCCGGCAGCGGAAATCCTTTGTCATCTGTGATCTTGCCGGAAACAGGCAGGCGGGTTGCCTGTACAGGATCTGTTACTGGTGGCGGATTGTTTTCCTTGCGGGTTACCACCACGATTTTATCTGAGAGCTGATAGGTCAGGGAAAGCCTGTCCAGGAAGGGTTTCAGCACCTGTTCCAGTGGCGCATCCTTACATTCCAGTGATACATTTTTTAACGCGTCCGTTGGTTCACCGCGCCAGATAAAAGAATAGCCGGTCTGTTGTTTTAATGCAGAAAAGACTTTTTCCAGCGGCACATTTTTTAAAGCTACGGTCACTTTCTGGGCGAAACCAGGAGCGCCTGCCAGCAGCAGTGTAAAGGTCAGCATCACCCGTAATGGCTGTCTTCTTACAGCAATGGGAATACACGTGGTAAGGAATTTCATATTGTTATTCGTGGATTTTAAAGCAATCATATTCCAGTCCCAGGGCTAAAGCCCTGGGCTATATTTGTTGAAGGGTAAGACGGTGGTGTTTTTTCTTCTTTAGCTGATTTTAGAAAAGGTTACTATGTTGTTTTATACTATTGTTTTGTGTATCCAATAGCCTTCATTCTATAATATTTTTTTCTTTAGTTGATTTTTAGAAAAGCTTACTACGTTGTTTTATACTATTGTTTTAGTGTATTCAAAAAACTTCATCATATCTATATATGTTGTTTTATACTATTAGTCTAGTTTATTCAAAACCCTTCATCATATCTATATATGTTGTTTTATACTATTAGTTTAGTTTATTCCAAAGCCTTCGTCCTATCTGTAACAAATATAGCCCAGGGCTTCAGCCCTGGGAGACGAAAATGATTCGATCCTTCATACGGAAGCGAACGATTTTTGTCAGCTCCAGTGCTTTCAGCAGCTGTTGGATGTCTCCGTTCCGGGAGATGATGCCGGAGAGGGAGAGGCCTGTCATATCGCCTTCATATTGTACTTCTACATTATACCAGCGGGCTACCTGCCGCATGATGGTTTTTATGTTGGTATCGCGGAAATAGAATTCACCGTTTTTCCAGCTGAGTACTTCGTCGAGGTTGGGCCGGGTGATGCTGAGTTGTCCGGTGGTATGGCCGATGGAGGCTTGTTCGCCGGGCTGCAGCAGCTGTCTGGTTTTGCTGGTGTTGATATTAATGGCGCCTTGTATGAGGGTCGTCTGTAGTGTGTTTTCATCGGGGTATGCCATTACGTTGAAGGCGGTGCCGAGTACTTGTATCTGTATGCCGTTGGCGGTGACGGTAAAGGGTTTGTGTTCATCTTTGGCAATATCGAAGTAGGCTTCTCCGGTTACCGCTACCTGGCGGCTGTTGGCAGGAAAGGTGGTGGGGTAGCGGATGGAGGATGCAGCGTTAAGCCATACGTGGGATCCATCGGGCAGGGTGAGCTGATACATACAGCCATGCGGTGTTTGCATGGTGTTGTAGACGGTGCTGCCGTTAGCGGTGGATGCAGGCTGATAGGCTACTTGTCCGTTTGAGAGCTTTACGATGCGGGAGCCTCCCTGTTGTGTGATGGTGCCGTTGGATACGCTGTCCAGTGATATGCTGGAGCCGTCGCCGAGTATCAGGATGGGATGTGCTTTTCCGGGAATGGCGGGTTGGTTGGTGGCCAGCACTTGTCTGGCGGGATGCCTTTTACCGGTGAATTTCCAGGTGCCTGCTACCAGGCAACCGAAAAGGGCTGCTGCTGCGGCGTATTTAAACCAGGGTCTGAACACGGGTGGTTTGCGGGTTGGTGGGAGCAGGGATAATACCTGATCCTGTTGCCGGGCTTTGAGTAGAATTTCGGCGGCCATCTCGCTGGCGTCGTAATCTGCTGCTTCTGCGTAGGTGGGGTTACTGAATGCTTCTTCCAGCAAGCGGGAGAGCAGGAGTCTGTTCTTCCGGTCGCGGGCCATCTGCCGGAACTGCTGTAGCCCCGACGCACCGAGCGTTCCGTTCATATAATCTTTGAACAGCGTTTCAAATAATTGGTCGGACATGCGGATGCTGGTTTAAGGTCATCAGTTTTCCTCTTTGTTATAAGGACGGAAAACAAAAGGAGGGTAAGACAGTCAACGGAAAAAAAATTAAAAAAAAGCGGTCAGCAGCACGAGCAATGTGAAAATCCGTTTCGGATGGCGTTCGAGGTATTCCCGGATACTCCGGAGGGCTCTTACAATATAGGTCTGTGAACTCACTACGGAGATATTCAGTTGTTGGGCTATCTGCGGATGGCTTAATCCCTTGAACCGGTGAAGGATAAACACCTCTTTCACTTTGGAGGGCAGGTGCTCGATGGCTTTTGTCAGTGTATATTCCAGCTCTTTGTATTCGAGGGTGGCCTGTGCGTTGCGGAAAGGATCTTCTTCCAGGTGGCCGGCGAGGGTATCGAGGTTGTCAGTACGTAATACCTTTTTCTCAAGGAAGTCCATGATCAGGTTACGGGCACATACATAAATGAAGGTACCGGCGTTGTCTACCTCGGAAAGTTTGCTACGGTTGTTCCATAGTTTGAGGAAGATGTCCTGGGACAGGTCTTTGGCCTGTTCGGGGGAACGGGTCAGCCGCAGGGCTGTACCGTATACCTGCGGCCAGTACTGCTGCACGAGCTGCCGGAAGCTGCGTTCATCCCCGCTGGCAACAGAGAGCAACCATTGTTTTTCATTACCGTGGTCCAAAGAGGTCGTGTTGATAAAAAGTGTATGGTATGAAAATAATACAACCTCCGCGATTTACAAAACGGAGCTTGTTCATCGTTTTTTTCTGTTTTTTAAGGAGATGTGTATCTTGCTTTTATGTTAGCACTCCATGATGCTGCCTGGCAGCAATTGAATGGCCCTTACGGAATAGACGACACATTACCCGAAGCATTGGCCCTACTAAAGAAAGACTGGTCTGATGACCTGCTGGATGAAATCATCTGGGAAAGGATTTACCATCAGAATACCTTGTATGAAAACACTTTTGCCGCGGTCCCCTATCTGATAGACCTGGCTGCCGGTCTCCCGGATCCCGCCTTACAGATAGGAATGCTGGGAAGCCTGGCGGTACTGATCTCTGAAGATGGCAATGCCCCGGTGCCAGACACTATTCCTGCCGAATTCAGCCATAATACGGCTATTCCGCCGGCTCAGGTCCGGGATATTTATAATGCCTATATACAAGCCTTGCAACGCCTGCCTGTGCTGGGTATCGCTTTGCTGCCGACTGCACACCAACATATGGAGGAGGAGACGGACCGTAATTATTTTCTGGCTGCAATCGCGGTAGCTTATGACCAGCGCGCTTTTGCCCGCTTCTGTATCCGGTATGAAAGCGGAGATGAATATATAGGTATTTGCGCTGCCTGTAACAAGGAGAGTTATATATGGCCGGATGGCAACCAGCTCAGGGTATACACCCAGGACCCTGTATTCCATAAAGACCAGCAAGGGCAGGTCATCGTACCCCATCCGGAAAAAGTGCCTGCCTGGGACGGCACCATAACGGACACGAATATGCGTAACTGGGGCTATCATTATGCGGCACAGCTGAAAATGACTTCACTCATGGAACGCTGGTCATACCTGTTCGGCACCTGCTCATGCCCTGGCTGTGGTAAACCCGTACAGGTGTTCGACAGTATACTGGCAAGTATTTAAAATGATACGGAACCTTATTAACTTTAAATCAGCTTAATCAACCATTTATGACCACCATGATCAAAAAGCTCTATCAGCAGATAGATCTGACTATCCTGAAGGCATTACCCAACCCGTCCAGGGAGAAGTATGAAATGAAGATTAAAGTGCCGGAGTTCACTTTCCTCGGGGTACATGAGCAGCCCGACTTCGCCAAGCTGTACATTACTTTTTATCCTAAGGGCAAAATCATTGAGCTGAAGTCGCTCAAACAGTATGTGTACCATCTGCGCGACATCATCGTATCTTATGAGCGGTTGATCAATATCATGTACGACCATATGATGGAGGTGTATGAGCCCGACCGTTTGAGGGTGACGCTGATCTGTAATCCCCGTGGTGGTATCAGTTCCAAACTGGTGATCGATTCCGACTGGAAAGACAGGGGAGGAGAGGAAAAATACAAGGATTATCCGGAGCGGGATGAGGAATGGGGTATTTTAATGTAATATCTGCCATCTGTCCCTTATGACATATATGTAATTATTTTATGCGTCCGGGTTTCTTTTAAGGCTGGCTGGAAATCTTGCTGCTAGCGAGTCTATGAAGTGCGGAAAGTTCCTGATTTTTTGTATCTTCGATGAAGGTTACTGCGTTTCTAAAATCAATAAAGCAGTTGCCGAAATAATAAATTATGGCTAAATCACAGGGAAACTTCAACAAAAAAGAATCTGAAAAGAAAAAACAGCAAAAGCAGAAAGAAAAACAAGAGAAAAGAGAGGAAAGGCAGGCCAATAACAAAAAAGGAAAGAGTTTAGAAGATATGATGGCCTATATCGATGAAGACGGAAACATTACATCTACCCCTCCGGACCCCAGCAAAAAGAAAGAAGTCAATCTGGAAGATATCCAGATTGGTGTTGCCCGACAGACCGAAACCGAGGAACAGGATCCTATTCATAACGGTGTAGTGACCTTCTTCAACGAAAGCAAAGGTTATGGCTTTATCAAGGACCAGAAAACACAGGAAAGCATATTCGTGCATGTGAATGGATTGCTGGACCGTGTTAAAGAACACTCAAAAGTAACATTTGAAGTGGAAATGGGCCATAAGGGGCCTAACGCCGTACGCGTGAAACTGGTGAAATAGGGCCTCCCGTTTCATCATTCCTCATATTCCAGACTGCTGATGACCAGCGGAGAAAATTTTTCCCCGCTGGTATCAGCAGTCTTTTATTTATACGTGTCGTAAAATGGTTCTATCTCACTTTCACACTCCCTCTCCCGGTGGAGGTTGATTAACAGGAGCAGCGGTACCAGCAGGATCAGCAGGAAAAAGAAGCCGGTGCCGGCAATACAGATGACATACAGATTCATATAGCAGAAAGATTGTTTTTCCAGCGCCGGTGTGTCCATAGCCAGTAGGCAGGACGCTGACGGATGTCGTCCTCCAGGCGGGCGTTAAAAATATGGGTGATCTCAAAAGGTGCTGTATTTACGGGCTCTTCCGTTATCAGCGATAAAGACATTTTCCACTGGCATGCTTTGGTTTTATGGAGCACAGCATATAACACTACAGCATTGGTGGCCCTGGCCAGCCGCTCCGTGCCTGTGATCACGGAGGTAGGCTGATGCAGGAAGTCTACAATATGTTTGCAGTGAGGAGGCGACTGGTCTGACACAAAAATATAAGCTCCCGGTGGCAGCCGCCGTTGCAGCATATGCCGCGGCACCTCTTCCATAGAAAGCAGCTGCAGCCCGAAACGGGAACGTATCTTTTTCATCAGCCGGTCAAAAAAACGGTTGCTGAGTGGTTTGAATACCCCGTAAACCCTGCATCGCAGCAAAGCCGGTAATAAAGACAAACATTCCCAGTTGCCGTAATGCCCCAGCATAATGATAACAGGCCGGCCCTCGGCCTGATACTGTTCTACCAGCGTCGCCCCCTCCAATACCAGCCGTTTTGCAACCCTGCCCCTGGGTAGCATCATCAATACGGGTATCTCTGCAAACAATCGGCTGAAATGACGGTAAAACTCCAGTGCAATCCGTTTAATCTCCTCATAGGACTTCTCCGGAAACGACCTGGAAAGATTCTGAATCACTTCTGTATAACGGTAACGCATCACCTTGTACAACAGGAAATAAATGATACGGTAAGTTATCCCTGTGTATACCGATGTCTTGTAGTTTGTGGCCATAGGTTAAAAAAAAGTTAAAGCATGCCCATGACGCAGGGTAAGTGGACCTTCAGGTGTCACTACCGTATTGCAGCGGCATTGTACAAAATGACTACATTTTACAAACAGCCTGTAGCAGGTAACGGAGAAACATTTGCGTAAAACGGATTATTTATGGGGACTACCTTTAGAGACAACAACGGCGATATCCTTCACGTGGAAAACAAAACCATGCAACTCAATGAACTGATGCGAACCACAGACAGAGAGGCACGGCTGCCTTTCTGGGATATCCGCTATCGTCAGCATTATTCCGATGGCATACACGTAGGACAATGCACTTTAAACGTACATCAGGATATTAATGTCAGCAGCGGACTGGACACGCCTATTCCCGGACTGGTGTTCCTGCAACAGGGACGCCTCACGACTACTGCGCATAACAGTAATACCACCTATCAGTTCACACCAGGGCGACATAGCCTCCTCACCAATCCTTATAATCCCAGGGAAAGTATTTTTTATCAGCAGGAAAACCTGCAGTTACTGGTGATCAGTTTTGTGCCGGAACGTTTTCTGCAACTGGCCGAAAACGCTGGACCAGCTCTTTATAAAATGGCCGACAACATGGTAAACGGACAAACCGATACTGCACTCAGTAATCTCCCGGTCACGCCAGAGATGCAGCAAATCATCCGGGAAATCAATGCCTGCCGCTTCGAAGGCGGACTCAAAGACTTGTTTCTCCAGGCTAAATCCATAGAGTTGCTGATCCTGCAATGCGAACAATTTGAAAAACAGACTGATACCTCCCCTAAAAAAAGAAAGCTATCGGAAACGGATATACGAAAAATACATGCCGCCAGGGAATGCCTGTTGGCCAATATACAGCATCCGCCTTCCCTGGCGCAGCTGGCAAGGCAAACAGGGCTGAATGAATTTAAACTGAAGACAGGATTTAAGGAAGTATTTAATAATACAGTGTTTGGCTATTTTAAGGAGCACCGGCTCGGTATAGCCTATCAGCTGCTCAAAAAAGGAGAGCTGCCAGTGACGGAAGTGGCCTATGAAGCAGGGTATACCACTGTGCAGCATTTCAGCAATGAGTTCAGCAAACAATACGGGATACGTCCTTCGCTGGTGGATTAGTAGCGGGTGTATTTTGCAACATAACGCCCGTTCTTCGGCTGCCAGCGGAAATATTGGTTAAACAAGGCTTTGCGCTGTGCCGCCGTAAGCTGGTCATTCAGCATATCCCGGAACATCTGCTGCATGCCCTTTATTTTTTTAACATTTTTGAAAGGTTACCTTTTAACGGTTGTTGGTATAAACGGGTAAATCATCCACTATGCGTTTACTATACCGTTATGCAGTGCTACCTGCAGTGGTTCTTGCTGCCTGTAGCCAATCGAATTCCCCTAATTCCTCTACCCGCGTTGCCGAAGATGAAACATCTAAATATATAGCCACCGCAGATTCCACCGGTTTTTCCAATGATATTTCCTCGTTAACCTCTCCATCCAGAAAACGCGTACGAACAGCAGATGTGCGTTGCAGGGTATCAGATGTTTTTACTGCCTCCACCCGTATGGAGCGTACTGTAGCAGGTTTGCAGGGAGTGGTGGTAGAAAGCACGATGAAAAATAAATACAACGGTCAGTATGAATTGCCATATACAGCTGATTCCCTGAAGCGGATGCAGTTGTATACGCCTACAGCTAATCTTACCTTGCGCGTACCGGTGGCTCATCTGGATTCGGTAGTGAGCACACTTACGTCCATGGCTGCTTTCATCGATTACCGGGTGCTTACCGATAAAGACTATACGTTGTCATATCTGTCTAATTCATTAAAGAATGACAGAGCGGGCCAGTCCACCGGAAAGACAGTGCCTGATAAAAAATCCACCGCACTGGATATTGCGAAATACGAAGATCAGAAAACGGAAACAAAGGTAGACAGGAGTATCGCTAACCTGCAAATACTCGATGATGTAGCTTATGCCACCTTTACAGTAGAGCTGTTTCAATCTGAAGTAGCGAGTGTGGAAACGGTGATCAACCCCCGCCGCATTGCCCGCGCAGGATTTGGTACAGAGCTGCTGAATGCTGTCCGCGAAGGCTCCTCCCTGTTACGTGATCTGCTGCTGTTTTTTGTGCAGATATGGCCCCTGCTGATTTTAGCTGTACTCGGATGGTTTGGTTACAAACGTTACCGGACATATCGTCTTAAATAGGATTCCTTATTTTTTCATGTCATTGATAATTGCGGTTAAAGCGGTGTTGTTTTTCAGTCGCTGATTGATCCGCCGGATGGTCGTGTCCGACATGCACCAGTTCATGGTATAGGAAGGTTCTCCTTTGGGGAACCTTTCTCTTAACGGGTCATGCTGCCATTCTAGGCTGTCTTTGTACAGTGGTATCTGTATATACGATGCTCTTTTGTAGTAGTAGTCGTTGATATCACTGATATAATGTATTAAGCGTTTATCGTTGACCGTAGTTTGCATACCATAGGCGCCTGCCACGGTAAACACCGGTGCGAAGAGGTCGTTGATCACCGGGGCTACAGACCTGAAGTGGTCTTCGCCGGGAATGACGGCGCTGTTGGTAATGTGCAGCACTTTAAAGTGAAGATGGCTGATCTGTTGATACAAACGGCTGGTGTCGCCATGCTGATGCCGGTCATCCTCTCCGATGTTGATGATGCCACGGATGATTTCCTGAATGATACCGGCGCCTGAGTTGTCAAAATAACCGCCGTCCACGAAGTACTGGTCCTGTATCCTGCCGGCAGGGCTGAGATAGGGAAAACGTGCGCCCAGTAATGCTCCGGAAGTGATGGTGATATCAGAATCATGACGGAGCAGGCTGAGCACATCTACCCGGCTGTTGAATACATCAGCGTTGAGCTGCAGGTTGGTGACCACGCCGGGATTACCGTCCTGCATGCGGGTAGTATTGATGCAAAGTACCGGCATCAGCACGGTATCGGCCTGCATGGCCGGAAAGGAAGACAGGGCTTCGTCAAAGGGTACACGGTAGAGAGAGTCTCCTGCTATCTGTGTGCTGTTTTCGAATGATTCTTCCAGGGCCGCAGCTCTGTCGCCGGAGCGTGAGGTGCGGATGATATAACGGAAGAAGTCGGGGCCCAGCATCCGTGCAAATGTGTAACTGAAATAATCCTGTTTGAGATAAGTCATGGCAGACCTGGCATACAGTGGCTGCTGCCGTGTTTTGTCTCTCAGCAGGGCAAAGAAGGAGGCTACACCTACACCACCACCGGAGGTGCCGGAAAGGCAAAAGAGGTGATGGGAAAAGCGGTCAGCCGGATGGTCGCGTATACTGGCATCTTCAATCTCTCCCAGCACAGCCGCGGTCCAGTAGGCAGAGCGGGAAGCGCCGCCGTTGGCCAACACAAAATAAATATCATAGGTGCTGTCTGTCGTTACAGGCCGGCTGTCCAGCCAGGCACGCAGATAGGTGTCCAGTGACGGTCTTTGATGGTAATGGTTGCCGTTTTGAGCCGTTGTCAGTTTCACGTAATGTGTTTCCTTCAACCCAAAAATCAGGGCCATTATCAGCAACAGAAAATGAAGGCTGATGCGGTAACGCACAGACAGTGCCGTGATGATGTTGCCAAATAACAACAACATGCCGAATGCGAGCAACAGAAAGGGGAATGGCCCCAGTCTCCTGGCAAAGCCCAGGCTGAAGATGGCGCCTACATAAACAACCAGTGCCGCACATCCGATGATAATAAACAAACGGAAGAACCCTTTTTCTGAGCGGGGAATATAAAAGTATTCCATCACATCGTCGAGCAGGGTATGGGAAGGCAGCAGGCTCTTACGGGCGTAGATGTCCAGTTCTACCCGCCGCAGATGCGTATACAGGAGGAAAAGGGCATGTAGCAGCACCAGCAGGGCGAGCAGCAACAGAATGCTGATATGCGGAATAAAACTGGTGGCAACGGTAACTGTCAGCCAGGCGATCAGCAGTATCAGAAACACTTTCGGGAAAGCTGGTTGTAACGACAACTTGTTGAGTGGTCGGGGAAGAAAATAAAGTCCGGTCAGCGCAGCGGCGAAAACCAGCCAGGATACCGTGTTACTGAGCGGATAATACAATACCGGCGATTGCAGCAGGGCCAGCTCCAGCAACAGAAAGCAGCAGTTGCCCAGCAGCCGCGGAAACGCATCGAGAAACGGTTTGCTGATGGGAAAGCGGTCACTGTAATTGTTGTAATCAGCAGTGGCAGCTGTTTTGCTGATCATGGCCTGATCCTGTATGTCCATGATCTGCCTTGCTTTTTTTATGTAGGAAATGATTCGGGAAGAATACCAGCTGACATAAACCCAAAAGCCTATTGCCAGAAAAAAGATGATCCTCTCATGATAAGTGTTTTCCGTGTAAGCTACAATCACGTCCTTGCCCTGGTCCATTGACCAGCTGATGAAAATGATGAACAGTAAAAAGATGATTCCGGGGAAGAACAACCAGATTGACTTCAGGAGGTGTGAAGCAATGCTGAGCAGGTTTCTCAGTAGCGGGTGCATAGGATTGATATTTAATGCTAATATAGAAAAATGCACTGCGCTACAGGGGGTAACAAAAAAATCCCGGAACCTTAGTCCCGGGAACGAAGTGAATGAATTCTATCCCGCTCTGATCTGAGGGTAGATTGCTGTTGAGCAAGCATCTCCTGGAGATAGTGAGGCAGGTGACCATCTTGTAAGGCATCCATATAGGCACGCTGGGCGGCATCTTCTCCGGCTTCACAGTTAGACAGCACGCTTTGTCTGTCGTGTCCGGTAAAGACCGCTTTTACGTCCATCCAGGCCCTGAACAAACGGCCGCTGGCAGTGGAGCCTTTTCCCATCTCACCGCCAAGGCCCTGCACTTCCTTGCCCAATGCGTTTCTCAGTGTACGGCTTTCATCTATCATATGTGTGAAAAGGGGTTTCAGGTCGGCATCATTGGACTTGGTATCCTTCAGGGCTTTTTCGTAACCGTTAATCCGGTCGTTGTTAATGCTGATGAGATCGTTCAGAATCTCTATGGTTTCATGTGTGGTATCCATGGCTGCAGGTTTTGTTGACATAGAATCATGGCCATAAAACATGCCAACAGATTTTGTTAATTTCAACCTTTTCCGACGCTTATCACGGCATTGTTACAGCATTTTCCACGGAGCTGGTAGCTTTCACCTGAAACACGGCTGTTTCGGCATGGCGGGAGGCCACAATGATCCGGGTGCCGTTGGCATGCTGATCAAAAAGGTCCTGTACCAGTGAAGGATTGTTGTTGTCCTGAGAGAGATGTGACAACAGCAGATGTGTCATAAACGGTGGGCGGTGGCTGGTGAATATCTCCAGTGCCTGCCGGTTGGAAAGATGCCCTTTCCCGCCACGGATGCGGTTTTTCAGATAGTAGGGATATCTGCCCTGCTCCAGCATCTGCTCATCGTAGTTGGCTTCTAAAAAAGCGGCATGGCATTGCCGGAAATGATGCAGCAAATGTTCGCAGGGTGCACCGATATCTGTAAATACCCCGATGTTGACACCGTTGCCGGTCACAATAAAACTGTGTGGCTCTACGGCATCATGGTGTTTGGGGAAAGCGGTGATGGACAGTTCGCCTATCTGCACCGGCTGATAGGCATTAAATGACATGACCCGCTGCAGTGCCAGATTGCCGCCTGCCATCGTGCTCTGTGTGATGTATACCGGCAGCTGATGTTTTTTGGCCAGCACGGTTACCCCTCTGATATGATCTGAATGTTCGTGGGAGATAAAGATGGCTTTCACTTTCGTCATCGACAGGCCCAGGCGGGCCATACGTTTCTCCGTTTCCCGGCAGGAGATGCCTGCATCTATTAATACCGCTTCCTGATCGTTTCCGACATAATAACAGTTACCGTTGCTTCCCGAATTCAATGACGTGATAAAAAGTGACATGCGGCCAAAGATAGGTTTTTTTACCTGCAAAGCATCGGTACGCCTGGAAGGGGGATGTACAGTATTCTTTTAAATTCTTTTCTATCTAAACTTTATTATATTTGCAACATTGTTGCAAATGATGAATATGATGTTGTTATTTATCCGCTGGAATATTTCACCGGAAATATTCCGTATCGATGGTTTTGCCTTCCGGTACTATAGCCTGGCATTTCTATTGGCCTTTCTGGCCAGTTACCGGATCATGGCGTATATGCTGGACCGTGAAGGGAAAAGCCGGGCCATACTGGACCGCTTGCTGATATATGTGGTGGCGGGCACCATCATCGGTGCGCGGCTGGGGCATTGCCTGTTTTACGAATTCGGCTATTACCGGCATCATCTCCTGGAAATCGTACTGCCATTCCGGTGGGGGAGCGCTGGTATCGAATGGACCGGCTATCAGGGACTGGCCAGCCATGGCGGCGCCATCGGCATTCTGGTGGCAACGGGTTGGTTTGCCCACCGGTACAAACTATCCTGGATATGGCTGCTCGACAGACTGGCAGTAGTGGTGCCATTGGCGGGTGGACTGGTTCGTATAGGCAACTTTTTTAATGCAGAAATTGTGGGGCTGCCTTCACAACTGCCATGGGCGGTGATCTTTGAACGAGTAGACGATATCCCCCGTCATCCGGCCCAGTTATATGAAGCAGCCTGTTATTTTATCATCTTCGCGTTACTCATCTCCCTATATAAAAAAAATAAAGCAGCCAGGCAACCGGGGTATTTATTCGGATTATTGCTGATATTAGTGTTTAGCGCGCGTTTCCTGATAGAATTCATCAAAGAAAACCAGGAGGCTTTCGAAAACGGGCATCTGTTGAACATGGGTCAGCTCCTGAGTTTACCGCTGATTGCTGCGGGCTTTTATTTCTTACGTTTTTATAATCGTCAACATGACAAAAAATAATCCTGTTAAAGTGTATCTGGTGACCGGCTTTCTGGGTGCCGGCAAAACCACATTGTTGAACAGTCTCCTGCAGCAGTTCAGCACGCTCCGCAACATTGTAATAGAAAATGAATTTGGTAAAGTCAATATCGATGCTTCACTGGTATCGGCCAAAGTGGATGATGTATATGAACTGACCAGTGGCTGTATCTGTTGTTCGCTGGACAACGACCTGCTGGAGGTGCTGGGAAATATCTTACAGTTGGAAGACCGGCCGGACCAGCTTTTTATCGAGACCACCGGTATTGCAGATGCGGGTAATATCATTGGTATGTTCAGTATGCCAGAGGTGAAAGCCCATTACCAGCTGGTATCTACCATCTGTGTGGTGGATGCGGAAAATGTGGAAGAACGTTTGGAGCAGGTGACAGAAGTAGGAAAACAGCTTTCCTGTGCCGATGTGATTGTGCTCAACAAAGTAAAAGGGCTGCCGGTGCCGGATTTGCTGCGGTTGCAGCAACTGTTGGAAGAAGTCAACCCGTTGGCTTTTATCACCGCCACAGAAGATGGTAACGTGAGGGTAGGTGATATGCAGCCCCGGGAGCGGATAGGGCGTGACCAGGCGCCTCTTGTGGCTCCGGTAAAAACGGCCCACAAAATCAATACTGTATTATTTGAATCGCCCCATCCTTTTAACCTGAATATGCTGGTGTTTGTACTGGACCTTCATTTTAACGGATATCCGGAACAGTTATACCGCATCAAGGGATATGTGGCTGTACAAAACGATCCGCAGAAATACCTGGTACAGTCTACCGGTAAATACCTCCATATCCTACCGGTCGGGCCCTGGGGCGATGTGACACCGGCTTCCACGCTGGTGTTTATCGGTAAAGAGCTGAAAACGGCCACCATCCAGCGCATACTGCAACCTGCCCAAAAAGAGTCTGCCGGGTAGTATGGAAATGAGTGCCTCCTGCATCTCAGTAATTGATCGATTTTCGATTTTAATAAAATATGTAAATCAAAAAATCCTAAATCAAAGAATCAAATACTACCTATGCGTACCGTACATGCCATTCAGTTATTGACCCTTTGTGCCGGCATCAGCGCCTGTAATGCTGCCGGCCATACATTACCGGACACACCTGCGTTAGCTGTGGAGGCTGCAGTAGCGCCAGCCACTGTAGGTGAGATTCCGCTGCCGGCCGGCTATGCCCGCATTCCGCAGGCCCCGGGCACTTTTGGTGCCTGGCTCCGTAAAATGGATTTAAAGAAAGATCATACCGTGTATTTGTATGATGGTCGTCGCAAAGCCAATCAGGAAGCACAATATGCCGTTCTTGATATTTCCGTGGGCAATCGTGATCTGCAGCAATGTGCAGACGCCGTGATGCGCCTGTATGCCGAATACCTGTACACATCGGGTAAAGAACAGCAGATCGGTTTTCATGCGACGGATGGTACCTGGATGGATTACGCCAGCTGGCGGCTGGGCTATCGTTTTGTGCCGCAGCAGGGTAAACTCAGCAAACAGCGCCTGGCACAGCCCTCTACTGACAGGGCTGGTTTTATGCAGTATCTTCAAACAGTATTTGCATATGCAGGTACCTTGTCGCTGAGCAGGGAGCTGCAAACGGTGGCGGCTACGCGTGAGATACTGCCGGGTGATGTATTTATCAGGGGTGGTTCCCCCGGACATGCGGTGATTGTGATGGACGTAGCCCGAAACACGGCAGGGGAGAAGGTTTTTATGCTGGCACAGAGTTATATGCCTGCTCAAAATATCCATGTCCTCAAAAATCCTGCTGCTGAGGGGCCCTGGTATCCCGCTTCCTTCGGGGGAAAACTGATCACACCGGAATGGATATTCAGTCAATCTGAGCTGGCCCGTTTTCCGGGATGATGGTGCTTTTCCCTATCTTTACAGTCACCCATGACTGCACCTGAATCCATAAAACTCTCTGCGCTTACCGGCAAGATCCAGCAGGCCCTTTCCAATGTATTTGGAGAAGAAACCTATTGGGTGGTCGCCGATGTGACCAACCATTCCTTCTATGCCCAGAAAGGATATCATTATTTCGATCTGGTGGAAAAGGATACTTCTTCCAGCGCCATCGTGGCCAAAGTATCTGCGGTGGCCTGGGGTAATGGTGCTATACGTATCAAGGAGTTTGAATATGTGACCGGCCAGCAGTTCAGGAACGATATTCATGTACTGGTGAAAGTGGCTGTCAGCTACCATCAGGTGCATGGTCTGCAGATCACCCTGCTCGATATCGATACCAGCTTCACCATTGGCATGCTGGAACAGCAGAAACAACAGACCCTGCAAAGATTGCTGACGGAATGTGCCGACTTTATCCGTAAGGAAGGAGACAGGTATATTACACGAAACAGTCAACTTTCCTTCGGGGCAGTCATTCAGAAAATCGCAGTCATTACTTCCGGAAACTCCGCGGGTTTTCAGGATTTCCGGCATACACTGGATTATAACCGTTTTGGTTATAAGTTTCAGGTTGACACTTATTTTACCGTTGTACAGGGAGAAACAAAAGCTGAGCTGGTACAACAGCGGCTGATTGATGTGTACATGAGTGGCATCCCTTATGATGCAGTGGTGATTATCCGCGGTGGTGGCGCGCAAACAGACTTCCTGTTATTTGACACTTTCCTGCTGGGCAGGGCAGTGGCCAAGTTTCCCATTCCTGTCATTACCGGTATCGGTCATCAGAAAAACGAGACCATCACCGATATGATGGCACACAGTCCTACCAAAACGCCCACCAAGGCAGCAGAACTGATCATTGCACATAACAAATCTTTTGAGGATGCTGTGAGCGGATTGCAACAAACCATTCTGATCAAAGCGCAACAACTTTTTTCGGAGCATTACAAAGCCTTGTCTGCGTTGAATTCGGCTGTGATCAACCAGTCACGTACCGTGTTGCAGCATCATCGTGAAATATTGCACGGATATCACAGCCTGGTGTCGCATGGCTCCCGTTCGGTATTACAGCATCATCAGCATGCGTTGCTGAACCTGAGCAGTGCGATCTTGTCCCGGCCCAGGATGGTGCTGGCAGCCAAACAAAATGAGTTGCAAAACCTGGTGGCCAACATCCGTTCCTTTAACCGGCTGTATACGCAGAATAAACGCGGACAGCTGGCACATTATGATACCTTATTCAAATTGATGAGTCCTGTCAATATATTGAAACGTGGCTTTGCCATTGTATATGCAGGCGATAAAATTATCAACAGCGCTCTTTCGGTAGATCCCGGCAGCCACATTACTGTACGGCTGCACGACGCATCACTGGAAGCCACCGTTACAGCAAAAACACCGCATGATGGAACAGGAACTGACTTATGAAGCCGCTTATGCTGAGCTGCAGGAGATAGCAGCAGAAATAGAAAATGAAACCGTTTCAGTAGATGTACTGGCCGAAAGAGTAAAACGGGCTTCCCTGTTGATAGAGTTCTGTCAGCAGAAGCTAAGGGCCACAGAAGCGGAGGTCAACAATATCATCAAACAAATGGAAGGCAAGCCGGGAGCTTAATCCGGCCTGCCTTTATTTAACGGGTTATTCAATTGCTTTTATCAGAGAGATGAATGTCGGGAAGTGATCGGAGAACCCACCCGCATAGTTATCAAAATCGTAGGTCCGTTTGGGATAGCCCTTATAACGGCCACTGGTCTGTATCATATCATCCCGTTTAAAAATATTGGCTTTATAGAAACGGAACTGTCCTTCTTTTTTTGACAACAGATTCTGAGAGATGACGATCTGGTCGAACAAAGCCCAGGCATCCTGATAGGCGAGGGTGCCGATACCTTTGTTGTAGAAAGATACCCATGGGTTGAAAAGTTCACCGGCTTTCAGCTTTTGCTGATCGCCACCGGCTTTCAAAACGCGGGTGAGGCTTTCGTTGGTTGGGTTGTCATTGAGGTCGCCCATCACCACGATATTGGCATCGGGCTCCTGCTGCAACAGTGAGTCAATAAGTGTGCGACAGACACTTGCTGCAATAGCGCGTAATGGCGCAGAAGCAGCTTCACCACCCAGTCTGGAAGGCCAGTGGTTGACCAGCACATGCAGCGTTTGTCCGTCGAGGTTACCTTTCACCCACAGCACATCTCTTGTTTTATGACGGTTGCCGGCCGCATCAGCAGGCAGTTCTACCGGCAGGGGAGCACTGTGTTCCACCTTAAAATGCCGGGGATTGTACAGGAGTCCTACATCTACCCCTCTGGCATCAGGAGAATTATAATGCACGATTTCATAACCACGATCCTTTAACAACGGGTGTTGTGTAAGATCTTCCAGCACGCCACGGGTCTCTATTTCCGCTACGCCCAGGATAGTCAGTCCTTCAGGAGAAATGTTGGTGCCAATATCCTTTATTACGCTGGCGAGGTTTTTAACCTTATCAAGATATACTTCACCGGTATATCGTTTCTGGCCCTGGGGCAGAAACTCATAATCGTTTACCCCTTGCTGATGGGTGGTATCGTAAAAGTTTTCCAGGTTATAAAAACCGATGTTGACTACTTTATACTGTTTGCTTTGAGCATAGGTGCAGGTCACGGCCAAGCACAGAGATAGCCATAATATTCCTCTTCTGATCATGTGTATGCCAATGTTATGGGGCGCAAAGATAATGGAAATTTTTCTCGCAGCTGTAGTGTTAATCAGTGTTAACTAATATTAAGAGATCGTAAACAAGTGTCTTTACCGATAAAAAAATACCTTAGCTTTGCGGCCTGATTTTTAAAATTATCTCTGTGCCAACAAAATCTGTTTGTAGACCTGCAGTGATAATAACCCGGACCAACGAATCTGTACAAATTACAATGCATGAATAGATCTGCTAGGATTTTTTCCAAAAGACTGTTTACGGGAATTAGCTTGCTGCTTGCTGCTCCCGGCGTTTTTTCCCAGGTGAAGAAAGACAGTGTGGCAGCACTGGAACTGAAGGAAGATATCAGGAGCAACATCCCCGTAATTGTGTTGGACGAAAATGATGCTGACAACAATGCCGGATCATCCGGACAAAGCATCTCTTCCATCCTTTATGGCGGCCGTGACCCTTATTATTCCGGCGTCTTTAATTTTAATGCGGCCCGCTTCAAATTACGCGGATATGATGCTTCCTACTTTGATACCTATATCAATGGAGCGCCTGTTAAAAACCTCACCAACGGCTATACGGCCTGGAGTTTATGGGGTGGCCTCAATGATGTGATGCGCAGCCGTATTACCAGTATTGGCCTGCGTCCTATCGATTTTGCCTACGGGGATATTGGTGGTGCCAACTACATCGATACCCGTGCATCCAAACAAAGCAAAGAGCTGAGTGTAGGTTATGCACAATCCAACCGCAACTACAACAACCGTGTAATGGCCAGCTGGTCTACCGGTCTGATGTCCAACGGATGGGCCTTTTCCGTAGCCGGTTCTTTCCGCTACGCCGGCCAGGGATATGTTGATGGTACCTTCTACAACGGTGCTTCCTACTTCGCATCCATCGACAAAAAAATCAACAAACATCACCTGTTGTCATTCACTACCTTCGGTACGCCCACCGTTTACGGCGGACAAACAGCGGCCACGCAGGAAATGTATGACCTCGCAGGTTCCAATTTTTACAATCCTTCCTGGGGGTATCAACAGGGTAAAAAAAGAAGTGCCAACTATACCAGCAACTTCCAGCCTTATTTTATCCTCAACCACGAATGGACCATCAATAACAAAAGCAGCCTGAAAACAACCGGTTCCTATTCCTTCGGTGACCGCACCCGCACTGCACTGGACTGGTACAATGCTCCGGACCCACGCCCGGATTACTACCGCAACCTGCCTAGTTATGCCACCGATGACGCTACCCGTCAGCTGCTCGCCAGCATCTTTACCAACGATGTAAATGCACGTCAGATCAACTGGGACAATCTCTATGAAGTAAACCGTCACAGCATCGGCAAAGATGGCCTGCGTTCCCGCTATATTCTGGAAGACAGAATTACTTCCACGCAAAAAGGTAATTTCAACTCCGTTTATAATACCCTGCTGGATAAAAATATCGAGTTCACCGCCGGTATTTCCTACAATGTACAACAGGACCACAACTTCAAAAGAGTAAACGATCTGCTGGGTGGTGATTATTATCTCAACCTGAACCAGTTTGCAGAAAGGGACTTCCCCGGCAGCAGCCAGATGAATCAGAACGACCTGGACGATCCTAACCGTGTACTGAAAAAGAACGATAAGTTCGGTTACGACTATACGCTGAGCCTCAATGAAGCCAAAGCCTTTATGCAAACGGTCTTCAAGTACAACCACTTCGACTTTTTCCTCTCCGGCGCTTATTCTTCCACTTCCATGTGGAGAACCGGTAATGTCCGTAATGGTCTGTATCCTGATAATTCCAAAGGCAAGTCCACTGTTTATACCTTTATCAACTACGCCGCCAAAGGTGGTATCACCTGGAAAATAGATGGCCGCAACTATCTGTTCGCCAACGGCTCTTACGCTACCCGCGCACCTTTCGTGGAAAGTGTGTTCACCTCTCCACGTATCCGCAACACTGCCCAGAACGATGTTCGTTCCGAACAGATCATTGATGTGGAAGCAGGCTATGTGCTCAACTGGGAAAAGCTGAAGCTCCGTCTCAACGGTTATTATACCAACTTCAAAGATGGTATGGACGTGCTGAGTTATTACGATGACAGCTACCAGAACTTCGTGAACTATGCTCTTTCCAATATCGGTAAAGAACACTATGGCATGGAGATAGGTCTGGAAGCTCCGCTGTATAAAGGTCTGAGCATTAAAGCTGCCGCCAACATCGGACGCTACTACTACAATACCCGCCAGAACGCAGTGGTAACTGTAGACAACAGCGCTACCGTATTGGCCAACGAAACTGTTTATTCCAAAAACTACCGCATCGGCCAGACACCGCAGGAAGCATATACCGTAGGACTCAACTATCAGGGTAAAAAAGCCTGGTTCGTGAACCTCAACGTTAACTACTTCGATCAGATGTGGGTGAGCATGAACCCCATCAGACGTACAGAACGCGCTACCAACGGCGTAGAGCCCGGCTCCGATCTGTGGAAGAGCGTCCTCGCACAGGAACAACTGCCAGGTCAGACAACCGTAGACATCTTCGGTGGTAAAACCTTCCGCATCAAAACCGGCAAAATCAGGTCTACACTGGTATTCACCGCAGGTGTCAACAATCTGCTGAATAACCAGAAAATGATTACCGGTGGTTTTGAACAGCTGCGTTTCGACTACACTGATAAGAACGTGAATAAATTCCCCGCCAAGTATTACTATGCATATGGCCTGAACTACTTTGCTAGCCTGGCTTTACGCATGTAATGGTGAAAAAGATAAAGTATAACTAAAATCATTAAACTGAATATCAGATGAATAAATTGTATAAACAATTCGTACAATTCTCCGGAGCAATGCTGATGCTGGCCCTGGTTGTTGCCGGTTGTAAAAAGACTTTTGACGAACCTCCCTATAAAGATGGCAATCCTGATCTGCAGGTAACCAATACCCTGGCTGAGCTGCAGGCCATGTACAAAGGCAGTCCTGTAGACATTACCAATGATATGGTGTTGTCCGGTGTGGTAATCGGTGACGACAAATCCGGAAACCTGTTCAAACAGATCGTTATCCAGGATAACACTGCCGGTATCAATATCCAGCTGGACGCCTCCAACCTGAATGCTAAATATCCTATCGGTCGCAGAGTATACATCAAGGCCAAAGGCCTGACCCTGGGCGCTTACGGCGGTTTGCTGGAACTGGGTTATGGTGTGAATGATTCCAAACAGCCGGTACGTATTCCTCAGGCGCTGATAGACAGCTTCCTGGTAGGCGGTAGCTCCGGTAACGTAGTAGCTCCGCTGGAACTCTACCTGGACCAGCTGAATGGCAAATACCAGAACATGCTCGTGAAAATCAAAAGAGCACAGGTGTTGGTAGCAGATACCAGCAAAACCTTCGGTGATCCAACAAAAGGACAGGCTTATGTAAGCATCGGTATTCAGGACACTACCAAAGGCAGCCTGGTAATACGCACCAGCAGCTACGCCAACTTCACCGCTACCAAAGTACCTAAAGGCGCTGGTGAACTGACCGGTATCTATACCATCTTCAACACAGACAACCAGCTGGTAATCCGCGATGTGACCGATGTCGCTAAAATGACTGGTAACCGTAATGAGCCTGTTGTTCCTCCGGCTACTAACATTGAGTTGAAAACCTCTCCGTTGCTGATTAATTTTGATGATATCGCAACAGACCTGCCGGTAGGTGTTACTGTAAGAGCCAGTGCTTCGGCTACCTACCTCGGTAATGATTCCATTGCTGCTTTCAAGAAAGCACCTTTGAAATGGGCTGATGTAGCTTTCGGATTTAAGAATTTTGCTTCCGGAACAGATATGACTATGGACTCTGCCAAACAAGTAGCAGCTACAAATCGTGCGCTTGGTGTTCGTCAGACTGGAGCAGCAGAGGCAGGTGTGGCATTTGTGTTTGAAATCAAAAACACTACTGGTAAAAAGAACCTGAAAATGAGCTTCAAGCTGCAATCTCTGGATGCTGCCAGCACACGTGTGACTACCTGGGCGGTTGACTATGGTGCTGGAGATACTCCTGCTTCCTTTACTGCAGCCAATGCTACCGGGACATTGACTACTGGTGGTGGTGCCTCCAATAATACTGTTACCGTTGATTTCGGCAGCGCGCTGGACACCAGCAATAATAAAGTATATATCCGCATTGTTACGCTGGGTAAAACTTCTGGCTCTGGAAACAGAGCATCTTCTGCCATCGATGATGTGCAGTTCTCCTGGAATTAATAGCTAGTATTATAAAAAGGCAAAGTCCCATTGATTTCTATTATCAATGGGACTTTGTCTTTTTAAGATCTTGTCTTGATGGATGTTTTACAGAGAGTCATACCTGATCATGTCGGGTAATCAGTAACCCTATCTAAGATTACCATTAATATAAAAATAAGGCTGACCCAAAAGTAATAGAATACTTTCTGGTCAGCCTTTTATAGGTGTGTCTGCTGGGAGCAGACGATTTAAAATTAATTAGCTTAGTTGTACAGCTTTTTCTTCAACTGTGTTCTTACGCTTTCAGGCAGTTTTTTAAACAGGTTCAGTGGAACACCGGCTGCATTAGCTTTGGCTTCCAGCGTTTCTACGGTGCAGAGGTAGTCTTTCCATGCAGTAGTTTTTCCGGAGCCGGTATAGAGTGTATTGTCATTGGGCATATCCACGGCGATCACAGTAGCGTTGGCGTCTACACGTGCCAGGTCATTGGTGCCTTTGGGAATGATCACTACTACTTTCCATACTTGTTTGGGTACTGTAATCCTGCCGTTATCCAGTGTTTCCACGAAAGCAGTTTGTTTGTCGCCACGTCCGCCTTTGCCATAGGAGCCCATAACGATGAAAGCTTCATTACCGTTTTTAACAGTTTGACGGATAAAATCTTCCATATTGGCCCAGGGTATCTGATTGAGAGAGGCTGCCTGCGGGATCATATTGGTCATCAGGAAAGTAGCGCTGTTAGCGGGTTTGGTGGCAGTACGGTCGCCGGAAGGGCAGTTGTGGCCGCGGTCAAATCCGGTTACGCTGCCGTTGTAGCTGGAGGCCATTACCTGATACCATCCCAATGGAAGATTAACGTCAGATCTGAAATCATTGGAACGATCAACCGTTCCGGGACAATCATCAGCTTGCAGATGCCAGCTTACCCAAACGGGGATACCGCCGTTTTTACTATAAGCTTCCATAAAGTACTGTTGGTCCATCAGGTAGTTCTCAAGGAGAACAAGATCTGATTTAGCATCTGTAGGATTACCCAGCAGCAGGTGTCCGTTATCGCCAGGAACGGCGCCCGGTTCAGTAGGTGTTACAGGTGGATTTACGACAATGGTGTCTGGTTTGCCGGCCGTACCGGGAGCGGATTTGCGGATGTCATCCTTGGCACAGGCAACGATCAGTAGCAGAGCGATATAGGTCGCTAGCAGTCTAAAGTTAATTCTCATCTATCCCTCGTTGTGAAATTTAAAAATGCAAAGGAAGCACTTTAATGTTAAAACAACATGAAATAATAGGAATAAAAGCGTGTATGCGTGAAAGATAGTAATTAGAATACTTCGTTGATGCCAAAGTAAAAACCGGACTGGTCTCTGCCGCGGCCGTAGTCCAGGCGTATATTCACCCGGTTTTTGAATTCCCACCGATAGCCGATACCGTAGCTGATCAGTGTTTCACTTAAGCTCAGTTCATTGAGGCGCGGAAATACATTGCCACCGCCTACCCATAATACACAGCCGCTGCGACGATAGATGCGCTGCCGCAGCTCTGCCTGGCCTGTGAGGTAGTTACGGTCGCGGAAACGGCCTTCATAATAACCACGCAGCCGGTTGGTGCCGCCGGCCTGTGAGAGCAGGTTCCAGGGAACATCACCACTTTGTTTTTCTGCATAGATATCGGTAGCAATAATAGCACCGCGCCACAAACGACGGTACCAGTCAAACTGCAGTTCCAGTTTGGAGAAAACGGTTTTGTTGCCCAGAAAGGAAGGATAGAAGCGGTAGCCTACCCTCGCAAACATGCCTCTGGAGGGATTGGGGATGAAGTCACGTGTGTCATACACTATAAAAGGGCCTATACCCATGCCGAAAACATTGTCGGGTTGCATGAGCGGTTTGCCTCCTGCTGTGTCAATGTCTCTGGCCTGTGCGTTTTGTATATGTATACTGGCACCTGCATAAAATTTATTGCTCAGGTTGATACTGAAGTCTGATTGAAACTTCTCTGTAAGCAACAGGTATTTGGTAAAATGATTTTTGTCGGAACCTTCTTCATAGCCAATACCCCAGTACTTGTCGGGGCGTGAGCTGAAAGAGGCTCTGATACTCATGCGGAAGCGGTCTTTGGGGAAGATGGTGGTGTTGTTGATGCCGATACCATAAAAGCCGGTGAGAGATACAGAACCGAAAACAGCTACATTGGAAACGGGTAACAGGCTGTCTGCCCGGTCGGTGCGGTATTGTGCGGCCACCATGACGGCAATGCCGGCACTGGTTTCTGGTGTATATACCGGTCCGCCGATAAAGCTGAGATCCACTTTTTTATGTTTCCGTTCTTCATTGGTATGCTGCAGATAATGTAGAATGCGCTGGTATAGCCCATTATGGGCTATCGTGTCGGTACTGCTCCGGGGAACAGTATCTTGTTGAGCCAGTGCTTTATAACTGCAACCGACAAATAGCAGCAGTAAGAGTTTTCTTGTCATGTGAATACCTGTCATTCTATATAACAACATTAATCAATAAACAGTTGCCAGGCATCAAAACGGGAAATAGGAATGGATAGTATAAAAGCAGGACAGCCAGACAAAAATGCCTGGCTGCCGTTATAAATGGGGTAACATATCAATCGATGAATAGTTTTGTCACGGCGGCTGTATCCATGGCCCATTGGGCGGTATATGCCTCATCAGCTTCCGGATTATCTGTTATCTGCAGCTCCTGGGCAGCTGCTTTTATTTCCAATAACTGACCGATGCTCAGTTTCTGATCCAGTTTACGCAGGATTCCCTGTACGTTATTGGCTCTCAGCCCTTGAACAACCTGGCCTTCAAATGGCATCTCCAGCCAGATGATAGTGGCAGCAGCCACATCCAGCACTCCGAATGCCAGCCCTTTGTTCAGCCCTCTGGTGATACGCACCTGGTGCTGTACACAGGAAGGATCATAGGCCACGCCGGTTTTTTCGGAGATCTTCATTTTATGTGCACTGTTCATCCATCCGACTACCATCTCAGGAACAAGCGATCCTGCAGTGTAGGCGTTACAGGTGAAGGTGACATACCGGGCGCCGGCTGCTGCCAGTACAGGCAGGTCCAGTTCTATGTATTCGGCAGTACCTGTCTGGGCTGGTATATACCGTATGTCTCCACTATGCACACAACCGGTTGTCTGTAATTTGCTGAAGGAGCAGAAGTCTATACTATCTTCATAGCTGATGTGACAGCTCAGGTCCATATCCAGGTGCTGGGCAGGCATTCCTTTACCCCACTGCATAAACAGCCGTACCTTGTCACCCTGCACCGGAAAACGGGTCCCCATCAGTGTGGCAGACAGATCCTGTATTTGTTCGCTACGGTCACCGATGGCGAGTGGTATACGGAATAAAGCAGGATCTATATACATCGTATGGGCATCTGTAGGGATGGCCGCAAAACGTTTTTTGGTAGCGGTCAGACAAAGGTTGGCCACCGCCTGCTGCATCTGTTCCAGCTCTTCCTGATCATACAGTGCCAGCAGTTTGTTGGGCGGCAGCTGTTTTATCGTACCTCCTAACGGTTTCACAAAACGGATCGCCCGATGGTCGAAGTAATAGCTGGCATACATCTGCAGGGTAAACAACAACCGTGCAGGCACTTTGTCGGCTACCTGTGCGAACGCGCTGATGGCTGCTTCCGGCCCAAACCACAACATATTGGCAAACAAGGAACGGGCAAACATCCCCGGACGCTGTTGCAGCAGATAGAACGTGCTGGCTGCATCACAGCGTAAACGAAACTGGTTCACTCTTCCCTGCCATACTTCATAATCAACTCGGTAAAATTTGTCCATGATGGTCTGCAGGTGATCGAAACCCGCGCGCTTGCTGTATTCCGGAAGACGCAGTGCTCTGATAAAACGCACCCACATCTCACGTTGCGGATGCATGTCTGCACAGATCTTCGCTGCATCGGCAGGCAGGGCATTCATCCATTGGGCTACCATCAAAGCCTGTTTACGTCCGTATTTCAGCTTTATGGAAGCTTTGACGGATGTTTTGACTTCCGTTGTTTTAGGGTATGCCAAATGCTGCTGGTTGCGTTGCTGGCGGCGCGCAACGGTTTTAGGGCTTACCAGCTGCAGGAAACCGGTATGTTTGTACCAGAGGTAACGTAATATATCGGTTGGGGTATTAAACAGATGTTGTGCTGTGGCTGCCTGGTTCTGTTCTATCAGGACGTCCACCATCATCATAAGGGTTTCTTTCATGGAAATCTTCACTGCCGGCAGTGGGAGTTCGGCAAGCAGTTCCCGCAGGCTTTCCTGTTGAGTGGCGTCCAGTGCTGTTTTGGAGGTCAACAGGTTTTCCAGGAACCGGGTTGCATCATCGTCTGTCCAGAGCTCCAGTACCCGCAATTTGCTGGCCTGTCCTAAATACACTGTGTCGGCAGTTTCCAGCGGCATCCCGCAAAAAGGACAGCCATTGTACCGCTCCAGTGGAAACGTATGAGGTGGGATCAGATGACCACAGGCCAGTCTGGTTCCACCGGTAAGGCCCAGCAGATTGGTGAAGTAGGTGATGATATGATCTGCAGTGGTTTCACCGGTAGGCTCGCTCCAGTTTTTTACCAGCGGAGCCCAGTTTAAACCTACGCCCATTACTTTCCGGAGCTGTTGCAGTATCTGGTCATGATAATCAGGGGTAGTATGCTGAAGGGCATGCAACAATGGTTCGGATACCGTATAGCCAAGTTTAGCCAGACCAGCCACCAGCATGGCCGTAGCTGGGGTCATGTTCTCAGTGGAAGCCCCGGAAGGAACATAGATGGCTTGCTGACGTAAGGCGACGGATAAAATGTTGTTCATGATATGTAGAATTATAATCAGATAATCTTGTTACTTTTTATCCAAAAAAAGAAGTAAGCAACAATTGACCTTAATTATGAAAACAATTGATGTAACTGTGATGAGAAACTGTAATCGTAAAAGTGATCGAACCTAAATCGTGTAGTAGTAACTTTTACTTGACCGTTTCAACAATACAAAGATGCAGAGGCATGTGCGCAGTCTTTTTGCGCACTATAATTTTTTTTATTTTTTTGATATTCCTGATAAGTGGAGATTGATTTTTTGTGAGAAGGAAGAATGATATTTTTTAAATCTCTGTTGTAAAAGTGCATTTATCCTATATAATTTTACACTGCGATTATTATATCATTCATTCAATGCAGACAAGAGCAAAAGGGCATCGCCCAACAGGAGCATCAAAAAAAACACATTTAAAAGTTCATAGGGGCATACGCATCGCGCGTTATGTGGTGTACCGGGAAACCCTGATCGACAAAAAGAATATCTATTGGTCATTTATAGGAGCCTTTATAGGCATAGCTTCCATCGGATTACTCAGTCATTATTATATGGCTGTAAAGGATAATCTTTTCCTGATAGGCTCTTTCGGGGCATCGGCTATTTTAATATACGGGCATACACAAAGCCCGCTGGCACAGCCGCGTAACCTGGTTGGCGGGCATATCCTGAGTGCGATCATCGGTGTAACAATACGATATCTGATTCCCTCGCCGGAGTGGGAGTGGCTGGCTTGTGCGCTGGCAGTGGCCTTGTCCCTGATAGCGATGCAGATAACCAAAACAGTACATCCGCCGGGCGGGGCGACAGCCTTGCTGGCCATCGCCGGTTCACCCGCTATCCGGAAGCTGGGATTCTGGTATGTGTTATCCCCGGTGGCTACCGGTGTCGCTATCCTGTTGCTGGTAGCACTGGCAGTCAACAATATGACAGACATCCGGAAGTACCCTGATAAGGGCAAATGGTTTTAATCCGTCTTTTTATGATAAAGGATAGTATCGGAGGCTAACTTTTCAAGTTGGTAGCCGCCGGTATCGATCCTGAGCCGTGGCAGCTGCTGTTGTAGTGACTGTATGGCATTGCCATGCGTGTTACTCTGATAGAGGTACAGTTGTTCCAGCTTTTTGTTTTTAGGGAGAGCAGAAAGAAAAGCGGGATTGAGCGTTGTGCCACTGAGATTCAGGTAACGCAACTCCTGACAGGTTGCCAGCGGGTTACCGCTATTTCCTTTGATGGCCGTGTGTTTCAGTTCCAGTCTGGTGAGCGCCGTCAGCTTGCCGATGGTGGCCAGTGCTGCGTCTGTAACACGGGTGCCGGACAGATCGAGCCATACCAGCTGGGCTTTCAGCGGTAGCAACAACGTCATGTCTTCATCTCCAAAACCGGCGGCATTGATACAACTGACAGCGAGATAGTGGCTGTTGGCCGCCACGGGTAATACTTTCACACCTTTGGCTTCGAGGGCCGCGAGGCTTGCATGATCAGCTGCCGCCACATCAGTGGAAGGTACATATTCATTGTGGTCCAGGGCTTTGGCGGGCATCATAGCTTCCAGCACCAGTTGTATACGAGGCGTGGCAGGCAGTTCTTTGACTGTTTTATTTGTGGGCGCACCCTGGGCTATCCACCAGTACAGCAGTTCCAGCTCCCGGGGGGCAAGCTGTGGTTTGCCTTTGGGTGGCATGCGGTGCTCATCGTTATCAGGTAGTACCAGGCGTTTGAATAACTCACTTTCTTCCGGCATGCTGTCTTTCAATACAGGACCATGTTCCCCGCCCTGGCGGATCAGCGCCAGAGACTCCAGCCGCAGCCCTCCTTTTAGTTTTTGTGCATTATGACAACCATAACAGCGGCTGGATAATACAGGCATCACAAGATCTTCGTATACCCTGGCATCGCCGATATTCGTATAGGTGGCTACGTTATCCGCTGGTTTTTTGCTGCCGGTAAATGATTGTAGCGCTGGTGGCATAGCTTGAAGCAGATAATCATCTCCATGAGTCAGAGAGCCGCCATAGTGGCCGGCAGCGCTTACCAGCAGTATCAGCACGATGAAGAGTGGCAGCTCTGCTTTAGACCAGCGGCCCTGGCGGGTATTGACCAGCAATAACAGGACGCTGATAACGGCCACGCCTATACCGAGCCATTGATGGGTGGATAACAGCTGATCGTCATAACCACCATCCAGTGAAAGCAGGTAGCCTGCCACACAACTGGCGATGGCTGAGAGGGCGGCTGCCAGCAATAGTACGGGCAGGGCTGAACGAAGTGCTGCCCGTTTACTGTTGCGGGCCAGCAATGCCAATATAAAAGCGATGATCAGGATGCCTATAGGCAGGTGCACGATCAGTGGATGTACCCTGCCTATGAACAGGTTCCAGTTTCCGGAAGCAGCTAATAATCTCATTTTTTTCCGTAACGCTGTTTGAGTTGATGCATCATGTATACATTGATGTCCCACTGGTTGGCAAGTGGCTGACGGGTATATGGCAGCACAGGCATGTAGTCGGCAGGCCCGAATTCCGTGAGTATGGTGAGCGGTTTACCGGCGGCCTGATGGCGTTGCACTACCTGGTCCCACCAGTTGAAATGGGCTTTCACAGCGTTAGCCCATTCGGGTGCGCGCGGATCATTCACCTGTGGGCCTTCAGGATGGCCTATGCGCGCATGGATATGGCCGGTGCGCTCCAGTGCTTTGGCCACGGTGGCTGCCTGGTCTTCGAGCAGCGACTCATGTACATTGCACCAGTGGGAGATGTCCAGGGTTAGCCGCAGATCGGGTTTAGCCTCAATAAACTGCCGGGCGATATGGGCGGCAAACAACATGCGGGAACGATGTGTCTCGTGATAAATGGGAACGCCCGTCCGTTGTGTGATGCGGGTGGATATATCGATGAGGGCTGTATTCTGTTCAAAGGAAAAATAATCCCTACCGGACTGGGTATTGATATATAGCGGCCGCGGTCCATTGCTGGTAGCGGCTGTCAGCATATTTTCATACTGAGTGGCATGTTTCGTATAGTCGCTATCGTGACCACCGCAGAGGTATCCTACCTGCAGTTTGTATTTAGCCAGGGCATCAAACAAAGCTTCCTGTGCTGCTTTTTCGGATGGCCACCATAACTCTATGCCGTCGTAGCCGGCTTGTTGCGCGTCGCGGCAGAAGTCGTGTATGCTGCCGCCATAGCCCCAGTTGGTGGCCATGACAATGAGCCGGAAACCATTGGCCGGGGCTGCAGCAAAGGAGGGAAGGGATGCCAGGCATAAAGCGCCGCTCATCATGGCGGACTGTTTAAGGAAAGTTCTTCTGTTGGAATGCATGCGTGAATAGCTGTTTTAGGCTAATATGGGAGTGATTACTTTTCCGCCTACGTCTGTAAGCCGGAAGGGACGGCCCTGGAAATGATAGGTTAATTTTTCATGGTCGAAACCCAGCTGTTGCAGGATGGTGGCGTGGATATCATTGATGGCCACTTTGCCTTTAACGGCGGTATAACCGATTTCATCGGTTTCTCCCCAGGAAAATCCTTTTTTAATACCGGCACCAGCCATCCACATGGTAAAAGCTTCTACGTGATGGTCCCGGCCCAGGAAAGGGGTGTCTTTACCATCGCGGTTTTCCTGCATAGGGGTACGGCCAAACTCACCGCCCCATACCACCAGGGTTTCATCCAGCAGGCCGCGTTGCTGCAGATCTTTCAGCAGCGCGGTAATGGGTCTGTCTATCTCTCTGCATTTATTGCGGAAGCCATAGTCGATGGCCAGGTTTTCATCGGTGCCGTGGCTGTCCCAGCCCCAGTCGTACAACTGCACAAAACGGACGCCTTTCTCTACCAGCTTACGTGCCAGCAAACAGTTGTTGGCAAAGGATTCCTTGCCGGGCTGGGTGCCGTACATTTCGTGTATGTAATCCGGTTCCTTATTGATGTCCATTACATCGGGAACGGATATCTGCATTTTATAGGCGAGCTCGTATTGTGCAATACGGGCCACTGTTTCAGGGTCACCGAAAGTCTCGTATTCCTGCCGGTTGATATCGTTGATGGCGGTGATGGATTGTTTGCGGAGATCGCGGCTCATACCTTCCGGATCGGTGAGGAACAGCACAGGATCACCTTTGGTGCGGCATTGTACGCCCTGGTATACAGAAGGAAGAAAACCGCTGCCCCACACGCTTTTGCCTGCATCCGGTGTTTTACCACCGGAGGTGAGCACCACAAAACCGGGCAGGTTGCTGTTTTCGGTACCCAGACCATAAGTCACCCAGGAGCCTATGCTGGGCCGTCCCAGCCTGGCGCTGCCGGTGTGCATGAGCAGTTGCGCCGGGCCATGGTTGAACTGGTCTGTCTGCACAGCTTTGAGGAAACTCACGTCATCAGCCATGGTAGCAAAGTGTGGCAGATGATCGGATATCCATGCCCGTGATTCACCATGCTGGGCAAATACAGCCTGGGGCCCCAGCATTTTAGGGACGCCTCTGATAAAGGCAAAACGTTTGCCTTCCAGCAGGGAGGGCGGACAGAGCTGGTTATGCAGTTTCTGCAGCTCGGGTTTGTAGTCAAATAATTCCAGCTGCGAAGGGGCGCCGGCCATATGCAGGTAGATGACGCTTTTGGCTCTGCCAGGGAAATGCGGTGCTTTGGGCGCCATCGGATCGAGGTTGATATCAGGCTGTTGGTGAGCACTGCCGCCGCAGCTGCTGAGCAGGAAAGAGCCCAGGGCGGCGCTGCCCAGGCGGGTCATACAGTCCAGCAGGAAATGTCTGCGGGTAATATAACGCAGCGTCTCCTGGTTGGCTTCACGGATCAGTTTTTCGTGTAGGCTGGACATATAGTTTCAGTTTAACGTGTTTACGATTTTGTCAGAAATTCATCCAGGTTCATGATGGCATTGGCTACTACGGTGAGGGCTGCCAGTTGGGCCATCTGCGGTGTTGTGTCTTTGCATTGCAGCAAGGCTTTGGCAGCTGCCGGCGATTGCCGGTACTGCTGCAGGGAGCTTTGATATAACCGTTGCAGCACGGCCAGTTTGTTGTCAGGCAAAGAACGGCACATGGCTGCCTGATAACCCCAACGGATACACGTAGCGGGATCATCATGCCCATTGCTGAGCATCTGCTGCGCCAGCGCCCTGGCTGTTTCCACATACACGGGATCGTTGAGCGTCGTCAATGCCTGCAATGGAGTATTGGTACGGATGCGGCGTTGCAGGCATACTTCCCTGCTGGAACCGTCGAAAGAGATCATAGAAGGGTAAGGGCTGGTACGTTTCTGGAACACATACAGGGCACGACGGTACTGATTGCCGTCCTGCGCCTGTTTCCAGTATTCACCGCTCCACACGGTTTGCCAGATACCTTCCGGCTGGTAGGGCATTATGCTGGGGCCATGCAGGTTCCGGTTTAACAGGCCGCTTACGGCCAGTGCCTGGTCTCTCACTTCCTCTGCGGTAAGCCTGAAATGCGGTCCCCTGGCCAGCAACCGGTTGGCAGGATCTTTTTCCAGCAGGGCCGGTGTGGTGGTAGCATCCTGCTGATAGGCGGCCGACAGTACAATATCGCGCAGCAGTCTTTTCACACTCCAGTGATGGTCGTGCATCAACCGGTAGGAGAGCCAGTCCAGCAACTCCGGATGGGATGGCAGGAATCCCTGGGAGCCTAAGTCTTCCACGGTTTCCACAATACCAATGCCGAATATCTGTTCCCAGAGCCGGTTGACCATCACTCTCGCAGTGAGGGGATTGGCCGGATCGGTGATCCAGCGGGCCAGCCCGAGCCGGTTACGGGGCGCATTGGCAGGAAATGGATTCAGTGAATGCGGTACGTCTGGTGTCACAGCTTTGCCCTGCACCATCCAGTTGCCCCGTTCAAAAACATGCGTGGTGCGCTGCATGGAAGGCGGGTTTTCTATCATCACGGGAATATCGGGTGGTTGCTGGTTGATGAGTGCCAGCAGCGCTGCATTCACAGCATCATATCCTTTTTGTCCTTTTCCGGGAAGATCTTCCCGGAAAGCGAACCATTCTACCATGCATACCGGGTCGGCAGGCTTCAGGGAAGCATTGCGGAACACGAAGTAGAGATCATGGGTGCCGCTGGTGGCCGGAAGCGGAATAGTTATCACCTGTCTATCTTTGGTGGGCGCCAGTGCCTGTGTAAAGTATATAGGCCCGCGCAGGCTGTCCAGCCGGCATTCCAGCATGCCTCCCTTGCTGCCGGTCCAGTAGTTCATCAGCAGCTGTGTTTTGCCGCCGGTAGGCTGTGCCGGCAGACGGCAGCTGCCGTTATGCCGCACGCCGAGATATTTGGTATCATATAAAGAGCCGTTCACATACCGGTCGCAGTCGTGCGCATGTACTTTAGGCTCCAGCACTTTCAGGAAGCGGGCTACGTCTGTTACCTGTTCGTTGTTGCCGTATTGTTGTACCCAGGCGCTGATACGGTTTACTTCATGGATACCAACGCTGTCGTATAAACGCAGCTTGGGATGTTCCATATGGGTATCTTCATCGCGGGTATTGTTCATGAAGGCGAGTAGCTTGTAATAGTCTTCAAACCGGAAGGGATCGTATGGGTGGCTGTGGCATTGTACACAGCCGATGGTGATGCCCTGCCATACTTCCATGGTGGTGTTGACACGGTCCATGACGGCGGCGGTGCGGAATTCTTCATCCTGGGTGCCGCCTTCGTCGTTGGTCATGGTGTTTCTGTTGAAGGCGGTGGCAATGAGCTGATCGTTGGTTGCTGTTGGCAGGAGATCACCCGCCAGTTGTTCGGTGGTGAACTGATCATAGGGCATGTCTTTGTTGAATGCATCGATGACCCAGTCGCGGTAACGCCAGATGCTTCTGCTGGCGTCTCTTTCATAACCTTTGGTATCGGAGTAGCGGGCGAGGTCCAGCCACATGGCGGCCCAGCGCTCGCCGTAGTGGGGCGACTGCAGCAAGGTGTCCACTATCCGCTGGTAGGCAGCGGGACTGTGGTCCGCCCTGAAAGATGCAGCCATGGCGGGTGTAGGTGGCAGCCCGGTGAGGTCGAAGCTTACGCGGCGCAGCAGCGTCATAGGATCGGCGGGCGGCGAAGGTTTTAATCCTTCTGCCTGAAGTCTGGCGATAATAAACCGGTCAATATCATTGCCGGTTTTGATATTTACATCGGGCAGGGGCACAGGTTTCACCGGCACATAGGCCCAGTGTTCTCCCCATTCGGCACCTTCTTTTACCCAGCGGGTGAGGATGTCAACTTCTGCTGCACTGAGTGGCTCGCCTTTCTGGGGCATCCTTTCTTTCGGGTCTTTGCAGGTGAGGCGGCGGATAAACTCGCTTTTTTCCGGATGGCCGGGGATGATGGCGGGTTTGCCGGATTTGGTATTGCCAAGGGCTTCTTCCCGGAAAAGCACACTGAAGCCGCCGTTCTGTTTTACGCCACCATGGCAGCTGATACAATGTTTGTTAAGAATAGGTTTGACTTCCGCGCTGAAGTCGGTGCGCTGGCGGGACTGGCAGGCCGTTAGCAGTATGCTGCCGGTAATAACCAGCGCAGTTGCGGCCCTGGACGTGGATAAGGAGCGCATAAGTTTTTTCATTGATCTATGTAAAAGTAATCGTCCACCTGCACTAACCGGATAGAGGATCTCCTGAATATGATGGACTATTTTACGGTGCCGGTTTCTTTCTCCCGGTATTGGGCTGGCGACAGTCCCATCACTTTGGTGAAAAGTCGGGAGAAATAATAAGGGTCTTCTATGCCCAGCAGTGCAGCGATCTCCTTTATGCGCAGATGGGTGAAATGCAGGTACTGACAGGCTTTCTGCACTTTCAGGTGGTTGAAGTATTCAATGGGGGAGTAACCGGTATTGTGTTTAAACAGCCAGGAGAAATGGGAGATGGACAGGTTGATGGACTGCGCCATTTGTTCCAGTGTGAGCATACGGTCCAGGTGATTATTCATATAGTCGATGGCGTGATCGATGGTGTCCTGGCCGGGCTTTGATTTGCCGGGATGATAACAACCGGGGTAGATGCATGACGCGAGAAACGACCAGAAACTCATATTGGCATACAGCAGGTTTTCTGTACGGTAACCTCTTTCCAGCTGCTGATAGATGCTGTCAAACAACGCAATTCGCTCGTTGGCATGCAGCAGAAAAGTCTGGTGCCCGTTTAACTGCTGGATGGCGGTATGCACGATGGCATCGGCCGTATGTCCTGCGAAATGAGCCCAGTAGATCGTCCAGGGATCCGTATCATGGGCATGATAGGCGTGTGCCCATTCCCGTGGTATTAGAAAACAGTCGCCTGCCTTGATGGGGTATTCACTTTTTTTCAGCCGTATACTTCCCCGGCCTTCCTGGCAGTAGATCAATATATGTTCGGGTGCTCCGTTAAGCCGTTTACAGTAGTGAAACTGCGCTTTGGGATAATAACCGATGTCTGTGATATACATGGTTTTCATCACCGGATCGGCGGCACATCTTTCAAGCAGAATATTACGGGGTATGACGATCGCGCGCTGGCCCTGAAAACCTTCCCTTTTTCTGATCATGAAACGTGGATTTTTACTCCTTTGAAAGTAAGAAAATCCATCCGGTATTTTAAGTGACTTTCAGGCTTTTTAACGGATTGGCCAGTCATCATCACATACATCACAGTTCCGTTTATCATCCTATCCTCCCTGATTATGTAAATAATTGTTGTATTTTATACGCTTATTAATATACTTGTAGTCGTTACTTGCGTAAATCTATAACTGAACAATGAAAAAAAGTGTACTTACCATGGCCTTTGCCGTTATTGGAACGGGAGGGTGGGCACAGCAGCTGCCTTCGGAGTTACAGACGCCGGAAGTGGTATCTGTCAACAGGATGCCGATGCGGGCATCAGCCTTTGCCTTTGAGAATTTTACGTTGGCCCGGCAACGTGATAAAGAGAAGTCCGGCAATTTCCTTTCGCTCAACGGGCAATGGAAATTCAACTGGGTACAGGATCCCCGCAAACGTCCGGCTGACTTTTACAAAACAGATTTTAATGATGCCACATGGGATAACTTTAAAGTGCCGGCCAACTGGGAACTGAACGGTTATGGCCTGCCCATCTATGTGAATCATCCATACGAGTTTACAGGCCGCTCCAAAATGGGGGGTGCGCTGAAACCTCCATACGATATACCGGAAGACAACAACCCGGTTGGTTCTTACAGGAAGAAATTTATTTTACCGAAAGACTGGGACGGCCGTCAGGTGTTTATTCATCTGGGTGCAGTGAAATCGGCTTTCTTTATCTGGATTAATGGTGAAAAAGTGGGTTACAGCGAAGACAGCAAACTGGCCGCTGAATTTGATATCACCCGTTTTGTAAAACCAGGAGAGAACCTGGTAGCCCTGCAGGTGTACAGATGGAGTGACGGTTCTTACCTGGAATGCCAGGATATGTGGCGTATTTCCGGGATTGAAAGGGAGGTATATCTCTATTCCACACCCAGACTGGATATCAGGGATTTTAAGGTAGCTGCCACACTGGATAAATCGTATACCAACGGTGTACTGGATGTAAGTCTGGAAGTGGATAACTACCGCATCGATAAAAAAACGAACCACAGCAAGCCGGATACTTTTTCTGTAGGAGTGCAACTGGTGGACGCTGCAGGCAAAACCGTGCTGCAGGAAGAAGCCACTAACCCGCAGCAGGTATTGGGCAACTATAAAAAAACAGTGAGCTTTCACCGCGAGGTGCCAGGTGTAAAAAGCTGGTCGGCTGAAACACCTTATCTCTATACCCTGTACTTCACCCTGAAAAATAAATCCGGAGAAGTACTGGAAGTAATACCGCAGCGGGTAGGTTTCCGCTCTGTAGAGCTGAAAGACCGCAACTTCCTGGTCAATGGTAAAAGAATTTTCCTCAAAGGGGTGAACCGCCACGAACACAACCCCACACAGGGTCACACCCTTACCCGGGAGGATATGCGTAAAGATATGGAGATGATGAAACAGCTCAACGTAAATGCGGTGCGTCATTCCCACTATCCACCAGATCCTTACTGGATGGAACTTTGCGATGAATATGGTTTGTATGTGGTAGATGAAGCTAATATCGAATCACATGGTCGTTACTACGATCTCGCCTATACGCTGGCCAACGATAAACAATGGCGGGTACCTCATCTGGAAAGAGTGATGCGCATGTACGAACGCGACAAAAACCATGCAGCCGTAGTCACCTGGTCGCTGGGCAACGAAGCCGGCAACGGTACCAATTTCTACGAAGCATACGACTGGCTCAAAACACAGGACAGCCGTCCCGTACAGTACGAACGTGCTGAATGGGACTATAATACAGACATGATCGTTCCACAATATCCCGATCCAGAATGGCTGGTAAAATATTCCAAAAGTAATCCCGACCGTCCGATGATCATGAGTGAATATGCACACATCATGGGCAACAGTCTGGGTAACTTCCAGGAATACTGGACCGCAATTGAAAACAATCCCTACCTCCAGGGTGGCTTTATCTGGGAGTGGATAGACCAGGGCATAGACACTGTAAAAAATGGCAAACGTATCCTTGCCTATGGTGGCGACTTCCCGCTGAGCGGGCCGGTTAACCAGGCTTTCAGTGACAACAACTTCTGCGTGAAAGGCGTGGTGACAGCACATCGCGGCCTCACACCTATGGCAGTGGAAATAAAGAAAGTATATCAGCATATCAAAAGCCGCTACAAAGGCAACAATGTGGTGACCGTCACTAATGGTTATTTCTTCCGTGATCTGGCTAATGACCAGCTCAATTGGGAACTGCTGGAAGATGGAAAGGTAATAGAAAAAGGTATTGTTAAAGACCTGACAGTAGCAGCGCAGCAGTCAGCTGATATCACTTTGCCGGTAAAAAGCAGTATCCGTGCCGGTAAGGAATATTTCCTTAACGTACGGTATGTGTTGAAACAGCAGGAGCCATTCCTGCCTGCAGGTTTTGAAATAGCATCAGAGCAGTTTGCCTGGAGTAAAGGTCAGGCGCTGGCACCTGCTGCTGTAAAACCAGCTCAGCTGAGCCTTCAGCAGGATGGCGGTCATGCCACTATCAAAGGCCCGGGCTTCGCTGTTACTTTCAATATGCAGCAAGGCATGCTCGAAAAATATGAGCTGAAAGGAGAACAGGTCCTGGAAGGCAGCTTGCAGCCTGCTTTCTGGCGTGCTCCTACAGACAACGATATCGGTGCAGGTTTTAATCATTCCCTGCGCAAATGGCGCAACGCCTATGCTGCCGGAAAAGTGCTCGAAGCAAAAGTGAATAAGACCGCTGATGGTTATGAAGTTTTGTTGAAAAAAGAAATAGTGGAAGGAGATGCAGTAGCCACACAAACCATTACCATTCACGGTGACGGCAGTATGAAAGTGTCTAATGCATTTACTGCCGTAAAAGGAAACTATTCGCTGATTCCCCGTATCGGTAATGATTTGCAGCTGAAGAAACAGTTTGACCAGATTTCGTATTATGGTCGCGGTCCATGGGAAAATTACTGGGACAGAAAAACAGCTTCTTTTGTGGGCATCTATCAGCAGACAGTTGATCAGCAGTATTTCCCGTATGCCCGTCCGCAGGAAAGCGGTAATAAGGCCGATGTACGTTGGGTTAGCATGACTAACAAAAAAGGAAAAGGTATACGCTTTGAATATGCAGACAGTCTGCTTAACTTCTCAGCACTGCCTTACAGCCTGGATGATCTCGATCCCGAAGCAGATAAAAAACAATATCACTCCGGTGAGCTGGTAACGCGTCCTGAAATATATATGCATATAGACCTGCAGCAGTCGGGCCTTCAGGGTATCGATAGCTGGGGAGCGATGCCGCTGGAAGAATACCGGATACCGTTTAGGAATCATGAATACAGTTACTGGATAAAACCGGTGATGTAATAAAGATACCATCCATAACGAACAGGCTGCTGAAACCATTTCAGCAGCCTGTTTTGTAGTATCTTTACAGTGCTGCAGGACAACATCATGGAACAGACAGAAAATAGTGCCCAACGGAAGATTATTCACATCGATATGGATGCGTTTTATGCATCTGTGGAGCAGCGTGATCAACCGCAGTATCGAGGTAAGGCCATTGCGGTAGGTGGTTCGCCGGAAGGGAGGGGAGTGGTGGCTACAGCCAGTTATGAGGCGCGGAAATTTGGTGTCCGTTCTGCGATGTCGTCCAGGCGCGCTTTGCAGTTATGTCCCCAGCTAATTTTTGTACGTCCCCGTTTTGATGCCTACAAAGAAGTGTCCCGTCGTATCCGGGAGATATTTGCGCGTTATACCGATCTTATTGAACCGCTTTCGCTGGATGAAGCCTATCTGGATGTTACAGCTGATAAACTGAATATTGGTTCTGCGATAGAGATTGCAAGGCAGATCAAACTGGCCATCCGCGAGGAGTTGCAGCTGACAGCTTCTGCAGGGGTGTCTGTCAATAAGTTTGTGGCCAAGATAGCTTCCGATCTCAACAAGCCGGATGGGTTTACGTTTATAGGCCCTTCTTCCATTGAGGGTTTTATGGAGCAGCTGCCGGTGGAGAAATTCCATGGTGTAGGCAAGGTAACGGCCGACAAGATGAAGAAGATGGGGTTGTTTACCGGCGGTGATCTCAAGAGACTATCGGAGCAGGAGCTGAAACAGTATTTTGGTAAAGTAGGTACTTTCTACTACCGTATAGTACGGGGCATAGATGACCGTGCGGTGCAGCCACACCGCGAAACCAAATCCCTTGGCGCAGAAGATACCTTCCCCGTAGACCTGACGGCTGAGGAAGACCTGCATGCTGAGCTGGAGAAAATCGCGCAAACGGTTTACAACAGGCTGGAACGCTACGGCCTGAAGGGACGTACCGTCACCCTGAAGATCAAGTACAGCGATTTTAAGCAGATAACCCGTAATCAATCATTTCCTTTTCCGGTGGGAGATATGGACACAATACTCCACACAGCCAAACAATTGTTGGCAGCTACCAGGCCAGAAGATAAAAAGATACGTTTGTTGGGTATAACGTTGTCTAATTTCGGAGAAGCGGGTCCTGTTTCGGATAAGCCTGTTAATCCACAGTTATCACTTTTCGATTTTGAGGGATGATCTTTACCTGTTGAACTAATGGCTTATTGCCAGTAACCGGGTAAATCAATCTCTGTCGCTACTTCGACAGCACGAGACCTGATCATTTTTTTCATGTCTTCGTGCAATTCCTGATGCTCTTCCCAGAAAGGAGCGGGAACATCCAGTACATTTTTCAGCAGATCGCCGGGGTACAGATCAGCTTCTACCAACAGGTCATCTTTGAGTTTTTCGATGGCCAGTGGCACCAGATAGGTTGGGTTAAAGGATTGGCCGATCAATACCCGTAGATCGCTGGCAGTTAATTTGATAACGGGCACTTTGCTGAGGGCGATGCATCTTTTAACTAATACTGAATCGTTTTCTGTAGCGGGTTCCCAACGTTTGTTTTCTAATTGCTCCAGAGATTTGTATCTCCAGACGTCTTTCCTGTTCATATGACCTCTCGTAACTTTTTGTCAATAATATACTAATTTAGTCAGATGATACCCAATCGCGTAATTTTTTTTCTTTTTGATGGGGTACACCTGCTGGATCTGGCAGGGGCTGTGACCGTTTTTGTAGAAGCCATCTGTTGTGGCCAACCTTACGAGTTGAAGTATGTATCTCCCTACAATCACCCGGGAACATCCTCGGGGCTTGGCTTTGCCGCTGTAGATCCGCTTGATTCCGTGACAGTAATGCCGGACGATATCCTGATAATAGCGGGCATGGACCTGAGAAGATGGGACCGTGCCGATGATGCTTTGTGGATACCCTGGTTGCAGGCTGCGGCTGCCACCGGCGCCACTGTCTGCTCTGTTTGTACTGCAGCTTTCGCATTGGCCGCTGCAGGCCTGCTGGATGGTCAGCACTGTACCACACACTGGGCGCAGACAACTTTATTACAACAGCAATTTCCGCGCCTGAAGGTAGTGGAAAACAGATTATTTGTAAAAAGCGGCCGGATTTATACCAGCGCCGGCATCGCTACCGGTATCGATATGGCGCTCTCCCTCATAGAAGAAAGACATGGTATCGCCTTCGCGAGCCTGCTGGCCAAAGTGCTGGTAGTTCCCATGCGACGCGACGGTTCTTCACCGCAAGATAGCATCTTCTTGCAAAACAGACAGCATATTAATCATCAAATTCATCAGGTACAGGATTATATCGCTGCCCATCTGAACCAAAAACTCACCATCAGCGAGCTGGCTGATCAGGTGTTTATAAGTCCCCGCAACCTCACCCGGCTGTTCAAAACCGCCACCGGTACCACTATCGGTGACTATATCCAGAAACTCCGCAGGGAAAAAGCCCTGCTGCTCCTTAAATCAGAACATAAGGTGGCCTGGGTAGCCAGGGAATGCGGTTTTAAAAATCCTAACCAGCTACGCCAGCTGATCAGAAAGGACACAAGTCTTAAACTGGCCTGATCTGTAGCTTCCTTGTCCCGATTTTGCCTGCCCCCTCCGCTAGCTTTGCAACATAAATTACTATTTCATGAAACAGCTGCTGTTATTGTTGTTGCTGGCACCATGCCTGCTTTTCGGTCAATCAGGGACATTAAAATATGTTTGCCCTCCCTGTGGCCCCTGCGATACTATTGTATTTCATAAACCAGGCAAATGTCCGCATTGTGGTATGGAACTAATGAAAAAAGACACCACCAATCAGAAACGTATGAAAGTTTGTTTTTACCTGCAGGACGGCGTGGAAGTGCTCGACTTCGCCGGACCGATGGAAGTATTTTCCTATGCCGGCTTTGAAATATTTACCGTTTCCAAAAAGAAAAAACAGCTGATATCACAGGGCGTGCTGAAAATAACACCCGACTACAGCCTGGCTGATGCCCCGCCTGCTGATATCCTGGCCGTATTCGGTGGTAATGCCGGTGTGGCTGCAGAAGACCCGGAGGTGATCGCCTGGATCAAAGCGCGCGATAAAGCTACTGCCAGCTACTTCTCCGTTTGTACCGGTGCCTTTATCCTGGGTAATGCAGGGCTGCTCGAACACCAGACCGCCACTACCTTTCACCTGAGCATCAACAACCTGCGCGAACGCCTGCCTCAAACCAAAGTAGTGGAAAACGTACGTTTTGTAGATAATGGCCGCATCATCACTACTGCCGGCATATCCGCCGGTATTGACGGAGCCCTGCATCTTGTCGGTAAACTGAAAGGGGAAGAAGAAGCCCGGCGTGTTGCACGGGAGATGGAATACGATAAGTATGTGCCCAACCAGGGTTTGATCCTGGCCAACCACTAAGAAAATAAGGGGTATAAAAACGCAAGGGTGTATCTGATAACAGATACACCCTTGCGTTTGAAATGACTTGTCTCAGATAGCCCGGTTATATTTAGGCAATACCATCGTTCTGACAATGGTATGCGCCACCAGTGACAATGCCAGCGACAATACAATCAATAACGCAGACTTCATCGGCGTGTCAAATACATCGATCACACCAGACACAGATTTGCCCGCAAAAAGAAGGGTGATGATACAGGCCAGCAGACCAGTGATCCATAAGGTAATATGAGACCACAGATACCTGGTTTTCAGGAAACCCTTTTTTCCAAAGGAGGAGAACAATAGCAATACATGGGCTACAAAAAACGATGCAGCGAGGACGATCAACAGTGTAAGCATTTTGGTTGTGTTTTGGTTTTTTGGGAAATGGTGTTATACCAAAATACTATTTTTTTCGAATAAGTAAATCTTTTAATCAACAGGAGTCAACCGGCTTCTCCGTATTTGGTGCGGATCTGGGAAATGTGTTCAGCGATCATATGCAGACGGTAATAATATTTCTCAAAGATATCATCGTACATGCGGTGGCGGTTGACCAGAAACGCATTCAGTGCTTCATAGATGAATTCTTCGAACGTGATGTGTTCACTTACCCGGATAACACATTCCGCTACCGGTTCCAGGCTGGTTGTAAACTTTGATTTTACCTGTATGTCCGCCATACAGGTGATCATGATTTTGTAGAGGTTGGGAGCCTTGGCAAAGGGTGCATAATGTACTGCTGTGAGCCCGTGCTCATCATAATGGTATTTGCGTACATTTTCTGCCAGCAGAAACTCGACCACCTCCCTGTTGCTATTATACCGGGTGGCAAGCAACAGGGGGGTATCGAGGCTGTCCAGCGCAAAATCGAAGTGGATGTTGTGCCGTATCAGGATCAGCAGCATATCGGTGATGGCCGTCAGCCGGTGATGTTGGAAGATGTAGGCAATGGCATACAGATAATCAGGACTATCGATGCTCAGCGTAGCACCCTTCTTCAGGGCATATTCTACGGCCTGTGGTTTGTTGGCCCCTACCGCACAGAAAATGATAGGGATCACATCTTCCTTCATAAAACGGATGTCTGCACCTCCATCTTCAATCAGTAATTCAGCCGCTTCAAAAAAAATCTCCTGGTACTCCAGCAGCTCGCATAAGAGTTCTGATAGTTCCCGGCGGTTAAAGGCTTTCAGATGATGTCTCACCAGGGCGAGCACTTCGTCCGGGTCCTGGCTTGTTCTCAGTTTGCGCTTTAAGTCGTACAGAGAAATTTTCTGCATATGTTTTCATAGGGTGATAGATAAGCGGGAGAGAACCCATAGGATGAAAAAGCGGCTGCAATGATAATAAATATTAGTTAAAAAAATTATTTGTTTTCCTGATGTTTCCATAGCTCCTGGAATATGGGGCTATTGTCCCGGAGCTGTTTGAAATTGCCGGCTGCTACCACACGGCCCTGTTGCAACACATAGATATAATCAAACTGCGGCAGCAGGTGCAGGCGGTGCATGGCCGACACGATCGCTTTGTCGGAGAAGGTTTTAAACATCTTGCTGTAAATCATCGCCTCCGTTTTAGGATCTACACTACTGGTCGGTTCGTCCAGCAGAATGATCTCACTGTCTCTGGCAGCAAGGATACCCCTGGCAAGGGCCAGTCGTTGTTTCTGTCCACCCGATAAGTTGACACCTTTTTCCCTTATGTCTGAATCCAGTCCTTCCGGCAGTAAGCCTATCACTTCAGAGAAGTGAGCGCTTTCACATACGTCCATGATCTCTTCCTTGCTGAAAGGCAGGCCCAGCGTAACGTTGTAGGCGATGGTGTTTTCGAAGATCTCCGGCTCCTGCGGAAACAGGGTCACAGATTCATAGATGGTGGCTAACGGGTACGGCTCTCCGTTGACGAGCACGATGGTGTCTTTCTCCGGTTCATATAATCCTCTGAGAAGCGCCAGCAGGGTGCTTTTGCCGCTGCCACTCTCACCGATGAGCGCTATTTTTTTACCTCTCCCTATCTGTACCTGCAACTGGTGAAGGCTCTGCGGTGCATGATTTTCATGGTAGGTGGCCCGGTGAGAGAAGTTCAGCTCCCGTATGTCAACGGTTTTCCAGTTGTCAGGCAGGGTAGGAGCGGTATCCGGACGATGGTGTTCCTTGTAGGAGTCACTGATATTGCTGGCCGTTTCTACGGCAGTATTATACTGCACGATATCAGTATACTGCCAGGCTACGTCCGAGAATACACTGGTGAACTGGTTCACATATCCCAGCAGTATTACCAGATTGGTTACTAGAAAAACTTCTCCCGGCACCCAGTGCTGGAATATATAACCGAGGGCGATCACACAGTAGATGAGTGCAATGAGCATTTCTGCTACAAACCACTTCCACTCGTTGATATAGGCATTTTTCCGGAAGGGTGGCCAGATGGCGGCTACTTTTCCTAACAGTCCGTTTTCCATGCTTTTCTCCAAACGCAGGGTGATCACCGTCATAATATTGGACAGGCTGTCAAACAGGTTGGCTGAAACGGCATGCTCGCCTTCGTTGACAGCTTCCAGCGTTTCGATATAAGGCTTGTCAAAACGGATCATGGCAAACACACATATAATGCCCATCGCTACACCTATAGCGCCATACAGTGGTGAAAAATACACCATCGCCACCAGCGAGAATATGAGTTTGGACAAAGCATGCAGGTACATAAAACCATGGGAGAAAAATTCCTTCAGCGCTTCATAGGCTTTACGGATGCGGTTGATCACAGTACCGCTGTGATTGTCCTGATGCCACTTCACCGGTAGGTGAAGGGCCTGATGATAACGTTCCTGCAGAAAGTTGCGGCTCAGCTTAAAAGCCAGCTGCCTTTCCATGACCCTCGCCGGTCCATGAAAAGCCCATTCCAGCAGGTGAAGCGACATATAGCCGCCGGCAAACAGCATGGCGTTGCGGGGCAGGTTGGCTGAATCCTGTTGTATGGTACCAATGAACCACCCAAACAGTATGGGGTTCAGTGAAAAACAGACATTCGCCAGAATAAAAAGAGTATATATCAGCAGGAATCTTTTACGCTCTTTGCGTGCGTATTTCCAGGCAGTATTTAATAATGAAACGTAAGGGTTAGGCATGGCCTTTAAAATTTAGAAGTTCCTTATCTGGTACGATATTCGTACAGAATCAGGCGTAAAACCGTTTGTTATGAAAAGTTTATCCGCGTTTAAAATGCTGTTCTGCTCTTTATTATCCCTCATTACTTTCACCAACATCTATGCCCAGGATACCAGGGCTCAGAAAAAAGCCGCCAAAGCAGAAGCTGTTAAAGCAATGGTAGATAATAAAACCTATGTGTTCGTTGCTCAGAGTGCTACTCCCATGAGTGGACGTGTACGGCAGATCACCTCCGACTTCAACCTCACCGTTACGCCCGATTCTATCGTCAGTTACCTGCCTTATTTTGGCCGGGCGTATTCAGCTCCCTATGGTGCTACCAAATCGCCCCTGGATTTTAAATCAAAGAATTTCCAATATACCACCACCACCCCCGGCAAAAAAGACGGATGGGACGTGAGTATCAAACCCAAAGACCAGGATATCCAGAATATGACGATTTTTATTACCAGCACTGGTTATGCTACCGTACAGGTGACCAGCAACAACCGGCAGCCGATCACATTTAATGGTTACGTGCAGGAAGTGAAGAACAACAAGTAAAAATCATTTGGTTATTTAGCTATTTGGTTATTTGACAATCATTAAATAACTAAATAGCCAAATAACTAAATAACCAAATAATCCATTTGATAGTTGGTCAGCTCCACTCCATCAATGTTTACTGATTGTTCCCGTACTACCCGGAACCTGATTTTTTCAAAAAACAATCTGGCGGTTATGCTTACATAGGCTGTCAGCACAGGTATCCCCAGCTCCCTCGCGGTCTGGATAATATGGTTGGCCAGCAAGGTGGCTATTCCCTGCCGTTGACAATCCTTATGTACAAACATCATATCGAGTTCTCCATCGTCTTCCAGTGATGCAAATCCGGTGATCACTTTATCAGGTGTTTCTGCTACAAAAAAATGCTGGGTATTGATTTTATTTTCCAGAGAAGAAAGCCGGTCTCCACGCCCGGACCATGCTGCTATCTGCGCAGCATTGTAATCCTGGCTGTTCACGGTCCGGATAGTTTGCTGGTACAGGTCGCGCAGCTCAGGCATATCGCTGATGGTAGCCTTGCGTAAATTCATCATTTGGGTAACATTTAAATCGATGGATAACGTTATATTTAGCAGAACAAATCTACCTTATTCAAATGGAGAACCAATCACCGATCACCACATTATTTCTGGATATTGGCGGCGTACTGCTGACCAACGGATGGGACCGGGCCGCACGCAAGCTGGCTGTACAGACTTTTAACCTCGATGCTGCTGAAACCGAAGAAAGGCATCACCTTACATTTGACACCTATGAAGTAGGCAAACTCACCCTCGATGAATACCTGAACAGGGTGGTGTTTTATGAAGACCGACCTTTTACGCCTCAGCAGTTCCGCGATTTTATGTTTGCACAGTCATCCCCGTATCCCGATATGATTTCGCTGGTAAAACATCTGAAAGAAAAGTACAAACTCAAGATCGCCATCGTCAACAATGAAGGCCGTGAGCTGAACACCCACCGTATCCACTATTTCGGCATTGCCTCTTTCGTTGACTTTTTTGTCTCCTCCTGTTTTGTGCACTATCGTAAACCGGATGCGGATATTTACAGAATCGCGCTCGACATCGCTCAGGTGTCGCCGGGAGAAGTGGCCTATCTGGAAGACCGGTCCATGTTTGTGGATGTGGCAAACAGTGTAGGCATCAACGGTATATGTCATACCAGCTACGATACCACAGTCGCTGCATTGGAGAAGTTCGGCCTGAAACCCTGAATCATTCAGACTTTTTGAGGAGTAGCAGCCGCCAGGGCTTATTAAAAATAGTACAAAAAATAGTTGGACCATCCCGCTTGTCTCAGACGACCGGGATTTTTCTTTTTGTATATATTAATCGCTATTTTACCGCTGATGTAATTTTTAATCTGCTATAACGATTTTGTAATAATAAATTTCTATTTTGGCAGACCAGGGATGCTAAAAGAATTGTTGTCATGACTACAGTCTGTAAAAACAGGCATGTGGCATGAGTGCGTAGTGTATATAATTCCACGAAATATACTTTGAAGAGCTGTAGCCCACCCTTTTTAGTCCGGAGTAATTTCAATCAATAGTCACTATTTTTTACGTTGGATGCAGTGCTAAACGCATTTAGCAAAAACCAAAAACAAAAACAGATCTATGCTCAGAAGGTATGAGTTCTGCCCAAAGTTAAAACGGCTGGGAGTAAGTCCAGGCAAGGCTTTGGTCTTCATGCTGGGCATCGGCTGCTATCAGCAGCTGTCCGCCCAGAACACAATTCCCTTGACAGACCTGTCGGCATTTAAACAGCCGGCACCCAGCTGGCGTATAGCCGGCGACGTGAATGCAGACCTGCAAAAGGAGAATACCCTGGTAACCACCACCGGTACAGGTATCCTGGTTAACCTACCCGACAAGGGAAAACATGGTCAGGACCTCTTTACCACCTGGCAACATGGTGATATGGACCTGGAACTGGACTACCTGATGTCAGCAGGCTCCAACTCCGGTATCTATCTGCAGGGCAGATACGAAATACAGCTCCTCGACAGCTGGGGCAACCCTAACCCCCGCGCCTCCGACAACGGCGGCATCTACGAACGCTGGGACAACAACAAACCTGAAGGGCAGCAGGGATACGATGGACATGCTCCCAGGCAGAACGCCAGCCTCGCACCCGGCCTGTGGCAGCATATGAAAATCTCCTTCCAGGCCCCCCGCTTCGATGCCGCCGGCAACAAAACAGCCAACGCGGTCATCCTCAAAATAGAACTCAATGGCGTAACCATACAGGAAAACATATCCCTGTCAGGCCCCACCCGCGGCGCTATCGGAAACAATGAAGTGGCCGAAGGTCCGCTGCGTATCCAGGGAGACCACGGCACCATTGCTTTCCGTAATATCCGTATACAGCAGTTTAATACGCCACGTCCCGATCTGAAAGACGTACGCTATGCTATCTATAAAGGCGTCTTCCAGCAACAGCCGGACTTTAACACGATAAAACCGCTGGCTTCCGGACAGGCTGCACAACTCACCCCCAACCTGGCAGGTTTGCCTGATAACCAGTTTCTGGTGCGTTATAACAGTATACTGGTAGTGAAAGCTGCAGGTAAATATGATTTTAATCTGCATACCTCCGGTGGTGGCGGACAGCTGAAAATAAATGACCAGGTATTCAACGCAGCCCGCAACAAAGACGCCAAAGGCAGCGTAGAACTGGCTGCCGGCAGCTATCCGCTGGAAGTGCTGTACAGCAAACAGGTAGACTGGGCCAAAGCATCCCTTTCCCTGTCTGTACAATCAGCCACCCTCCGCGAATCGGTGATCAGTGATGCCAATGTGCCCGCAGACGATCCTACTGACCCTATCCTGGTGACAGCATCCGAAAATACCATCCTGCGCAGCTTCATGGACCTGAAAGGTGGTCAGCGCGTAGTACACGCTGTTTCTGTAGGTAGTCCGGCCAAACTGCATTACACCTACGATATGGACCATGCCGTACCGGTACAGGTATGGCGCGGTGAATTCCTGAATACCACACCCATGTGGCATGACCGTGGTGACGGCTCTTCCCGCCCGATGGGCATGGTGCGTATACTGGACAAACAACCGGCCATGGCCCTGGCACAACTACCATCGGCAGAGGCGCAGTGGCCTGCCGATACCATCGGCACTGCCTATCGTCCTAAAGGCTACTCCCTCGATCCACAGGGGCTGCCTTCATTCCGGTTCGAAATATACGGAAGCGTTGTCAGCGATACCCTGCGGATACTGCCGCAGAATACCGGCGTACACCGCAGTCTTCAGCTGGCCGGCACCCCTGAAAACCTCTACGCCCGTTTAGCCGTGGCCGATAGTATCACACAACTGCCCGACGGGACCTATATGATAGGGGACAAAGCCTGGTATATCAAAATGGACAACACCGGCGCCCAACCCGTTATCCGCCGCCAGCAGGGAAAAATGGAACTGATTGTGCCCGTAAAAACAGCTATCGGATACGCCATTATCTTCTAAGCAGAAATATGCAAGAGAATTATGAAAATGAACTATAAAAGATTGACAGCCGGGATAGCAGCTGGTATGTTGATGATGACCACTGCTATTCAACCCATACAGGCACAGGAGTCGCCCAAAGAGGAAGACTTCTTCCGTATCGCCCGTATCAGTTCACCGGAAGGTACCCTGCTGGAAGTAGGCGGCCTGTGTACGCTGCCCAATGGTGACCTGGGCATCGCTACCCGCCGTGGCGATATCTTCATCGTGGAAAATCCCACCAGCCGGCAGCCTTATTTCCGTAAAGTGGCCTCCGGCCTGCATGAGGTGCTGGGGCTTGTATGGAAAGACGGCTCCCTGTACTGCGCCCAGCGCGGTGAGCTCACCAAACTTACCGATACCGATATGGATGGTAAAATGGACCGTTTCGAAACCGTATATGCATGGCCGTTATCCGGCCACTATCACGAATACAGCTTCGGCCCTGTGGTAGCACCTGACGGCTCCTTTTTCGTGTCGGGCAATGTGGCCTTCGGCGACGAAGAATGGTGGCGTGGTGAAAGTCGGGTACCCTGGCGCGGATGGATGATGCATATCAGCGAAGATGGCAAGATGGAGCCCTGGGCTACCGGATTCCGCTCTCCCTGCGGACTGGGCATCATCGACGGCGAATTGTTTTATACCGAAAACCAGGGCGACTGGATGGGCTCCGGTGGACTGGTACATGTGAAAAAAGGCAGCTTCGTAGGACATCCTGCCGGCCTGCGCTGGACCAACCTGCCCAACTCTCCGGTAAAACTCACGACTGAACAGCTGTATAGCAAAGTAGATCCCCGTTACCGCAGAGACGCCAATGGTCGCGCCATCAAACCGGAAAACGTGGAGAACGAAAAGTTCGTGACCCTCTTTGATATGAAACAATACTTCCCCGAAGTACAGCTGCCGGCTGTATGGCTGCCGCATGGTGTGTTGGGCGTCTCCAACTCACAGGTGGTGACTATCCCGGAAGGCGTGTTCGGGCCTTTTGCCAAACAGGTGCTGGTAGGGGATCAGGGACAGAGTAAAATTATGCGTGTATTCCTGGAAAAAGTAAACGGCGAATACCAGGGTGCTGCATGGGACTTCAGAAGTGGTTTTCAGTCGGGCGTACTGCGGCTGACCTGGGCTAAAGACGGTTCCCTCTTTGTAGGTGAAACCAACCGTGGCTGGGGATCTGCAGGTGATGCCAACCAAGGTTTGCAACGGCTCGTATGGAACAACCGCGTGCCTTTTGAAATGAGAACGGTCAGCGCCCGCCCGGATGGTTTTGAAATTACCTTCACCCAGCCGGTGGATAAAAAATATGCAGAAGACCTCGCAGCTTATCATGTGGAGAGCTTTATCTACAAGTATCATCCGGTGTACGGCAGCCCTACTGTTAACACAGAAAACCTGACGGTAAAAGGGGTGAAAGTATCTGCTGATGGTATGACCGTACGCCTCGTTATCAACGGCATGCGCCGCTACTATATTCACAAACTGGCATTGAACGGCATCCGTTCTCAGGAAGGATCTTATTCACTGGTACATCCTGATGTGTATTATACGCTGAATAATATTCCGGAAGGAGCCTCTCTGCCGGCGTCGGAGCTGAGCACCAGAAACAGTGCCAAAGCAGTAGCAGCTGAAACCAAAGCTCCTGCTAAAGCTACCGGTAAAACGGAAGCTGCTAAAGGAGAACCGGCCAAAGTGCCTACCTATGAGCAGATACAGCCACTGCTCAACAAACACACCTGCTCTTCCTGTCATAATCCGGATAAAAAGCAGGTAGGTCCTGGCTTTAAGGAAGTTGCCAAAAGAAATTATACCGTGGCTAAAATCATGGCATTGATCAAAAATCCAAAGCCGGAAAACTGGCCGGGTTATGCTACGCCTATGCCGCCTTTCCCGCAGGTGCCACAGGCCGATGCAATGAAAATAGCACAGTGGATCAACTCACTGAAATAACAAAAAAACCAATGGCTCCCGGTATATCAGGAGCCATTGGTTTTTTTATAGGATGATTATCGGTTCATCAGTTCTTCAATCTCTTCTGCTTCCCTGGGAATATTTTCCATCAGATCTTCATAACCGTTTTCGGTTACCAGCAGATTGTTTTCAATTCTCACACCTATACCTTCTGCTTCGTTGTATATCCCAGGTTCGTTGGTGATAACGGCACCTGCCGGCATGGGCTCATCATAATAGCCGGTGTCGTGTATGTCCAGTCCCAGGAAGTGAGATACATTGTGATAGCAGTATTTGCCCAGGTAATAGGCTTCTCCGTTGGCCTTAATGTCTGCAGTGGTGCAGAGGCCGAGCCCGACAAGTTCTCCGAGGAGCAGGCTGTTGGAGGCTTTCCACAGATCTTTTATGAGGATGCCGGCGCGTACGTGTTGCCGCAATTGTTTGTGGACGCGTAATACAGCATTGTAATATTCTTTTTGGCGCGCGGTATAACGACCATTGACAGGGATGGTCCTGGTAAGGTCAGCATTGTAGTACTCATAGTGGGCAGCAGCATCGATGAGTACGAGATCTCCGTTTTTGCCGCTGGATTTATTGGCGCGGTAGTGCAGGATGCAGGTATCATCCCCGAAAGCCACGATGGGTTCATAAGCCCAGGTAGTATTATGTTGCATGTATTCATGAATCATTTCAGCAGCTACCTGCAGACCTGTCTGGCCGGCTTTGATTGTCTGTAATACACGACGAAAACCCTTTTCGGAGATATCGCAGGCTTTTCTGAGCAGTGCAATTTCTTCGGGTGTTTTGGCATTGCGCTGACGGGCCAGGATAGGGTAAAGCCTTTCATAATGATGAAGCGGATAAAGTTGTTTGCAGGTCAGCAGCAGGCGGTCTTCCCGGGTCTGGGTTTCATTTTCCGAGCGGGCATGTTCGTTGGTATGCAGATAGATACTGCTGCACAGCGGCAGTATTTTTTTCATGATGACCCAGAACTCATCGGTATAAAAAACAGTACTGATCCCGGATATCTCAGAGGCCGTGGATTTATCGACTCTTCTGCCCACCCATTTTATAAAGAGCTGGTCTACTCTTTTGATGAACAGTACTTCCCGCAGGGTAGGGTCGGGGTGGGAGGGACAGAGCACCAGCATGGCATCTTCTTCTGCGATGCCTGTAAGATAGTACAGGTTCACATTCGGGAAGTAGGGCATAACGCCATCTGCATTAGTGGGTAGAATATCGTTGGCGGTAAGGAGAGCGGCAGCGCCGGCAGGCAGTTGCCGGGAAAGCTTTTGACGGTGCGCGGAAAACATAACTTACTTTGTTTGGTTCTCACAAACATAGCAGGAGGGTGGGTAAATACTGGTGTAAAAAAGCGACAGTTTGAGGAAGGGTTAAATGGTTTCTTCAGAAAGGGTAACAGACCATTTGTGCCATTCCTTGCGGAAATGGGAGAAGTCGTGATAGCCCAGTTCTTCCCAGTCAGCTTTATAGCCGAGGCGGGTGTATTGTTCTGCTGCCTGCCGGAATCGCAGGATGGACAGGCATTTTTTGGGACTGATGTTTAAAGCTTCGCTGAAATACCGTTCGAGTGTGCGGGGAGATACGTATAGCAGGCCTGCCAGTTTTTTCAGTTGAAAGCCGGACTGCTGCAGGGCTGGGCCGTTGAGCGACTGTAGTATGCAGGCAAAGCGGTGGTTGTCTGTGGCCTGGATGGCATAGCGGCGCAGGAAATTTTCCAGCAGTGACTTGATGGTGTCCAGGCTGGTGGCATCGTATACGGCAGATTCCAGTGCCGGTACCTGCGACATGACATCATGGGCTGAAAGTGTCTGGCGGTGCATGTCTGCACCTTTCACATGGAAGAGATAATTGAGAGATGCCGGTTTGAACTTAATGCCGGCCAGGAAATTGTTGGGATGATGCCGGTAGGATACGGGCGTTGTTTGGTATCCTATTAACTCGCTGCCACGGCAACTGTGCAGTAGTTGTCCTTCGGCATTACATATTTCAAAAGGGGCGCCCATATTTAACACCAGCGAGGAATTCATGTTGGCCATGAGCAGTTCCCGGAACTCTTCATTGTCGGGGACAGGCTTGCGCAGGTCCAGCAGCCAGTAGTACACCACATGAGGTGCCAGGTCGGCCGAAGGGCTGATATATCGGTACTGGCCGGAGAAATATTGCTGATCTATGAACTCGATTGCCTGCATTGCAGAGGCTAATTTACGGATATTAAGGGCATGATTTGAACAGTTGCTGAACATTTTGTTCCCTTGTTCTGTTAATTAGGTTACCTGTGAAAATCCGGACCAGGGCATTCATGATCACTGCTTAATTGTCTTGTTTTACCCGGCTTTCATGTTTATTTAATGATAAAAGACCTTATTCCGGCGACCGGTCGCCGGTTGACGATATTATATTCTGTTCACATCATTTAAGTTAACGGTTGATAAACAGGTACAACATCTTGCAATTTGTTGAGATGTGCTGGGGCGGGCTTATATCTTGATAGCGCCCGCCCTTTTTTATTTAGAGATTTAGTTATTTAGGAATTTAGTTATTTAGGGATTGAACTCAAATAACTAAATTCCTAAATAACTAAATCTCTAAATCTTTTTGTAATACTTCCCTGCCATCAGCCCCATAGGAAGGCCGATCATCACCATGATAATACACATGCCAATAACGGTATTGGCTAAACGGAAAGGTCCGTGGGGAATACTGCTGACAGGAATCACCAGCAGGTTCATCACGATCCAGGCGAAGATGCCGTATATCAGCCCGGTTACGGAAGGTATTTTCCGCATTTCCGGTATACGGGGATACAGAAAAAAGAAAAGCAGGGTAAAGAAGAGCGCAAAGGAATAGTGAAAAAACACTCCCCACCACGGCATGGCCGGGTTGCCGCTGAAGGCTTCCTTACCAAATGCGCCGCTTGCAACAAACAGGAGTACGTTGACAAAACTTTTGCCGGTTACCAGTACAAACTGGACACAGGCGCTAAGCAGATCGAGGGTGCCTGCCAGCATCCAGGTAAGCAGGATGATGCCGGGAGGAAAAGAACGTGTTGTAGCCATAAGAGTAAAAAATGATCTCCTTTAAATTAAAAAATTTCTATATAAAATTTCATTTCCACCTGTAGCAATATTATCTGTTATTGTTCGTCTCCTTATTTGTGTCACTGATACAATATTCCACTTTTAAAGTAATGTTAAAAAGTAACCTTAAAATCTCCTTAAAATTATTTTATAAATAATTGATTAATAGAAAGATAAAAGTTAAGAAAATAAAAATTTAAATAAACGTTTAAATAAACGATTGTTTAAATTAAACGTTTGTTTAACTTTGCCTCGTCAAATTAAAAGGGAACATGGAAGAGTATAACGAAAAACAGTTATCTATCATCACGGTGGCGGAAAAGCTGTTTGCAGAGAAAGGTTTTCATGGCACTTCCGTCAGAGACATAGCCCAGGAAGCAGATGTAAACATTGCCATGATATCCTATTACTTCGGATCCAAGGATAAGTTGCTGGAAGCTGTTTTCAGGCTCCGGATGAATGCTTCCCGTGTATTCATCAATGAGCTGGTGCAGAACGACACCATGGCGCCCCTGGAAAAAATATACTCCCTGATCGACAGGTTTATCAATAAAATGCTCAGTGAACAGAATTTCCAGTGCATTATGAGCCGGGAACAACTGAACAAGGAGCAAAGCCCGGTACGGGATCTTATCTGGCAACTGAAGGGCGAAATGCTGGGTTTGATGCGCCCGATCGTTACCAGTGCCCAGGATGCCGGTATCTTTTATAAGGATGTGGATGTGGAAATGCTGATGACAACCTTGTTCGGAACAATTCATCAGACCATACCCGCCCAGTACCTGCTGCGGACCTATACGGAATACGCGCATATGGACGACCAGGAATTCAAAGAATTTTTAAGGCTCAGATTGAGCACTCATTTAAAAAAATTGTTTAAAGCAATCCTAACACATGAATTCTAGAAGCATATACACACGATTATATGCGCTTGCATCCGGAATCGCGCTGATGCTGGTCTTTCAGGCAGCATCCGCTCAAAGCGTAAAACCGCTTTCGTTAAATGAAGCCATATCGCTGAGTATACAAAACAGCAAACAATTGAAAGCCAGCCAGGCCAGGATAACGGAGGCCAACGCCAACGTAAAAACGGCTAACGAACGTCAGTTACCCGACGCCAGTATCTCCGGCTCCTACCTGCGTCTGACACAACCCAACATCGATCTGAAGCTCGCAAAAGGTAACAGCAGCCCGGGCGGCGCTCCGATGGAAGCCCCCAAAGTAAATCAGGCTGCCTACGGTATAGCTAATGTGTCTGTATCAGTATTCGCCGGCATGATGATCCAGAGCGGCAAGGAAGCAGCCAGATACCTCGCTCAGGCTGCAAAACTGGACGCTGATAAAGACAGAGATGATATCATCCAGAATACCATCGCTGCCTACAGCAACCTTTACAAGGCAAACCAGGCGGTAAAACTGATGCAGGAAAACCTGAGACAGTCTACCCAACGTGTAAAAGACTTCTCCAACCTGGAAAAGAATGGTCTGCTGGCCCGCAACGACCTCTTAAAAGCAGAGCTGCAACAGTCCAATTATGAGCTGTCCCTGATGGACGCTCAGAACAGCCTGAAAGTAGCGAACCTCAACATGAACATCATGCTGGGACTGCCCGATAAAACTGACTTGCAGCTGGACACCACCGTCTTTAAAGTGGATGATAGACTGGATGCCAGAAGCGTGGAAGAATTTGAACAACTGGCTTATCAGAACCGTAAAGACGCCGGCTCCCTCTCCGCTAAGGAAAAAGCTGCCAACGCCAATGTGAAAGCCATCAAAGGAGAATATTATCCTTCCCTGGCCCTCACGGGTGGTTATATAGCCGCTTATATCCCCAACGTGATAACCATCACCAATGCGGTGACTGCAGGGGTAGGTGTGAAGTATAACCTTGCTTCCCTCTGGAAAACAGGTAGCAAGGTAGCCAGCGCCAAAGCCCAGCTCGCTGAACTGGAAGCCAACCAGGCCAGGCTCACAGACGCCATCCACCTCGATGTGGTGCAGTCTTACGAAAACTACCTGCTGAGCCGCAAGAAAATGGATACCTACATTAAGGCAATAGAACAATCAGAAGAGAATTACCGGATCACTAAAAATAAGCATGATAACAATCTGGCCACTACCACCGACCTGCTGGATGCGGACGTGGCCAACCTCCAGTCCCATCTGAACTACGCCTTTGCAAAGGCAGATGCACTGGTGGCCTACAACAAATTGTTACAGGCATCGGGAGTACTCGACAACAACAAATAACAACAAACCAATAAACTACAAAGCTGTGGAAACGCAAACAAAAGCTACTAATAATATAACCATGCAGGAAAATTCCGCGCCTAAAAAGCGCAGCAAAGGGTTCGTGATCGTTCTGGCCGCTCTGGTACTGGGTGGTGGCGCGTTCGGTATCTCTAAATACATCCATGGTCTGCACCACGAAGAAACAGACAACGCCCAGATCGATGCTAATGTGAGCCCTGTTATTCCGAGAGTATCAGGTTTTGTAAAGGAAGTAAGAGTAAAAGATAACCAGCACGTGAAAAAAGGAGATACCCTGGTAGTCCTGGATGACCGTGATCAGGCTATTAAAGTACAACAGGCCGAAAATGCCCTGGGTACCGCTAAAGCCAACCTGGGTGCTGCAGAAGCAACCACCTCTGCTGCCGAAGCCGGTATCAGCACTGCGCAGGCTAACGTAGGCACCATCGACGCACAGATCGAAGCTGCTAAAGTAAATATCTGGAGAGCCAATCAGGACTACGAACGTTACAACAACCTGATCAAGGATCACTCCATCACCCAACAACAGTATGAACAGGCACTGGCTGCCAAACAAACCGCTGAACGTCAGCTCGACGTACTGGTGAGACAGAAAGCTGCAGCCAACCGCCAGACTTCTGTAGTGTCTTCCCAGAGCAGCGCTACCTCCAAGCAGATCAGCCTGGCCAATGCTGCCATCAAACAAAGGGAAACAGATGTGGACGATGCTAAACTGGTACAGTCCTACACTGTGATCACCGCTCCTGAAGATGGCGTAGTATCAAAAATATTTGTACAGCCAGGTCAATATATTTCCGCTGGTCAGTCACTCTTTAGTGTAGTAATGGACACCGCTCCATGGGTAGTGGCCAACTTCAAGGAAACACAGCTCAACAAAATGAAGCTCGGACAGAAAGTGACCGTTCATATAGACGCTTTCCCAGGCACTCCGCTGGAAGCCAAACTGACTTCCTTCTCACCTGCCACCGGTGCTAAATTTGCCCTGCTGCCTCCGGATAACGCTTCCGGCAACTTCGTAAAAGTAGTACAACGTCTTCCTGTAAAAATCGAATTCGATGACCCGAACAATGAGCTGATCAAACGCTTGCGCCCGGGCATGAACGTACTGGTAGACGTGCATCTCAACTAATTCATACATGAATGCATCCCGACCAGGGGTTAATAGTTAATCCGCGACATTTAGATATTAAACGGAGACCATTAGCTAGAACAATAATCCATCAGACAGGCCCTGAAACCGGCATTAATTATTAATTCCTGGTCGCCCTGCATTCATTCAAAATAAATCGCTGCATGCAACAAGAATCATTGGTAGAATACGGCTCGCGCAGGGTGATCATCACGATCACCGCTATCTTCTGCGCACTGCTGGAAATCGTAGATACCACTATCGTGAATGTGGCATTGAACGACATGCGCGGTAATATGGGCGCTACACTCAGTGAGATCAGTTGGGTGATCACCGCTTACGCCATCGGTAACGTAATCATCGTACCAATGACCAGCTGGCTCTCCGCACAGTTCGGCCGCCGCAATTACTTCGCTGCCTCTATTATCATATTCACCGTTTCATCCTTCCTCTGTGGTAACGCAACAGTCATGTGGGAGCTGATCCTTTTCCGCTTCATACAAGGTATCGGAGGAGGTGCATTGCTGGTAACATCACAGACGATCATTACAGAAAGTTATCCGCCCGAAAAAAGAGGTGTTGCCCAGGCCATCTATGGTCTCGGCGTAATCATCGGTCCTACACTGGGCCCGCCGCTCGGAGGTTATATCACGGATAACTATTCCTGGCCATATATCTTCTATATCAACATTCCTATCGGTGTGATCGCTACACTGCTTACCCTGCAGTTCGTACGCAGCCCGAAATATGCTGAGAAGAAAGCGCTGAATGAAATCGACTTCCTTGGCATCCTGCTGCTCGCCATTACTGTCGGCTGTCTGCAGTTTGTACTGGAACGTGGTCAGGAAGATGACTGGTTCAACGACCCCATCATCACCCTGTTCTCTGTCTCCAGCGCTATGGCATTGTTCTTCTTTATATGGAGAGAACTCACTTACAAAAACCCGATCGTGGAACTGCGGGTACTGAAAAACGGTAACCTGCGAGTCGGTACGATACTATCATTTATCCTCGGTTTTGGTTTGTATGGTTCTACCTTCATCATCCCGCTGTATACACAAAGTACACTGGGGTGGACCGCTACCCAGTCTGGTATGCTCATGATCCCGGCCGCACTGACAACCGCTTTCATGATGCCTATCATCGGTAAACTCCTGGAAAAAGGAGTGCCGCAACAATACCTGGTGGCATTGGGTATGTTATTGTTCTTCGTCTATAGTTTGTGGGGATATATGATCATCACACCTTCCGATACCGGCAAAGACGCATTCTTCTGGATGCTGATCGTACGTGGGGTAGGTATGGGTCTGCTCTTTATCCCGATCACCACACTGGCGCTGTCGTCTCTGAAAGGTCAGCAGATCGGCCAGGGCGCTGCCTTCACCGGTATGATGCGTCAGCTGGGAGGTTCCTTCGGCGTAGCCCTGATCACTACCTTCATGGCCCGTCAGAATATGGTACACCGCAACGACCTGGTGGCCAAACTGGATACCAACAACCCCGATGTGATCAACCGCGTAAATGGCATGGCACATAACTTTGCTGCCAAAGGCATGGACGCCGGTACTGCCCTTAAAAGCGGATACAAGGTTATCGACTACAGCATCGCCAAACAGGCGGCCGTAATGTCTTACATGGACGTGTTCCTCTACCTCGGACTCATGTTCCTCATCTGTATCCCCTTTGTATTGATGGTAAGAGCTAAGAAAGCTGCAAAACTCGATCCGTCTGCTATGCACTAACGGTCTTGTTTTTCAACATAAAAATATTGTTGCAATAACAGTGTAACAGTTGTAGGTTTAGGTAAATAAGCCCCGATATTCATCGGGGCTTTATTTTTTTAGAAAGATGATCAGTGAAAGTTGCGCCGGATGCGGCTGAGGGATTGCTGGGTAATACCCAGGTAAGAAGCAATATCGCTCAGGGATACACGTAAAGCGATGTCCGGTTGACGGATCAGGAACTTACGGTAGCGGGTAGTAGCATCTTCACCTGCCAGTGCGTTGCGGGTCTGTATTTTGTCCAACAGCCCCTGCTGGATGATAGCATTCACAAGATTTCCGAAATAAGGGAGCTTTTCATTTAATACTTCCAGCGCTTCTTTTCTGAATACAATCACTTCACTGTCGCAGGCGGCAATAATGCCTTCCTGAGCCGGTGTTCTGCCGGTAAAACTTCCCAGGATCGTACAAAACTGATTACGCTTCAGGAAAAAAAGGGTGACAGTGTTACCCTTATCGCTGGTGTTCACAATTTTAAGCACACCGTCACTGATAAAAAACAATTCCCTGGCCACCTTGCCTTCTTCCAGTAATACAGTCCCTTCTTTCACCTGGCGATAGCTGCAGTGGGCGCTTATCAGCTGCTGGTCGGCAGCACTGATTTTGCCAAAGAGCTGCAGGAAGTCGATGAGGACCTGGAATATTTTATGTTCCATAGATGAATATCGTAGCGGACTAAGTTAAACAAAATGTGTTTATACCAGCACCGCGCCACCATCTACCACCAATGTCTGACCTGTACCAAACTGTTGTTTCATCAGGTACAGATAGGATTGGGCAATGTCTGCTGCTTCACCTACCCGTTGTACAGGCAGGCCACTGCCTACACTTTCGTACAATGTGGTCCTTTCTTCTTCGCTGAAACTGTTCCAGAGATTGGTCTTTACTACACCGGGAGATACAATGTTTACCCGCAGCGGTGCCAGCTCTACAGCCATCGCGCGGCAGAATGCATCCATGGCGCCGCAGATGCTGGCACCCAATGACCAGCCTGCACCGGGCCGGATACTGGCAATACCACAGGTAAGTGTCACAGAACCTCCTGGCCGTATATGCGGCGAACCATATTTGACCGCCGCTACAGCACCCCAGTAACGGATGTTGAAGTATTCGCGCGCCCGCTCCAGGTCTGTGTCGGAGAGCCTGCCGATACGGATATTTTCACCGGCGGTATATACCAGATGATCGAATGCACCAGTCTGACCGAAATAAGCGCTGATTTCTTCTTCCTTGCTAAGGTCCACCGCATGGCCCGAACAGCCTGCCGGCAATAGTTGTAATGCCTGTTCTATCCTGTGCCGGTTGCTGGACACAATCACCACCTGCGCACCTTCTGCGGCGGCTGCCTGTGCGGTGGCCAGACCGATGCCGGAAGTTCCGCCCAAAATAATAACCCGTTTGCCTGCTAATGTATGTGTTGTCATAAATATGATTTCTGACAAAACTACACAGCGGGCAAACGGGCCTGTTTACCAAATGGTAAAAAAGAGAAGTATGGATTAAAACACCAGATTTCCCTGGTGTATCAGTGATTTTACCGGTGAAATGCGGGATACGGCTTCTGCAGAACAACTCGCGTCTACCAGTACCAGGTCGGCTTTATCATCTGCCTTAGGCCACTGGCGGTTGCCTTTATCATCCAGCGGAAGTATGTTGTGAGTGGCTATCTTCAGGCATCTGGAAAGATCAAATTCTGTACGGTATCCATAAAGCTGTGCCACCAGGTTGGCTTTCTGCAGAATACTACCGGAGCCGAAAGTGCTCCAGTGGTCGATGATACAGTCGTTGCCTGCCTGTACCTCTACGCCGTATTTATAAAGCGTAGGAATAGGCATAATCGTGTTGCCAAACGGAATGGTGCTCATAATGCCGATGCGGGCATTGCCCAGCTTCTCCGCCACTTCCTGCAGTTTGCTGTTGTCCATTTTGGCCAGCGCAAAACTGTGACTGATATAGGTCTTGCCTTTCAGTACCGGATTTTCATTGACTTTATTGATCAGGTATTCAATGGTTTTTGTGCCGGAGTCACCAGCTTCATGCAGATGGATATCGATGCCCTTGTTATGGTCGAGGGCCAGCTGTACTACAAAGTCCATGCTTTTTTCAATGCTGCCGTCGATGGTATATGGGTCCAGACCTCCAATATAGTCGATATCCATTTTGGCGGCCTCTTTCATCAGTTCGGTAGAAGGAGTATAATACAGGCCATGCTGCGGAAAAGCCACCAGTTCTGCTGTAAAGGAAGCCTTTTTGTTTTCCAGCGCCTTCTCCAGATTTTTGAGTGAGTTTAAACCAGATGTAGGCTCAATATTGACGTGGCTTCTGGCGTAGCCGGTACCTTTGGACTGCAGCAGCTCGATGAGTTTTTCTGTGCGGGCGGTGGATGTTTTCAGCAGTTTAGGGATCACCTGTTGTTCAAAGGCGATCATGTCCTTTACTGATTTATTTTTTTTGAGATGTGCTTTCCAGGGAAGACCATAGAAGGTTTTGTCCAGGTGGATATGCATATCCCGGAAGGAAGGCAGCATCAGCCAGCCTTTTGCATCGATGGCTTTGGCATTGGGCTGGTTGGGCAGCACGGCTTTTATCTTTCCGTTGCTGATTTCGACGGTGAACAGTTCGGTTTTGGTACCTGTCACTTCACCTTCTTCGTATTCGAAGCCTGTTTCCAGCCGAACGTTTTTAAGGGTAAAGGATTTGCCGGGGGCAACAGCGGGTGTGGCTGATGTTTCAGCTGTTGCTGTTGCTGTTGCTGCCCGGGCTGCACTACCTGTCAGCAGGCTGCTGCCAGCGGCCAGGAGTATGGAGGAATTTTTAATGAAATCTTTGCGGGATATTGATGACATGGTATTTTCGGTTTTAAGCCAAAGTTAAAATCCCTGAAGTCAGTATTGATGAGGGATTTATTCCAGAACTTGTAAAATTTATAACTGTTCCTTAAACTGGCGGGGTGAAGCGCCGGTCTGGCTTTTAAAGAAATTCGAAAAGTAGGCCAGATCATTAAAGCCCAGTTCAAAAGCGATCTCTTTGATGGTTTTATCAGAAGCCAGTATCAGCCTTTTGGCCTCCAGCATCACCCGGTTCTGGATCAGAAAGGTGGCAGGCACCTGAAAATGCCGTTTACAAAGGATATTCAGGTAATTAGGGGAGATGTTCAGCTGTTCTGCGTAAAAGGCTACCGACTTCTGCTCTTTATAGTTTGTGTTGATCAGCGAAAGATATTTTAACAGTACCGGCTTGGTACGGTACACGGTCATATCTTCAAATTTACTTTCCGCCTCCCGGCTTATCAGCTGGGCAATCAGCTGATTTCTCAGATGGATGATTTCCCAGTGGACAGGTCGTTTGTTCAGTTCGTTTTGTATAGCTTTAAACTCATAGAGCAGCTGCCGGAAAACTTCCGGTGCCAGCTCCATCACCGGATGGTTCTGGTAAAGCACAGCGGAGAAACGTAAGGAATGGGAGAAGGCTTCAAAAGCCGGCCGAGAGATCATCAGTTGATATCCGACCGTATTTTTACCGAAAGACCAGCGGTGCACCTGGTCGGGAAACAGCAGATGTATCTGATGAGTTCCCACCTTGTAATCAATGAAGTCGATGGAATGGGTGCCGCTACCTTTTTCGATCAGGAGAAAAACGAAGAAATCGTGCTTATGGGGTTTCTCAATATATCTTTCTCCACGGAGCTCATGGTACAGAAAGCTACAGTCACTCTGCACGTTATCCTGAAACGCTCTGATCCCGAATATCGGGAAATGCTCTTTTGCACTCATCTGCGTAAAATACAAAAATCCCGGAGCAAAAGCCCCGGGATGTGTTTGTTTGTTGAACTTAATGGGATTTATTTTTTTAAGCTGTTAAAAGCTGAAAGCAATTTTGGTAAACAGGCGGGTACCGTTGAAGCCCATCTGTACAGCATCCCAGGGGCCGCCGGTTTCACCGTCGTAAGCTGATAATTTGGCACCGGGTACATAACCCAGGTCAGGATGCACGTTGAAGAGGTTATCTGCACCAAGGAACCAGGTTATATGGGAAGAGAAGCGGTAGCTGGCGTACAGGTCGGTTACCGCTTTGCCGCTGTAATTAAACTGTTCGGGGACAAGCGTGCCGTCTTTGTCGAGTGCTACCTGCGGATTAATACCAGTGCCGCCCAGGTCACCGGCAACCCCATAACCCAGCAGCACAATCTTTCCGAAATAGGTAACGCGAGTGCCTACACTGAGTTTTTTAATACCGTATTCCACGTTGAGCCCCAGTTTGGCGGGTGGCGCAGAAGCCAGTACAAAGTGTTGTTCGCGCTCGCTGAAAAATTCTCCGCGGTGGATATAGCTGTCGTTCAGCTTATCCGGCACATTGATCTTATCAATATTCATATGCTGGATATTACCGGTAAACAACACCCGGAAATGCTGATCCTTCCATTTTTTGTTATAGTCTATCACCATGTCGAGGCCGAGATTGGTGGTGTTTACAGCATTGGCAAAGAACTGGGCATTGTCGATGCGCAGGTCTTTGAGGGTTTTCCGGAATATACTGTCCAGCGTCTCATCGCCCTGGTTGAATTGCCCTGACAATACAATCCTGTCTTTTACTTTTACGAGGTAACCATCGAGGGTGATGGTGAGATTGGAGACAGGTTTCAGAGAGAAGCCCAGGCTGGCGTTAAAGGACTTTTCCTGCTTCAGTGCGGGGATGCCTGCGGCCTGGGTGATAGGGTTGTTGTTGGGTGTTATCTTCACCTCTGAGATACGGCCGCCCTGCACATTGGTGAATTGTGAGCTGTAGTTGATCTGTTGCAGGGAAGGGGCACGGTAGCCGGTACTAACGGAGCCGCGTATATTAAAACCGGGAGCTGCCTTATAGCGGGCTGCCATTTTATAATTGCTGGTAAAACCGAAGTCGCTGTAGTTCTCTACCCTGATAGCGCCGCCCAGCAGGAATTTGCGGGTGATGTCCCATTCTGCGTCCACAAATCCGGCGATATTGGAGCGGTTGGCTTTCACCTCATCTGTAGGGCGGTAGCCGGGGAAGCCCTGTGCGCCGATAGCCTGATGATTAGTTTTGTCGTAGTTGTTATAGGAGGTTTCTTCTCCTGCGTATATGCGGTACTGTTCGTAGCGGTATTCAGCTCCCAGGGCGAGGTTAAAACCGGCACCTATGTTCGGAATGTCTTTGGAGAAGGTGAGGTTGGCGGTATTCTGTGCGAAGGAAAAACCACCATCTTTAAAATGAGTAGGGGTGGCACTTCCCATGGATGCGTTAAAGGTTTTGTCGCCAAAAAAGCGGAAATCATTTCTGCCGAAGGTATTGCTCAGGTCCCATTTCCAGTCGTTGGCGGTGCTGCCTTTCACGCCGGCAGAAAGAGAAACATCCTGTATATGTGTTTGTATGTGGGGGTTGAATACGGTATCCGGTTGTCCGCCTGGTGTGGGGATGCTTTTCATGATGTCGGGGTAAAAAAGGAGGTTGCCGCCGGGGTCCAGCGGGAAGCGGTCGGGATGGGCGCTGGCGAGTGGATTGAAGCCATGGAATGTTCGCGTATAGGCGTAGGCGTCAGATGCTTTATAGTTATATCCGCCGAAGGCATAAACGGTCGTATTGCTGGTGCCAACGGGTATTTCGAGGTTGACCATTCCGCCGCCGGTGTTGACGGAACCATCGCCATGGGCGCGGCGTCCGGCGTTGATAGGCAGCCCGTTGGTATTGTTCAGGTTAGTGTCCAGCACCTGCCGGAAGGTTTTGCCCTGACGGAGGAAGTTGGCGGAGAAATTGATAAAGCCGTTGTGTTTGCCGATGGGCAGGCCATAGTTGGCACCGATGGTGAAAGTGTTGCCATCAATAGCGTTGCTGTATTCGTATTGATTGAGTGATTTTTTATAATAGGTATTGTATTTCGGGTCATAGAAGCCGGCGTAGCCGGTATTGATGGAGAGGTGGTTGACATCTTTTTTAAGGATGATGTTGATAACACCGGCGATGGCATCGGAGCCGTACTGTGCTGAAGCGCCGTCGCGGAGTATTTCCACGCGGTCGATGGCCGATTCGGGGATGGCGTTGAGATCGGTGCCGGAGTTGCCCCGGCCACGGGTACCAAATACGGCCACAAAAGCTGTCTGGTGGCGGCGTTTACCGTTGATGAGCACCAATGTCTGATCAGGGCCCAGGCCGCGGAGGGTGGCGAGGTCTATCTGGTCAGCACCATCGCTGCCACTTTGTTTGTTGTAGTTAAACGAAGGGGCTGCGGCATTGAGCAGGGAGGTCAGCTCCATTTTGGCGCTGGGCAGCCCTGCCTGGTTGATGTTGATGACATCCACCGGTACCGGTGTTTCGGTTTTGGCGCGCCCGCTGCTACGGGTACCTACCAGTACGATCTGCGTCAGTTCGGTGGCGGCAGTGGCCAGCTGTACGTTTACTTCCGTACGTCCGTTGACGTTAGTTTCCTGGGTTTTGAAACCGATAGCGCTGAATTCCAGTATACTACCCGGCGGAACTTCCAGCTGATAGATACCGTCTTTGTTGGTCTGGGTGCCTTTGAGTGCAGCTTTTACCCTTACAGTAATACCTTCCAGCGGTGCGCCGGTGGTGGCGTCTGTAACTTTACCGGTAATCCGTTGATTTTGGCCGATGGCATAATGCGTGCATAACAGGAAGCACAGGAATAACAGATTCTTGAGGGTCATATATGGGGCTTTGCTTTAATTTAAGCAAAATTTTCCATATTTCGATTCCTTTTGTTACAGTTTAATACCTGTTTTTCTGTAAATGAAGCTCAATAACCAGGCTGGGCCTATCAAAAGAAACTGCAGGTCTTTAAAAAAGCTGGGTTTGGCGCCTTCTATTTTATGCCCGATAAATTGCCCTATCCAGGCCAGCACAAAAATGATAAGGGATACCAACCAAACGGGCGCTCCGGTAGCGGCGATCAGGCGCCACAGCCAAAGACAGATAATACCAATGATCGTCATGCCTACTGCCAGCGAGGCCGACAGCCGTGCATAATAAATGATCAGTAGTACCAAGGCAATCTGTGCTACAGTGAGTACAATACTGGTACCTGGAACCGGTATCCTGATGGCATATAAAAAGCCAACTATACTAAAGAAAATAGCCGGTACACATATCCAGTGAATGAGCTTGTTGGTATCGTTGCGATGACTGCTGCCATATTCATCCAGCCATTGATGAATTGTTTTCATGGAGGAAGCTGTTTTACTTGTTACTAATATAATTTATTTGCCTGTGATTATAACCTGTTTCATACCTGTTCTGCCGAAAAATACCGGGAAATACATCATCGATGCTTTGGCCGGATTCAGATGATAGGTGCCGTTGTAACGGGGCATCAGGTCTACTTTAAAAGTATGTTTGCCTTTGCTAAGCCTGTTACAGAAAATGCTGACCTTGTTTTTGAAATGCTCACGATGTACTTCATCATGCAGCCATGACTGCGATTTACTCGCATAGGAACATCCTGCCGGAATAGGAATCTCTATCATCACATAGTCTGCATCTGCGGTAGCATTTACTTCTACACTGAGTATTACGCCGGTCCCTGCAGTCAAACGCGTCTGGGGTACCCCATTGCTGAGCAGGCTGCTGCTGACTTCAAACTGCCGGGATACTTTTTCCGGCGCCGGGTTCCAGTGTTCCTGCCACGAGCTGAAATAGATGTTCATATTGCCTTGTTTGCTTACCTGTAGTGCCCGGGCCGGTTTTACGACAGTATCATACGGGAAACTGGTGATAGTCCTGCTGTTGAGTGTAAGCGTGGCCGTTAGCGGCTGTCCGCTTTTCAGCAGATCGGGGAGGATGGTTTCGAGGATGGAGGCCGACTCGTAGGTGTTGCGCCAATAGCCGGGAGAGCGCCGTTCTATCAGCCATTCCCGGATACTTTCCAGGTTGGTATCCTGACCTTTTTGCTGCCGCAGTATCTTATATACGAGCAGCGTATGCATGATGTTGTTGCTCAACAGCTGATTGTTTTCCTCGCCCCAGTATAAGTTGCCCATCATGCTGCGCTGGCTTTGACGAAGCAGCTGGCTGATATTAACGGTATCGCCTGCACGCACTTTGAGGTATAACAACCGGAGCAGGTCATAGTTGTTGAAGCCGGTAGTACCAAGGGTATCGAGGTAACGATGGTAATCCACTTTGGAGCCCAGCTCCTGCAGCGTTTCCAGGATAGTGAGTTTGTCACGGTTTTGCTCAGATCCCAGCAGGAACACCTGATAGTCGATAAGCGCCTGTTTGTTGAGGTGAGTGGTATAGCCATTGGCTTCTGCCATCAGCAGTGCTTTGATGACATGTCCGGAGATCCAGTATACAGGCTCGCTTTTGTTCCACCAGCCCCAGAGGCCATTGCGGCCCTGGTTATCGGTGAGTGCGCGTATCAGCTGACGGAGATTTTTCTCGTCCCCGAAGGTCTGACCCAGGAGAGGGCGCAGCTGTTTTTCCTGCAACAGGGCTATCAGTTTGCTGGCCATCTGTTCATTGCAGTTGTATTCGTAGTCTTTCAGCTGTACTATTTCATCCAGGAATACGGAAGCCATTCCGTTGGTGGCGTGTATCCGTAAGGCACTGGTATCGGTCACTGTTAAGGAGAAAGAAGTGTCTTTGCGCAGGGCGAGGAAGTTGCCTGTAGCTTCTTTTACTCCCTGCGGGAAGATAGGGATGGCGCGGCGTTCGCCGTCCATGAAGTTGTCGGGACCCTGAATGGTATATTTCAGGGAGATGCTGTCAGCTGCAGGAACTGCTACAGCCATGGTATCGAGGTGGCTGTCTTTTACGCCTGTGCTGCCTTGCAGCAATAACTGGTCATTGACATAAAATCTGCGATCGAGGATACTGCTGTCAGGGGTGTAGTTGAGTATTTTTCCGATGACATGTACCGTGTCTCCGGCTATTGCAAAAGCGGGGATGGCCAGGTTGGTGGTCAGCGGCTGGAATGCTTTGATCTGTGTGCTGGCGGTGCCGGCCTGTTGGTTGTCTGTAACCGCGATGGCAAAGGTTTGCCAGTTGGTGATATCATCCGGGAAGGTAACGTCAAAAGAGGTTTCTCCTTTTTCGTTGGTGCGTAACCGTGGCTGCCAGAATGCATCATCCCGGAAACGCTGTCGCAGGCTGCTGCGGGTGGTTGGAAGTGTCAGGCTGTCGCGGTTGGCTTTGCCGGACACGATGATGATGGCACCGCTGGCGGCGCTGGAGCCATAAAGGGCTACCGCCGCCTCACTCTTCAATACGCTGATGTTCCCGATGAGAGAGGGATCTATTGAAGCGAGATCGCCCTGATAGGGTACACCATCTATGATGATCAGTGGATTACCGGAAGAATTGCTGGACATACCGCGTATGCTGATACCGGCAACACGGCCTTCCAGAGCGGTTACCATTGCTCCGGTCATATTTTGTTTCTTTATAGTACTGTAGCCTGTTACCACTATTTCCTGCAAGGCTTGTTGGGAAGCCGTGAGCACTATCCGGTGGAAATCCTGCTCATCGAGCTGGATATCCTGCGATATAAAGCCCACAAAACTTACCCGCAGTGTTCCGTACGGGGTGACATTCATCATAAACCTGCCTTCCGGATTGCTGATGGTGCCTACATTGGTTCCGTTAAGCTGGATGGCGACACCCGGAAGAGGTCTGTTTTCCTCATCCGTAATCAGCCCGGTTACGGTTTTACGAAGGGACTGATTTCTCATGTACTGGTTGTTGAAAGTACCCGGGAAGTTGGTTTCATTATCATAGCGGATAGAAACACCGGATCGTTGCCATACCTCTTCTGCCAGGCTGCGGCTGACAATATCTGCCGGCAGTACAGGTGTACTATGAAGCTGGTGCCAGGTAGTGCCACCTTCCTGAACAAACAGGCTGTCCTGCAACAGGTAACGGTTGCCACGAAGCAATATCAGTACGCGGTACCAGCCGGGTGTCAGTTCGGAGAAATGTAGATTTTCCGGAGAGTGAATACAGTAGAAGGAAGGATCATCATAGCGGTACAGGAAAAGCTGCTTTACCGTATGTCGGGAGAAACTGGTGTCCATCTGCAGGGATAGCGCCGCTTTCAATGCTGTTTGCCGTGTTGTAGTACTTTGCAAAGTACTGCCCATTCTGTAGTTGTCTTTATAATCTCTCCACAGGCTGTCCATCACTTTTTCTGTAATGGCCATTTCCAGCAGTGGTGGCTGGTATGCATAGTTGCTGCCGATATAGGTGAGGAAATTTTTACTATTAAACGTTTTCTCCTTGATCAGTCCTTGTGATATGCTAAAGGCATAACCGGTTTCAGGGGTGAAGGGTTGGGAGTAGCTGCCTTGTACATGGTAGTAGGCCATGCTGTTAGTTAGCGGCCATGCATAGAGATAGGAGTTGTATTGTTTGGAGGGGAACGGGAGTACCCTGTCGGATTGTTCCAGATAGGTAAAAGACAGTTGTTTGTTGGTAAATACACCCAGATAACGGCTCAGTGAAAAACTTTCGTCTTTGGATATCAAAGGAGTTGCCGGTTTAATGGTTACCCGAGGACCAGGTTTGTTGATATCCATACTCAGAAAGGTTTTACGCCCGTTGGCGGTATAAACGCTGTCCATGGTGATCACCTTATGGGGAGTACGTATATGGAGATGATGAAAACCACGTGATACCGGAAAACTATAGGATGGTTTGATATCAGCCCAGTCCAGGTAGGCCGGCGAATCATCGATCCATAAGTATAGGATACGCTGTGGCTGTCCATTGACGATGATAAACGGTGCTATCTGCGTAAGGCCGTTGTCCACGGGTTCAGAAAGACTGAACACTCCATCCGGATGTAAAAAACGATAATAGGTGCTGGTGTCGATGGCCATGTCTTTTTTCCAGCGTTCCCAGTTCATTGGCTGGGTAGCGGAAGATATACTGCGCAGGTGGTTGGCATAACTGGAGTAAAGACCTTTGCGGGGATACAGTTTGCCAGCATAGGGAATAGAAGGTGGATGCAGGTTTTCAAATTTAGTGGTGAGTCCGTAGGCGGTTACGTCTGCATCTTTTACTGGCCGGCCTTCCATATCTTTAACGTGCACGGATAAACGGGTAGTTTGTCCGGGGAATATAGTGAGTGGGCTCTGGATATTAACGTTTAAGAGTTTATCGGCATATACGGCTGTAAAGCTGCGTTCGGTCACCTGATCGTTCCAGATATACTGAATAGAAACCGTATAGTCGTGCAGGGTAGTGGTGGCGGCTTTCCAGGACAGGTGGTCGTGACCATAGCCGCTGTGGGCCATTTTATCACCGGCATAAATGCTGTACCAGAAAGGAAGGTGGAACCTGTTTTGTATCTCCACAAAAACAGAATCGCGGGTACGGCTGGTCTGACAGCTGATTTCATCATTCCCTGCGAGATCATTGTAGGTAGCCGAAGCCTGCGCCGTCTTTACGGTATAGGTATTCGCAAAAGGATGCAAAGGGATTTTGGCTGGCAGGCTGATGTTTGTCAACTGTATCGTGTCGCCGGTGGTATTTCTGATTAAAAGACTGCCCTTGTCGCTGGTGGACTTGCCGGCAAACAGGCTGTTGATTTCCAGGCTGTCGGCTTTGCGGGTGAACCGGATTTCTTCCTGTTTGTATTCATAATGCTGGATCAGGTTATGATATTGGGCTTCATTGCTGGCGCTCAGAAACTGACAATTGATCTCATAATCCAGGGTGGCTGCCGGGAAAATGCTGTCCGGGATGGCCACTTTGGTTTCACCAGAAGGCTCCAGATTTACTTCGTGGTACCAAAGGGTATCGGGCACAAATACAACGGGCTGAAAGGTACGATTCACGACCGATTTCCTGACCCAGAGCTTCACCCGCCCATCCATTACAGGCAGGTTGTTTTCGTCAGTAGCTTTGAGATATACAGCAACCGGTGTGCCGCGTGTATGCCGGGAGTGGTCGGTTCTGGCGCGAAAAGTAACAGTACTCAGTTCATATTCTTCATATTCAAAAGTCTGGCGCACCATTACTTTGCGTTTGGCGGCGACATCATCTTCTTCATCTTCGGTGATGTGCCTGTTGGGCTCTGCTTCAATGGTCAGCAGGTAGTTTTCGTCCAGATCAATGTCGAGGCTGTCACTGAGCACAAACTGGTATTCATAACCACCTGGCCGGTAGGGCTGCAGCGTGGTGAGGATCGTGTCTGTGTCCCGGTTACGGTCAGATAGTCTGAGTAACAACGGTGTCTTCACTACCCCGTTCTTACGGTGCCGGATAAACGCTTTTAGGCGCACAGTGTCTCCGGGTTTGTACTTCGGTTTGTTGAGTGCCAGAAAGCCGGTATAATCGTTTTCAGACGGGGTGCGGTAGTTAAAGTTATAGTAGTAGTTATGTTGCCGGCGATGCTGGTTTTGGCTGAAAAACCGCTGCAGGAATGATCTTCTGCGGAGCTGTTTGTTTATCTGTTGGGAAAGATCAAAGAAGTTGAGCACTTCGTTGTATCTCACTTCGAGTATGCCTGTCCGTTTGTAGTGCCGGAGTCGGTAAGTTTGGGTGGCGGCGTCAAAAGGGACTTTTTTGTATTGTAATTGTACATCCGCATTGGCAATGGTTTTCCCTTGTATATCATGTACCAGTATGGCCAGGTCGTTGCCATTGTTGATGAATTTGCAGCGTACATTTCCCACCGGCCGGAAAACATAAGAGAGGTTGGTTTGTTGTGCATATACTTCCAGGTAGTTTCCGGGAGGCATAATGGTGGGGAAGGAGGCTGTAGCGGGAAAAGTGCCGGCAGGGGTATGCAGTAGTTTTTCGTAGGAGTCCTTTTGCCGGAGCGGACTTTTACGGTATAACAAACGGGCTTCATCGTCGGTTAACTTGTAAAGGTGATGCAGTGGACTGCGTTGAGGGCTGGTGGTCAGTAGTTGCTGGGCACCAGCGGTAACACTAAAACAGCATAGCAGTAGTAGCAGCAATATGTATTTCAAGGTAAGCGGGATTTTATGGAATTTAATGAAATATTGATTTCTTTTGATAAAAATATTAATCATGGAAACCATTGGATTTATTGGAACGGGCAATCTCGGAACTCCTATTGCAGCCAATCTGTTGAAAGCCGGCTATCAGGTGAAGATCTATAACCGTACCCGTGAAAAGGCGAAGCCTTTGGAAGCGCTGGGTGCTGAGTTGGTAGACAGTCCGGCTGCCGCCGCAGTGAAAGGAGGGATCGTGATGAGCCTGGTGTCTGATGACAAAGCGGTAGAGAGCATTGCGGGCAACGAACTGTTGCAGGCGTTGGGTAATGGAGGCATACATGTATCGATGAGTACTATTTCGCCGGATACGGCGCGTATGCTGTCTGTGCAGCATCAGGCACAGGGTGTGGCTTATGTGGCGGCACCCGTATTTGCGAGGCCTGAAGCGGCTGTAGCCAGGGTAGGTAATGCTGTCATTTCCGGGCCGGCAGCAGCAAAAGAGCGAATCAGGCCATTGCTGGAGGCCGGATTCGCTAAAAATATTTTTGATTTGGGAGAAGATGCAGGCAGTGCTAATGTGCTGAAACTGATCGGCAATTTTATGATAGCCGGTGCCATTGAGATGATGGCAGAATCATTTGCCCTGGCGGAAAAGAACGGTGTAGATCCTAAGGCGGCCTATGAGATGCTGACTACCACCCTGTTTGCTTCACCAGTATTCCGTGGTTACGGAGGGATGATCACAGAGCGGAAGTTTACCGGCAACCCGGCATTCAGTGCTGCACTTGGTCTGAAGGATATGAACCTGGTATTGCAAACGGCAGGCAGGTCCTACACGCCGATGCCGCTGGCCAATCTGGTACATTCCAGGTTAACAACCGTGCTGGCCCGGAATACCAAAGATGCTGACTGGACAGCGCTGGCAATGGGAGCCCTGGAAGATGCCGGTATCAGCATTTAATTGACGGCTGCAGGTTCCAGTTCTTTGGCCGGTTGGGTTTTTTGCTTATGCAATGCGCCCCAGTCGGCCATTTGATTTAATAAGGGTTCCAGTGACTTACCCAGTGGGGTCAGCTCATATTCTACCCGGGGAGGTACTTCCGGATAGACGACACGTTTTAACAGCTGGTCGCTTTCGAGTTCACGCAGTTGTAATACCAATACTCTTTCTGATACGCCTTTGATGGATTTTCTCAGTTCATGGTACCGCATTTTGCCATCCAGCAGGCACCAGAGAATGGTAGGCTTCCATCGGCCGCCAATGACAGAGAGGGTATGAGCTGTGCTGCACAAACGGCTGAGTGTCCTTTCGTTGATGGCATTGGTGGAGTTTGTTTTTCTCATAAAGAAATTTTGCTTCAGGCAATAAAGGTACGAAAATGGTGGTACGCTATCCCGGGGGATAGCGCTATCATTCAGGTAACTCCATTGTAAACTTTCTGTAATAGCTATACGTTTGTATATAATATAAAAACTGTTACTATGAAAATTGTTCCACTGTTGGGGCGTATCCTGTTTGCGCTCATTTTTGTAATGTCGGGTATCAGTCACGTAGGCGGTGCCGGTGTGGAGTACGCCGCAGCTGCCGGAGTACCGGCGGCTAACTTCCTGGTCCGTGTAGCTGGCCTGCTGTCTTTGATAGGCGGTTTGAGTGTACTGCTGGGCTATAAAGCGAAGGTAGGTGCCTGGCTGGTGATCGTGTTCCTGATCCCGGTAACCTTTGCGATACATCGTTTCTGGGGTATTGCCGATCCGATGGCTGCCCAGATGCAGATGGCCAATTTTATGAAAAATGTGGCACTGGTAGGAAGTGCGTTGCTGATCGCTTATTTCGGTGCCGGGCCATTGAGTTTGGATAACAGGCAGTAATATAATTCAATGAATGAAGGCCGGCCCATGCTATCAGTAGCTGCATGGCCGGTCTTCTTTATTGTATATGTAGTATACCCTTTCCCGTTAGCCCCCGTTTAGTACCCTCTGTAGAATTGTATCGCTCCGGAAAAAATCCTGGTTAAAAAATTCTGTTTCTCTGTAATTAATTTCTACTTTAGCGCGCATTTTTAATAAATCCCTACAAACCCTATCATTGCATGCGACCCTTAGTCAAACATTCCAAAACCGGTGCCTATAAAAAAGAATTCCAAAACTCTGCTTCGTTGACCACTGACAAGAATCTTTACTTTATCCGGGATTATCCCTATACAGAGACGTTACGCGATGCCACTGCCGATGGAACGAGATTGACAGATTTTTTTTTGAACGATTATTCCGTTCTTCCCAAAATTGAAGCAAAACGATTTAATGACAAAAATCCTGGAGAAATAAGTTACATCGTTGATGGAAGTCTTGGGTTTACAGGGGATCTGGGTGTAAAGCTGTTGCCTGTTACTGCATCATTTACGCTTCATGGAAGAATTCAGACCGTCCAGAAACATACGGCTGCCGCTCGTAACAAGTATCTGCGATTGTTAATCCCCATGAATGAAGTAAAGGAGCTTCTCAAATTACAGCTGGATAAAACGATGTATAATACCGAGCCTGCGGTAACGGGTATCCCACCGCTTATAACAAATTTCCAGCAACTCAATGATAAGCTGATTAAGCCTGTTTACAAAATCCTGAAAGAAAGATACAGGGATGCCAAAGAGGAGCTTATAATGACGAATGGCCTTTATTGCGCATATTGTGAAAACCTCCTGACTGATGGCATTGTTATGGATATTGAACATAAACTACCCAAAGCAAGTTTTCCGGATGTTATGGTGGATTGGGATAATCTGGTCGTTTCCTGCAAGGCATGTAATCAGTCCAATAAAGGCAATAACCCTAAACAGGTATTCGGTGCACAACGCATTATTTATGGCAACCTGCTCGATCCTAAAAATCTGGACATACGGATCGAAACCAACCTGGTACCACAGGAAAACGAAACGCTGGAAAGTTTTTGTGATGAACTGAAAGAGATCTCAGAAGACCATGTTTATGATAAGGTTAATAAGCTATTAAAACTGGGAGAGGAGATTACTAAAGACGAAAAGGAGGAAATAGAGAAATTATGTAAAGAATATGGAGAAACAGAAAGCGGTGTAATTATAGAGGCTGGTTTGGATACTCAACAGGAGGTAGGGTTTTACCTCTTACCTGCAAACGTCAGAACGATCTTGTCTGATGCCGGTCATCACTACGATGTCAAATCAAAAGAGTTGACCATAACGGTTGATCTGACCAGAAAAGATGACAGCCAACTGGCGGATCTGATAGCCCTGTTTGATAAAAAGAAGGCTAAGAAGAAGGGAAAAGATGAAGATGATAAAATAGCGGATAAGTTGAAGGCCCTCAATGATGCATATCTTAAACTGGCCAGTCTCAGCTTACAGCTTAAGTTTGAAAATAAAAAAGGAGAAGGGGATAAGGAAGACAAGAAAGATGGAAAAGAAAAAGATAAGGAAAAGAGCGAGACAGCTTACCTTAACTTTCCTTCGTTGCGGTTATTCAGGAGTAATACGCCGATAACAGTGGATTATAGTACAATGAAAGCTGCTGCATCGGCCTGGAACCTGTGGCCGGATGAGGATGTGTATAATCCGCTGCAGTACCTGAAATACACCTACATCGACAAGGGTACTGAAACGGTCCTCGTTCCGGGAAATAAAAGTGGAAAAGAACATATAGACAATCAGTTTGTCTATAAAGTGCAGCGAGGTACGAGTGTGGTGAAGTTCCGGGTGGATGTTGAAAGGATAGAACCTAATACAGGTGATGCTATCAAGTTTTTTGGTACAAAAAGTATCATGGATATTGTTGGTATCAATAAGGCCAAAGACACGTTAACGGACTCCCGCCATGGTAACCGTGCCAAAGCGTGGCATATGGCATGGGAACAGCTGGAGCTGCTGAAACGGGTCCGTGAAGATCAGGAAAAAAAAGATAAATTATATACCTATTTTAAAAAACCGGTTAATGCTCCCAAAGCTCCGGAGGGCGCTGAAGAATCGGAATGGGACACGAACTGGAAACAACTGCTGGAAACTTTTGATACCCCGGGTGTAGTGCTGCCAGAGATGATTTGGAACAATGTGCTGGAAATAGCCTGTGCTACCGGCTTTTATTCAACCTGGCTGACTGTTTTTAAAACGATAGGAGACATGGAACTCGCCCGGGAACTGGCACAAAGACTGGCCGCCAGCGCAGATGCGTGGCCCAATGACCCCCATAAGTACCACTCCACCAATAAAACTTTTGTGAACGATTTTATTAATGCAACATGAGACCCTTCAAACGAGATCTGACACCTTTCAATGTATCCTATTCCGGTTTTTATAATGCCCTGGTTGATAAAACCGGTGAATACTGCCACTTTTGCGAGAAAACCCTGCGCAATATGGGAAGCCTTTTTCACAGAAGTGAAGGTGTACTGGCTGAAGACTATCCCCTCGCATATACCCACTGGACAGACCTGTTTCTGATATGTGACGATTGTGCCTACGCCGTACAACACGATCTGGTGATTAAAAAAAATGATGATAGTCGTGGTAATACAGAAGATCATATGCAGGATGTGCCGGAAGAACAGGCTCCGGAAACGGATATTGACAAGACTGCTATAATATCCGTTGATGAACGGAAATGGGTGTTGCCTTCCGGGGTTTCAGCCTGTCTCTGGCCTGACGACGAAGCCCTGGCAGCTTATCGCGATGCGCCACTGCTCCGGATTTCCAATGGCGGCGATACATGGAGGATGGTAAATGCCGAAGGTATGCTGATGATGGAAGAAATCAAGGCGACAGTGGCCCTGGAACCAGTAACCTCACTGGGTAAGGAGTTGGCCGGGAAGTTATGGAATACTATTCATCTTTTTAAACTGAATGGTTTTTACCTGAGTACACATCCAACCGATACTGCCAAACGGGTTTATTATATTCCTGCCGGGCAGCAGTTCAATGACCTGCGCATTGTTATGCGCATAAAGGTATTACAACTGGCGCGTAAGTATCTTGATCAGATCAATGCCCTCGCGAAGTTTGGCTATCAGGGCGCGCAGATAATTACCGATCAGTTCAGAATGTTGCAGGAATTATACGGGTATTGGTCGGTATGGGCTGCAACCCTGCAGCCGCCATCCACTAACGGGGAGCCGGCCCCGGCACCTGTCGTGTTGACTAATTCATTACTCTCTATTGTACCGCCGGAAAATTTAAAGAAGCGCAAGGCGGATGAAGATGAAGAAAAACCAGAACCGAAACCGGAACCCGAACAGGGAGATACTCCGGACGATGAGGATGAACCAACCCGGAAACGTCCTAAACGTAAAGACACCCGTGAAAGAGATGACAAGCGTAACAAGCGTGATGGTGATGACATGAAGGATGAATAAACGAAACCCCCACCCCTGCAACTATGAAAGACACTAATACCGTGTTGCTGCCTGTAGAAAACACTACGGAAGAACTGATCATTGATCTCACTTATGACGGTGCTTTCTCCCGTATTCTGGGACTTCTGCAGCAGCATCGCCTTATATTACAACAGGTGGAACATATCCCCGGAGGTATGCTCAACGGCTTGCCCGTTAATCAGTTCAAAGGAAAAACCATTCTTAACGGCTTCTCCCTGGAAGTGCTCATCACTACCGGTGAAGACGGAAAGGGAATGTTTGCCATCATGGAGGCCGACCTGAACACTGCCGGTCTGCAGGTATTGAACATCTTTTTTTCTATTGATGAAAAAAATCTGAAGGGAGCAGAGACGTTGTTGTTTCCCCGCTTGCAGCTCTATGCGGAAGCCCAGTCCGGCAGCAATCAGGAATTCCTGGAAATATCCGGCACCTTCAAAGGCCGCTGGAACCCGTTAGGCATCGAAGGATTAGGTATTGAAAACCTGAAGCTGGGCGCAGTTATTTCAACTGACCCCAATACGCTCCGCAACCGCTACACCGCCATCATGGCGGCTTCCTTCCTCATAAAGGACAAGGTCATTCCCATAGAAGTGATGATCCCCCTGGGGCGCGGAATCTGGCGTATACGGGTACCCAAGAAAACAACATTGCCATCCCTTGCAGACCTGGTAAGCCTGATAGGAGGAGAAGATGCTGTTAACGCACTGCCCGAACAGCTCCGGAATATGCCTTCCCTGCTCATCCGCACGCTGGATCTTCGTTTTGATCCCCAGGCGGCCAGGATGCATCTCCTGGATATTGATATTGCAAGCAGCAGCCCCTGGCAGTTCAACTCCCGACTTAGCCTGGAAAGCCTGCGCCTGCAACTGTCTATGGCCTGGAACAGCAGCAAAGATGCTTTCCCCTATACCATAACAGGAAGGATCAGTGGCCGTGCAAAGCTGGGGAAATTCTACTTTGCTGCATCCATCCCTTATCCGCTGAATGGCACTACCATCCTGGAAACCAGCACTGCCGAACCTCTACCTTCGCTGGGAGAACTGTTCTCCTCCCTGGATCTGCCGGACCTGGTACAGGCCATGCCACAGGGCATCGCAGCCAGTGGCGCCATGAATATTCATCATATCCGTGCATCGCTCAACCTGGCAGAGAAACAACTGCAGGAGCTGGACATATCCGTCAGCGCAGCCGGCCGCTGGCCCTTGCTGCCTGGTAAGTTTGAAATATCATCCCTGTATCTTGATTTTAACATCACTTCCATCAATGAGTCCTGGGGCATCTGTGGCAGGATAGGTGGGAAAGTAGTGCTGTTCAATACGACCATCGCTATTGAAGCCGGGCGTTACGCCCCTGGTGATAACTGGTATCTTCGGCTTACACAGCCATTGCTGTTGCCCAATATTGGAGAACTGGGCACGTTAACAGGCATTGAAACGGTAACGGATACACTATTTCCTGCAGAATCAGGTCTGCGGCAGCTGCAGGCTTCCATCGATACTTTTGATATCAGTCTGCACCCCGATACCGGCCGGCTGGCAGCCTATGCTTTTGGCATATCGATGAAATCCCCGCTGGTAGTATTGGAAAATCTGCTGGTGCTCAATAGCATCGACATGTCCCTGGAAGTGATATCACCGTTCGACAGCAGCACACGTGCTGTTAAAGGCGTTGCAGCCTGCACACTCACTTTCGCCGGTGTGACGGCCACGCTGGAAGGCGCGCTGGACCAGGGACTGGTACTGCAAGGTACCATCCCCGAGATGCGGCTGGCTACCATCCTGGAGTCGCTGACAGGTGCAGTACCTCCGGAACTACCGGATGTGGTATGCCGGGATATATATTTTTCGTTGGATACCCGCACTAAAGCTTTTGTGATAAGAGCCGCCGGCACAGCAGATTGGGACTACGCTGGTAATGGTGCTCCATTGCACGCCACCTTCCAGCTGGACCTGGAACGTAACGCCGCTGCAGATCTTTCCTGTACTGTGAAGGCGACTGTAAAAGGACAGGTGGCCTTTGGCGCTGATGCTTATCTGCAGGAACTGGCCCTCTCTTTTTATGTCCAGGCAGATAAAACATGGGGCGTGGAAGGAAATCTGAAGGCTAACCTGTACGGCTACACGCTGAGCCTGGGTGCAGGATACCATCATAATACACTACTACTTTCCTGGTCAGCCGAACAGGAAGGTGGAAAACAATATCTCCCCCTCCTGGGGGCTAAGGAAAGCGGCACCCTTGGATGTTCGGCATTCAGCTTTACCATTGGCAGGGCCATAGCCGAAAAACCGCTTACATTCGATATGCGGGCCAAAGGTGTGCTGGAGATACCGGAACATTTCTCTCTGACAGGAGAACTCATCTTCAGGAAAGATGCAGCAGGAACCTATACTGCCGGCTTCCATGCCAACATGGACAATACAGCACCAACAGATGCCCGGGCAGATATTATGCTGGATATCAGCATTCCGCAGGACCACAGCCAGGCCAGACTCTCAGGCGCTCTCCGCGAAGTGGAACTGAAAAAACTGGTAGCCCTGTTTCTGCGTGATACACCATTACCGGAAGCCATGCCCCAGCTCACTTTCAGCAACCTGGCCTTTGAAGTGATGCCGGTTGCAGGCACCTTTTCTTTCTCCGGTGATGCCGCCGCTGTCTGGCAGCTTAATAACGGCACCCAGTCACTGCACACTACCGCACGACTGGAGGTAGGACGACGGAAAACAGAAGATGCTAAGCTACTGTTTGGCGGCACACTGAAATTTGATGCTACCACGTCTGTTGATATTATCGACAGTTGCAGCTTCCGCAGTTTCCATCTTGATATGGCACTGGGGCAACAGCAAACCCCTGTCGTGAAGGGCAGTGCAGCTATCTCGCTGTATGATCATGAGCTGGATTTTTCAGTGGCATATATAGATCACTCCCTGCAGCTAACTGCTGACCTGCATTCGCTGCAGCTGTTGAACATTGAGGAGGTGATGGCCATACAGCTGAACACACTGGTATTCGTTTATACCAAAGCAGCAAACAATGTTGCCAGCTGGGAAATGGCTGCTACAGCGGATATCAGCCTTGAATATATTGGGCATGTCAGTGGTATGCTGCAACTGTTTAATTCCCCGCATCGTTCAGGACTTTCCTTTAAGGCCACCAATGCCTCACTGGAAGTGTCTTTGCCGGTACCCGGAGTGGAAGTGGCGCTGCTATTCGGTTTCGACCACTTCTCCCTTTACCGGGAGACAGAAGCAGGAAAACACTACTGGGGAATGGAAGCGGCATTGGACCTCGGCATCAAAGGGTTGCCGGAACAATGTTGCCGTTATTTCGGTGAGAAAGACAGGGTCACCTTCAAGACCACACTGCAACTCAGGAAAAACGCATTCCACCTGCACCTCGACAGGCTGATAGGCCCGGTAACGATACCTATTCCCGATATAGAACAAGATGGCAAAACAGTATCGCTGGGAGCCGCACAAATACTGATTACTGATCTGGACCTCAGTATAGGCCGTACTTTCGGGCTGTCTGTTACCGGTGGTTTGAGAATCCCGGCTGAGCTGGACCGCATCTTTGGCCAGCCGTCTACCCCATTCTTTAATGCTTTTGATCCGGCCCGGCCGGATGAAACCACCGTCAAACTGGAGGTGGGCATACAAGGAAGCAGCGTACATGCACGCTTGCTGACCTCTCCACTGGCGGCTGTTCAGATGAAAGACGGCTGGGTGAAACTCGATCTGGGAGATTTCGGAAAATTCCGTTTTACACTACCGCAGTTCTCACTGAAAGGCAATGCATTCGCTGCTTCCATTAAAATGGAGCGGGAAGGGGAGCTGGCCATTCCGGTGAGCCTGCTGAAAAAACTGCTGAAAGACAAGCTGCAGATGGAGAAGGTGGCCAATCTGCTGCCCGACAAAATTCCTATCAGTGATATCAGGTTCTTTGATGAAAACAGACATTTGCAGATAGGGCCTTTCCTGACAGCCCTGGCACCGGATAAAGCAACAGAAGACCTGCTGCGTTCGGCCATAGATGCGATCAATAAGACAGTGGAATACCTGCCGGACAGGCTGGTGAACAACTATATGAAGTTTACCCTTCCGGAAAGTTTTTATGCTGAAATTTCAGTCGGTACGGGCTGTAATGTGAATATATCCGTTGGCGTTGGTGAAGGCAGTGAGCCTATCAGGGTTCTATATCCCACCATGACAGGTATACTGCCTGCCCTGGGAGGTATTGAGCTGCGCAGCTTCTCTTTTGGTACCCTGTTTGGAGCCAGTATTTTTAATCTTTCGCTCGATGCCACTTTCGATCAGTTTGATATCATCTCGCTGGGCGCTGCAGCAGTCGCAGGCTGGATGCCCGAATCCGTGCGGCAACTGTTACCGGATACCACCAAATTCCAGCAAACACTGACCATCAGCGAACTGTACATGATCATCATTGTACAAGGATATGTCGTAGTGCCGTTACCGTTATTCTATAAACATATCGGTATAGATCACTATGGATTAGAAGGACTACACTTGCACGGACATATCCGTTTCCCGAAACCGGAGCTGGATGTAGCCGAGATATTCACTGTGCTGAATAATTTACGCCGGTTCTTTACGGATCCTGCTTTTGAACTGCCGGAAACAGACGAGAAGTTGCCGCAGGGATTTGATCTGGTCTTCACCTTCGAAAACAGTTATCTCTTATTGCCCGCTTATCTCGGTGGTGCCATGGTAGGTAAGAAAGAAGGAGAACTAGTGAAGATAAAGGCGGCGAAGATCATCGCCAAGGTGCTCAATACGGTCAAATTCTTTTCGCTGCGCAAGCTGATAGAATCTATCCCGATAGAATACCGTATCGTCAGCATACAGGCACAGGAACAGCGGCTGCTTGACTTCCGGTTCAGAATGGGTTATGCACTCACTACACCCGGAGAATTTATCGCCAACAAACAACTGCTACAGTCGCTGCAGCTGACAGATGATAGTATAGATCATTTCTTCTCTTATCCGTTGCCGCCTGATGCCAATGGAATGATGTTCCTGGCTAAAGGAAAACTGCAACTGTTTGATACGCTCGAACTCGATGCCAGACTTGGTATTGCAGCGAGAGCTGATGGCTGCCTTATCAACATGCGCTTCTACGGCGCTATCTCAGACCTGTTGCAGGTAACGCTGGCAGGAGAGATAAAGGCAGATAAACGGGATCATCACAACCCCGTAGCACTCTCAGGACAAGTGCTGGTCCGCTCTTCGATATTTGAGCATCACGAAATACTCCGCGCTGTATTTGATTACCGGCATATTGATGGTAAAAACTATTGTTGTTTCAGTGGATTGATACGCCTGTTCCCGGCGAATATGCCGATTGCACTGGAGGCAGAAGCCAGTATCGACGGCCGCTGGAGTGATGATGCTTTCAGTATCAGCAATGCGGAAACACGACTGACCCTGCCGGTACTGGGCAGCTTCCGCTCTGTAACCACCTTGCTGATTACGCGGGAACAACAACTGTTTTGTACTGTTCTTCATTTTAACGACAAACAGGTCAGGTTACTGATCAGCAACAATAACAATGAATTCCAGCTGCATGGTGAATTTGATGCATTATGCATCGGCCGGCTACTGCGTTTTACCAGCTCGGCGGCCAGTCTGGATGATAACCATCCGCAGGGACCGGAGATCTATATTCTTACAGACAAAGCAGCAGGTCAGCTGAAGCTGTTTTACCTCGATGGTAAAATTACCTTCCTGGGTATGTATGCTGCCGTGAGAGTGAATGTACGCCCTGATTACTGGGAGTTTATGCTGGCAGCAGGTATCGATATAAAGCATTTGCTGGAAGCGGAGTTTCGTCTGAATTGCCGCATGGCGCCCGATCTTGCCTGGTTGAATGCCGACGCCTCATTTAGGGTGGGACTGCAGTTCCAGATTCCTAAAATCAGCTTCTGGGTATGGTTCTTTGGCTGGCATGAGATCGTATTGTTCGAGGGACTCAACTGGAGCGGATCTTTCGATGCATTACTGGATATCAAAGTATACAACCCCGCGACCTGGAAAAGTACCTTTGATTATGATGCCGAGCTACTGGATATTGCCGGGAAGATAGGTAAGATCACCAAAGAAATAGCAGATAAAGAAGCTGCTCTGAATGCCAAACGGAACGGGCTTTCCAATGAAAGAAATGCATTGAAGGACCAGCTGCGTACTAGAGATGAAAAAGTAAAGCGGGTGCAGGAGCTGCAACATGATCTTATCAGTCTTTACATCCTCGACCAGCTCTTTGAGGCGAAGAGCAAGCGTGGTTCCGATCCTGACTGGATCTATGCCTATAACAATGCGGTGGAAGCATACCGGAAGGTGACAGACGAATACCTCCGGCTGTTGGATGAGCTGGGATTTGCCACCAGTGGTCAGCTTAAATTCTATATGGAGGCACTCCGCTATCTTGATAAAATCATAGAATATATTGTGGTGTATAGCTTTGGCCGCTGGGGTTATGGTTGGTACAATATCAATGAGGTTTTATCATCCCGTAATGCCCCCGAATACGATATCGTATTGCAATTTGTGCTGATGGCGGACAATATCAAACGGGATCACCTGGCGAAGCACGGTATCGCCTATACGACAGACAAGGAAGATGAGCAGATTGTAGCCCTTCAACAGCGAATAACAGATATGAGCCTCCTCACCAGGCTGTTTGATGCCAGATCTAAAAAGGGCTCAGACCCTGAATGGAAGAATGATTACGACATGGCCAGGAATGGCCTCTTTGAACGGATCAACGCTTATACCACTCATCTGGAACAGGTTGGCTGGGAGAGTGAACAACAACGTACGCTAATGATCTCCCGACTGAATTACATTGATAAGATCAAAGAGTACGTGATTGTTTTCGGGCACCAGCAGTGGGGATATAACGGCACCTATGTTCAGGAGGCGCTGCGTTCCGGCAATATCCCCGAGTATGATATCATTCTGAAGGTATTGGCGGAAATTGAAGCGCTTAAAATAGCGGTACTGAATAAATGTAACAAAGATCAGAAGTTCGACAGTAAGGCAATCGAAGGAATCATGCTGCCGAATGCATTTGGTCTTTCACGGGATTATCATCAGCAGGAGACTACGTATGAGCAGCTGAATACCGACGAAGGGGTGTACCGGTATCTGCAAGAAGAGATTCTGTCTTATCAGGTAGCGTTGCGCCAGCTACGGGAACGTGAGCTGGCGGTCGGCCGCAGGCGTAAAGAAGTGGAAGACGGTAGAAATCAACCTATACGGTTTGAGTTAAAACTACAGTCTTCTCTGGTGATAAAGGACCATGTACTGGTAGTACCGCCTATTGAGATCATGGTAGCGCCCAACAGGTTGCAGGATATACTGGGAGAGGTGAGTGCAAAGGTACTGGAAGCTATTATGAACAGTCTCTGGAATGTTGTGGTAGACCTATTCTCCGGACCACAACGCATGAGGGCTGTCGGGGATGCGGATATGTCCGGGGCTGATAGTGTGATGGAAGGTCCGGTGGGAGAAAGACCGCTGCCCTTCAGCTTTATGCGGCATCCCACTAATCCGGAAGTGCATAGACGTGTGCTGATGGCTGGTCCGGATATGCAGCAGGAGCGTCCGCCTGACGGATATGATCCTGCATTTGATCTGACGGAATATTTGTAAAACGGATAGGGCTGGCATTGAGCCAGCCCTTTTTAAATCAGGGTAACATGAATGGCGAAAGTGAGGATAGGGATGATAAGGTTTATTGTAAGTCGGGTTGTTGTTGGGCCGGTGTGCTGCTCTGAGCGGCTTGTTTGTTACCGATTTCTTCCAGCAGTCTTAACCCGAGCAGTCCGCTGATGGGGCCATTGGCACCATCGTTGCCACCGATCAGGATGTCGGGCATGATGCGGATGTTCTGTGCACCGATAGCTTCCATCACTTTTAATTGTGTGAAGTTGCTGCCACCCATGGCTTCTACGGCCAGTTTATAGGATTCGGCGCTGGACTGACCGATGGCCAGGATTTTTTCCGCTTCTGCTTTACCGGTGAGGGAGATTTTTTCCGCATCCGCTTTGGCGATCCATTCTGTGCGGTCAGCCTCTGCTCTGGCAAGCAGCCTTACTTTTTCTGCTTCACCGCTGGCCAGCAGTTTCATACGATCACTTTCTGCGTTAGCCTGCAGGCGTACACTGTTGGCATCACCCGTAGCTTTCTTCACAGAGGCGTCGGCTATTCTTTCTGCGATCAGTACACCCTGGTCAGCTTTTACGATCTCTTTCTGCATTTCAGCTACTGCTGTTTCTTTTTCGAGTGACTGACGGGTTTCCTGTGCCTGGCGTTGTGTTTCGTAGGTTACTTTTTGTTCTTCCGCAATTTTACGGTCGGTCAGTGTTTTCATCAGGCTTTCAGGAGGTACGATGTCACCGATGAGGGTATCCACTCCGAAAACATTGTATTGATCCAGTACCTGTCCGATATGTTCTTTGGCAGCGTTTTGTCTTTCCTTACGGCTGGTGAGGAAGCTGATCACATCGGATCCCTGGGCTGAGTTACGGAAATAGTTGCCGATAGTAGGTTCAAGTACCTGGGTAACGAGGTTGCTCATGTTACCAAAGCGGGCAATCACTTTCGGAGCTTCTGTTGTAGGGATATGGATGATCTGAGATACGTCGAGGTTGAAGGTAAAACCATCTTTACTCCGTACTGTAATAGTGGACAGGTTTTTATCCAGCTGGTGTGCTTCACTTCTTGCGGAAGCCCAGTTGAGCACCAGGTTGGTGGTAGGCACCAGTTCCACTTTCATGATGTAGGGGTTGATGGGGTATTTACCCGGACCTAACGGTTCCGCCCACACGCCTTTGAAACTTTTGGCTACGATGTTGCCGTGTTTGAATTCGGCACCGCTGATGTCTACGCCGTCGTTGCCTACGAAGGAGATGACTACGCCTACATGGCCGATGGCTATTTCAGTCATGCGTACGATTTCCATTTTGGCAAACCAGGGGTTGATAAAATAAGAACCGGCCAGAATCACTTGTTCCTGTAATCCTTTGTAGCCACCTTTTTCGAGGAAGGCGTCCACGTCCTGGAAGTTGTTATGTTCCGGGATGGTTTTACCGGCAATGGAGCCTGTTTCAAGGGCTTGTCCTTCGAGGGTGGTAACAATGCCCACGCCATTTTCCGGGATGGAGACCATGTCGGTGATTTCCACGTCAAACAGGAAGGTGTTGATACGATAAGATCCGGGCGTGATAATACCTGTCTGCCGGCCTTTGCAGCCGCCATTTTCCAGGAAGGCAACAGTATCCTGGAAGGTGTCGCAGGGTACTTTACGGGCAAGGATGGAGCCGGTAGGTAGTTCAGCACCGTCTTTAGCCATTACAAGGCCTATTTTACCGGTTGGGATAAGGGTAAAAGGCTGGAAGGTAACGCTGTACTGCCAGATCCATTTCCAGAAGTATACACCGGGAGCCAGTGTCTGTGCCTGGAAACCGGCTTCGCCTTTGGTGGCAAGGATACGTCCTTCGGGCAGTTCCTGCTTGCCGAAGAGTACAAATTTTTTCGTTACAAGCCCAATACGGTCTTCCGGCACGATTATAACGCCGAAGAATATACGAAGAATTACCTTGTAAAGTACCAGGCATAGGATGGGCAGGCCGATGAGCAGTGCCCATGTGAGAACAGAGGAGTTTCCCATGTTACAGTTGTTAAGTGTTTATGTATGTTGTATGTGATAGGTGCAGTGCACAGGAAGGCAGCAGCGGAGCAGAAAAAGTGCAGCGCAACAGCAGGCTGTTAACGAAAACCGTTAACAGTCATTTACTTCACAGAAAGTTTATTAACAGCTTGGAGGAGAGGTGTTGTAGTTGGTGGCGATAAAGTTGGTCAGGCTGCTACCTGATTGATGGAGGTCCATTGTGTGTGAATTGAGATGTAAAAGTGCATATTATTTTTTATCCGTCAAAATAGCCTGATAATGCAGGTGTCAGAGGATTAATCAAATGATAAACACAGTGGCATTGTTTTTTTTACGGCATCAACAAAGCATGGCTTTTACTGATGATTTTTTCAAAAAAACAGTCATAAATATTTTTTTTCCGCATATGCACGCGGGTTTACAGCATGGATAACCCGAACGGATATGTTATTTTTAAGGAATAGAATGCATGTTGGTATGTTACAATTTGGATCTGGCATATATCATATACGTCAGCTGCTGCCGGCAGAATCGGCACTTTATAAAACCATGCGGCTGGAAGCCTTACAGCAGGAGCCGGTCATGTTCCGGAGTAAGTAGCCTCCCGGGATTACTTTGACAGATGAACAATGGTAGGAGCAGGTAGCAGATGCCGATAAGGCTGTTTTTGGCCTTTTTGCGGGCGATGAGATGATTGGCGTTACCAGGATAATATTGCAGGGAGAACAGGGCGAAGAAGGTTATCCGGGGCAGTCATATATCCGTAAAGCATACCGTGGACAAGGGCTTCAGACCTGTTGTATAAAATAAGTATGGGCGGCTGAACATCGGCAATGCCCCTGAGGACACCTGCGTCGTGAACAAGAAATGTTCATCAGCTTTGTAAATGTTTTTTCCTGATAAGTTTCTTTTGCAGAGAAAGCAGCGTACGTTCTTTCAGGGAGTATCCGCTCTTTGCGGCTGAGTCTATTTTCCCCATTTGACCAGGTTCATTCGCTTTGCTGCTCTTGTCATTTTTCCTTTTGATTTATCAAAAAAGAAGTTATATTGGGGCACATTATCTGTTTTTTTCTTTGCTAAAACGATTTATTTGACATATTGTCAACCAAACAATCTTATATTTGTCGAAAGCTAAAACGATTTAGCCTAAATCTATTATTTTTATTCATTTATGAAAAGTTCCATGGCATTAGGAATTGATATCGGCGGGTCCCATATCACAGCAGCATTAGTTAACCTGGAGACAAGGACAATAGATACCCATTCCTGGAACCGTACGCGTGTCAATTCACAAGGAACCGCAACGGAGATAATTGACGCATGGGCGGCAGTGATTAATGAAGCTTTCAGGGACATCCAACCAGAAAGCAGACATATCGGTATCGGTATGCCCGGACCGTTTGACTATCAGGCAGGCATCAGCATGATGAAAGACCAGCATAAATATGATGCCCTCTACAACCTGAACGTAAAAAACATGCTGGCTGCAAAACTGCAGCTGGATCCCTCCACGATACGTTTTATCAACGACGCAGGCTGCTTCCTTCAAGGCGAAGTATTTAGCGGCGCTGCCCGCAACTACCAGCATGTAATCGGACTCACCCTGGGCACCGGCCTCGGTTCTGCTACCTACCACGGTGGACAGGCCCAGGACGCTGACCGTTGGTGTTCTCCTTTCCTCGACGGCATGGCGGAAGACTACCTGTCTACCCGCTGGTTCGTAAAGCGATACCAGGAACTGTCCGGTACCGCTGTAAAAGATGTAAAAGAACTAATTACCTATATCGACAGTGACAGCAGGGTACAACAGGTATTCGATGAATTCGCACATAACCTGGCCACTTTCCTCATCGACTTTATCAAAGCTGAATCACCCGAAGCTATCGTCATCGGCGGTAATATCGCCCAGGCTTCTCAACTGTTTTTCCCGGCTGTAATCCAGGAACTGGAAAAGGCGCATTATCACACTCCGCTGCTGGTGGCCGCCCTCGGCGAAAAAGCGGCGATCATCGGCGCAGCCAGCATCTGGTACGAATAACATCATCCCAGGACTAAAGTCCTGGGCTAAGTTCGGGGCTCTGGGTCCAGTACTTTAGTAACATCACACTATTATGACATCTCAGGAGATTACCAATACTGTGCAGCCAGCAGCTGATATGAATAACATCATCAAAAATAGCCCAGGACTTTAGTCCTGGGCGGCTGGATAAGCGTACGCAATACGCTTTGCTACAGGGCTTCTGCATAAAATCGTCTCAAAAAATTATATAAAAAACACAGGGCTTTTTCATCTTCCAAAATCCTGACAAAAACACAGGAGAGGAGTGTGTTATGCCCGCACTGGTCCTCATTTTTATACGTTAATCCAACTCCGGCCGCCTGTCTTGGCGGTCAATATCCCTTTTGCCGCTTATCACTATTTCAAGCCGCTCCGCTTGCATATACCCCACTGACTTTCTATCTTACTACCATTCGACCCGGAGCTTATTACACAGTGAACATCTAACGGAGATCTATACACGTATTCAATCAAACATCTATATGGCAAAACAAAACAGCGATTCAAGGCGGGCGTTCCTTAAAAATTCCCTGGGGGCGCTAGCTGCTTTCACTATTGTTCCAAGGCATGTGCTGGGACGCGGTTATCTCGCGCCCAGTGATCAGCTTACCAAAGCCGTGATTGGCACCGGCGGTATGGGGCGTGGCCATTTTGGTTATGCCGGTACCCGCGTGGTAGCCATTTGCGACGTTGACCGCAATCACCTCAAACTAGCCATGGACCAGCTGGGCGACAAAGGAGTCAAAACATTCTCGGACTACCGGGAAGTGATCACCCTCCCCGAAGTAGATATCGTACACGTAGCTACTCCGCCGCACTGGCATGGTATTATCGCTGCCGATGCCGCCCGTGCCGGCAAGGATATATGGTGCGAAAAACCGATGACTGCTACCATCGGTGAAGGTAAACGCCTCGTGGAAGCAGTACAGCAACATGGCCGTATCTTCCGCCTCAACACCTGGTTCCGCTTCGAAGACCGCTTCTATGGTATGGGCACCACGGTAAAACCCATTAAAAAACTGGTGGAGAGCGGTCTGCTTGGATGGCCGCTGAAAGTCACTGTCAGCAAACATACCGGCTTCGACTGGAAATTCTTCTGGGTGGGCAAAACCAATCTCGACACCATGCCCGTACCCAAAGAACTTGACTACGATATGTGGCTCGGACCCGCACCGTTCCGCCCCTACAACCCGCACCGCGTACACCAGACCTTCCGCGGCTACTGGGACTACGACGGCGGCGGACTCGGTGATATGGGACAACACTATCTCGACCCCGTTCAGTATTTCCTCGGTAAAGATGATACCAGCCCTGTAAGCGTGGAAATTGATGCCCCGCAACAACATCCCGATGCAGTAGGCACCTGGAGAAGGATCACCTACACTTACGCCGATGGCTGCCAGATCATTCTCGATGGTGAAGGAAAAGATGAAAAAGCGGCTTATATAGAAGGACCCAAAGGTAAACTGTACCCCGGCTTTAAATCAGATATCCCTGATCTGGAGAAAAAGCTGGCTGCCTTCCCCGACCCAGCACCACAACAAACCGACTTCGTAGATGCCGTGAAAAACCGTAAGAAGTTTGCGCTCAACGAAGAAAACGGTCACCGCTCCTGCACACTCGTCAACATGGGTAAAATAGCGCTTCGCCTGAACCGCTCCCTCCAATTTGACCCGGTGAAACAGGAATTCATCAACGACGCAGGTGCCAACGCCCTGATATTCCAGCCCATGCGCGGCCCCTGGACCATCTAATACTACAAGTAAGAAACAGCATCAATGAAAAAGATATTACACATACTTATCGCACTGCTGGTGGGCTGGAACAGCCTGGCCCAGGCCCAGGGCCCTTCAGACCAGCGAGCCTTTCATACCAAAATAGCCGATGTGCTGGCACTGATGCCTGCCCCTAATAAAGAGCAGTTCAATACCAACATGGAAGCGATTGCCGCACTTGGCCAGGACGGCGTGACCACCATCGCCGGTATGCTGGCCCCACAGGGCAAAGGCGACAATACCCAGTTGCAGTACGCGCTGGCGGGCTATGCTTATTACGTTACACAACCTGGTAAGGAAACCAAACGTAAAGAAGCTGCCGCCGCTTTCTGCAAAGCCATCAACAAAACCACCGATCCGGAAAATAAAGTATTCCTGATCACCCAACTGCAGACCACCGGCGACAATGATGCGGTGAGCACCCTGCAGCCGCTGCTGGCTGCCGATCGCTTCTGTGATCCTGCTGCCCGTGTGCTGGTAAAAATCAATACACCTGCTGCTCAGCAGGCCCTGTTAGGCACCCTGTCTGCTGCCAGTACGGCCAATCGGATCACCCTTACAGAAGCGTTGGGGGATGCCCGTTATACTGCTGCAGTACCGGCTATCACCGCGCAACTGAGCAACACTGATAAAAAACTGGTGAAAGTGTCTCAGTATGCGTTAGGGCAGATCGCTGATCCTTCCGCTGCCACTGTGCTGGGCAATGCTGCCGCTAAAGCTGGCTATACCTACGATATTACCGATGCTACCGCTGCTTATCTGTACTACGCAGGACAGCTCGCTGCCAATGGTAATAAAGCTGCTGCACAGAAAATAGCAGAAGCCCTCGTAAAACAATGCACTGCAGATGCGCAGGTACATACCCGCACTGCCGGGCTTAAACTGCTGACCGATATCCTGGGTGAAAAAAGCATGTCCTGGGTGAGCCAGGCCGTTGCCAGTAAAAACAATGAATACCGCGACGCCGCCCTGAAATTTGCTGCTCCCTTTGCTGCGGCCACTTCTGTGGCCTGGCAGGCACAACTGAAAAAATCCTCCGATGATACCAAAGCGGCTATCATCAACATGTTGGGCGAGAACAAGGTGAAATCTGCACTGTCTACCGTAAGTGGATATACGAAAAATGCTAATGAAACCGTAAGGCTTGCTGCTATCGCAGCTGCCGCCAGGATTGGCGAAACAGCTACCCTGCCTGCTTTGCTGGATATCATGAAAACAGGTTCCGCTGCGGATATCACTGCTGTAAAAAATGCACTGCGGCTGATGCCCGGCAATGAAGTAGTACAGCAGTCCGGCGCAGTACTGGCTGTTATGCCTGCTCCTGCACAGACAGCGCTGCTTGAAGTGCTGGCTGCCCGCAAAGCAGACAGCCGCGTAAACGATGTCCTGGCCCTCACCACCAGCACTAACGCAGACGTGAAATCTGCTGCCATGGCTGCCCTGAAAGATGTGGCCAGCAAAAATAACCTCCCTGCATTATTCACGCTGTTGAACAACGCTGGCTCCCAGCAGGAAATCAATCATATCCAGACAGCCCTGATTAATGCCGGTGCTACCAGCAATGATGTGCTGCCGCTGATGAAACAGGCTTCCGCTGCCAACCAGTCCCGTTACCTGGGCGTACTGGCCGGTATTGGTCAGCCTTCCGCACTGGAACCGGTGATGAATGCATTCACTACCGGCAACGCAGCTACGAAAAAAGAAGCGATAGCTGCCCTGGCAGACTGGAAAGACGCTGCCGCGGCACCCGCCCTGCTGAAGATAGCCCGTGATCCTGCCAACAGCGACTATCGTGAGCAGGCACTGGCCGGCTATATTGCCCTCACCAAAAAATCAGGGTACTCCGCAGACCAGAAAGTGCTGATGTTGCGCAACGCTATGGAGCTGAATCCTTCTGCTTCTTTGCAGAATCAGATCCTGTCTGGTGTGGAACAATGCAAGACCTTCCCGGCCCTGCTGTTTGCTGGCGAATACCTGGATAATCCTGCTGTACAACAGAATGCTGCGATGGCCGTCATGAACATAGCCCTCGCCAATAAATCCTATAATGGAGCCCTCGTTCGCCAGCTGCTCGAAAAAACCAGCAATGTGCTGAAAGGCGGTGATGCAGATTATCAACGTCAGTCGATCCGTAAATACCTCGCTGAAATGCCCGCCGGCGACGGCTTCGTACCGATGTTCAACGGCAAGGACCTCAGCGGCTGGAAAGGCCTCGTGGAAAACCCCATCGCCCGCGCCAAAATGGACGCTAAAACCCTCGCCAAAGCACAGGATAAAGCCAATGAAGCCATGCGCAAAGGCTGGTCTGTAAAAGACGGTCTGCTGATCTTCAACGGTCAGGGTGATAACCTCTGCACCGAAAAGAAATATGGTGACTTCGAAATGCTGGTAGACTGGAAAATCACTGCCAATGGCGATGCCGGCATCTATCTCCGCGGATCACCCCAGGTACAGATCTGGGACACTTCCCGCATCGATGTAGGTGCACAGGTGGGCTCCGGCGGACTGTACAACAACCAGCAACACGAAAGCAAACCGCTCAAACTGGCCGATAACGCTATCGGTGAATGGAACCACTTCCGCATCATTATGAAAGGTGACCGTGTGACCGTTTATCTCAACGGCGTGCAGGTAACCGACAACACCATCCTCGAAAACTACTGGGACCGCGGTCTGCCTATCTTCCCCGAAGAGCAGATTGAACTGCAGGCACATGGCACCTATGTAGCTTACCGTAACCTGTACATCAGGGAATTGCCCCGTGTAAAACCTTATGTATTAAATGATGAAGAGAAAAAAGCAGGTTACAAAGTATTATTCGATGGCACCAACATGCACGAATGGACCGGCAACACCAAAGATTATGTAATTGATAACGGAGACCTGGTGATTTATCCTACGAATGGTGGTCATGGTAACCTCTATACGAAAAAAGAGTATCGCAACTTCTCCTTCCGTTTCGAATTCCAGCTTACTCCCGGAGCCAATAACGGTCTGGGTGTGCGTGCCCCACTCACCGGCGACGCAGCCTATGAGGGCATGGAATTACAGATCCTGGACAACGAAGCAGATATCTATAAAGATCTGCACGTGTATCAATATCATGGCTCTGTATATGGTGTGATCCCTGCAAAAAGAGGTTATCTCAAACCGGTAGGAGAGTGGAACTATGAAGAAGCGATCGTAGACGGTACGCATATCAAAGTGATACTCAATGGTACTGTGATCCTCGACGGTGATATCGCGGAAGCCCGTGAGAAAGGTACGCTGGACCATAAACAACATCCCGGCCTGAAAAATGAAACTGGTCATATCGGTTTCCTGGGACATGGATCTATCGTACGTTTCCGGAATATCCGGGTGAAGGAACTGTAAGGTTTTCTTTTCATGTAAAAACGCTTTGGCAATGTAATTGTCAAAGCGTTTTTTTTATCAAGTATGCTGTTCACACAAATATGTGATGTACTTTTTTTAAAAGCTGTTTTACTTTTAGTTAATTGTGTGACTACTTTTTTGAGATCCTTTTACCTATGATGATTTTTTGTTAACCAAAGAGTAGCATACAAACAACCAAAATTCTGATTACTGTCTTTCCCGTGAAAGGCCTTTACCTATGTAAATATTGAATGCCATATGCGTATAAGCTGTTTGCTCGGAATGCTCCTGTTGTCATTAGCGGGGACTGCTCAACGGGCTGATTATCCCAAAGTAATACCTGCGTTGCCGGAAGCTGCGGCACTTGGAAAGTATGGAGACATACCGGTTTCTACTTTTACCGGAGTTCCACAGGTCAGTATTCCTGTATGGAAGTATTCAGTTGGAGATATAGCCGTTGACGTTGGATTAAATTATCATGCGGGTGGTATAAAAGTAGATGAACTGGCGACCAATGTCGGGCTGGGATGGACGCTCAATGCAGGTGGCATGGTTGCACAGACTGTCATGGGCCTGCCGGATGGAATAAATTCTGTTTATCCTGCGGATGAAGTGAATTTTAATCCTTATGCATCTCTTGGTTCCACTCTCCCTGATGATTACTATTTCGCGATGGATGCCATCAACAATAACAGGGATCTTGAAAGGGATATCTACAGCTTTAATTTTATGGGACAGTCGGGCAAGTTTTATTTTGATAAGCAGAATAAGGCCCGCCTGGTGCCAGCCAATCCTGCAATCAGGATTACCCGGATAAATGGTGCGCAGTCACTCTTCCTGATAACCGACGATAAGGGTTTTCAATATTATTTTACTGCGCTGGAACAATCATCCTATAACTATAGCTGTATTACCGGTACAATGGGTGGAAGGGAGTATTCCGGAGTGCTTCAGCCGACTGCTTTTCTGGAGAAAATTGTAAGCCCTAACGGCAGTACGGTCAGGTTTGATTATGAATCCTATAATTATACCTACGACCAGAATATGGAAGAGGCCAGCTACCAGAAAACAGTACCCTGTTCCGGAGGATTACCCCTGGACAGATTGTGCAAGCGCGTAGTTACAGTGAATGGACTGAGGGTAAAACGTATATACGCAGACGATAATCCTTCCCAGGTGGTATTTAATTACAGTGTGGCCAAACGGCAGGACCTTCTGTATAATGGGCAGCAGGCCGGGAATTATCTGGAAGGGATTGATATCTATAATAATACAGGGATCGTGAAAAGATGGAATTTCACGTATGGTTATTTTGGTACTGGTACTGGCAACACCAGCAGATTAAAACTGCTTACTGCCAAGGAAGACAGTAAGCCTACCTATGTTTTTACCTACGATGAAACAAACCCCCTGCCGGAACGCCTGTCGTTTTCGCAGGATGAATGGGGATATTACAACGGCAAAAGCAATGGAAGCCTGATACCTCCTGCAATTTCCCAGGGTAAGCCATATGGAGCGGACCGGTCTGCTGATTTTCAGTATATGAAAAGCGGAACACTGACAAAGCTCCAGTATCCTACCGGTGGATATACGATGTTTACTTACGAACCGCATATAGACAATGTAACCTATACTGTTACAGAACTGGGTTATGGTGGTGGTGGAGTATCACTTGATCCTAATGATCCGAATGCGCCATTGGCGAATGATTTTGTGGCTGACGGAGGAACTGTAACACTGGAATGGCTGTTGCAGCCCTTTAATTATGATGACTATCTGGCTTTTACTTTGTTTGACGTAACTGATAATACAGGTGTCAGAGGGGGAAATGGCCAGGGGTCACAACAACTGACGCTGATAACTGGTCATACCTACCGGATCTCTATTGGCAGAACACATATAAATGATTACGGTTATGCACGCGTGTTTTGGCCTAAGCCCATTACCCGCACTGTTACCGGCCCTAAGATCGTGTATGGTGGTTTGCGTATCAGGTCGCTCAAAAGTTATGATCAATCCGGGAAACAAGCGGACAGCAAGTTTTATAATTACAATTTCCTCAACAATCCTAACCGCAGCTCAATTATCTATCCACCCAGTGGTGGGTATGCGGAAGTATATCAACCTCCATCCAATGGTTGCCCTTACTATATTTATTCTTCCTCGGCGCAAACCCGTGCTGGCGGGGCGCTGAATAATACAATGGGTTATACGGAGGTAACAGAAATGTCTGCAGAAGATGGCAGCAATGGGCGAACGGTATACAAATACTCCGGAGGTATTGGAGATGTGGGATTGACGGATCCGGTATATTCCGCCAGTTCAGAATGGTATGCAGGCATGTTGCTGGAAAAAAGAGTATCTGCATTTAACAGCAGTAATAATACTTTCCGGGATATTGCCTGTACAAAAAACTACTATCAGGCCATTTATGATTGGGGTTGTTATCAGGCTGGTAATACAAATTGTAATCCCAATCAGAACCTCATCGCTAATTTCCAGCTGTCGTTTTCCAAAGTAGATGAAGGGTGGACCAATCCTGCACAGTTCATTGTAGATAAATACTATACTGTATCCGTACCTGTTTTCATGACCCGCACGGATGAAATAACCTATGATGCTACAGGCACCAATGCGCTTACAAAAACAACCAGCTATACTTATGGCAGTAATAAACATTTTTATCCTACTGTTACCCAAACTACGAACAGCAGCAATGAGACGGTGCGCCAGGAAAACAAGTATGCGTTTGATTTTTCCGGTACTGCTGTTTATGATGCTATGATCGACAGAAATATTATCGCTCCGCTCATAGAACAAAAGACCTATAACAACAATCAATTGATGGCCAGCACTTTTACCCGCTATAACTTCTGGAACGGAGTAACACAGGTGAAGCCGCAGGAGGTGCTGGTAGCCCGGTTGAATAATCCCTATGACAGAATGATACTGTACAATGGTTATGATACGAAAGGCAACATTATAAGTTTTACGCAAAGAGATGGTGCACTCAACAGTTATTTATGGGGCTATAATCAGGCCTATGCGGTGGCGGAAGTTCGGAATGTTTTACCCGGCAATGTTGCCTATACGTCGTTTGAAGGGGATAAAGGTGGCTGGACCTATGCTGGCGTATCTGTTACAGATAATACTGCTATCACTGGCAAAAGCGTGTATAACCTTGTCAATGGCAGTATCAGTAGTAGCACCGGTATTCTGGACGCCTCCAAAAATTATTGGCTGACCGTATGGGCTAAATCCCAACCGACAGTAAGCGGAGGTACGTTGATGTCTGCCATCACACGTACTACCGGCAGCTGGAAGCTATATGTTTTCTCCATTCCTTCAGGAACTACTACGGTCAGTGTTTCAGGAAACACAACGATCGATGAACTCCGCTTGTATCCGAAAGATGCTTTCATGAACACTTTCAGTTATGATCCGCTGGTGGGCATAACAAGCAAATGTGATATGGCCAATAATGTGCTGTATTATGTGTATGATGCCTTTGGCCGGCTGAAGCAGATAAAGGATGCTGATGGGAATATTGTCAGCATGACAGAATATCAATATAAACAGGTGCAGTAAAGTTATTCCCGGATAGTGCAGACAGTTTAAAACCCTACTTAGACATGCGTATTACATTTATCATAAGTATACTCTTTTTGTTCAGTATAGGTGCAAACGCGCAGAACAAGCCCTCGGCTATTACCACTGTTCCTGCCGGCACAGCACCCATTCATACCGGCACTGACTATGCCAGTGGTGTGGAGTTAAATTATATCCGGACATGGGCGCCACAACGCCCATTGGCTACTGAAGCATCCGTGACTGGTGTGACGTCGTCCGGAGATGCCAAGCGGGTCACACAGTATGTAGATGGGCTGGGTAAGCCACTGCAAAGGGTTTCCTGGCAGGCCTCCGGTAATGGAAAGGACCTGGTGGAACAACAGGAATACGATGCATGGAGCAGGGAGATATACCAGCATCTTGCCTATGAAAGCGATGTCACCGGAGGCAATTTCAAGCTGGCTCCATTTTCTGCGCAAAAAAACTTTTATAACAACTTTCAGCTCAACGAGCCAGGGCTTAAAAATGAACAATATTATTATGGACAACAGGTATTTGAGCCGTCGCCATTAAACAGAGTGGTGAAGACAATGTCGCCAGGTAACAGCTGGGTGGGCAATAATAATGGTGTGCAAAATAGCTATGATATTAATACTGCTGCAGACCAACTGCCGGTATGGAGCATTGGGTTCCAGGAATTTGTTAATGGTACGGAAAATACTCCGGTAGCAGGAGCTAATTATGCTGCGGGTACGCTGATAAAAAATACGGTGATCACAGAAGATGGAAGTGCGGTTATTACTTTTACCGATAAAGAGAGCCGGGTAGTAGCAAAGAAGGTACAGGTAAGTGCAACTACGTCTGGCGCCTACAATGGTTGGCTGACAACCCTTTATATCTATGACAGACTGAATCAGCTGAGAGTGGTGATTCCTCCCAAAGCAGTAGCAACGATGTTGTCTGCAGGTAATTGGATACTGTCAGCAGATATCCTTGCGGAACTTTGTTTTCGTTATGAATATGATAACAGAGGACGTATGATCGGGAAAAAAGTACCGGGAGCGGAATGGATATATTTAGTATATGATCAACGGGATAGGTTGGTATTCACTCAGGAAGGAAATATGTGTACAAAAAACTGGTGGAAGACGACCCTCTATGATCATCTCAACAGACCAGTATCTACAGGTATTACCACTTATAGCGGTACCCGTCAGACCTTACAGCAATATACAGATGCCAGTACAGGTGGCAATGCATCCGGAACAGTGAGTGATGCTGGTGCCCGTGTATCTGATATTCCATCAGACTTACAGATAAGGGAGCGCCAGATTGGGCAGCCCGGTTATCAGGCATCCAATAGTATTGGATTTGAAGTTGGTTTTGAATCAGAGATCAATGCCGACTTTGCTGCAGAAATAGTTCCGGCTACCCCACGTCCTGTTAATAGCACAGTAACAGTGCTTAATAACCCGGTTCCACCGGGTGCAATATTCACAGCCCTGACATTTACCTATTATGATAATTACGACTGGGCCCCATCCGATAAAAATTATACAACCACGGATAAATCGAAACTGGATAAGGGAGGTAACAACTATGCAGATGAGTTACCGGATAACCCTTGTTATGCAGTAAACGGGCAGGTAACGGGTGTAAGGGTAAGAGTGCTGGAAGATCCTGATAACCCTGGTACAGGTGCATGGCTGGAACGGGTGGATTATTATGACCAGAAGGGAAGACTGATACAGGAACAGGCAGATAATTATAAAGGTGGGATTGATATAAGAACACAACGATATAATTTTTCTGGTAGCCTGGTATGCACCTACAATGTCTTCCGTAATCCTTCCTCCGGGCAATCGGCCGTTCGGGTAAAAACGTCTTTTTTATATGATGCCACAGGTAAACTGATAACAGTGAAGAAGATGTTGAACGATGATGTTGCTACAGAACGTATGGTAGCCAGAAATGAATATAACAGCCTGGGACAGTTGAAGCTTAAACAATTAGGCCAGAAAAAGGACGCAAATGGAAATCTGACTACAACAGCTATTGAAACCCTCGACTATACTTCCAATATAAGAGGCTGGCTAAAAGGGATTAATACAGGATATGTGAGTGCTAATGGCACCGGCCACTATTTTGGTATGGATATCAGCTATGATTGGGGCTTCAGTAGTAATCAACTCAATGGAAATATAGCGGGTGTCAGGTGGAAAAGTGCAGGTGATGGCGAACAACGTGCTTATGGGTATGGTTATGATTATTCCGGAAGGCTGTTGAAAGGAGATTTTACACAATTTGCCAATGGCGATTGGGGGAATAGTACCGTAAATTTCAGTATGAAAATAGGAGATGGTCTCAATCCTGCTACCGCCTATGACGAAAATGGTAATATAAAAGCGATGCAGCAATGGGGAATGTTACCTGCAGGAGGCAGCAGTATTGTTGATGATATGCAATACCGTTATCAGACCAATCAGCTGGCAAATAAGCTTTCTTCAGTCACAGAAGCCCCTTCCATAGGGACAAAAGACTTTAAGCTCGGAGATTTTACAGATAGGAACAGGACAGATGATGACTATGATTATGATCCTAATGGTAATCTCACTAAAGATAACAATAAGGGAATCGGCTCCATTCGGTATAATCTTTTAAATCTCCCATACAAAACTACTTTCCCCAATAAAGGTGATGTCACTTTTATTTACGATGCACTTGGTAATAAGCTGGAAAAACGAGTGCACGAACTGGCCTCTGCGGCAAATGGTAATGTAGAAAAAAATTCAACCAGCACTTATATTGGTGGAATAGAGTATAAAGACAACGTACTGTCAACGATGGGGCAGGAGGAAGGGCGTATTCGTTACAATGCAAGCACTGGTGCCTGGGCTTATGATTACTTCGTAAAAGATCATATCGGAAATACGAGAGTGGTGCTTACTGATGAGCAGCAGACAGATCTTTATCCGGCAGCGACTATGGAGCCAGGCAAAGCCGCAGTCGAAAATGCCTTATATGCAAATATTGACCAGACCAGGACAGCCAAACCTACAGGATATCCCGCGGATAATTATACCAGTCCTAACGACTATGTAGCACGGCTAAACGGAGATGGAAATAAAATAGGTCCATCTATCACTTTAAAGGTAATGGCAGGAGATCGTTTCCATCTACGGGTAAGCAGTTGGTGGCAATCAGGCGGAAATACACCGGGAACCCCTGTTAATCCGTTGAGTAATCTGCTGGTGGCAATGAGTGATGGTATCAGTGGACTTAGTGGCAAAGTGGCTTCAGTAGACTTGCAAACAGGAGGTACTTTAGGTAACAGCATACAGTCCTTTCTGAATAACAGAAGTTATAATCCTGTCAGGGCCAAGGCTTATGTGTCCTGGGTATTGTTTGATGAACACTTTAATCTTGTAGATAATGGAAGTGGCATGGAACAGGTGGGTGCCGACGGTGAATTTAAAACACACCTGAAAACAGATATGCCCATTACTAAGAACGGCTATTTGTACATTTATACCAGTAACGAAACCCCGAATATCAATGTGTATTTTGACAATCTTCAGGTGACACATGTGAGAGGACCATTGCTGGAAGAAACTCATTACTATCCTTTTGGGCTGACGATGAGCGGGATATCCTCATCCGCCTATAAAGGGCTGTCGTATCCAGCCAACCGGATGAAGTATAATGGTAAGGAACTACAGGAGCGTGAGTTTAGTGATGGAAGCGGATTGGAGATTTATGATTTTAGTGCAAGAATGTATGATCAGCAAACTGGTCGTTGGTGGCATGTAGATCCCAAAGCAGATAAAATGCGGAGATGGTCTCCCTATAGTTATAGTTTCGATAATCCAATAAGATTCCTGGACCCTGAAGGAATGGCACCCTATACCTATAATTGGAAAACAGGTCGCTATGAAGATGAGAATGGAGAAGAAGTTGGGTGGGAAGTTGTAAAGAAGTCTATGGAGTCAGAAGGAGCGATCGAGAAAAATGGAATGGCTGTTTTTGTGGCATTCCCGGATGCCAAACCTGATATTCCTACTAATCAGGGATTTTTTCGATGGGTTGATAGAGTTTTTAGTGACGGAGATGGCAAGGTGGACGGTGGACATGCAGGTGTTATATTGATTAATAGTGAAGGTAAAACGAGCTATTTTGATTTTGGTCGGTATGATAGACCTGATCTGGGAGATAAAGTCAGAGGAAAAGATGAAGGTGCAGTCCGCTCCAGCAAACACTACAAAAAATTAGCTTTGACCAATTGGGATTTTAAGAAAGCAGACAATGAAAATGTTACAATTCTTCTGAAGAAATTATATAATTCCGATGTATTCAAGGGATATGGGAGGATTGTAGGTGCACTTGCCAGGGGGCTGGATTATCAGGCAATGTTGCGTTATGCACGGGGGGCTGAAAGTGAAGGATATATTCCCTTTGGTGGGTACGCAGGTGGATATGATTATTGCGAAAAAGCTACCTATTGTGCTAAATTTGCCCGGGCCGTTGGTGATGCTGGCGGTGTTGACTGGAACTTTAATACCTTGTATGGAATAGGGAATATTAAAGATATTGAGGATGAGTATGATGTTAAAAGAATTCAGATACCATAAATGTTCTATGAAAGCGATGATGCTCCATATAATTGTAGTCACTTTGTTTGCTTCCTTCCTGATGAATGTAAGTTGTATGGATACATTAAAGCAGCAGGAATCTAAATCGGACAAAAGTGCCGATACTGTTAAAAGACCGGCAGGAGTATCAAATTCAGCAACATTGAAGAATGTTGGTGAGGATGGACTTCCGGTATACGTCTGGATGGAACATGTGGGTCCTCTTATATATAAAGGTGTCAGGTATCCTCATATCCAAAGAGTAAAATATCACTACGTTGGTAACCGGCCAACAATAGATACGTTTTTCTTTGAAAACATGGAATTGCGAAACGGTGAACGTAATTTTAATTTTAAAGGTTGTACCGTATTGCGTAAATCCGGAGATAGACACCTTTACCTGGCAAATGGGAAGGATACTATTTTTATGTTTGCCGCTTTGGAAAATTATAATGGAACCAATATATACAGAGGGCTGAAATTTGTTTCGTATCCCACTGTTTCCATTAAAGCCAATCAGCAGTATATACCTGACGACGACCTGGCGCTGAACATAAAGGAACTTGGAAAAAGTAGTTATTTAGTTACGCTTGATGATGGAACAGTATTAAAGTATAACCTGTGTTCAACTTGTACAGGTGCAAAAGGCCCGATAAGTTTTTTAAACAGGGAAGATGGGAGGTTGTACTTTGCCAATAAGAATTGTTATCTGGAATTGGCAGACAATAAGGATCTGGATAGAATCCGATAGTTTAGGTGATAGTGACAATTGTGCTATTGGTAGCGCTAATATTTTAAGAGACGAGGCTATGAGGTTTTCTTCATAGCCTCGTCTTTTTTGTCAGATAACTCATTTAAACGGATCCGCATATTTCGGATCTTTGATCAGCTGCTGATCTGTCAGTGTATGCAGAAAAGCGATGATATCACTCTTATCTTGTACAGATAACGGAACGCCGGGTTTAGCTGCCATAAGCTGTATCCCTATATTCGGATTTTGTTTGATCCCCGACGCATAATGATTCAATACTTCTTCCAGCGTGGCAAAACGGCCGTCATGCATATACGGTGCAGTGAGTGCCACATTACGCAGGCTTGGAATTTTAAAGGTGCCCTGGTCGGTGGGCTTGTGGGTGATTTCCCCGATGCCTTTGTCGGCGTAGTCGGTTTCCAGGCCGTTGTTGGAACCGAAGCCTGTATTGATACCGGTATTATCCACGGGTAGGAAAGATGGTATTTTCCCGGCATTGGCGGTAGAAAAGTCGCTGTGGCATTCAGTGCAGAAGTTGACCTGTAAAAGGCGCAGACCGTTTTTCTCTGCTGCACTGAAGTTGCTGAAATTGCTGGCGATACCTTCATCGTATTTAGAGCGGAAGGAGACGATACTGCGTATAAACTGTGATAAGGCATTGGCAATCCTGGCGGAGGTAACGGCCTCACTGCCGAAAGCAGCCTTAAACAGGGCAGGGTAATAGGAGATACCGCCAAGCTTTGATTCCAGCGCGGTTAGTGAGGGCATGCCCATTTCAATATGATCGAGTACAGGCATCAACGTTTGTGTTTCCAGGTCGGCTGCCCGCATGTCCCAGAACATGGCTTTGGTACCAGAGAAGCGCATGTTGACAACAGGCATGCTGTTGCGGCGGGTGACGCCGTTGTCAAAGCCGGAGGACTGGGCTACGCCATCGGTGAAAGCCTTGTCCTGGTGGTGGCAAGAGCCACAGGAACGGGTGTTGTTGACAGAAAGGACTTTGTCGTAAAATAATACCCTGCCTAAAGTGGCGCCGGCATTGGTGATTGGGTTGCCGGCAGGGGTAACATCCAGCTCCGACCGGGAGGCCAGGAACGCCTGTATATAAGGTGGCATGTTGTTACGGGTACCAACGTAATCGTACAGCGTACCAGGCAGGTTAGGGTTTCCTGGGGTACCCGGAGTACCCGGTGTAGTCGGCGTTGGTTTGGATGGCCCTTCGCCGGGCCCGGGTTTGTGGACATCATCATTTTTTTTACAGGCAGCTACGGCGAACAGTAATATCAGGGCGATGAAAAGTTTTTTGTTCATGGTATCCTTGGTTTTGCTTTAATACACACTCGAGAGATTTTTCCCTTATGGAAAAAGAAATAAATTATTTTTGGCGCCGATATAAGGGTGTTTTAAATGTGAGGTGTATTGTTATGGGGAGCTATTGAAATAATCACGGTAAGCAGCTAACGAGTGAACATATATTTTGGCAAAGCTAAAGACCAGGATAAACTGGTGGAAGAATATTTTCAAACCTACTTCGAAGGGCTGCATCGTTATGCCTTTACAATTCTGAAGGACAACGACGATGCCAAAGATGCTGTGCAGGCCGTTTTTCTGAAGTTATGGGAGAAAAGAAAGGAGATAGATGAACAACAGTCGGTAAAGTCGTATCTGTATACAGCCGTATATCATTACTGCCTTAACATTAAGCGGCACCAGAAGGTGAAAGACAGTTACGTGGCTTATCACCAGCCGGTATACGAACATCGTAATGAACTGGTCAGCAAGGAAACGCACCGTAAAATTATGGAGCATATCGAAGCGCTGTCTCCTCAATGTAAACTTATCTTCAGCAAAAGCAGGTTTGAAGGATTGAAATATGCTGAAATAGCCGCCGATATGGGACTGTCTGTTAAAACGGTGGAAGTACAGATGGGAAAGGCATTGAAGATATTGAGGGCCAAACTTTTTGATATAATGATGATACTGTTAGCCTGGCTGTTTTTAAAGTCATAATTTTTTTATCATGAGCAATGCTGAAACCCTGCCATATGAGCTGTTAGGTAGATATTTTTCCGGAGAAGCTACACCGGAAGAAGCCATCGCTGTCGATGACTGGATACGGACCCACCAGGACAACCGGGAGGTTTATGACCAGGTGGCGGCCTTGTGGGATAGTGCTGTATTGCAGCAACGTTATCAGCTGCCCGACAAGGAAACCGCTTTACGGGAGCTAAAGCACAAATGGAATCCACCGGTTGTGAAAAGATCATTTCCGGTACTTAAAATAGCTGCCGGCCTGGCATTACTGGTGGGCGTGGCTGCCATCCTGATGCTGCAGCTCCGCCGACAGCCGGAGAAGACTGCCATCGCGCTGGTATCAAGGCAAACGGTCACGGATATACTCCGTGATACCCTGCCGGACAATTCGCTGGTAGTATTAAACAGCCATTCTATTATCCGCTATGCTCTTGGGTTTACGGATACCGTCCGGATGGTTAATTTGTCTGGTGAAGCCTGGTTTGATGTAACTTCACATCCCGATAAACCGTTTATTGTAGCGGTAGGGGACGTTCGGGTGCAGGTACTGGGAACAGCTTTTAATGTAAGGCAATCGGAGGAGAAGATATCAGTGATGGTGAAAAGTGGTGTTGTCAGGATGTCGAGAGGAGATAGCAGTATACTTGTCAAAGCAGGCCAGGAAGGGATTTACAACATTGCCGGTAAGGAACTGGGGCTTACAGGAGGATCGTTCAACGGAAATCAGATGGGGTATGCCACCCGGATCTTTAACTTTGAAAACATCACCCTGAAAGAAATTGTAGCCCAGCTGGAAAAGGCTTATGGTATCAAAGTGATACTGGAAAACAAAGCCCTGGAAAACTGTACCATGAGCAGCTCATTTGAAAACAAACCTATAGAATACGTTTTTGACGTTATATCCGTTACATTGAATGTTACTTGCAGATTTGAAAAGGACAAGGTGTTTGTCAGCGGCGCCGGCTGTAATTAAAGGCCGGCAGTGGTTCACAGCGATAGTTTTGCTGCTGTTGGGAATAATATCGGAAGGCAGTGCACAGCAGGCTGCCGTTAATATCCGGCAGAATATTACAGTGGGAACCAGCGAAATCCGCCTGGATGCTTTGTTGCAACTGGTCAGCAAACAAACCGGTGCCCGATTTTCTCTGAATACCCGCAAGTTTTCCCCTTCCATGCTGATCCATGTGCAGAAGAAAGTACAACCCCTGTCCATATTACTGGAGGATATCCGGCAACATACCGGTATCAGTTACCGCCTGCTGGGTGGACATATCATTTTCGTAGATGCGTCACCGGTAAAGGAGTCTTCTCCTCCCAAAAAAGAAGTAATCACTAAAACACCTGCTTCTGTTCCGGCTGTAAAAGCTATACCCGCCCTGAAACCCTTATCACCACCCTCCGTAGCTTCACCATCACTTATATACAACATCGCTCCGGCCAGGGGCATAGACTCCGTATTTGTGGTAAGAGATACCGTAAAGCCCCCGAAGGACACCGGTTTACTGAATCTGTCTTTGGAAAGACATACAGCAGATACCGTGAAATACCGGAAGGACACCGGTTTGCTGAATCTGTCTTTGGAAAGACATACAGCAGATACCGTGAAATACCGGAAGGACACCGGTTTGTTGAACCTGTCTTTGAAAACGCACACAGCAGATAACGGCGGATGGGGATGGGGACTGGGTACCATAGAATGGCCCAGGTTCCGTAGGGATACCAGTTTACGGTATCGGGCTTCCTGGATGACTGCTGCGGATAAAAAGGAGTGGAGCTTGGGCGCTATCAGATTACCGGGTCTCTATAAAGAGCTGGATTCATTACAACAGCAACAGCAACTACAATTGCAACACCAGCAACAGTTACAGCAACTGCAACAGCAACACCAGCAAGAGTTACAGCAACAACAGCAAAAGCAGCAAACATCTACCAAAAACAATCATCCAACATCAACGGTTACACGAAATAAACAAACAACAAAAGCCGGCAAATCACATGACTCTTTTCTGAGTAATCTGTTCAAACGCAATACCCGCTCTTTTCCCCGCACTACGGATGGGGAAGCAGTGAAAGAAGGGTTGATACCTTTTATCAATGTCGGTTTTACAGTGGATGAATCATTTTATGCCAATCCGGGCCTGCAGGCCGGGATGCCCTTTTTATACGTCACCGCTTCCTGGAGCTCAAACTTCACTACTTCAGGATTTCGTTATGGTTTGGGCACTTCCGTCAGGTTGGCGGAAGACTGGCGCCTGCATCTGCAGGGCACCACCATGAATGGAATGGTCTTTCCCTATGATTCTTTGGGGTGGCCCAAGTCAATAAAAATGCAGTTACTCAAGCTGTCATTAAATGCGGAACGCCGTTTAGGAGATCACTTCAGGCTACAGGCTGGTATCTCCCTCAACAGTTTGCAGACGGAATATTTTAACCGGGACATGCCGATGCCACTGAATAAAGCGGAAGACGTTGCGCTGAAAGGTGTGAAATACTTTAAGCCTCTTTATACGATCAGCAATAGTTATTCGCCGGATGAGTCACGGAACAACCGCCTTTGGATTGGTTTTCAGATAGGGTTGTATTATCATATCGGTTTACGCAGGAATTAGTGAATGCCTCCTTTGCCAGAATGGCTGTTGCGGCCACCTTTGCTCTTGTTGGTATTGATGTTGATGCATGGTTGTATAACGGGTGAATGCCTGCGTGATGAGCCAGTCATATGCCGGTAAAGCATCTCTGTTACCTGCCAGCGTGTCTGCTATAGCATGGCCGGCGTAGAAGCCACCCTCCAGTGCAGACGTGATGCCATAGGATGAGATAGGATCATAGGAAAATGCAGCATCGCCAACCGCCAGCCAGCGCTGCCCATAACAGGCGCTTAAATAACCACTGGCGGCAGTAAATACAGAAGGTTCGCTTTCAGTACATACGTTGACGTTAGATAGGAGCGGGGCAATAAGCCCTGTTTGTCGCAGGCTGTCAAGGTAGCCCTGCGGGTGCCGTACCTCCGGCCCCAACAGGTCCGCATCAGTCATAAAAGTAGTCATCAGCCGCTGGCCGGATAGTAAAGCGGCATACCACCAGCCATGCTGTACAGCTTCAATAAAAGTATACTGAGGCAGCACGCCGGTCAACTGATAACAGGTGCTGATCCCCACCAGTTTGTCTGCATGATGTCTGGTGCTTCCCAGCATTCTGGCTATCCGGCAGCTTTTTCCGGTAGCATCTGCAATAAAGTCGCAGGAGATCATCCGGGTGTCATTGTTATCGTTTTTCAGGCTGACGGTCCATTGGCCATCATCAGGGTTACAATGCGTAACGCGCCAGCCATTGAGGTATCGTGTACCCGTTGCCGTTACTTTTGCCTGTAATTGTTGTTCGAATATACGGCGGTCAAGATGCCATCCCTGCTGGTGTATATGGAAGAAATACAGTTTATCGGCAGGCTGTTCCCTTCCCCATATAAAGCGGTTGCCATAGCAAGGAAGATGTGCTGGTTCTTCCAGTAAACCCATTATGCCCAGTTTGCGTAGCAGGGGGGCTGCATTAGCTGGAATTGTTTCTCCTGCTTTGTCTTGTGGTGAAGGAGAAGCTTCTGCGATGATGCAGGGAATTTTCCTGGCTGCGAGGCTTAAAGCAGTGGCGGCTCCCGCAGGGCCGCCACCAGCAATTAATACAGGTATATGATCCATTCTACATTTCGTCTCTTCTGAAAGGTTTGCGTATACGTAATTTTTCCTTGGATGCCAGTACCCCGGAAATAGCCGCCAGCTGTTCCTGTGTGCGTTGCAGCAAAGGCGCGGAAGCAAATTCGGCGATTTTGACTTGCTCAAAACTCGCATCTGTAGAGGTAAATCCACCCCTTCCTGTTTCCACCCACAACCTTACCGGGAGGGCCGGATTGCGGCTTTCTTCCTGCAGGGTCACTTCTGTGGCAATGCCGAGATGATGCCAGTTGTGTACCATGTTGTTGATTTTATTCAGGTATTGTGAGCCGAGGTCCCGCAACCAGTTCTGTCGGTAATCCAGGTGTTTAAGCCGCTGTGGAAGGTTTACCGTATGGTCTGCTAGCCTGGAAAATGCATCAGCAGACAGTATTTCATTGGGAACCCGTGCAGCCCAGAAGGAGGGAAGGACCAGATAGGTGGAGGTATCATAACCTGCCAGGCAACTGGCTTCATCTGTTTGCCATGGAACGCCCAGCCAGCGGGTTAATGAACCCGGGCCACTTCCATTCAGCGGACCTTGTGGTCCCAGTGCGATTTCCGGCGTAAGCTGCGGCCCGTAGTCATCAGCCGGTTCCTGGTTTTCTGGCAGCTGTTTGATGCGGAAAGCACTTTCCCAGAAAATAAGATTCCTGAAAGGCCAGGTGATTTCTATGCCCGGATGAAAAGGGCCGCCCAAACATTCTTCCAGTGGCGCTTTTTCGAGCGCTTTGGTTTGTTCCAGCGGAGTTAGCTGATCGAATGTTTTGTCGTTACGGGTACCTGTCACAAAGTTACCTTCCGCCCATTGTTGCATCCTGGAATATTGCAGGGCGGTAAGCGGGAGGTCCAGATTGGGTGGCGGTACCGAATGGTCTTCTCCAAAAGCATCTCCATAAAAAGGAGGGATCTTTACGGGTTCGTACTGAGTGATGTCTGGAGAACGGTACCATTGGAATACCCGCTGCCGGTGAGGTTTGTTGTCGGGATTTGGGTCCTGCAGCCGTTTTAATATTGCTTCCGCTGTAAAGTCGCTGGGTGAGTTTTGCCCGAAGAGCATATAAAAGCCATGATTGACCCATTGTGTTTGCACGGTGTATTCCAGGATAGGATAGATATGGTCCCAGAAAACAACCTGTGAAGGAGGTGTGATCCAGTTGTTGCGGGCAAACAGATCTTCCACAACATCGTACATACTGACTACCGGAAAAAGCCCTTGTGCATAATTGGGTGGTGTTATGGCCACCATGGCAGGTTTGGCGGGATAAGCCTTGCCTTCGATTGTTACCGTGGCATGTATGGTACCATCCGCCACATCATCATGCCAGCCATCGTTGTTGGCGAAGGTGTATGGTTTTGAACCATCGAAGGAAGCGGAGTTACCGTCTGCGCCAAATACCAGCAGTCTGCCGGCTTCATCTGTTTTGATCGCGCCCAGCGGTACTTTTTTTCCATAAAACTGGCCATCATCAAAACTTTTGGGGCCTTGTTTTATGCCGGTGATTACTTGCGGACTGGGAACGATGTTTAATTGGTTCCGTTCTGGTGCCTTGAGATTCCTGTGCACTGGTGTGATAGGTTGTCCGGGTGGTAAGTCGAGGGCGTTTTCAAAATTATACCATCCTGCTTTCCGGTTGGCCAGATTTACGCGCCATTCAATAGCGGTGTATGGATCGACCGTAACTTCCTGGATAGGTTTCCCGTCTTTGTCCAGTGCGTATATCCGGAAACGGGCCACCTGTTTTTTGATGCGCCCTTGCTGGTCTTTATAACCGCCTTGTGCCTCCGGCGCTTTGCCGGGAAGATCGGAAGAGAAGTAATGTTCATCTGAATTGCCGATACGGGCAATGCCTAAAGGTGGGTATATTGCCACCGATACCATGTTGGGTATAGCCATAGAAGAAAGTATATGAGGAAGTAAATAATGATTTTAACGTGCAACTGTTGGTTCGCAGTTCGGAATACCGTTGCGTTGACGCCGCTGTGCTGCGCCTGCCTGGTATACTACTTTGCGGGCCTCACTAATGGAGCCTGCCGGACGATGTACTGCCAATGTGTGCCAGGGATTGTAGGAGAGGTTTTCTGCATAAGCCATCTGGCCCGGGTCGTCAATGTCCTGCTGATGAAGGGTGATGGTGGCAAATGGTCTTGGTACAGATACCTTTTCATCCCATCTTACAGTAGCCCGATTGATGGGCATACTCTGCTCATCTTTCTGAAACTGCAGACACAACTCATAACGTACCGGCCCTTTCAGCAGCCGTTGTTTTAATTCATCCCGAAGATAATTGGGGTTGTTTGGTGGTATAGGAGGCAGTACGGTAATTTCCAGCGGACGGAGCTTGTATTTTACATACTTGTTGCCAAAGGCGTAAGGCAGGCAGCTCCAGTATTCTATGCCTACCACACTTAATACTTCCTTTTCCATTTCATCCAGTATTTTAGCGGTTTCCTCATGATCATTCAGGTAGCTGTCATAGTCATGCAGCACCACACCGGCATAAGTAAACTCACACATGTCTTTTGCGGTATCCACAAAAAACACATCATGGTTTTGCAGGATAAAATCCGCGGTCAGCGCATCTTCTTCTCCGTCCAGCAGTTTGGGACCGGGTACATCAAACAGTTTGATACCAATGCCGATGGTGGATTTCAGATCACCCAGCCCCGGCTTGGTGTCGCTGGAAAAACGTATCCAGGCATCCAGTTTGGGATGTGCAAATACGCCGATACGTTCTTCCGGTGGTACGGAAGGATGGACTTCAAATGTGGCCTTTGCGCTGCCATGCGCCTTGGTAAATACAGGACGCCGCACGGGGCATTGTCCATCCAGCGCTCTGGGACGCTGAACCCTGTCAATAAACATGTTTTTTAAGGATGCAATAGGGTCAGCACCACAATCGGGTAGATTGGCTGCCTCTTCGGAATGTAGCCTGTGCATAATGATTATTTTGAGAGGTGATAAATATTATGGGTCCTGCGACTGTGTGTTTGTTTTTTATTTGGTTAGGATGGCTAACTGAGTGATGGTGTCAAATATATGAATTTGTATTAAAGAGGAAAAATATTTTACCTTACTAATTTATGAGTTGCCACTAATGTGGCAGGATTGACAGGCTGCTGATCGCATTAAATATATTCCTGTATAAAATGTAGTTTGTTTTTTATTTGATTTTTTGATGCAGGAATTTTAGAAAAAATTCCTGCATCAAAAAAATGCTAAACCCGTAAATATTCCTTCCGCTGCACATGTGCCATATACGCCGCTGACATCATTTTTACGCTGTCGAGATGGGTGTCGATGTTGGACACCAGTTGCGTTTTGGGAGTGTTGCCAAGGATGAAGTCCAGGAACTCTTTTACAACGGCCGTTTTCGATTGTTCGGTGAGTAGTTTGGAATCATCCAGATGATGTTGATGAGCGATATCTTTCATGTTGATGACCTCCAATGGCTTTTCTCCGCCCAGCACGCCGATGTTGCGGAAGATATAGATATCGAAGTGATTGTTCCCGCCGACCAGATAATCTTCAGTGTTGTTCTGATGGTGTTTGTCTTTAGCCTGATAGGAATGTATCTGTATGTTCTGGAATGGGCCCTGCTGAATGTGGTGGTATTCGTGTTTTACACGCCCATTGCCTTTATAGAGGTCACTGCCCGGCATGATCCAGTTCCTTCTTGCAAAGCTGTTGTGCAACAGATTGATGGTGATGTTGGCGATGTTCTCTTCTTCTTTCAGCAGGCGTATGATCATGGCGGCATCCATTTCGCCATAATCCCTGTAGATCTCCTGTAATTCGCTATGGCTGTATTTCCTGACATTACCATAGTCCTTATCGAAGTAGTTGATATAGTCAGCTTCTGTGAGTTGTTTAAGGAAGCCGCGCGGCTGCACCATGGAAGATATTACTTCCATGCTGTCGGGTAGTTTGGAGGCGATGCCCGGCGCCCGGAACAACTGGCAGACAATGTCGAAGATATGATAACCGCTATGGGATATTTTACCATATCCTTTGTTGTAAGGATGATAATCCTGTGTGACGATCTCTGAGGGAAGACGCCACTGGCCGTCACAATGGGTAGACTGGATATTGGTGACAGGACAGTTGGTAGCAACGGCTACTTCGCGGATACGTTCCATCACCAGCTGGAAACCGGGATGGTAGCGGCGTTGAACATTTACCGTAAATACGGTGGATTTACGTTGTTGCAGTTCGTTGTACATCTTCAACAGGTGCTGGTAATCATCCAGGATGCCCCGGGCATGGGCTAGGTCTGAAATGGCATGGTTGCGGGTAGTCACCGGTTTATCCATGAGGATATGCAGTCCGAGGCCGAGTGCCCATTCTGCATAAGCCTTGTGAACAGTAGGCTCTGTGGCAATGATCACGGCATTGATCTTGTTTGCTGTTACAAAATCATCGAGGGTGGCCTTCAATGCGGTTGGCAGCTTATCTCCGAACGGATCGATAAAAAGTGTGGGAATCTGATATCCGTTCTTTTCAAAATGCTGTTCAACATTGGCTGCTTCAGCCTTTACATCGATAGCGAGGGAAATCTCAACCGGGTATCTCTTTTTCAGATCGGTGACAGCAGGCAGATACACTCTTTTGGAATGAGGGCCAACTCCAACTAGGATAAGTCTAATGGTCTCTTTCATTGGCTTGAGGTTTTCAATAGTAAAGTTTAACGTTGTGAAATTTAAATATACCCAATACTGATCAGGGTTTGGCGCATAAAACTATCGTATCTTACAATATACCTGGCGGACAGTATTTTATATTATCATTAATTCGCAGGGAGATAAAAATACGGTGGACAGGACATCACTGAACAGCACTGTTAAATGGTAGTGACTGTCAAAATACAATAATGTGATCACCCTTTTTAATTGAAAAAACTACTATCTTTAAAAGAGCCAGTTATCACGAACTGGCATTTACTGAACATCCATGTAATCCTGAAGTCTCAGATTAGGATTCTCACCGGATCATAACCCATTTTCTCTAGTATTATTATTTGTTCACCTGAAAACCTTTATTTTATGGGAATTATTGTTTTTTATGAAGGCAACAATGCTACACAAAACATCGTTCAGACAGTAGAAGATGTGCCAGGACAGGACTTCAAGCCAGTCCATAATGATACCATCAGATCTGCTAAATTATATGGAGTACGACCAGGCTGTAAGATTAAAATGTACGATTCCGCGGATGGATCTACGGCCGATGACTTCTGTATAATAATGGTGAAAAGAGCGAACCCGGAGTATGTGGTGCAGAGTTTTGAAAGAACCTATGAGGATGAGTATGTGACGGTGGTCCACATCCCTAACAATGGCTTGGACGGCCAGATCTCCAGGATCAGAATTAACTGATAACAATTATAAAAAATTAAAGGGGCTGACCAATCGCTAAGTTGGTCAGCCCCTGCTTTATGAAGCTCCTTTGGCAGGGTCCTGCTGAAATATATGCGTCAGCATTTTATACAGCTCCGGATGTTTTTCTGCCAGCAGATCGGGCCGTTCGAAAAAGTATTCTGAGATGACGGCAAAGAACTCAGCTTGATTGGTAGCACCGTAAGGATTGATATCCGTGCGGCCTTCAGCCATTTCCTGGATGGTCTGGTGTACCAGCTTTAACCAGGGGATACTGTAGCTGTGTTCCAGCAGTTTGGTAGGCATACCATCAACATAGCCGTCTGCTTTGTCAAGCAAGTGTACAAACTCGTGGATGGCGGTATTGCTTTTGTCAGTGGTATTGGAGAATCCTTCCCGCAAGGCGGCACGGGACAGTATCATCTGTCCGTTGAGGGCGCCGCTGCCGACCATACCGAGGATATTGCGGTTGTGGCCTTCGTACTGGTAACTGCTGTCGAAGGTGTCCGGATAAAGGATCACATTGGTTAGATTGAAGTACTCCCAGTTTTTAAACCCAAAGATAGGAATGATCGCACTGGCTGCTACCAGTACACGGTCCAGCGGTTCTACCGGTATTCCTACCCCTTCAATATGGGTCCTTTTGAGAAAACGTTGTACCTGTTGCTCAAAGCGTAATTTATCTGCGGCGTTGAGTTGCTGATAATAACGCACATGAGACTGCAGCAGTTCCTGGTAGCTGTCAGGGACGGCTGTCTTTCTAAGTTTATGGCGGGAGAACATGTTCACGATGGAAAGGAACAATATCAACCCTATCATGATTAATCCGAATAAGACCATGTTGCAGCGTATATATAATTATTTTCGGTACGCCTTGAATTCAGAACCTTTTTTCCATTGCGGGAAAGTGCTTTCATTGCTGAGGGTATAACCTACGTTAAACATGAGGCGTACATCTTCTACCATGCCATCCATCACCCAGGTATCAGGGTTGAACTCATCAGCAGGGGAGTGGTAACGTAAACGGTTATACTCCGCAGTTTTTTCCTTGCCGGAGCCTGGAGCTTTACCCACAATATCATTGCCTGGGCCAAGGTATAAACCGGGTATGCCCTTTTTAGCAAAGTTAAAATGATCTGAGCGGAAAAACCAGCCGCCTTCGGGGTTGGCTTCCGGTACGGTCACGCGGCCTTGCAGGGCCGCAGCACGACGGGCATATTCATCCAGTTCCGACTGGCCCATGCCTATGACGGTGATGTCTTTGGTGCGACCGAAAGTATTGAGTACATCGAGGTTGATATCGGCAACGGTTTTTTCAGGCGCAAACACCGGGTGAGAGGCATAGTATTCGGAGCCCAGCAGGCCCTGTTCTTCGCCGGTAACGGAGATAAACAGAACAGACCGTGCCGGTTTGGTTTTGAGGCTGCTGAAGGCGGTGGCCAGTTCCAGCAGGCCGGCAGTACCGGTAGCGTTGTCTACCGCACCGTTGTAAATAGAATCGCCTTTCACTGGTTCGCCAATCCCGAAATGGTCCCAGTGGGCGGAAAACACTACACATTCCTGCGGTCTTTTGTTACCGGGAAGTATGGCCAGCACATTATGGGAGGTGGATTTTTTGATGGTATTGTTGATGACCAGTGATGTTTTCAGATGAAGATCAACCGGCTTAAAGTCTTTCTGTCTGGCTTTTTCCAGGATATCCGGGGAGATGCCTGCGAGCTGGAAGATTTTTTTGGCGGCATCCTGCGTGATCCAGCCTTCCAGCGCGGTCCTGGACATATTGTTATCTGCTGTCTGCAGGTGCAGTTTGGAGTTGGACCATCCGCTGCGCACTACTTTCCAGGGATAGCTGGCAGCAGCAGTCTCATGGATAATGATAACGCCGGTAGCTCCCTGCCGGGATGCTTCTTCAAATTTATAGGTCCAGCGGCCGTAGTAGGTCATGGTGCGGCCTTTGAAAAGGGTATTGTCTGCAAAGCCGGGATCGTTGATCATCACGATTACGGTTTTTCCTTTTACGTCGAGGCCTGCGTAATCATTATGTCCATATTCCGGAGCTACAATACCATAGCCGGCAAATACCAGTTCCGAATTGCTGATGTTTACCTGGTCCTGCACGCGGCGGGTGGCTGCTACATAATCATCGAGGTATTGTAAGGATACCTCGCCGCCAGCACCTTTGATAACCAGACTGCCGGCCGGTTTGGAGGCAATGGATACCATCGGTACTTCCTGAAAATAACTGTTGCCATTGCCGGGTTTCAATCCCAGTGCTTTAAACTGGCGGGCCAGGTATTGAATAGTGCTGTCTTCTCCCCGGGTAAAAGGTTTGCGACCTTCAAAGGCATCGGATGCCAGTACCTGTATATGTTTCGCAAAACTGTTGGCATTGATCGCTTTGATAGCGGATGAGTCCTGGGCCTGTACTCCCTGCAGCATCAGGGAAGCGGCCACACTGAATAATAACGGTGCTTTCAAAATAAGACAATTGATGATAAAACAAAGATCCGTATTGGGTAAACTTCCAATGCTTGATAAAAATAGTAAAATTAAAAATACGAAATCCAGGTGAGGGGTTTGTCATATCCTGAACATAAAAAAGAGCCTGCTTCCTGTTTTAAAAAACAATTCTTTCAATCTAATCCCTTAATTTGCTGCCGGATATACTTAACCAACTTTTGCTCCCTGGACGGACCAACCAAAACGCTCAGTTGTATGCTCAACGCTCATCACGCTACTGATACCAGCACAGGCAGGTATTGTGAAAAAGATTATGCAGGTTTCTGGTATGAAATGCAGCAGGACAATGAACAGGGCCTGTATAAGATTTACCACGACCTTTACGATAACTTCTACCACTATGGGATCTCTGTTGTGCTGGAAAAAGGTATCGTTAAAGAAGCCATCAATGACATCTTTGTAGACATCTGGCGGAAGCGCCATCAGTTGGACATGCCGGAAAATATCCAGGCATATCTTTTTATATGCTTTAAAAGGAAGTTGTATAAGATACTCACCAAAAACCAGAAAGGAATTACCCTTACTGATAATCAGCTGTTTCCCGAACCGGAAGAGCTACCTTATGAATCAGTACTGATACGCCAGGAAACCGATGCCCAGGTGAAGAATAAACTGGAAAAAATGCTGGCGCTGCTCACCAGCCGTCAGAAAGAATTTATCCGCATGCGCTTCTATGAAGACCTGAGCATAGAAGAAATAGCAATGAAAACAGCCGCCACCCCCCGCACCATCTATAATACCATCCACAATGCCCTCGTACGCATCCGGGAAGTATATACCGATGCCACATTTATCGCACTGCTGCTGCTTTTGATCGATATGGAAAAAAATTCCTGATTTCTTTGGTAAAAAAACAGGCAACCCTCCCTCTTTATATTAAATGCCTGGAATGGACTTACAGCAGTATAAGGCGGAAGACTTTATTTTAAACGATTCATTCGTACGTTATTGCCTGCGCAGCAATGATACGGATGTGCAGTTCTGGGAAAACTGGCTGGAACGTTATCCGCATAAACAGGAAGAAGCGGAAAAGGCACGACAGTGGCTGTTCCACCTGGGGCTTCGTCTCACGCCGGAAGAAAAGGATGCTGAGTTTGGCAAATTGAAAGCTGCCATCTCAGTAGCAGATACACCGGTGAAAAAAATATCCTGGAAAAAGATCGCAAGGATCGCTGCTGCCATCGTATTACCATTAACTGCTATCGCCTGGTGGCTGACAACACAGCGGCAGACAGCTCCTGCGGCTGATCAGGAAGCCTACACCATTTTTAAGGCTACGGATAACCTGCGCCGTCAGGTAACACTGGCCGATGGAAGTCTGGTGATACTCAACCCACACAGTGTACTGAAAGTTCCCGCTTCCTATAATCAGCAGCAACGTAATCTGCAGCTGGAAGGAGAGGCCCTGTTTGAGGTGGCCAAAGCTGAAGGCAAACCTTTTGTAGTGAGTGCCGGTAACATCCGTGTACAGGCGCTGGGCACCGCTTTTAAATTAAGAGCATACCATTTTGATAAAGAAGCTGCTGTAAAACTGGTAGAAGGAAAGGTACGGGTAGCGCAGGAAACAGCTGTAGCAGAATTGCTGCCCGGCGAACAGCTCACCACCGGCAAGGAACACGCTCGTTTTAATAAAAACAGGTTCGACCTGGAACGGGAAAAAGCATGGCGCAGCGGTCGTCTCGTCTTTCACAATGCATCTCCCGCAGATATCGCTGCCACACTCGAATACTGGTATGGCATCAACATAAAAGTGATCACACGAAAAAACAAACCTATCCGCTTTAACGGCGTATTCAACAACAAACCACTGCAGGAAGTACTGGTGGCTGTTTGTTTCGTCAACGGGCTCGAATCTGTCACAAAAAATGACACTTTATTCGTGCAACCAATAAGTAAATAGTCCTACAGGTTCATCTAAACAACCAAAATGCGTTATGAAGAAAACATCCCTTCTAAGGGCATGCTGTGCCATGCTCCTGTCTACCCTTTTGCTAAGTTGGGTGCAAATAGCAGAAGGCCTGAAAGATAAGATTGACGTAGGTTTTAGGCAAACAAGAGTACTCAGCGTGCTGCAGTATCTGGAGAAAAATACCCGCCTGAAATTTTCGTACAATCTCGATGATCTGGAAAAACTGAAACCTGTGACCATCGATAAAAAAGAGCGGACAGTAGAAAGTCTGCTCCAGGAGATCAGCCATGCTACCTCTCTGCAATTCCGGATGACTGAAGACATCATTCTGGTAAAAGCAGCACCAGCCACTTCTCTGGCGGCAGTACAACCTGCACAGGAAAAACCGGTGGAAGGCGTGGTGAAGTCCGCCGGCGGAGAAGCACTGCCAGGTGTTAGTGTACGCGTAAAAGGTACCGGACATGGAATGCTCACCGATGTACAAGGCCGCTTCAAATTCACTGACCTGCCTGCAGGAGCAGTGCTGGAAGTGTCTTTCATCGGTTATGAAAAACAGGAGGTAACTGTCAACGGTCAATCACCGCTGACTGTTACCCTTGCTGCTTCCACCAAAGTACTGGACCAGGTAGTGGTAGTAGGTTATGGCACACAGAGCAAAAGAAATGTGAGTGCAGCCATCACCTCTGTAAAAGGCAGTGAAATTTCCAACGTGGCCAGCAACAACCCTGTTAATGCGTTGCAGGGTAGAGTAGCAGGCCTCACTGTAACCAATACCGGCGGTGCTCCCGGCGGTATGGCCGATATCAGACTGCGTGGTATCAGCACCTTCGGCAGCCACCAGCCACTCTTCATCATCGATGGTAGCCCTGGCGATCCCTATTACCTCAACAACAACGATATTGCTTCCATAGAAGTACTGAAAGATGGCGCTGCTGCGTCTATTTATGGTTCCAAAAGTGCCAACGGTGTAATCCTCGTGACCACTAAAAAAGGGAAAAAAGGTGCTCCGAAAATTGAATTCAATAGCTGGTACAGCGTTGTTAAACCCACTGGCAAACTGCACCTGCTCGATGCGGATGGTTATCTGAAAGTACATAACATGATGTACGATGCAGCTCCGGCAAGCACCAAAAGACCCGCTTATCTCAAAACGGGTGTTACCGCCAACACCAACTGGCAGGATGAAATCCTTGGTCAGGGTAACAGTGAAAACTACAGCCTTAGCCTCACCGGTGGCAGCGAATATTTTAACTATGGCCTCAGCGGTAACATCGCCAACGAAAAAGGAACTTTGCTGGGAACCAATTTCAAAAAGAAATCCATCCGCTCCCGCAATGAGTATAAAAAAGGACGCCTCACTGTTGAAGCTAACCTGGTATATGCTGAAACACAGCGCAGAGACGTTCCTTATAGTGTAAAAGATGCATTCTTCCAGTCTCCGCTGTTACCAGTGTTTGATAGCAAGGAGAAATATGGATATGCCATGCAGATCAATCAGCTGCCTAAATATGAGAATGCTGTTGGGGTGAATTTTTACAATGATAACAACAATAAAATCCAGTACTTCAACGGTAATGCCCGGCTTTCACTGGAACTGCTGAAAGGCATGAAATTCGTTACCAATCTTAACCTGGCCAACTCTAATTACTTTACCTATAACTATCATCCGCCTTACCGCGCTAATGCCAATGATCCGCTGATCCCATATGCAAGATTGGAAGACGGACGTACCACTTACCGGGAGCGTCTGATGGAAAATCTGTTGTACTATGATCGCAGCTTCGGTAAACATAACCTCAACCTGCTGGCAGGTTATACGGCGGCGGAAAATACTTCCAACAGTTTAACAACGGTGGCAGACGGTAAAACCACCGTTTATTCTGTAGTAGATGGTCAGATCGTATCTAATGTGATACCTGGTGGATTTCTGGACCCATCCTTCAATACCATGGATGGTGCCAACGGTGGTACTTACAGTGCTAGTGGCACTCGCTGGCAGTACAACCGACTCTCCTGGCTGGGCCGTGTAAACTATGCCTATGATGGAAAATATCTCCTCCAGCTTTCCGTTCGTCGTGATGGCTCTTCCAAATTCGGTGAAAACCGCCGCTATGGTACTTTCCCTTCTGCCTCTATCGGATGGAACCTGCAGAGTGAACCCTTCATGCAACAGTTTAACTGGCTCACCATGCTGAAACTCCGTGCCAGCTATGGTCGCCTGGGTAACGAAGATGTACTCACTGCCTATGACCATCAACAGCTGATCCTCATCAAAAATGTACAGGGTGGTGGTTATGTACAGGGTGCCGGTTCTACCGCATGGCCTGGCGGTGCTGCCTATGACCTGCGCAACAAAGATCTGCGCTGGGAAACCAACGTTAGCCACAACATCGGATTCGACTTCGGTATCAATAACAAACTTACCGGTGCTTTCAATTACTTTAACAATACCACCATCGATCTCCTGATCCAAAAAGCACTGGCAACCAGCAATGGTCTGAATAATCCTGTTATGAACGTGGGCCGTATCTCTAACCGCGGTTGGGAACTGGAACTCACCTGGGCCGATAAAAAAGGTGACTTCAACTATAGTGTAACCGGTACCGTTAGCCAGGTGAAAAACAAAGTGCTGGAACTCGCCAACGACGGACAGAAACTCTACGGCGTAGGCCTCAAATACGGCACCGGCCCTGTTCCCAATACTACCCAGGTAGGCAGCGAAATGGGCGCGTTTTACCTGTACGAGGCGGATGGTATCTTCCAGTCTGATGCAGAAGTAGCGGCGTATAAAAACAGTAAAGGTGAACTGCTGCAGCCCGATGCCAAAGCCGGTGATATCCGCTTTAAAGATTCCAATGGTGATGGTGTAATTGACAACAACGATAAAACCTACCAGGGCAGTGCTTTCCCTAAAATCGAATACGGACTGAATATGAGTGTGGCCTGGAAAGGCTTTGATCTGCAGCTCTTCTGGCAGGGTGTGGGTGGTAATAAACTCTACAACGGCAACAAATACGAATTACAGGGTATGGATGCAGGCCGCAACTTTGACGTGAGCACACTCAACGCCTGGACGCCGCAGAACACCAATACCAACGTACCACGTGCCGTACTGGGTGATCCCAACTATAACAACCGTGAGTCTACCCGTTTCCTCGAAAGTGGCAGCTACCTGCGTCTGAAAATGCTCTCCCTGGGTTATTCATTCTCTCCGAAGCTGCTGCAGCAAGCCAAGGTATCACGCTTACGCCTGTACGTAAGTGCGCAGAACATACTCACCTTCACCAAATACTCCGGCCCGGATCCTGAAATCGGCCGTACTGATGTGCTGAACAATGGTCTCGACCGTATGATGTATCCGCAAAACAAAGTATTGATGGCTGGCGCTCAGCTGGAATTCTAACAGTCTTTTTGTCTGTAAAAAACGATTATGAAAAAGTCTTTGTTATATATATCATTATTATCCGCAGCCATGGTATTTTCTACTGGTTGTAAAAAGGAGCTGCTAAATCAGAACTCGCCGGATAAGCTGACCTCAGACAACTTCTGGACTACCCGCGAAAGAGCCCTCACCGGCCTCTCGGCAGCTTACTCCAGAATAGAGAGCTTTGCCGGATGGGACAACTTCATCGAAGCCCGTTCCTGCCGCGAATACTACCGGGAAGATTTTGTGGAGCCCGGCAGCGATGCTTACAACTACAGCTGGTGGATGGAGATATACAACTACAGCTATAATTCAGGCAACTATGCCATAGACCTGCTCTGGAAAGATAACTACCGCGGTATCAACTTTACCAACCAGGTGCTGGAAAATGTAGCGATCATGAACAACGGCCAGATAGATGATGCCAGCAAAAGCATGATCCTGGCGGAAGCTCATTTCCTGCGTGCCTACTATAATTTTAAACTGCTCACCAACTTCGAAAAGGTGATCCTTCGTGATAAGGTGCCCAATGGCGAAAATGATCTGCCCAAAGCACCTTCTTCCCGTAATGAAGTATGGGACGCTATCATCGCCGACCTGAAAGCCGCCGAGCCTGGTCTGCCGCTGCGCGGTGAAAGACCAGCTACCGAGTTGGGACGGGTTACCAAAGGCGCTGCACAGGCGTACCTGGGTAAAGTGCTTATCTACCGCGCCGGAGAAGACAACGGCAATGCAAAGGCTTACTTCACCGAGGCTGCAGCCTGGCTGAAAAAAGTGATCGACTCCAAACAATACACCCTGATAGACAACTACCTGGGGATGTTTAATGGAACACTGACCAACTCTGCTGAATCTGTATTCGAACTGCAGCAGACCATGGACGAAGCCAACGGCGCTTACTACAAGTCACAGCTGAGCGACTGGATGGCTGCTTCAGAACTGGGTGGTTACGGAGAGATCTATGGTACCCAGAAACTGCTGACGGAAATGCTGAAAGAAGGAAAAGTAGCTACCGATGGTTTATATGATCATCGTGTATATAATACCGTTTTCTTTAAGGACGACTATTTTAATGATGCTGCCAATCCCCGTGTATACGGAAAAACTTACGATAAAGTGTTTGAAAACAACACTGTCGCATTCCGTAAATGGATTCCGGCCAGCCTCGACCTGCTGGGCAATCCTGTTGCCATCAATATGCCCATCATCCGCTATGCTGATGTGAAACTGTTGTACGCAGAAGCGCAAAATGCAATAGGTTTCCCCGACCAGGCCATGATACAGATCAACGAGGTTCGTGCCCGCTCCGCCATGCCGGCCCTGAACCTCGCCAATGCCACCGATGTGTTTAACCAGCTGGTGCATGAAAGAACGATGGAGTTCACACTGGAAAGCAGCCGTTTCTACGACCTTCGCCGCTGGGGTATGCTTCAGCAGAAAATGCAGGACGCAGGAAGAACTTTTTCACCGGATAAAAGTTATTACCCGCTGCCACTCAAGGAAACACAGAACAACCCACTGGCTCAATAGCAATACAGCATCATAACGGTTAAAAATTTCCTCCGGCGGCCTCACAAGCTGCCGGAGGTTTATACCACGGTACCATGAAGAAACTATTATCAGCTTTATTGTTTTTACCAGCGGTATTGCAGGCCCAGTCCAACGATTGGGAAAACCCGCAAAAGCCGTCTGAAAACACGTTATACCCGCACGCTCACTTTATTCCCTATCCGGATGCTGCAGCAGCCCTGAAGGGAGACAGCTCTCCTTTTACCCGTTCGCTGGACGGCATCTGGAAATTCCACATGGCCGCCAATCCGGCCGCCCGCCCTAAAGGATTTGAACAATCCAACTATGATGTAAGTAACTGGAAAACGATCCGGGTACCGGCCAACTGGCAAACAGAGGGCTATGCCCCCTACATCTTCACAGATGTAGAATATCCTTTCACACCCAATCCTCCTTTTGTCCCCAAAGAAGAAAATCCTGTAGGCTCCTACCGCCGCAGCTTTCAGCTGCCTGTTTCCTGGAAGGGCAAACAGACATGGCTGCATATCGGCGCTGCCAACGCTTTTGTATATGTATGGGTAAACGGTAAATATGCAGGCTTCAGTAAAGACAGTAAAACCCCGGCCGAATTTGATATCTCTGCGTATGTACAGCCCGGCAACAACACCGTTTCTCTTCAGGTGTTTCGCTTCAGTGATGGTTCCTACCTCGAAGGTCAGGACATGTGGAAACTCAGCGGCATAGAAAGAAGTGTATACCTGGTGGCCCGCTCACCCTTATGTATATACGATTTTTTTGCTAAACCCCTGCTGGTAAATGATTACAAAGATGGCTCCCTGCAGCTGGGCCTGGCACTGAATAAACTGCCGGCCCTCACGGACAAGGATAAACGCATCCGTATATCCCTGCAGGACAAAGGCAATACCATATTCTCAAAAACACTGCCTGTTGGCAGTGATAGTCTGTACCACCTGCAACAGTTACTGCCTGGTATTAAAGCCTGGAATGCTGAACAGCCCAACCTCTACCAGCTGATCATTACGCTGGAAGACAAGCAGGGCAAGCCTGTCGAGAGTATAACCCAGGCCATCGGCTTCCGTACCGTTGAAATAAAAAGAGGACTGCTCCTGGTAAATGGCAAACCAATTATCATCAAAGGGGTGAACCGCCATGAGCATGATATGCATACTGCAAAGGTGGTTGATATGGAAGGTATGCTGAAGGATATCCGCACCATGAAACAATACAATATCAATGCGGTGCGTACCAGTCATTATCCCAACAGGGAAGAGTGGTATGCGCTCTGTGATCGCTATGGTATTTATGTGGTAGACGAAGCAAATATAGAATGCGATGGCATGAGCATGCATCCGCTGAAAACCCTGTCAGATAAACCCGAATGGAAGGCGGCTTACATAGAGCGTACCCGTCGTCTGGTGGAAAGAGATAAGAACCATTGCAGCGTCATCACCTGGTCACTGGGAAATGAAAGTGATTTCGGCGAAAATTTTATCGATACCTACAAATGGTCAAAACAACGCGACAATACCCGTCCGGTACAATATGAAGTGGCACGTAATACGCCCTGGACGGATATTGTGGCACCTATGTATAAATCTATTGCCTGGATGCAGGAGTATGTGCGGGAATACCGTGACCGCCCGATGATCCAGTGCGAATACGCCCATATGATGGGCAACAGCGGAGGCAATCTCCGGGATGACTGGGAGCTGATGCAAAAACATGATCAGCTGCAGGGTGGCTTTATCTGGGATTTTTCTGATCAGACATTTTTGCAACACGACTCACTCGGAAGGGCTATCTGGGCTTACGGCGCCGATATGGGCACAGTAGGTGCTACCAGCGATACCAGTTTTTGTGCAGATGGTATGCTGGCTGCCGACCGCTCTCCGCATCCGCAGGCTTTTGAAGTAAGAAAAGTATATCAGCCGGTACAGTTTGCGCCGGTAGGATGGTCGGCTAATTTGTTGCAGGTACGCAATCGTTACGACTTTAACCTGCTGGACAATATTACGCTGAGCTGGGAACTGAAGGGAGATGGAAAAGTAATAGCGTCCAAAGTTCTACCATACCGCCATCTGTTACCACGCCAGCAGGATACTTTACGTGTAGACCTCCCCGTTATCAACCCGCAGCCGGGTATACATTACTACCTGCATGTAAAGGCTGCCCTGAAAAATGCAGAGGGCTTGTTACCAGCAGGCTTCATCGTTGCCACCGATCAGTTTGAACTGCCCTGGTATACACCGGTGGCTGCCCGGCAGGTGAAAGGCCAGGCCCTCCAGGTGAAATCCGCTGCCAACGGCTGGGAAATTGGTAATGGACTGTTTACCGCCACCATCCGCGAAGGATGGCTGGAGCAGTTTGCTGTTAACGGTACCGGATATATGCAAAAGGCATTAAGACCTCACTTCTGGCGCGCCGCCACCGACAACGATATCGGTAACAGTCAACAGATGCGTTGTGCGGTATGGCAACATGCAGGTGACAGCTCCCGTCTGCTGTCTGCCCGTATTGTCCGTCAGGACCAGCAACAGGTGGAGATACAGGCCATGCACTGGCTGCCGCTGGCAGATGCCCGTTACGGTATAGACTATACGATATATGCCAATGGTGATATCAAAGTGAATGTTCGTTTCCTGCCCGGAGATAGTATACTGCCGGAGATGCCCCGTATGGGTATGCGGATGGTACTAGCACCTGCACTGGACAAAGTGACCTGGCTGGGCCGCGGCCCCTTTGATAACTACCAGGACCGTAAATATGCGGCTGACGTTGACGTATATACGCTTCCTGCAGACTCCCTGTTTCATCCCTATCCCCGTGCACAGGAAAGCGGTTACCGCTCCGACGTGCATTGGATGGCGCTGCGTACGGCCGCCGGCAACGGCTGGATGGCCCGCAGCGACTCCTTACTCAACATGGGGGTGTTACACTTTGATATGGACCGGCTGAATTTTAACCGTCGTCATAATGTACATGGCGGCTCTATGTACAACGATCCGCTCATCTGGTGGAATATTGACTACCAGCAGGCCGGCCTGGGTGGCGACAACAGCTGGGGCGCCAAACCACATGCTCCCTACACCCTGATATATAAACCATATCAATATAGTTTTATATTGAGACCTTTGCAGTCAGGCGATGAACCAACAGAAAAGGCGAAAGAGATATATGAGTAAATTAAAATGGCTGCTGGCGCTGCTGTTGATACAGCAGACTGCCCGGGCACAACGGAACCACTTTGCAGATGTACTGGACCTGCACTACACTGTAAAAGACAGTACTAAAATAGCGGGCACTTTTTTTTCAGACATGGGAGCCTGGCATGCTTATGCTTTGCCCCAACCTGGTAATGGCACCGGTTTTACCGGGCCGCTGCTGATGGACATGAAAGGGGAGTGGTTGTCCGAGGCCATCGCACAACTGCACCTGTACACAGCAGGAAAAGAACTGATATTACAGCAGGACCGCACTACTACCCATTATTATCCGGGGCTGTTGCAGCTGGGGTACACTGCCGGCGACGTAAAGGTGCAGATGCAGCTTATCTTCACCGGCAAGCGGGAAGCGATGATGCAGACCATCGTTCGTAATACCGGGAAGGCGCCAATGTCCTTATTGGTACAGTGGCAGGGACAACCGAAGTTAAAACGGGCGCAGATCAGCCATACAGACAATGGTATCAACGTCGCCGTAGCCGGTACTCCGCATAGTTTCCGACTGCAATGGTGGTCACCCTTGCCCTGGAATATCCGTTCCTCCGGCACGGGCTATATAGCGGAGAAAATGGTCAGTCTGCCGGCAGGCAGCCAGCTCGAAGACCTGCAAACACAGACTTTTATGCCGGAAGGAGAAACACCTGCGGCATCACCAGTGAAGCCGGTATTCAGCACAGCACTGCAGCAAAACGAACAACGCTGGAATGGTTATGTTAAACAGCTGTTCCTTCGTATGCCCTTCACCGTTAAAGATCGTTTTCGCAGCCGCCTGGCGGTAAAAAGCATGATCACGCTGCTGACCAACTGGCGTAGTGCTTCCGGCGATATTCGTCATGATGGCGTATTCCCTTCTATTTCCTACCAGGGCTTTTACGGCATCTGGTCCTGGGACAGCTGGAAACAGGCCGTAGGACTCAGCTATTTTGCACCCGAACTGGCCAAAGACAATATCCGTTCTTTGTTCGATTATCAGGCCGCATCCGGCATGGTACCCGACTGTATATATGCAGACAGTACGGAAAACAATTTCCGTGATACCAAGCCCCCATTGGCCGCCTGGGCGGTATGGGAGGTATATAAAGCCTCCAGGGACACGGCCTTCCTCCGTGAAATGTATCCTGCACTCGAACGTTACCACGCCTGGTGGTACGCCGAAAGAGACCATGACCACAATGAGTTATGTGAATACGGCGCTACAGATGGCACCCGCATCGCGGCAGCCTGGGAAAGCGGTATGGACAATGCGGTCCGCTTTGATAAGGCAAAGATGCTGAAGAATACTCCAGGGGCCTGGTCACTTGATCAGGAGTCGGTAGATCTCAACAGTTATCTGTCTAAAGAAAAAACAATACTCGCTCAGATCTGCACCGTATTGCAACAATCAGACAAAGCTACCGGCTGGCAGGAGAAAGCCGGTGTACTGAACAGGCAGATCAACAGTGCATTCTATGACAAGGCTTCCGGCTTTTATTACGACCGCCAGCTGGGTGGTGAACTCATACGCATCAAAGGCCCGGAAGGATGGATCCCGCTATGGGCAGGCATTACACCAGAACCTTACGTGAAAAATATAACAAAATACCTGCTGGATACCACTGTTTTTAATACATTAGTGCCCTTGCCCGTGCTGGATGCCAGTGAAAAAGCTTTCGATCCGCAACGGGGTTACTGGCGTGGGCCTGTATGGATAGACCAGTTTTATTTTGCCATCGCAGGCCTGAAGCAATACCGGGAAGAAGCTGCAGCCCGGGCACTGACAACAAAACTGTGGCAACATGCAGAAGGGATGAACGATAACAAACCTCTGCATGAAAACTATCACCCGCGTACCGGCAAAGGCCTGAATGCAGGGAATTTCAGCTGGACAGCAGCACATGTGCTGATGCTGCTGGCAGACAAACTTTAATATTGAATGTTATGTTGTATACTTTTTCAGCAGCCGGAGTGGAAAACCTGCTCAGGGATCATTACGGTCTGACCGTTACTGCCAAAGAACTGGAAGGTTATGAGGAAGCTAATTTTCTGGTAAAGGATGAACAGGGTAATGCCTGGATTTGCAAGATAGCCGGAGATGATCATGCCCCTGCTTTTCTGGATGCTCAGGTGCGTATCCTTGATCATCTCGCTGCCAGTGAGGTGAAGGGATATTTCCCGCAGGTGGTGAAAAATACGAAGAACGAAGCGGTGACCCACCTCATTTTCCCGGAAGAAATACACTATCTCCGCCTCTATACCTGGCTGGAAGGCCAGCCGGTTGTCACGGTAACGGGTACACGTGATATATATACTTCCTGGGGCAGCCTCCTCGGTAAAATGGACAAGGCACTGCAACATTTCTCCCATCCGGCCATGCACCGGGAAATCCGTTGGGACGTGGCCCGTGCACTCGATGCCCGCGACCAGCTGCACTGTATCAAAGATCCGGAGAAAAAACGGCTGGCCGCTTATTTCCTGCTGCAGTTTGAGATGGAAGTGTTGCCGCACCTGCATCGCCTGCGTAAAGCATATACACATAATGACGCCAACGATTATAATATACTGGTACGTGATAACATCGTCAGCGGTCTGATTGATTTTGGAGATATGGTATACACCGTGCTGGCCAATAATGTGGCCATCGCCTGTACTTATGCCATGCTGGAAGCTACAGACCCGATGGAGGCCGCAGTGGCTTTGGTGGCTGCTTATCATCAGGCTTATCCGCTCACGGAAACAGAAACAGACCTGCTGTATTATCTGATAGCCGCACGTTTATGCATCAGCGTTACCACTTCCGCGGAAAAAGCTGCCGCCGGCAGTGACAACGATTTCCATTTTATCACGGAAAACGGTGCCTGGAAACTGTTGACTAAACTGATCACCATCAATCCGCTGGCCATGCAGCAGGCTTTCCGTACCGCCTGTGGTTTTGCGCCGGTGATCGATAACGCTTCAGACTATACGCCGCTGCTGGCAGACCGGAAAGCCCATATCGGCCGCAACCTGAGCATCAGCTACAAACAACCGTTGAAAATTGTGCGTGGCGCACTGCAGTACCTGTACGACGATAAAGGCCGTACATTCATCGATTGTGTGAATAACCCCAGCCACGTAGGTCACTGCCATCCTGTGGTGGTGAAAGCCATACAGCAGCAGGTGGCCCGGCTCAACACCAATACAAGATATCTGCATGATCACCTGGTAGACTATGCCAACCGGCTGATCGCCACACTGCCGCCTTCTCTGGAAGTATGTTATTTTACCAACTCCGGTAGTGAGGCCAACGATCTGGCCATCCGCATGAGCCGCCACTATACACAGCAAAAGGATGTCATCGTACTGGACCATGCTTATCACGGTACCTCTACAGTAGCCATGGAGCTGAGTCCGTATAAGTTTGACGGCAAAGGTGGTTTCGGAAAACCATCCCATACACATAAAGCACTCAACCCCGATATGTTCCGCGGTCCTTATCGTGCAGACGATCCGCAGGCTGGAGAAAAATATGCTGCCGATGTAGACCGTATCATCGCTGATCTGAAAGGAGAAGGGAAAGGCCCTGCCGCCTATATCTGCGAAACATTGCTGGGCGTAGGCGGACAGATACCGCTGCCTCCCGGATACCTGAAAGCCGTATATACGTCAGTGAAAGCTGCCGGCGGTGTGTGCATCGCAGATGAGGTACAGGTAGGCTTTGGCCGTGTAGGCGATGCCTTCTGGGGATTTGAGCTGCAGGAAGTAACTCCTGATATTGTCGTGCTGGGTAAACCGATCGGTAACGGTCATCCCCTGGCGGCAGTAGTGACTACCCGCGCCATTGCAGATGCCTTTAACAACGGAATGGAATATTTCAATACGTTTGGAGGCAACCCGGTTTCTATGGCCACAGGCCTGGCAGTGCTGCAGGTGATTCAGGAAGAAGGCCTGCAGGAACATGCAAGGGTCACCGGCAACTACTTTATGGAAGGGCTGCGCAAGCTGAAGGGAAAACATGCTATTATCGGCGATGTACGCGGTCATGGCTTCTTTATCGGGGCCGAGCTGGTGCGTGATCGTACTACGCTGGAACCCGCCGTCCCTGAAATTGATGTCATCGTGGAAGCAATGAAACAGCGGGGTTTCCTGCTCAGCACAGACGGTCCTTTACATAACGTGCTCAAGATAAAGCCGCCCATGGTGTTTAACAAGGAGAATACAGACTCCCTGCTGGCCCATCTCGACGAAGTATTGTCTTCCATGTGATTCCTTATATTTGTTGCATGCAACAACAGGACCTGGCAAAAAAGGCCGCTGGAGAAAAAGCGGCCGAATACGTCAAACCGGGAATGACCATTGGTCTGGGTACCGGTAGTACGGCCTACTATGCGATTATGCGTATAGGCAAGCTCGTGAGAGATGGTATGCCGCTCCGTGCGGTGGCCACTTCTGAACAGTCGGAGCAGCTGGCAAAGGAACAAGGCATCCCCATCATCTCTTTCAGTGAAATAGACAAAATAGATCTGGACATTGATGGGGCTGATGAGGTAGATGAACACTTCCGGCTGATCAAAGGCGGTGGTGGCGCATTGCTGCGGGAGAAAATCGTGGCGGCCGCATCATCCCAGATGATCGTGATTACCGACGAGTCCAAGTATGTAAAACACCTGGGCCGTTTTCCGTTGCCGGTAGAGATTATTCCTTTTGCCTGGGAGCTGACCTTTAAAAGGCTTATAGCCCTGGATGCAGCGCCGGTGCTGCGTACCAGAGACGGCCGTACTTTCGTGACAGACAATGGCAACTACATACTGGATTGCCATTATGAAAAAATCAAAGACCCGGCTGGATTGCACCAGCAACTAAATGATATCCCTGGCGTAGTGGAGAACGGATTGTTCCTGCACTACGCCAGTCGGCTTATTATCGGTTATGCAGATGGTTCTGTAAAATCCTTATCAAGGTAGGAGCTGCGTTTGGTGTCTCTCGCTGTAATGTATACCAGCAGAGAAATAAAGATACAGGCTGTTACATACCAGTAAAACCAGGATTCGTGCCCTGTCTTTTTAAAATAGAGGGCAATAGGTTCTGCTGTACCTCCAAAGAGGGCTACGGTGATAGCATAGGGGAAGCCCACGCCCAGCGCCCTTACTTCCGCCGGAAACATCTCCGCTTTTACCACCGCATTAATGGAGGTATAACCACTTACAATGACGAGCGCTGCCAGGATGAGCCAGAAGGCAGTCCATTCGGAGCTGGTCTGGCTAATGGTACTCAGAATGGGCACCGTGCACAGGGTGCCCAGCACGCCAAACCCTATCAGCAGGGGTTTTCTGCCATATATATCTGAAAGCCAGCCGAATAAAGGTTGCAGTATTGCATATATCAGCATCACATAAAAAGTGATGGTGGTGGCTCTTTCTATGGTGAGATGTACGGTATTGACCAGAAATTTCTGCATATAGGTAGTATAGGTATAGAAGGCGAGGGTGCCACCCATCGTAAGACCTACTACCGTAAAGGCTGCGCGGGGATATTGCTGGAAAAGGGCTTTTACCGATCCTTTGTTGGTTGATGTTTTATGTTTTTCGAAAGAACCGGATTCCTGCATATGAGTGCGGAGATACAGCGCGAAGAAAGCGAGCAGGGCGCCAATGACGAAGGGAATACGCCATCCCCATTCCTGCAATTGGGGAGGGGAGAGGAATACCCGCTGCAGCAGCATCTGTACGCCGAGGGCTGTCAGCTGGCCACCAATCAGGGTTACATACTGAAAACTGGAGTAAAACCCGCGGCGGCTGGCAGTGGCTACTTCGCTGAGGTAGGTGGCTGATGTGCCATATTCTCCGCCTACGCTGAGGCCTTGTAAGAGCCTGGCTACCAGCAGTAAAGCGGGCGCGGCTACCCCAATGCTGTTGTAGGAGGGCGTAAAAGCGATGAGCATGGAGCCCATGGACATCAGTAAAACAGATAATGTCATGGAGGCTTTACGGCCTTTCTGGTCGGCGATCCGGCCAAACATCCACCCACCGATAGGCCGCATCAGGAACCCTACTGCAAAGATGGCGGCCGTATTCAGTAACTGTGCGGTGTAATTTCCCTTCGGAAAAAATACCGGAGCAAAATACAGCGAAAATGTAGTGTAGATGTACCAATCGTACCATTCTACCAGATTGCCGGCTGAACCGGTCAGGATGGCCCTTATGCGCCAGGCGTCAGTATTTTTCATATAGGAGCCAAAAATATATAAATTTATGGGGCTTTTATCCGGTCAGTTTTGTGTTAAGAAATCCTGAAAAGTGATGCATGCAGCGAAAAAAGTTTGGCCAGTACAGGACAAACTGTTATCTTCGTCCCGCTTCTTAAGAATATTGTATTTCAATTCTGTTAGTGATCTCCGGGTACATTCAGCTTTTTTCTTACATTTTTTCTTCTAGTCGCCCAGGTAGCCGCCTGTTTAATAATGGCGAAAACGAGTTCACAATTAAATATTATATAAATGCAAACAGGTGTAGTTAAATTTTTTAATGAAGCTAAAGGTTTTGGATTCATTAAAATCGAAGGTACAGGACAGGAAATTTTTGTTCACGTATCTGGAATTAAAGAAAGCATCGGCGAAAACGACCGCGTAGTATTCGACGTGGAAGAAGGTAGAAAAGGCCCGAATGCTGTTAATGTAAGACTGGCATAACTTTTTTTGATATTAGTTTTGTTGGACTGCCCTGGCTTTGTGCCGGGGCAGTTTTTTTATTCCCAGGGCTGAAGCCCTGGGCTAAATTTGTTTGAGGAAGAAGACGAGGCTTTATGAATAATCAGGCTTTTATTTCTCCATTATAAAAAACATCCCTCTCAATTCCTAAACCCTCGTCTTCTTCCTCAAACAACTTCACCCAGGGCTTCAGCCCTGGGTGCAAAACCCTCATCTTCCTCCCCAAACAAACTTAGCCCAGGGCTTCAGTCCCGGGGGCAAAACCCTCATCTTCCTCCTCAAACAAACTTAGCCCAGGGCTTCAGCCCTGGGAAAATAGATTATATTTGCAGTTTCAATTTTAAAATATCATGCCCCAACCTGATAGTACAAATATCATCTTCCACCTGGCGGCAGATTTCATTAACCAGACGAACCGCCATGTCTTCCTGACCGGTAAAGCCGGTACGGGCAAGACTACGTTCCTCAAACATATCAAAGAACAAACGAAGAAGAATACGGTGGTGGTGGCGCCTACCGGTGTTGCAGCGATCAATGCCGGCGGGGTAACCATGCACTCCTTTTTTCAGTTGCCGTTTGGCCCGTTTGTTCCGGGTAGCAAACGTGGCTTCGGTATGGATGAGATCAGCAGCACAGACAAACACAGTTTATTCCGCAACATCCGTTTTACCAACGATAAAAAAGTCCTCTTGCAGGAACTGGAACTACTCATCATCGATGAGGTGAGTATGGTGAGATGTGATATGCTGGACGCTATAGACACTATCCTGCGACATTTCAGGAACAAACCGTTGCAGCCTTTTGGTGGCGTACAGGTATTGTTTATCGGTGACTTGTATCAGTTGCCGCCGGTAGTGCCGGATGCAGAATGGCAGCTGTTGTCGGAGTATTACAAAAGTTCTTTTTTCTTCGATGCCAAGGTAATCGAACAGGCTCCCCCGCTGTATATCGAGTTGAAAAAGATATACCGGCAAAACGAACAGCTCTTCATTGATGTGCTGAACCGTGTTCGTAACAGTGAGATCGAGGAGGAAGATCTGATGATGCTGAACGACCGCTATGATCCTTATTTTAAGGGAGAAGAGGGGGAATACATCGTATTGTCTACGCACAATCGCAAGGCAGACGATATCAACTCCCGGCGGCTGGCAGATATGCCTGGCAAACTGTATCGCTTTGAAGGTAAGATAGAAGGTGATTTCAGCGACAAGGCCCTGCCTACGGAACTGGTGCTGCAGCTCAAGATAGGAGCGCAGGTGATGTTCCTGAAAAACGACCTGGCACAGCCCCGTCGTTACTACAACGGTAAAATAGCCACCGTAAAGGATATCAGTGATACTGAGATTACGCTCGTGTTGTCCGGCAATCACGAAGAGCTGAAACTGGAAAAGGAAACCTGGCGCAATATCCGCTATTCCTATAACCAGGAAGACAACAGTATTGAAGAAGAAGAGATCGGCAGTTTCACACAGTTCCCGATACGGCTGGCCTGGGCGATCACCATCCACAAAAGCCAGGGGCTTACGTTTGAAAGGGCTATCATCGACGCCGGCTATGCATTCGCTCCCGGACAGGTGTATGTGGCGCTGAGCCGCTGTACTTCGCTCGAAGGGCTGGTATTGCATTCCCGTATTACCTACGGTAGTATCAAAACAGACCGGCAGGTGATTGAATTCGCGGAGAAGGAAGTAGCAGCAAACGAACTGGTGGTACTGCTGGAAATGGAAAGGAAGAAGTTCCAGGCTACTTCACTACTGCAGCTGTTCGACTGGTACAGGATGCAGGCCAATGTAAGAAGCCATGCGGTATGGATTCAGGACAAAAAAGTACCCGATATCGATGAGGCGCTTCAGTTAAGCCGCCGGCTGTCTGCTAAAACAGACCAGCAGCAGGAGGTAGCCAACCGCTTTGTGGTACAGCTGCATCTGTTGCTCGATACTACAGTGCAAACCGGAGAAACGGACCAGCTGGAAGAGCGGGTGACCAAAGCGATCGGTTACTTCACGCAAAGCATATACGAAGAGCTGATCAAGCCTTTGCAGGAACATATTGCGCTGGTGAAAAAGCAGAAGTCAAAGAAGTACCTGCTGCAGCTGATGTCGCTGGAAGCCGACTTCTGGCACAAACTTCAGCAGATATGGGAAGTATCTTATGCAGAGCTGAATTTTACCAAAGGGCTGAAGGATTATTTGAAACTCAGGGAAGGGGAAACCGCTGCTGATGGAAAGAAGGAAGCGGTGAAGCCTGCAGCAAAAGGTAAGGTGGAACGCGGTAGCAGCCGTCGTGGTACGCTGGAATTATATCTGGGTGGAAAAACGATCCCGGATATTGCAGTGACGCGGCAACTGGCTGTCAGCACTGTGGAAAGCCATCTGGCGCAATGTGTAGAGGCCGGTGAGCTGGACCTGTACCGCTTCGTGTCGGAGTCAACGGTCAAACTGATTGTATCTCACATCCGGGAACTGGGCGCCACCGCCGCAGGCCCTATCAAAGAACGGGTAGGCCCTGCCGTTACTTTCGCTGAAATCAGGGCTGTGCAATGGTATCTTAAAAAACAACAGGAAGAGCAGATTATGAAAGATTAAAAAAACAACGAAAGATGAAACTAAGCGTATTGGATCAATCACCTATCAGAAATGGCAGCAATGCCATGGAAGCATTGCAGGAAAGTGTGCAGTTGGCCAAACTGGCAGACAAGCTGGGATATACTCGCTATTGGTTATCAGAACATCATAATACAAAAAGCCTGGCAGGCGCGTCGCCGGAAATACTGATTGCCAGGCTGGCCAGTGAAACATCGCGCATACGAATTGGCTCCGGTGGGGTGATGCTGCCCAATCACAGCACCCTCAAGGTGGCCGAAAATTTCCGGCTGCTGGAAGCATTATTCCCCGGCCGCATAGACCTGGGCATCGGCCGCGCTCCCGGTGGTGACAGGCTTACAGCGCGTATCCTCAATCCGTCCAACACCTTTGATCCCAAAGAATTTGTACAGCAGCTGGTAGACCTGCAGGCATGGCTGACAGACAAGGCGGTGCCCGGGAGTATGCAGGAAAAGATAAGAGCGATTCCTTCCATCCCTACCTCACCGGACCTGTGGATACTTACCTCCAGCGGTGAAAGTGGTATGCTGGCGGCCCATTTCGGGATGGCATTATCTTTTGCCCACTTTATCTACCCTATTGGCGGGCCGGAGGCGGTCAGCAATTACCGCAGTCAGTTCCGCCCTTCTCCTCATTTACAGGCCCCGCAGGCCAGTGTAGGCATCTTCGTTTTCTGCGCTGATACAGAAGAAAAAGCAGCAGAAATGGAAGCGGTAATGGACCATCGTATGCTGAGCTTTGAAAAAGGCCAGTATGATGTGTTTCCAACTTATGAGGAGATAAAGGGCATTGAATATACTCCTGAAGAACTGTTGCGGATAAGAGCTAACAGTGGCCGCAGGATCGCCGGTACACCACAACAGGTGAAGGCGCGCCTCGAACAGCTGGCGGCAGCTTATGATGTGGATGAACTGGTGATCGCTACTATCACCAGCGACCATGCCGATAGGCTCCGTTCCTACGAGCTGCTGGCAGAGGTTTTCCATCTTACAAAATAAAATATAAAATATTTTAATATATTTGTGACGGCTATAGACCCATAGCCGTCATTTTTTTAGTAGTTCACGGACAGTGATATCAGCTACTTTAGAATAAAACCAGCAATCCTATGAAAAAACTGATCCTTGGCGCAGTGGTGCTCGCCTCCATACTGACCGCCTGTTCCAAAAAAGATAAGAACAATGATGACAACGCGCCGCAACCGGTGGTTGCAGGAAAGGATTCCCTGACAGTATATAAAGATCTGGAGTTTGATAATTCCGGTGCCAGTCAGACGCTGGGGGTGGCCTTCTCTACCAAGGAAGGGAAAATGTACAACCGCACCAATCTTCCTAAGGATGGTAAATCCATTGATCTGGTATATGCAGGTGTAGATCCTGCGGGCCTGTTCTTCAGCAGTCCTGATGCAAAGCAGCTGTCGTTTGACAATGCGACTACCACGCTGGTGATGAATTTACCATCTGTAGAAGTGTATGATCCGGCCAAATTTGACACCCTGTCGCATGGTTCAGCACTTAATAACCTGGCTGTAAAACAGGATGGTCAGGTGTTCCCGATGACCTATAAAGGGGTGGTACTCTTCCGGAATGCCGCCGGCAAAAATGGGGTTATGAAGATAACCTACATCGATGCGCAACGGGTGCAGGCGACCATCAAGGTACAACCATAAAGCAAATACATAAAGTATAGGACAGGCCGGGGATTCCATCCCGGCCTTTTTATTTATTACCAGTGAAAAATAAGTTAGTAACCGGTAAAAAAGAGGGAGGAATACTCCCGTGGCAGCCGCTAAATTTGCAGATCAGGAAATGACCATTAAAATCACTGCGACTGTGAAAGTAGGATTATTTATACCGTGTTATATTGATCAGTTTTATCCACAGGTAGGCATCGCCACCCTGGAGCTATTGCAGAAACTGGGTTGTGAGGTGGAATACCCGCAGGGGCAGACCTGTTGTGGTCAGCCCATGGCTAATTCGGGATATGAGCATCTGACACATCAATGTAATAGTCTGTTTGTCCGCAATTTTGCGGCCTACGATTACATCGTGGCTCCTTCCGGCAGCTGTGTGCTGCATATAAAGGAACATCTGCACGATCCGGCCAGCGAAACAGCTGCTGCCAACATACGGTCCCGCATATATGAACTGACCGAATTTCTGACGGATATATTAAAAGTGAACGCGCTGCCGGCACGTTTTCCCTGTAAGGTAGGGCTGCACCAGAGCTGTCACGGACAGCGGGGGCTAGGCCTTGCACAGATGAGTGAACTGGTGGCGGCCCCTTTCTCCAAACCGGAACAGCTGCTGCGTATGGTGGCCGGCCTGGAGCTGGTGGAACTGGGCAGAAAAGACGAGTGCTGCGGCTTCGGCGGAACTTTCTGTGTAACAGAAGAAGCAGTCTCCGTAAAAATGGGAAAAGATCGTGTAGCCGATCACGTTAAAAGTGGTGCTACCGTTATCACCGGTACAGACGTGAGCTGTCTCATGCACCTGGAAGGTATCCTCCGCCGTCAGCATCAGCCGGTGAAAGTGATGCATATTGCTGAAATCCTCAATCAAACAGCCGATGAACAGGCCAACAACTGATCACGCTACACTGGCGGACAAGTTTAATGAAGACGAGCCAAGAGTAAACTGGCATGATGAAACATTGTGGTGGGTAAGAGCCAAGCGTGACCGCCAGGCCTGGAGTATCCCTGAATGGGAGCTGCTCCGGGAAACAGCCTCACAGATTAAATTAAACGTGCTGGGTAACCTGCACGACTATCTGATACAGTTCGAACAACAGGCATTACAGAATGGTGCTATCGTCCACTGGGCGGCAGATGCGGCGGAGCATAACCGCATCGTGACAAGCATCCTTCAAAAACATGGTGTAAAACGAATGGTGAAGAGCAAGTCCATGCTCACCGAAGAGTGTCACCTCAATCCGCATCTCATGGCCAATGGTATCGAAGTAATAGATACCGACCTGGGAGAGAGGATTGTACAGCTGGCGGAAGAACCACCCAGTCATATTGTATTGCCTTGTATCCATAAAAAGAAAGAGGAGATAGGGGAGCTGTTTCATGAACACCTGGGCACACCTGCCGGCAATGCTGATCCGCAGTTTCTCACAGCAGCGGCCCGCCAGCATCTGCGTAAGGAGTTTCTTCAATCAAAGGCCGCTATTACCGGTGTTAATTTTGCTGTGGCCGAAACCGGAGAAATGGTGGTATGCACCAACGAAGGTAATGCCGATATGGGTGCTCATCTGGCCGATGTGCACATTGCCTGTATGGGTATCGAAAAGATCATCCCGCAGCGTAAGCACCTGGGCGTGTTTCTGCGGCTGCTGGCACGCAGTGCCACAGGTCAGCCGATCACCACTTATTCCAGCCATTTCAGAAAACCGGCCCCCGGCCAGGAGCTGCACATCGTTCTGGTGGATAATGGACGCTCCCGGCAATTAGGACGCGAGGATTTCCGTAACTCATTAAAGTGTATCCGTTGTGGTGCCTGTATGAATACCTGCCCGGTATACCGGCGTAGTGGCGGTCATAGTTACCACACGGCGGTAGCAGGCCCTATTGGGGCTATCCTGGCACCTAACCTCAATATGAAGGATTATGCGGACCTGCCTTTTGCTTCTACCTTATGTGGCTCCTGCTCCAATGTATGCCCTGTAAAAATTGATATTCATCAGCAGTTGTATAAATGGCGGCAGGTGTTGGTACAGGAAGGACATACTACCGGTATGAAATCAGCAGGTATGAAGATTATGAGCGCAGTGCTGTCCCAACCAGGCAACTACAAAAAAGCCGGTAAAATGGGTCGCTGGGTAATGCGTGCCTTCCCGGGTATGGTCAACAATCGTTTGAACCCCTGGTATAAACAACGGGAGCTGCCCGCACCGCCGGCACAATCATTCTCCGAATGGTATGCACAAAACAAGAAAAACAAAAAATAACCATTAGCAAATAAGATATTGATATGAGCAGCAGGGAACAGATACTCAGAGCCGTAAGAGAAAATCAACCAGGATCTTCCGCATTGCCATCTTTGGATGGGCTGTCAGGCTCTATGCCGGCAACGCTGGATGCTTATCGCAAAGTGTTGGAAGGACTGGGTGGCAGTTTGTTTGAGATCAGTGATACTGCTGAGATTCCCGCCTTGCTGGCCCAGCATTACCCCCATCTCAGCAGGGTAATATCAGCTGCTGCTGATTCACGGGAATGGATAAACGAAGATCCGCATCTGCTGGAAGATGTGGACATGGCCATCGTGCCCGGGCAATGGGGCGTGGCTGAAAACGGAGCCATCTGGCTAACGGAACAGGATATACATATAAGAGTGTTACCTTTTATCTGTCAGCACCTCGCTATTATATTACCACGGCAACGGATATTGGCAACCATGCACGAGGCCTATGAAAAAATTGGTGCCCCCCAATCCGGCTTCGGTGTATTCATTGCCGGCCCCTCTAAAACCGCTGACATAGAGCAATCCCTCGTATTAGGCGCCCACGGCGCAAAGAGCCTCGTCGTGTTTGTTGTAGGTTAATTTCATTTTCTCTTTAGGGATTATTCAAAAAATCATTTACTTTTATGAATAAATTGATGGTTTACAAACACAAATGCATTGTTTTGTGAAAGTTTGGTATGGTGTTTGTTCCCTCCGCCGTCACTAAGCAACTTTAGAAAAAGAACTTATTTTAACCATATAGCGAACTTAGTTAACCAGGAAAAATCTAAAGACCATGTATCATTTATTCAGCGTGTTAGCGCAGGAAAACCTAACGAACGGAAATGACTGTCATCTGAACAATAAATCATTTGAGAAGGTATTGAGATTGTCTTATCTGTATAGCAACTATTGTTGCTGATGTAGTTTTTTTTCTGTTATCTGTAATGTTAGCTGTCCGAATTTTTAAACCTGTATGCGAACAGGCCCCCGGATACATATTACAGTCCAGGTAAGGTTTTTATACCTGCCTTTATAATCCTGTCGTTTGAGTCGATTGGATCGCAATGTGTGCAGTATTAAAAAAATTTTGCTGTTTACTTTTTCATAATGAGTAGAAATCAAAATTTAATATTTACTTTGCAAAAGTTGAAAACCGATAAATGCGAACCAAACCTTAGCTGATCTGACAGGAGAGTAGAGCGCTTCTATGAAAACCTATACTGCGCGACTCTGCCCGATTGGACGAGCAATATTTTTTAACCGTATCTATTATTGAAACCTATGGTGTATAGATCATCATGGATTACCCCGTCATGGCTTATCCTGCTGCTGGACCTCGGGTGTTCCGTCCTCGCCATTAATCTTGCCTTTCTGCTCAGGCTGAACTTTGATATGGAGGCCCTCACTCCCTATCCGCTGGAAAAGATCTCCCTTATTGTATTAGGCATTCATCTGGTATTGTCGCTGCTGTTGCGTACATACCGCGGCATCGTCAGACATACCAGCCTGGCTGATATTGGCAACATCGCCTGCCTCAATATCATCAGCTGTTGTATCTATCTGTCTATTGGATACAGCCATGTGCTCGACCCCGAAGTGAATTATTTCCCCCTCTCCGTTGTATTGATCAATTTCTTTATCACTTCCTTTCTCCTCTTGTCATACCGGCTGTTGGTGAAGTGGATATTTAAATACTATAAAAACTTCCGCTCTGTCAATAAAGTAAGGGCTGCTATCTATCATACCAGCCTTACCAGCCTGATGTTACGTAAAGCCATCAACGAAAATCCGGAAACGGATATACGAATAGTTGCATTCCTGGCTGATACCAACGCACATGCAGGAAAATCCATAGAAGGTACGCCTGTATACGTTTCCCGCAAAGGACAGCTGTTTAAAATGGTCAAACAAGGGAAAGTATCCCTGCTGCTCATCCCCGATGAACATCTCGACCCACTGCACCTGAATGAACTGGTGGAAGAATGTATAGCACTGAATATTAAAGTACAGAAAATCATCCCTGTCAATCAATGGATCGATGGTACACAAAACAGTATACAGTTGAAAGATATCAATATTGAGGACCTGCTGGAAAGATCTGTGATCGATATTAAAAATGAACAGCTGAACCATGAACTCAAACATAAGAGTATCCTGGTAACCGGTGCTGCCGGCTCTATTGGCAGCGAAATAGTAAGACAGGTGATCCGCTACGAACCTGCGGTAATCATCCTCTGTGATAAGGCCGAAACACCTTTACATGAACTGGAACTCGAGATGGCAGAGACAGGGACCAATGTTCCAATCATACCCTTCATTGGTAATGTATGTGACAGAAGCCGCATGCAGCAGCTGTTTGAAGTATATGCTCCTGCTGTCGTGTACCACGCGGCCGCATATAAACACGTGCCCATGATGGAAAAAAATCCTTCCATCGCCGTGATGAACAATGTGCTGGGAACCAAGATCATGGCGGAATTAGCGGCAGAATTTGGCGTGGAGAAATTTGTGATGGTGTCTACAGACAAAGCCGTCAATCCTACCAACGTGATGGGCGCCTCCAAACGCATCGCCGAAATCTTCACACAATCCTTTAGTAATAAAATCAACGAGCACTTTAAAAAAACAGGACCGGTATTTGGTTTGCCTCCCACCCGGTTTATCACTACCCGCTTTGGGAATGTGCTGGGCTCCAACGGCTCCGTAATACCCCGCTTCAAGAAACAACTGGAAAGCGGCGGACCACTTACGGTAACGCACCCGGAAATCACCCGCTATTTCATGACCATCCCTGAAGCCTGCCAGCTGGTACTCGAAGCCGGCGCTATGGGACAAGGTGGCGAGATATTTGTTTTCGATATGGGCAAACCCATGAAAGTGGCCGATCTGGCAAAGAAAATGATCCGTATGGCCGGTAAAGAGCCAGGAAGGGATATCCAGATCGTATACTCAGGATTAAGGCCCGGAGAGAAGTTATACGAAGAACTGTTGAACAATGCAGAAAATACTTTACCTACCTATCACGAAAAAATTATGATCGCAAAAGTACGTAGCTATTCTTTTGCAGAGGTAGATGAAAAAGTTACACAACTGATCGCATCTGCCCAACAACATTACCTGACGCCAACGGTAGCACTAATGAAAAAGCTGGTGCCGGAATTTATTAGTAAAAATTCGGCCTACGAAGAATTGGATAAGGACAAAATAAAAATGTAATCATTGCGCAGTGAAGGTTACACCGCCAGTGCACTCCGTTGCCTGGACCGGCCCTTTATTGCCTGAAAAAAACGAGAGTCAATATGAAGTTTTTCACCCGGGAACAAGGAGCAATGCTCTGTTTTATGAAGAAACGTGGATGGGCAGACTGGTTGATGGCAGGCATTGTCAGCATTTGCCTGTTCTCCTGTGCAACGCCAAAGAACATCTCTTATTTTAAAGATGTGCCAGACTCACTGCCCAACAAGGAAGTGGCTGAGGCGATGTATAAAACACCTGTCATCCAGGTAGATGATATCCTGCAGGTCAGCATCCAGACACTGGACCCCGCAGCCACCGTACTGCTCAACCAGCAGAACACCGCCAGCTGGCCGGTAACCGGCACACCTGGTACTGGTGCTACTGTCAACAGCAGCGGCGTTAGCGGATACCTGGTTGACAAAGAAGGATATATCACCCTTCCACTGATCGGTAAAATGCTGGTGAAAGACAAATCCACCAGCCAGGTCCGGGATGAAATAAAAGCCAAAGCCGCCGAGTTCTACAAAGACCCGGTGGTAAACGTAAGACTGGCCAACTTCAGAGTGACCGTACTGGGAGAAGTGGCAAGGCCATCTACCTACGTGATGCCCAATGAAAAAGTGACCCTGCTCGATGCAATAGGCATGGCCGGAGACCTTACCATCTACGGTAAAAGAGAGAATGTCCTGCTCATCAGGGAAAAGGATAACAAGAAAGAGTTTGTAAGATTCAACCTGAATAATACCAATCTGTTTACTTCTCCCTATTACTATCTGCAACAGGGAGATGTGGTATATGTTGAACCGAATAAGTCAAAGATCGCATCCACAGATGGTGCAAGACTCAGAAACATCACCATCGTTTCATCTGCCCTGTCTGTATTGATTGTATTATTGACACGAATAAAATTCTAATATCTTAACACATTTGCATGCAGCACGAGAACATTTATTCTAAAGGACAACATTCTGCCAATGGTCACAGTAGACCACAGGAGTCAAATGAGCGTGTACTGGACCTGCGCAGCATCCTGGACAAGGTATTGTCCAACTGGTACTGGTTTGTGTTATGCGGCATTTTAACCATCGCATTGGCATGGGTATACCTCCGGTATGCTACGCCCAACTATCTCATCAATGCGAAAATACTGGTACAGGATCAGCAGAAAGGAGGTAATATCCCCGGTGAAGAACTCTTTCAACAGCTGGAACTGTTCTCCAATAAAAGCAACGTCGACAATGAAGTGGAAATACTGAAGTCCCGTTCCCTCGCGGAAAAGGTAGTGAATAGCCTCGAACTGAATGTCCGCTACTTCACCGAAGGAAGGGTGAAGAAGACCGAAGTGTTTAATAAACGGCCTTTTTCCATGCACTGGCTGTCGCTCAAAGATACACTCACAGCGGTGAGTTATACCTTGAGGCCCCAAGGCCGCGATAGTTTTGCCCTCCACCGGGAAGACCTCAGTCTCCGCGGTGCCTGGGGTGACACAATTCGTTTACCCGAAGGCGTTATGACGCTCACAAGACACCATACGGTTGATAGCCTCGAAGCAGAATACGATGTGAACGTAGTGTCTATAGACAATGCAGTGGCCGATCTGATGACACAGCTCAACGTAAGTATTCCCAATAAGCAGGTGAGTACCATCGATCTGGCGCTGACAACCACCATCCCGGGAAAAGGGGAGGAGATCCTCAACACACTGATAGATGCTTACCGTCACGCCAGTGTGGAAGATAAAAACCGGATCGCCGACAGTACCATCGATTTTATTGACAAACGACTGCGGATTGTCAGCACTGAACTACTGGGCGTAGAAAGAAACATCCAGCAGTTTAAACAAGACAACCAGCTGGCCGATCTCACCGAACAATCCAAACTACTGGTGTCCGGCACCGGCGACAACCTGAAACAGCTGACAGACGCACAGGTAAAACTGAATGTGATCAGTTCCATGGAAGAATATATCCGCGACGAAAAAAACAACAAAAGAGTAGTCCCTTCTTCCATGATCGTTCAGGACCCTACCTTCGTAGGCCTGGTAGAGAAATACAACACCCTGCAGCTCGAAAGGGAAAGGCAGCTGCTGGCCAGCACACCTTCCAACCCGGTAGTGGTAAACCTCGATCGCCAGCTGTCCGGCATCCGCGGCGACCTGGCGAGCAACATACAATCTTTCAGGAAAGGAGTGGAGCTGAGTATCGAAGAACTGCAACGCAACAGCAACTCCCTCTCCCAGCGTATCCGCAAGGTACCTGCTGCAGAAAGGGTGTTCCTCGACTTCTCCCGCCAGCAGGCCATCAAACAGGACCTGTACGTGTTCCTGCTGAAGAAGCGGGAAGAATCGGCTATCTCCAAAACATCCAACCTGGCCATTGCCAGGATCATCGATCCGGCTAAAAGCGACGCGTTACCGTTCAAGCCTAAACGGATAATGGTATACCTGCTGGCACTGATAGCAGGCGCCGGTATCCCGGCCTTATGGATCTATCTGCGTGGCTTGCTCAATACCCGTATCCAGAGCAGGGAAGATATCAAAGCACTGACACCGGTGCCGGTACTGGCCGAAATAGGCCACTGCACTGATAAGCAGTCACTGGTAGTGAGCAAAGACGGCGGTACCCATGTGGCCGAACAGTTCCGCGCTCTCCGGACCAACCTGCAATTTATCTTGTCGGGCAAACAGGATAAAGTCGTACTGCTCACTTCCAGCATGAGTGGTGAAGGCAAATCGTTTGTAGCCGTGAACCTGGCTGCTGTACTGGCCTACTCCGGTAAAAAGGTGGTGCTCCTGGAAATGGACCTCCGCAAACCGAAGATCTCAGAAGGGCTGGGATTAAGCAACCACACCGGTTTTAGCAGTTATTCCATCGGAAGGGCCAGCATCAACGAGATCTTACAACCCTCGGGCATACACGAAAACCTGAAGGTCATTTCTTCAGGGCCCATACCGCCCAATCCGGCAGAACTGATGCTGCTGGAGTCTACCGAACACCTCTTCACAGAGCTGCGCCGCTATTTCGACTATATCATCATCGACACCGCCCCCGTAGGACTGGTGACAGATGCCCAGCTGCTGGGCCGTTTTGCAGACGCTACGTTGTACCTGGTAAGGCAGGGTTATACGTTCCGTCAGCAGCTGGAAGTGTCAAAAGACTTATATTTATACGGTAAAATGCCCAAAATCAATCTAATCATAAATGATGTAAAAGCCTCAAGGTCATCGGGTTACGGTGGTTATGGCTACGGCTATGGTTATGGTTACGGGCATGAAAACACACAAAAAAAGAAAGGTATCAAAAAATTAAAATCACTTATCAATAACTAAAAATCATTTTAAGACAAAATAATACTATGGCTGTGGATACCAAAATAGCAATTATAGGCTTGGGATATGTAGGCTTGCCGCTGGCAGTGGAGTTTGCCAGAAAGTTCAGAACTGTAGGTTTCGATATTAACCAGGCGCGCATCGACGCGCTCAGAAGTGGCCACGACCATACGCTGGAAGTAGCCGATGATGACCTGAAAGGCGTACTGGCAAAAGACGCACAGGCAGCTACCGGCTTATACTGTACCAACAACATTGAAGAACTCAGGGATTGTAATTACTATATCGTTACGGTACCTACGCCGGTGGACAAACACAACAGGCCCGACCTCACACCACTGTACAAAGCCAGTGAAACAGTAGGCAAGGTGCTCAGCAAAGGAGATATTGTGATTTATGAATCAACGGTATACCCCGGTGTAACGGAAGATGAATGTGTGCCTGTACTGGAAAAGGTTTCCGGTCTGAAGTTCAATAAAGACTTCTTCGCTGGCTACTCTCCTGAAAGGATCAACCCGGGCGATAAGGAACATACGGTAGCCAAAATACTGAAAGTGACTTCCGGCTCCACACCGGAAGTGGCTGAAAAAGTGGACCAGCTCTACAGAGCCGTCATCACCGCCGGTACGCACAAAGCTGCCAGCATCAAGGTAGCTGAAGCAGCCAAGGTGATTGAAAACGCACAACGTGATATCAACATCGCTTTTGTCAACGAACTGGCTAAGATATTCAACCGCCTGGGAATCGATACAGATGAAGTATTGCAGGCCGCCGGCACTAAATGGAACTTCCTGAAATTCCGCCCCGGACTGGTTGGCGGACACTGTATCGGTGTAGATCCTTACTACCTGTCACAAAAAGCACAGGAAGCCGGCTACCATCCGGAGATTATCCTCGCCGGACGCCGCCTCAACGATGGTATGGGCGAATTTGTAGCCCATGAAGTGGTGAAGCTGATGGTGAAGAAAGAGATCAACGTTAAAAATGCAAACATACTGGTACTGGGTATCACCTTTAAGGAAAACTGCCCCGATGTACGCAACACCAAAGTGGTAGATATCCTCAACACCCTGAAGGATTATGAGACCAACATTACCATATACGATCCATGGGCTAATCCGGAAGAAGTACATCACGAATACGGATGGCGCTCTGTACAGTCTCTCGACGGGGATTGCAACTATGACGCAGTAGTCCTGGCGGTGGCCCATCATCAGTTTAAAGACCTGACCTTCGATAAAATATGTAAGCAAACAAGGGTTATTTATGATGTTAAAGGCATGCTGCCAAAAGAAGCAGTAGACGCCAGATTATAATAACTCCCTAAAAAATTGTATGTACGAAGTACCTTATCATAAGGAAGAACTGTCTCAATACAGTTTCCTCGTCACTGGGGGAGCCGGTTTCATCGGCTCCAACCTGGTGGAATACCTGATGAAATACAAAGCGAAGAAAGTAAGGGTGCTGGATAATTTTGCTACCGGCATCCGGGAAAATATCGCCCCGTTCCTTACTGATCCTGCATTTGAACTGATAGAAGGAGATATCCGTAACCTGGATGACTGCCGCAGGGCTGTTGAAGGAATGGATTATGTCTCCCATCAGGCCGCGCTGGGATCAGTACCACGCTCCATCAACGACCCGATCACCACCAATGAAGTCAACATCAGTGGTTTTCTTAACATGCTGGTAGCAGCAAGGGATGCAGGGGTAAAACGTTTCGTATATGCGGCCAGTTCCAGCACCTATGGCGACCATCCCGGTCTGCCTAAGGTAGAGGAGCTGATAGGTAATCCTTTGTCGCCTTACGCCGTTACCAAATATGTAAATGAGCTGTATGCAAACGTATTCTCGAGAGTATACGACTTTCATGCAGTAGGGCTGCGGTATTTCAACGTGTTCGGTCCCCGCCAGAATCCACGCGGACCTTACGCTGCCGTGATTCCCTTGTTCATGGAAGCGGCTATCCGTAACGAAGCACCGGTAATTAACGGTGACGGGGAAACGAGCAGGGACTTCACTTTTGTGGAGAACGCCGTACAAGCTAATGTGAAAGCCTTGCTGGCAGACAATATCCGGCAAAGTGAAATCGTCAACATTGCCGCTGGTGAACGCACCACCCTCAACCAGTTATGGCAACATATCTGTACTATCGGTGGTATCGATATAAAACCCGGCTATCAGCCAGAACGCAAAGGCGACGTGAAACACAGCCTGGCCAATATCAGCAAGGCCGGCCAGCTGATCGGATATCAGCCTGCTTTCACCGTGCTGCAGGGGCTGCACATAGCAATGGACTGGTACCGTAACAATACAGTGTAAATAACCAGGCTATGAGAGTATTGACCATCGTAAGTAAACTGGATATGGGAGGCATCGAAAAAACATTGCTTTCATGCCTGCCCTATCTGAATAACGCTGCCATCCGGCTCACCGTTTGCTGTTATGCAAAAGGTGGGCTGCTGGAACAGCAGTATAAAGAAACCGGTGCAGAAATCATTTATTTTAAAAGAAGCAGGATACCCTTCAACGATGCCGTACAACTCTACAAAATCCTGAAAAAAGGAAAGTATGATGTAGTACACAGCAGGTTTGGTTTTACTTCGGGAGCTTTTGCACTGGCCTGCAAATGGTTGTCTATACCATTTATCGTGTCAGTACACAGCGAACGTTATTTCGCCAAACCTAAAAGGGAAAATTCGTTTATACTGTCTGCCGCCACCAGGGCCTGGCTGGCATTGCACAAACAACTAACGTTGCGTTATGCCACCAGAATCATCGGGCATTCCAAAACAAACCTGCAGTACTATACGGCCAACAGGCCCGCCTCCGATAAGTTTCAGCTGATATACAACGGCATCGATTTTTCGAAACTGGCAGGCAACTCGCCGGAACTGGGCGATGAAGTGGCACAGTTTGTGGCAGACAGCAACTGCACCTTCCTGCATATCGGCAGTTTCAGGGAACCTAAAAACCATCTTTATCTGATCGATTGTTTTAAATCCCTGAACCCGATAAAGGAAAAGTATAAACTGATACTCGTCGGCAACGGCTCCCTGTTTGAACAGGTGAAACGAAAGGTGGCCCTGGAAGGACTCGAAAGCTGTGTATTCTTCGCCGGCGTAGATCAGAATATCACTAAATATCTGCTGATAGCTGATCTGTTTTTCTTCCCTTCTATTTACGAAGGATTGGGAAATGTACTGATAGAAGCACAATACATGAAAGTGCCGGTATGTGCTTCGGGCCTGCAGCCACATCATGAAGCCACGCACGAATATTATCATCAGTATTTCTTTGACCCGTATGATGTAGCAGATGGTAGCAATAAACTGAAAGACATTATTCGCCATATTCGTACCAACAGCATAGGAGAAGAGGTAACAGCGCAGGCGCAGCAATTTGTAATGGAAAATTTTACCATCGAACGGATGGCAGGAAACCTGGCAACAGTGTATAAGACAGTAGGCCGTCAATAACCATATCGCCTGTTGTAACTAACCATATAATTCTTTATTGAAAAGTGCCTAAGAATTCTTTTATCAAAGACCTTGCTAGTGTATTCACCAGCAGAGTGGCTTCCCTTGTACTGGGATTGGGTACCTCTATCGTTACGGCGAGGTATCTTGGTCCTGAAGGCAATGGGATAAGCGCCGCACTACTGGTATATCCGAGCCTTTTTATGGCTATCGGTGCACTGGGTGTACAACAGTCCACCACCTACTTCGTCGGACAGGAAAAATATGATATCAAGGAGGTATATGGTGCCGTACTGGCCACCTGGATCTTCACCAGCCTTATCGGTATCATCAGCAGTTTCCTGCTGATCAAGTACTTTACTAAAGGCGACTATCCTAATATCCTTATTTTCTGGGCGCTGGCAGCGATTCCTTTTTCGCTGTATACTACCTACAGCTCCGGTATCTTTCTCGGACAACAGAATGTGAAAGCTTTTAACCGGATCAACTGGGTACCGGCTATTATCAATCTGGTATTTACTTTTTTGCTCACCGGTATTTTCCACTTCGGCGTGGCAGGCTCTATGGCGGCCACTTTTCTGGGTGTATTCTTTCTGTCATTTTTGGTGGTGATGAATATCCGGAAGATTATTCCGGTAAGGCCCCGCTTTAATGGAAAAATCATCAAAGGGCTGCTGAGCCTGGGCGTGATCTATGCGGGCACTACGCTGATCGCCAGCCTCAATTACAAGGTAGATGTGGTGCTGCTGGAAAAATGGTCCAATGCCTATGAGCTGGGGATCTATTCCAAAGGCGCAGTGCTGGTGGAGATGTTGTGGCAGATACCTGCTATTCTGAGCACCATCATTTTCTCGCGCAGTGCTGGTGCAAAAGATCCGGGAGAGTTTTCCCTTAAAGTATGCCGCCTGCTGCGTTTTGCGCTCATTCTCATTCTCGTGATTGCAGTAGCTTTTTATTGTCTGTCCGATTTTGTGATTGGCCTGATGTATGGCCCCGCTTTTGCAGAAAGCTCCAAAGTGCTGAAAATACTCATGCCGGGCGTATTGTTGATGATCATCTACAAAGTGTTGTATATGGACATCGCCGGTAAAGGAAAGCCCTGGATGTCGATGGAAGCAATGATTCCGGCGGTAATTGCCAACGTGGTGCTCAACTACTGGTGGATACCCAAATATGGCGCGAGCGGCTCTGCTATGGCTTCTACGGTAAGTTATTCCATCGCGGCGCTGGTATTTCTGGTATTGTATTCCGTACATACACGTATTCCTGTAAAACAAATATTTACATATACCAGGGAAGACAAAGCGTTTGCAATGGCTATTGTAGCAAAATTCAGGAAGAAAATTTCCAAATAACAAAATATCCAAATAACAAAATATCTAAATTTTTGCCGGTGAAAGCGTTGGACATAAATATGAAAACATACAAGCCCGTTGCCTGGTCATTGGCGCTGGTACTGTTGATTTCCTGCTCTCCGTTCTTTAGCATGGGCGGTAATGCAGCCTATCTGATATTGGGTTCAACCGGCATCTATTTTATGTTGTTTGCCAATTGCCTGGCACATCGTCAGGCCCGTTTGACCAACCAGAATCTGAATTGTTTTATCATATCGTTTATTTTGTTGTTGTACCTGTTCTTTCCCATACGGCAGTACGATAGGATTGTCGTGGCTGCCGTATGGTTACTGGTATTCCTCACCGTTATCATGCTGGATACGGTCGTGTTGCTGATGGCCGCCAGGTATTTTGCAGACATCATCTTTGTCATTGCTTTGCTGGCATTGCTGGTAATTGTGGTGAAGCTCATCGGAATAGACCTGCCATATTATCCTTATGAAACAGGTGCTACAGGCTCCAAATCGCTGTTTTATATCTATCCCGGCACTGCTGTGTTGCAGGGACAGGAATATCAGGTATTTGGCCGTTCCCTGTTCCGTGTAAGCGGTATTTTTTCAGAGCCGGGACACTTCGGAATGATCTCTGCTATTGTATTGTTCATGAACCCGGAGGTGCTGAACAAAAAGAAGCGGATCGTGATTATCTGTGCTGCGCTGCTGACGCTTTCGATGGGTTTTTATGTACTGTTTGCCGGCTTGTGTATGTATCGCTTCCGTTTTTCGCATAAACAGGTAGTAGGTGTGATAGTATTGGTGGTAGTAGGTTTTATCGTAGTGTCAGTTATGCCAACCGATTTCCTGGACCGCTTTTTCCTGAACAAGGTAAGTACCAATCAGGATGTGCTGGATGCCAGAACGAGCGCGGAGTTCTCCCGCTTCTATGACCACTATACCCGTTATCGGATCAATTTTTTCGGTGGTGGCAGAACCATCACGGAGAATTTTGAAGTGACATCTTCCGATTATCGTTCTTTTTTGCTGAAATATGGACTGGCAGGGATTGTATTGTATGTCGTATGGTTTTTTGTGATGACCTACGGGAGAAAACAGCGGTGTGTACTGTTATCATTTTTCTTCTTCGCTGTAGTATTTGTGCATCGATCCTGGCTGGTTGATTACCTTATATTTTTGTTTGCTGTATACTTTATTCCGATATCCTATGAATTAGCAATATTGCCCAAAAACAGGCAGCGCACGGAGCCGCAGGACAATGACCTGCACTGGTATCCGGGCTGATGCCGGGTATATATAAACAGATTGAGAAAAACCGATTGTTAACAGTTAAATGTTAAAGAGATGACCATGTCCAGATCTGGCGCCCTCTTATGCGGCCTCGCCATGTATGCCATGTCCTGTATGGCACAGGGTGGCGACATCGATTACAACGGGAAGAAGTTTGTCTTCAGTACTGTGCCCGCACAATACAGCCCCACACCATCCGCCACCATGACTGCAATAGTCAATGCAGGCATACGCGCAGCCGTAGACCTCACTACACTGTTGCCGCCAGGATACAAAAGAGACGGTACCGTGGATTATACCGACTACCTGCAAAACGGCCTCGATAAAAACAGGGATGTGGTATTCCCTGATTTTCCGGTGCTGATCAGCAGTAAAGGGCTTACCGTCAGCAGCAATGCCAACCTGTATTTTAAGCCCGGTTCCAAACTGATCATGCAGCCCAACAATCTGGAAAAATTCGAGATACTACGCCTGCATGGTGTCAATAATGTCAAGATCTACAATGCCCGCCTGATCGGCGATCGCAACGATCATCAGGGCACTGCCGGCGAACATGGCATGGGCATCGCTATTCGTTCAGCCAAAGACGTTAGTATCTATAATCCGCGTATCTCCAACTGCTGGGGCGATGGTATCTACATAGGCTGGCGTACCCGTGATGTGGTGAATGATCATTATATCCCCAGTGAAAACATCAATATCTACAACGGTCTGCTGGATTACAACCGCAGAAACGGTATCTCCATCGTCTGCGGCCGTAATATCAATATCCGCCATACCACTATTGCCAATACTTATGGCACCTTACCCATGAGTGGTATTGATATAGAACCCAATGAACCCAAAGATATCATCAATAACATCACCATCGACAGCGTGACCACCTACAACAATGCAAGGGATGGCATACTGATCGTACTCACCAGACTGCCCAGCGCCAGCAGCAGCGTGAATACAAATATTGTGATCAGGGATCATCTGGATGATAAGTCCTACAGCGGTTTCCGCCTCGGCTCCGGCTTCCGTAATACTGACCGTGAGATGACCGGACAGATCTCCGTGATTAATCCGGTTTGGAAAAATAATGAAAAGCCTTTCCGCTACCGTAGCAACTATCAGATGCTGCCGGTAACTGAACTGAAAAATATCCGTGTGATAGAGCCGTCGGCAGGTGTTAATACCGCTAAAAGCGCGGTACAGACTTTTAGCTCACAGGTACAAAGCGCAGCTGGTCAGGATGCAGTGAAGAAAATCAAAGCGGGTTTGAGCAGGGAAAGTAAAATAAGAATAGAAGATAAATAAATAATCAAGGAGAGAATAATTATGGCAAAACTGCTTGTACATGCATGGGTGGTGCACAGGGATAAAGGACGGTATTATTTGCCTTACACGCACTGGGTGTATCTGAAGGAGATCGTAAAATATTATGAGGAAGTATGTCTGCTGTCACCTGTTCAGCAACATCGGGGAAAAACCGGCAATGCACTCATGGACATAGGCTGTTTCGATAACGTAAAAGTATATGCGTTACCGTATTCCGGCAGTTATATGCGTGCCATACCACATTTCCCGGCTTACCTCAATGCATACCGCAAACTAAAGGATTATGATGAAGTATATGCCCGTTATCCGGTGCCGTTCGGCTGGTTAGGAAAGTTCTTTTTTAAAGGAAAGAAACGGATTGTTCATTTTGTAGGCGACCCGGTAGACGCAGCTAAAACCAACCCCAATTTCAGCCGACTGAAGAAGTTTACCATGATTACCTTTTTCATGCCAGAACATTCAGCCTATATGTGGGCTTGTAAAGGAGCACAGGTTTTTACCAATGGTCATCATCTCAGAGAAAAATTGTCCGGCTGGGGAGTTAAGGCAAAGGCAGTGATTTCCTCCACACTCAATGATGCCGATTTCTATACCAGGGAAATCACCGGTATTACAGACGACGGGCCGAAACTGTTGTACGTAGGCTATCTGCGTAAAGCAAAAGGAGTGGAGACCGTCATCCGTTCTTTCCAGATCGTTCAAAGGAAATATCCCGGCTCCCGCCTCACCGTGGTCGGTTCCGGCGAATTTGAAAGAGAGCTGAAAGACCTCGCCGCCGTATTACACCTGGACGGGCATATACATTTTGCAGGACATGTCGACAACCGGCAGGAGCTGAACAGTATCCTGCGCTCACACGATATCTTCTGTTTTGCCAGCCTGTCTGAAGGATCACCCCGTGTGATCCTAGAAGCCATGGCCAACAGTCTGGCTGTGGTAAGCACGCCGGTAGGCTCTTTACCCAATGTATTTGAAGACAAACAGGAAATATTGTTCGCTGATTTCAATGATCATGAAGCCTTTTATCAAAAGGTGGATACCCTGGTGAAAGACCGCACACTGATGCAACAGCTGAGCCATAACGCCTATACGAAAGTGAAAGGATTTACTATAGAAGGATTTATTAAAAGCATTTTTCATGAGGGTTAAAATATCTATCCTATACTCCTGGCTGGTGAAGGTGAGCACCTTCCTGTTGCCCAATATCCCTTTATTCATGCGTTTCAGGGGATTCCTGTATTCCCTGATGATGAAAAGCTGTGGCCGTAACTTCCAGGTAACGTCTACGGCTGTACTGAATTCACTGTCTGGCCTGGAAGTAGGAAACAATGTATATATCGCCCACCATACCGTAGTGATTGGTATCGATATCAGAATTGGAGATGAAGTGATCGTTGGACCCAACTGTATTATATCATCCGGCAACCATACCTTTTTAAACAACTCCTACCGTTATGGTAAATCATTACGGCGGCCGGTCAAAATAGGCGCAGGATCATGGATTGCAGGCAATTGCTCCGTATTGGGCGGTAGCATCCTGCCGGAACGTTCCATCCTGGGAGCCGGCGCTGTGCTCAATAAAAAATATGAGGAAGCAGATGGTTTGTATGGAGGCATTCCGGCAGTGTTCATAAAAAAAATGCGATGAGAATACTTTATATACATCAATATTTTGCAATGCCCGCCTCTTCCGGCGGCACCCGTTCCTATGACCTCGCCACTCAGTTTGTGAAAGCCGGCCACAAGGTGGTAGTGGTGACAACCAGCTCTTTCCTGCGCCAGTACACTTTTACAGATACCTGGACCGTGATGGAGGAAGATGGTATTGAACTGCATGTACTGAATCTGGAATACAGCAACAAGATGGGCTTCGCCAAAAGAGCGCTCACCTTCATAAAGTTTGTGGTGAAGTCTACCTTCCGGGTATTAAAACTCAAAGGTGATGTGGTATTGGCTACCAGCACACCCATTACCATCGCTTTACCAGCTATGATAAAACGCTCCCTGCATAAAGTGCCCTTCATCTTTGAGGTGCGTGATGTATGGCCGGAAGTACCGGTAGCCATGGGTATCATCAACAACAAAATACTGGTAAAGCTGCTCAACAGATTCGAGAAACGCATTTATAAAAAGGCGGCGCATATCGTACCGCTGTCTGATGATATGAAAAAATCCATTGAACAGCGTACAGCCATTCCCGTTAAAAAAATATCGGTCATTCCCAATATATCGGAGGTGGTGCGCTTTGGAAAATATGATGCGGGTAAAAGTATCCTTAGTGGCCTGCTGGGCTATACACCGCAGAAAACGGTGTTGTATGCCGGAACGCTGGGCATGGTCAATGGCCTGAAGTACCTGGTGGATCTGGCTGTATATATGAGAAAGCTGGATGATACCGTGGTATTTGTTGTGTTTGGTGATGGTATGGAGAAAACACGGCTGTTGCAATATGCAGCAGAGCAGGGTGTGCTGAATACCAATCTCTGGTTCTTTGATCCGGTGCCTAAATCGCAGCTGGCGCAGCTTTATTACGAATGTACGATAGCCAGTTCTTTTGTAATTCCGGTGCCGGAATTGTGGGCTAATTCGGCCAATAAGTTTTTTGATTGCCTGGCCGCCGGGCGCCCTGTTTTAATCAACCACCGCGGCTGGCAGGCCGATGTGATCGAACAGGAAAACGTGGGGTTTGTGATGCATTACGATGCGGCTGACATGCCGGTAGAAGCCCGGCGTTTTGCGGAATATATCAACGATAAAGCCCTGTTGCAACAGCAGCAGGTGAAAGCCAAAATGCTGGCGCAACAGCGGTATTCGCTGGATATCGCTGCAGGCACTTACCTGAAAATACTGGACAATGTTGTATCGTAATTTTTTAAAGCGACTGCTCGATATACTCGTTGCATGCACGGCACTGCTGCTGCTGTCACCGCTGTTTGTGCTGGTCACGGTGTTGTTGTACTTCGCCAACAATGGAAAACCATTCTTTTTACAGCCCCGGCCGGGCAGAAACGGAAAGGTGTTCAGGGTAATCAAATTCAAAACCATGAACGACAGACGTAATGCAGTAGGGGAGCCATTGCCCGATGCAGACCGGCTTACACCGGTAGGGGCATTTGTCCGCAAAACATCACTGGATGAAATCCCGCAGCTGATGAACGTACTGAAGGGAGATATGAGTTTGATAGGCCCGCGTCCTTTACTGGTAGATTATCTGGAACTGTATTCACCGCGCCAGGCACGGCGTCATGAGGTAAGGCCGGGTATTACCGGCTGGGCCCAGGTGAACGGAAGAAACGCCATCAGCTGGAAGCAGAAGTTTGACCTGGATGTGTGGTATGTAGATCATCTGAGTCTGCTGCTGGATGTCAGGATTTTGCTGCTGACGGTCATCAAGGTATTTAAGTCAGAGGGCATTTCCCAGCAAGGGCATGTGTCGTCGGAAAGGTTTACCGGAGAGGTAAATGCCTGATCAGGCCTGTATCAACATAAACAATCATACCAAGGATTATAAAATTTATCAATTATGAGCGAAAAGATATGGCTCTCTTCCCCGCATATGGGGGGCACGGAAAAAGACTTTGTTACAGCCGCATTTGATACCAACTGGATTGCTCCTTTGGGTGCTAATGTGGATGGGTTTGAAGAAGATCTCGAACAGTATTTAAAAGAAGGATATGTGGCAGCGCTCTCCTCCGGTACAGCGGCCCTTCACCTGGCGCTGGTACTGGCAGATGTAAAGGCGGGCGATGAAGTGATCTGTCAGAGTATGACATTCTCTGCATCGGCCAATCCTATCACCTATCAGGGCGCCACGCCGGTATTTGTAGATAGTGAAAAGGATACGTGGAATCTTGATCCTGTTTTACTGGAGCAGGCCATCCGTGATCGTATAGCTAAAGGTAAAAAGCCCAAAGCCATTATCCCCGTACATCTCTACGGTATGCCGGCAAAAATGAACGAGATACAGGCGATTGCAGCCAGTTATGATATTCCGGTGATAGAAGATGCAGCCGAAGCGTTAGGTTCCTGGTACGGTGATAAGGCCTGCGGCACACTGGGTGATTTCGGCATCCTGAGCTTTAATGGCAATAAAATCATCACTACCAGTGGTGGTGGAGCATTGGTGAGCAAAGACAAGGCTGCCATCGTGAAATCCCGCTTCCTGGCCAGTCAGGCACGTGATCCTGCACCTCACTACGAACATACCCATATCGGTTACAACTACCGGATGAGTAACATCTGCGCCGGCATCGGAAGAGGGCAGATGAAAGTGCTGGAGAAAAGAGTGGAACAACGCAGAGCCAACTATCAGCATTATGAAAAAGAGCTGAATGCCTTGCCAGGTGTGCAGTTTGTGTCCGAACCGAAAGGTACTTTCAGTAACCGCTGGCTGAGTACTATCCTGATAGATCCGCTGCAAAGCAATGGCATTACCCGCGAAACAATCCGGCTGGCACTGGATAAATACCAGATCGAATCCAGACCATTATGGAAGCCTATGCACCTGCAACCGGTTTTTGCCGGAGTGCCCGCTTATGTGAATGGTGTGTCGGAAATGCTCTTCAATAATGGGTTGTGTCTGCCAAGTGGATCTAACCTTACCCAGGCGCAGCTGCAACAAACAACAGATATTATTAAGGCACTGTGGAACAAATGATTTATTATAAAAAAATAGAAAAATAAAGAGATATAACGGCTTCGTATATACGGAGCCGTTTTTCCGTTCTACTCTATGAAGAGAGCCATCATCATATACAGGAAGGCCTATGCGGTAGCCAGCGGTATGCTTGCTATATGTTTTTCCATTCCATTGCTTGCTCAGGACATCGAAATAAAAAATCCTTCGCTGGAAGGACCACCACGCGCAGCAGCCGCACCACCAGGGTGGATGATCATTAATAATTCACCGGATATACAACCGGGTTGTTGCAGCGTCAGCCAACCCGCCAGCCATGGAAATACCTACAGTGGTATGATCAGCGATGCCACCATGGAAGAAGGCATTGTTCAGCAACTGACCACCGGTATTAAAGCAGGGAAAGCTTACGCGTTTTCCGTGGACCTGGCTTTTCCGCCGGTATACTTCGGACAACGGACCTGTAGCGGAGGTTTTATCGTATATGGTGGCAACAAACCCGGTGAAAAAGAAGAAGTACTATGGAAATCGCTGCCCTTTTATCATACTGACTGGAAGCGCTACAGGATTGAGTTTTCAGCAAAAAAGAATTATGCCTATATCATGCTGTGTAATTATTTTACACCTTGCAGTAGTGGAAAATTATCAGCAGTGCTGGTAGATAATCTTTCTCCTGTAATACAGGAAATTCCGAAGGCGGTACTAACGGTACAACCTACCTGTAAAGGTAGCAGCATAGGCACCGCCAGCGTCGAGGTACTGGGGGGCCCTGTGCCCTGCACCTTCCGGTGGAAGCCCGGCGGACAAACGACTTCTTCCCTCAGTAAACTGGCCGGTGGTAGTTATGAAGTCACCATAACAGGCTTCAACGGCGCTTATACCACACTTACAGCAGTTATCGGGGAGGAGGTGCTGAAAAACGAAATAAAGGTGCTTCCTTCCAGATGTTATGGAGATAACCAGAACGAAATATCCCTTGTTACCACGGGCGGAAAACCGCCATACCGCTATTATTTCAACGGGAGTGATCATCCGCAGTACACCCCACAGTTCCGTGAGCTGCATCCCGGCAAATATCCTTTGCTGGTAAAAGATGAACTGGGCTGCGCCACACAGGAACTTATAAATGTTGCAGAACCACCACCATTGCAGATAGCAGCAGCCCTGGTGAAAGACATCAGTTGCAGTGATACCCATGATGGAAAAATAGAATTGCAGATGACTGGCGGTACAACGCCTTATGCTTATCGGTTGGAAACAGGGGAGTGGCAGTCATCCAATACCTGGACGCAGTTGGATGAAGGCAGGTATTACTATACTGTTAAAGATAAAAATGATTGCCAGGTAACCGGTATGTCGGAGATCATCCGCAACAACCGGCAATGTGCTGTATATGTGCCCACGGCGTTTAGTCCCAATGGAGATGGTCGCAACGATGTGTTCAGATGCAGGGTTAATGATGATATTACTGCTTACCATTTGACAGTATACAATCGCTGGGGTGCTGTTGTTTTTAACAGTGCTGATCCCCAGCAGGCCTGGGATGGCTATCTGCAGCCTGCCGGGAGTTATGTATGGGTGCTTACTTACACTGACAGTAAACTGCAGGCCCGCAAACAACAGGGAAGCCTGGTGCTGGTACGGTAAAGCGCTTAGCGTGTGGCGGTCAGACTATTGTTTTTAAACGGATACTGTTCCAGCCGCTTCAGCAGTTTTTTGTTTTCCGCAATATCGCGGATGGCCTGCATATGTTTTTCATGGTGCAGGTCTGTACCGATATAGTCGATCATATTGGCATCCAGTAATTGGAAAGCTGCCTGTTGTACAGCTTTGCCATAATAACCGGTGAGCGACAGCAGGTTCAGCTGCAGTTGACATCCCCAGGATTTAAATTCCTTGTAGAGGTTGAAGTTTTTGTGACAATAGTTATATCGTTCGGGATGGGCCAGCAAAGGCATATAGCCCCGGGCACTCATTTCGAAAAGCCATTGGTGCATCTGTGGCGGTGGGGCCACAAAAGAGATCTCTACCAGCACCAGCCGCCCGTTAAGGGTGAGCAACGGTGATTTCAGGAGTGCTTCAAACTGCTCGTCCATATAGTACTCCGCAGCATAATTGAAAGGCACATTGATTCGTTGGGATGCGAGGGCTGCTTCCACCTCCAAATAAGGACTATGAATGGATTCCTGCGAATTGGGAAAACGGTCCATCATAATATGCGGAGTGGTAATAATTTTCCGGATGCCCAGCTCGTGCAGCTGACTGATAAAATCTACACTGGTGGCTACATCCGGAACGCCGTCGTCTATCCCCGGAATCAGGTGCGAATGAATATCTGTTTCAATACCTGAGAGGAAAGGGATCAGTGATTTACTATGGTCCCGTTTTTTCCGGAAGAAGAACATGGTTAAAATTCCTTTTTGGTTTATCAGCGCAATGGTCCGCAAAATCTTTGCCAGTTACGGTTGTACCTGACTTTTTAAAACGTAATGGCAACAGAAAATGTTTAGAGGGAGATCAGTTTAACAATTTCCTCCAGATACTGCTGGTCGTTAGTGTCAAAATGATCGGGTAGTTCGCTGTCCACATCCAGCACTCCCACTACTATGCCGTCTTTTATCAGTGGCACCACAATCTCTGATTTGGAGAGGCTGCTGCAGGCAATATGACCGGGAAAAGCTTCCACATCAGGTACAATGAGTGTGGTGGCTTGTGCCCAGCTGGTACCACATACCCCTCTTCCTTTACGGATACGGGTACACGCTACCGGCCCCTGAAAAGGCCCCAGTACCAGCTCTTCCTGCTTTACCAGATAAAACCCTACCCAGAACCAGCCGAATTGTTCTTTCAGCGCAGCGGCTACATTGGCCAGATTCGCTACCAGGTCCGGCTCACCCTCCAGTAATCCTTTGATCTGCGGGATCAGCGTCTGGTATTGTGTGGCTTTATCTCCCTGTACAATCTGTAAGTCTTCTGCCATTTTTTTCCAGTAAAGGTAAGATAAATCCACGCGCAAAGAAGGACGGCAGGGACACCGCACACTGTTGTAATTTTTTTTCACTTTTCCCGTTATTATTGTATATTTATTTAAAGTAACCATTGAAGAAACAGGCTCATTTTTAGTAATTCGCGATCATTTCCGACAGCTAACAGCTTTATTAAATATCTTTGTTACGCTATGAATCTACCTGAAGTAATATTAGTGACCGAATCCGATGAACCTATTGGTACGATGGAGAAAATGGAAGCGCACCGCAAAGGACTTCTGCACCGTGCTTTTTCCGTATTTATTATGAATGATGCCGGAGATATTTTGCTGCAGCAGCGTGCCCTGGGAAAATACCACTCACCCGGGCTTTGGACCAATGCCTGCTGTAGTCATCAGCTGCCTGGCGAAACCACCCTCGATGCGGCGCACCGCCGACTGATGGAAGAAATGGGTTTCGACTGTCCCTTGGAAGAAATTTTCGCCTTTACCTACAGGACCGTTTTTGACAATGGACTTGTTGAGCACGAATTCGATCATGTGCTCATCGGATGCTACAATGGAGCAATTAACCCCGACAGCGAGGAAGTTAAAGATTACCGGTATATGTCTCCCAGTCAGATACTGGAATTAATGGCGCGGGAGCCCGACAGCTTTACCAGCTGGTTCCATCTCGCATTGCCAAAAGTGTTAAAATATCTGAATCTGTCTGTCACCACGGCTGACGTGTAAATTGCCCTGTACTCTTTTATTGCATCTCATTTGCTGTTAACCGAAACAAATCACCTTTATCTTTTTTACTATGCCAACAGGTAGGGTAAGCCCTTGTTATGCCCGCCTGTCTACGTTTTACCGGGAACATCCCTGTTTTGTCTATGCCATTTCATAACCCTTAATAGTTAACTGTTAAACCACAGACACATGACAACGATCCAGTTTCCCCGGATCCAGTATCCGTTTCCCTCTCGTTTGAATCCGCATGTTCAGGCTGCCCAGCAACACGTTGAGGACTGGGTGTACCTTCATGGTTTGCTCTCTACCGATAAGGCAAGAATGCGCTTTGCCAAAGCCCGTTTTGCCTGGCTGGCTGCCAGGGCCTTCCCCGATGCGGCACTGCATGAACTTTGCATTATCGCCGACTTCAACACCTGGCTGTTTATCCTCGACGACCAATGTGATGAAGCCGAAGCAGGAAAAAAATCCGACTTCCTCCGCAACGTCATGGCCGGTTTTATGAACATCCTGCGCAGCCCTGAACCCCGTACTTCGGCCACCAATGCGCCACTGCCAGCTGCTCTCATCAGCATCTGGGAACGCATGCAGGCCATCAGCCCACCTGCCTGGCAGCAGCGCTTTATCCGCAGTATGGAAGATTATTTTAACTCCTGCCTCTGGGAAGCACAAAACAGAGAAAATCACATAGTGCCCTCAGTAGCCGACTACGTCAGAATGCGCCCCTATACCGGTGCTCTACTGGCCGATGTGGAAGCCATCGATATCATCGAAAAAATCTATCTCTCCGATGAACTGCTCCACAATGCCCTGCTCAAACGTATGATACAGGCCTGCAACAATATTGTCTGCTGGTCCAACGACCTCTTTTCCTTTAATAAGGAAAGCAAAGCCGGCGATGTACACAACCTGGTAATGGTGCTGCAACACGAACGCCAGTGCTCCCTGCAGGAAGCCATAGACGAAGCTGCCCGCATGCACAACGAAGAAGTGGCCATCTTTGTGGTATTGGAAAAATTATTACCGCTCACCGGCAGTGAAAGAGATTATGAACTGCTGCGATACGTGTCTGTATTGCGCTCATGGATCACCGGCAACTTCGACTGGAGCCTGCATGATACCGGAAGATATGGGGCTATGGTAAAGGAAAAAGTGAACAGTTGATAAAGTTATGGCAGGGCTGACCCAAAAGGGCGTTTTGGGTCAGCTGCTTGTCACGGTGCTCTGCGTTTCTCCAGATATTTCTCTATCCGCTTGCCCAGCCACCAGAAAGAGAGTGCCAGAATAGAGAAAAAAAGTCCTTTGTTGGTACGGTCCCACAGATATTCGAAATAACGGGTATAAAGATCCAGCAACAGGAATATCACTCCCATGTCCCGCAGCAGATCATCCTTGATACGGATGCCCAGCAGGAGGGTAAGGACACACTGTGCACTGAAAACAACTACCCACCACAACAGATGCACCTGCCGCAATGCCTGCCATTCCTGCCAGGTACCACAATTGCCGAAGATGGAAATCAGCCAGCCGGAAAGCATGAATAGTAACCAGCCACCGGCCCAGGTAATCTCTTTGGCCGGAAGAAAAACAGCCCGGTGTTTCATCACCCATCCTGCTGCTATCAGCAGCAGCGCCAGCAAAGCCATCCGGCAGGCAAGGTTCATCCCCAGAAAATAAGGACCATTGTTGGTAAGGTAATAAGTCAGCTTTACGTAAGCCGGTATCAGACAGAGCAGCGTGGCAATCCACAACAGCCGGGAATGCAGCGTCAGCGCCACCACCGCATATACGGCCGTGGCCAGCAGCCAGAAAACGCCATAGTTGCCGCCAAGATATCCCACACTTTTGCCAAGATATACCACGGTAACGCCTGTACTCAGTATAGGCAACAGCCAGAACAGCTCACGGTTAAAGGAAAAGGACGCATGATGCCGGTTGCGGCGCCAGCCCTGGTAACAAAGGAAAACAGTCAGCGCACCAAATAAAAAGGCGATCACACCATCTGTCAGGGAAAACTTCTTCCGGATAATTTCTATCCACTTCTCATCCAGTACCAATGAACCAAATGCCATCAGAGCACAGGAAAGGGCTGCTATAAAGATGTACAGGGTGATGGTTTGCCAGTCGCTGTTGCGGATGGAATAACTCTGCTGCAGATCTTCCGCCTGTGCATCACTGATCAGTTTGTCCTGCTGCCACTTACGGATGACTCGCTGTAGAAATTGTCCGTCTCTTTTGTCTACTTCCATCATGATGAACTCGATTTGTCCCCGATATGCACCAGGCGAAGCGTATTACGTTTTTTTATCTTGAGCCTGAAATGATTGAAGAAGATCAGCACAGGGATCAGGAAGAAACTGATATTTTGCATAGTGGTGTTTTCCGGGAAGATGAAGTATGCCATGGCTATGATGGTAAACCCGGTGCTCATCGTCAGAAAATTATATTTCAACCGCTGATAAAGCAGTTCCTTTTCCATATGCAGTCCTGCCACCACCAGTCCGGGTTTACGCTGAAAAATATAATAACTGATCCAGAACAGCCCCGCCATACAACCGGCCAGATTAAACAGGTATACGTACAGTGGCAGCATAAAATGGCTGCCCATATGCATTATCCCCGCCGTGGAAAATGGAAAGGTGACAATAAAAAACAGGAAAAAAAGATTACGATGTATCAACCCATCATCATAATGCTGCAAAAAACGACATAACTGCAGATGCCATTTCCAGAATGTGCCGATGAACAGAAAACTCATCGCAAAGGTGAAAAACTCCAGCAGAAAGGGCTTCAGCAGCTGCATATAATTGTCCACAGGCATCTTGCCCGGCATTTGCGGCAGCTTGATTTCGATGATTAACAGGGTAATGGCAATAGCAAATACGGCATCGCTGAACAACACCGCCCGGTCCAGCTCAAACTCACGATGTACCGGTTTAGCTTCCTTAATAACTGACATAGACATAATAAAAACGTATAGCTTTTCAGCAATATACGAAAAGCTGAATAAAGCGACCCCACCACCGTTTTTAATCACGTTTTCGTATATTCGGGAACCAGGCCTCTGCTGTATTCCTGTGCTGGCCTGACTAACCCGTTATCTGCCGCTTTCCCGCCGGCTACCGTCCATCACTTGTGCACAACCTTTTCTTTTTTCTGTTGTTAAGTATCTGTCAATCATCATATACTTTCAATGTTATAAGTATGCGTTGTACCCTTTTACTGATGGCTACGCTTTTTTTGTCAGGACTACATGCCACTTACGGGCAAATGGATACAACCAGGGGGGATTATGCCTTTAATCTGGCTGAATGCATACAATACGGGATCACGCATCATCACGACGTTGTAAATGCCAATCTGGACATCAATTTCTCCCAGGAACAGGTAAAGGAAGCTACCGCCAAATTATTTCCACATGGTAATATTACAGGCAACTTTACAGACAACCTGAAGTTGCCGACATCGCTTATTCCTGATATTGCCAATGGCAACTACGACAAAAAAATACCGGTGCAATTTGGTACCCGCCTGTCTTCCAACATCACCGGAGAACTGGACCAGGTCCTTTTCCGGAGCGATTATTTTATCGGCCTGAAAGCCTCCCGCGTGTACCGCGGACTGTCAGCCAAAACATATATCCGCACCGAAATAGATACCAGGGTAGCCATCACCAAAGCCTACTACGCTGTGCTCACCAATCAGGAAAATATCCGCCTCTCCAGGGCCAATCTCGAACAACTCCGTAAAACCTATTCCGATACCAAAGCCCGCTACGACGCAGGCGTAGCCGAAAGGGTTGACGTAGACCGTATCGCAGTGTCCTACAACAACAGCGTTACCCAGATAGAAAACCAGATCCGCTTGCTCGTATATTCGATACAGTTACTGAAATTCCAGATGGGCATGACCCAGGAAAGTAACCTCGAACTACGTGAAACCGTACAGGACCTCAACGTAGAATCATTCTCCTCAGATACCCTCAACTATAAAGTGGAAGACCGCATCGAATATGGTATACAAACCACCCAGATAGCCCTCAACGAATTGAACCTGAAAAGTAAAAAGCTGGCTTATCTGCCACAGCTGAACTTTTACGTCAATTATGGCTTCAACTACTTCTCTACCTATCTCGCAGACCTGTATAAACATAACTTCGGCGCTTCCGCTTTAGGCATCAATTTAACATGGCCCATTTTTACGGGAACAGAAAGACTACACCAGATCAGGGAACTCAACATCACCCTGCAGAAATCCCGTAATGATCTTGATTTCCTCTCCCAGCAGATCAAACTGGAAGTGCAGAGCGCCAATACTGCCTACGAGAATAATAAAGCCACGTTTGTGACACAGAAGACCAACATGGCACTCACGCAGGGCATTTACGACAGAATCGTGCTGAAGTTTGAACAAGGGGTGGCTACCAGCCTGGACGTGATTTCAGCGGAAAGTGAGCTCACCCAGGCCCGAACAGATTATATCAACGCCATGCTGAACACGCTGATCAGCAAAACGGACCTGGACAAAGCAATGGGAAGGATTAAATAGACAGATGACCGATAATCTCTATACTCAACAATCATGATAACCTGGTAATTTTTTCTCCATATGTACCTGAAATCAAATTGGATAATATTCATGATCGCGCTCCTGGGCACAGCCTGCGGCGGAGGTAAGAAAAAACAGCAGGCGGCCATGATGGGCAAGATGAAAGCTACTGTAATGGTACAGGAAGTCGTGGCGGCTTCCTATACGGTGAGTACACAGTTTCCCGGCACACTGGTAGCGCATGATGTGGTAGCAATCCGCTCTGATGTGACCGGTTTTCTCTCCGGCATAAGAGTAAAAGATGGAAGTATGGTGAAAAAAGGTCAGCCACTGTATGATATCGATAAAAGCCGCTATGTGGCTGCCTATGGCCAGACGACCGCCAGCCAGCAACAGGCGGAAGCTGATCTCGCACAGAAACAGAGAGACTACGAAAGATATAAAACACTGCTCGAACATGACGCCATCTCCCGACAAACGGTAGACCAGGCCTATACTGCCGTGCTCACCGCCAAAGCCAATGTAGCCGCTGCTAAGGCAGCCGTCGCTAAAGCTGGTACAGATGTTAACCACTCGGTGATCCGCGCCCCGGCCAACGGCTCCATCGGTATCGTTCTGATCAAAGTCGGCGATATCGTCAATGCCGGCCAGACACAGATCAATACCCTCGTCAATGAACACCCCATCTTCGCTGATTTTGATGTGCCCCAGGCCAGCATCCCCCAGTTCCTGCGCATCCAGAAAGGACAAGGTGATGAAAAGTTCTTCCTGAAATTTACCAGCGGTGAGACCTACGGAGAACAGGGAAAAATACAAACGATCAATAACATCGTTGACCCGCAAACCGGTACCATCCGCGTAAGGCTTGTGTTCCAGAACAGAGATGGCCTGCTCAAATCAGGTATGAGCTGTGTAGTGGTCATGCAATATACTACCCCCGGCACACAGGTGGCCATCCCCACCAAAGCTATTATCCAGAACCTCTCCGAAACATCCGTAATGACCCTGACAAAGGACAATGTGGTAAAACCGGCACCTATCAAGCCCGGACCTGTTACAGATACCATGATCATCGTGGAAGAAGGCCTTAATGCAGGTGACCGGGTGATTACAGAAGGGCAACAGAAAGTAAGGCCCGGAGATACCGTTAACGTGGCCGGTGCCGGTGGTGCAGCAGCAGGAGGTAAACATTAATCCTAAATCGCCATCACAGTATGATTTCAAAAACCTTTATAGAGCGCAAGAATACCACGATAGTCATAGCCATCATCCTGGTGATTGTGGGGTTGATCTGTATGTTCAACCTGCCCATTGCGCAGTTGCCCGATATCGCCCCGCCTGTGACAGACGTAAGAGCCAGTTATGTAGGTGCCAACTCCACCACCGTGGAAGAAACCGTGACCACGCCCATAGAAAACCAGGTCAACGGTACACCCGGCGCGATGTACATACAGTCTGTGAGTGCCAACGACGGCTCCATGAGTATTACGGTTACCTTTAATCTCGGTACAAACCCTGATATCGCTACACTCGACGTACAAAACAGGGTAAGCCTCGCCTTACCCAGTACTCCCGATGAAGTACGGCGTGTAGGCGTTACCGTGAAAAAACGTTCCAATGACATGCTGATGGTAATAGGGCTCAACACTCCGCATGAGAAACACAGCCATGAATTCCTGGATAACTACATGAATATCTACCTGAAACCGGAACTGGCCCGTATTGAAGGGGTGGGCGACGTAAATGTGTTCTCCCAGGATTATAGTATGCGTATATGGCTCAACCCCGATAAGATGGCTGCACTCGGGCTCACTGCCGGAGATATTGCCCGGGCTATCACCGAACAGAATCAGCAGGTGCCGGCGGGTAGTATCGGCGGACAGCCCATGTCCCGCAATCAGGCTTTCGAATATACGGTTAGCGTGAAAGGACGCCTGGCCACCTCAGAAGAATTTGGCAATATCATCGTGGCGAAAAATCCGAATGGAGGACTGGTACGCCTCCGTGACGTGGCCAGGATCAATCTGGGCTCCTTCTCCTATGCTATTGATGCTAAAGCCGATGGCAAAACAGGTAGTGGTCTGGCCATCTACCTGGCGCCGGGAGCCAATGCCCTCGATGTGAATGACCGTGTAATAGCCAAAATGGAAGAACTCGCCAAAGCCTTCCCTGAAGATGTGAACTGGCTTATCCCCTTTGAAACCACTTCTTTCGTAAAAATATCCATCAACGAAGTATTCCATACTTTCCTTGAAGCATTGGGACTGGTAGTGCTGGTGGTGTTTATCTTTCTACAGAACTGGCGCGCTACCATCATCCCCATCCTGGTAATACCCATATCCCTGATCGGCACTTTTATCTTTTTCCAGCTGCTGGGATTTTCCATCAATACCCTTACCCTGTTTGGGTTTGTGCTGGCCATCGGTATCGTGGTGGACGATGCTATTGTGGTGGTGGAAGCGGTGCAGCATCATATTGACGTTGACCTGATGTCGCCGCGGGAAGCCACTTTTAAAGCGATGTCGGAGGTACAGGCGCCGGTAATTGCCATTGCGCTGATTCTGGCTGCGGTATTTGTGCCGGTGGCGTTTATCCCTGGGGTGAGTGGTCGCTTGTATCAGCAGTTTGCACTGACGATCGCTTTCTCCGTATTATTGTCTGCTTTTCTGGCACTGACGCTCACGCCGGCTCTGACAGCCATTCTTTTGCAGCCTGCCCATCTCACTAAAAAATCACGCGGGCTGAATAAACTCTTTTTTAAATTTAATGAATGGTTCAACAGAGTCACTAACCGTTACGGCAATACGGTGATGCGTGCCATTCGCTTTACGCCGGTGGTCCTGATACTACTGTTGCTGATTTTTGTTGCGGCTTTTTATTTGTTTAAGAAGACGCCCACCACCTTTGTGCCGCAGGAAGACATGGGGGCTATCTTTATAGCGTTGGAATTACCTGAAGCTGCATCCACAGAGCGGACTAAGGAGGTGGTGAGTGAAATCGGTGATATCCTCCGGAGAGACAGTGCTGTACATCACTTTTTCGGGATCTCCGGGATCAACTTCGTGGCCAATGCAACCAAACCCAATTCGGGCACTTTCTTCGTCAGCCTCAAACCATGGGATGTCCGTTATCCTCACGGCGACGATATGAATACCGTGGTGGCTCGCATCCAGGGCTCCACCAGCAGAATTCTTGGCGCCACTATCATCCTGATCCCCGCACCCACACTCCGTGGTTTGGGTAACTCTGGTGGTTTCTCCTTCATGCTCGAACAGAAAAGCAACCCGGATATAGGACAGTTTATGCAGGTAATGGGGCAATTCCTGATGACGGCCAATCAGCGTCCGGAGATAGCCAGGGCCTACGCTTTCTTCAGTGCCAATACACCGCAGTTTAATGTGGAGGTGGACAGAGATAAGTGTAAACAACTGGGTGTGGCTGTCAGTGATGTGTTCGGCGCATTGCAGACGTTCCTCGGTGGTCTGTATGTGAATGACTTTACCCGATTTAGCCGCAGCTTCCGCGTAGTGTTGCAGGCCGATTCATTATACCGTACCAGTATCAACAACCTCGCTACTTATTATGTACGGAATAATCTTGGGCAGATGGTACCGCTGAGCGCACTCCTGATCACCCGAAAAGGGGCAGGTGCACCCGTAATCAACCACTTTAACCTGTATCGCTCTGTGGAAATTGATGGGGATGCCCAGGTAGGCTACAGTAGTGGTGACGCTATCAATGCGCTCAAGGAAGTGGCCGCCAAAACCCTACCGGAAAACTTCGGTTTTGAGTGGGCCAACGTATCCCTTCAGGAGATAAAAGCCGGAAAGAGCAGCGTGCTCATCTTTATGTTATCTATATTGTTTGTATTCCTGCTGCTGACAGCATTGTATGAAAGCTGGTCGGTACCCTTCTCTGTATTGCTGGCGGTGCCGGTGGCCCTGTTTGGCTCTATCACAGCGCTCTCTTTGACAAAACAGGCCAATAGCGTTTATTCACAGATCGGCCTTGTGACGCTGATCGGGCTGGCGGCTAAAAACGCCATCCTCATCGTAGAGTTTTGTAAGGAACGTGTAGACAGAGGCATGCCGTTGCTGGACGCTACGCTGGAAGCTGTGAAACTGCGTTTCAGGCCTATTCTTATGACGTCCTTCGCCTTCATCCTCGGCGTGGTGCCCTTGTGTCTGGCTAAAGGGGCCGGTGCGGCCTCCCGTGTTAATATAGGCTTCACCGTTATAGGAGGGATGCTGGCTGCCACCTTGCTGGGGATATTTACAGTGCCGGTATTGTACGTGCTTATCACCAAACTGGCATATGGTAAAAAGAAACTGGCCGAACTCGAAGCACATGGCGACGAAGCAAGGAAACCCAAAGGTCTGGGCGAATAGTATTACTTTTAGAGACCATGAAAAATACCGAACGATTCAGCAACAGAGTGGCTGACTATGAAAAGTACAGGCCACATTATCCGGAAGCCATCATTCCTTATTTGTCTGCCACCACCGGGCTTTCCACGCAGAGTGTGATTGCCGACATCGGCTCTGGTACAGGCATCTCGGCACAACCCTTTCTGGACAACGGCAATACCGTATTTGCCGTAGAGCCCAATACCGAAATGAGGGCTTCAGCAGAAAAACAGCTGCAGCGTTTTCCGGGCTTTAAAAGTGTCAACGGTACCGCCGAACATACCACGCTGCCCGACCACTCCATTGATCTGATAGTGGCTGCCCAGGCCTTCCACTGGTTCGACAGGGAATCCACCCGCAAAGAGTTTCACCGTATCTCCAAACCGGGAGCATTCGCCGTGCTCATGTGGAATATCCGGCCCATCAACACTCCCTTCGAACATGACTATGAGCAGCTGCTAAGGCAATATGGCACTGATTACCAGCATATGCAACACCGTAGTATAGACCCGGCACAGCTGGCAGCTTTCTTCCTGCCCGGCACCTTCCGGGAAAAATCTATAATGAATGCACAGCGCTTTGATTTTCCGGCATTGAAAGGGTTATTGTCCTCCAGCTCCTATATGCCTGATAAAGCCCATCCCAGCTATCAACCAATGCTCAGAGCACTGGAAGATCTATTTGAAAAATACAAGGAAAACGGCATTGTGCTGTTTAGTTACGAAACGAAACTCTATACAGGAAATTTGGGAGCATAATTCCTTCCCAGGGCTGAAGCCCTGGGCTATGTTAGTCTGGGGATACGACAGTGGTTTTTTATGAAAAAAATTTAATCCCCATTTTTAAATTTTACCTCCATGAATTTCCTAATCCCCCGTCTTCGCTCCAACAAATATAGCCCAGGGCTTCAGCCCTGGGACCCTAAGCGAGGTTATCAAAAAGAATTTCAATAGGATGTAAGGCTTTTACGCCTGTTCCATCTTTTAC